>PWUU01000071.1 GCA_003562475.1 Dehalococcoidia bacterium | reverse complement strand
GGCTGAGTATCGCAGGGTGCAAAGAGGGTTGAGCGAAGCGATGGCGTCTTTAGATTTTTGGGTGCGATCGACGCTCTGGGGTTCATCGATGATGACGATCGGATGGGTCGCCCGGATAAATTCGATGGGCTTTTGCCCGCTGAGGCGATCGTGGGGGCGATGGATGATGTTGGCTTTGTCTTCCTTCTCCGGATCGTCAAAACTCTTTTTAAACGCATCGATGTTGATCACCATGATCTGCATGGTGCTGTTGGTGGCGAAGCTTCGGACCTGCTCCAGATTTTGGGGGTCGTAGATGAAGTAGTCATAGTTTATGTTGTCGTAGTGGGCTTTGAAATGCTCGCGGGTCATCTGGAGGCTTTTATGGACACCCTCTTTGATCGCCACGCTGGGCACGACGATGATAAACTTGCTAAAGCCGTATTTACGGTTAAGCTCAAAGAGGCTTCTGAGATAGACATAGGTTTTCCCCGTGCCGGTCTCCATCTCCACGGTGAAGTCTCTGGAGGCGAGCTTTTTGGACTGTTTCAGGCCGTTTCGCAGCTGGATGTGGCGGATGTTTTCCAGTAGCTCGTCATCTAGCAGCTCCAGTTTGTTACCCACGCCTAGATCGTTTTCGTACTGAAGAGCGTCTTTGGCCCAGCTTTGCACAGTGAAGTTGGTCTGGCAGGTCTCCTGACCTTCGAAAATATTGACGATGGAGTCGATGGCGCGTTTTTGGTAGTCTAGATGATAGTCGAATTGGATTTTCACTTCGTTTCCTTCTTGGCGATGGCTTCAAGCACTCTCATGTTTTCCGCTTCTGCCTGCGACTCTTTGAGCGCTCTTTGTGCGGCGGAAAACTTCTTGTACTCCTCTTTGGCGTGTTCATCGGCGGCTTTTTTGGAGACTGCGCCTTTGTCCGGCAGCACATCCCGTTCGTTAAAATTCAAAAAAGCGTCCAGACGCTCCTGCCAATCTTTTAAAAAGACCTGCTTGCGCCGTTTGGCCTGGTCTTCGGCATAGTCCAGCCACATGCTTACAATCCGGTTGAGTCCGTCGATCTCCTCTTCGTTGAGGTAGTTTTTGGCGACGGTGATGTCATAGCTGCGCACTTCGTCGCCCTTGTGGGTCGTCAGGCCCATGTTGGGCTTGGTATGATCGGCTCGCTCCGTGATAAGCTCGGCGGCGGTTTTGTGTGTCACTGCGTAGTGGAGCTTATTCTGGATAGTCTGAAAAAAGCGGGTCGTCTCGCTCCATGAGGGGTCGTAGTCCGCCGCCATGGCGAAGATCTCCCGCACCCGCAGATACATCCGCCGTTCGCTGGCCCGGATGTCGCGGATGCGTTCGAGCATCTCACTGAAGTGATCCGGTGCTTCACGGTCTCCCACCGGAGGATTTTTAAGGCGTTCATCGTCCATGGTGAAGCCTTTGGCGATGTACTCTCCCAGCCGCTCGTTCGCCCAGCGGCGAAACTGCGTCCCCACGCGGCTGCGCACCCGAAAGCCGATGGCGATGATCATGTCGAGGTTGTAGTAGTCGATGTCGTAGTTTTTGCCATCTGCGGCAGTTGTTCGGAAATTCCGAACAACTGAATCCCGCTCCAGCTCCTCCTCTTCAAAAATGTTGGCGATATGCTCGCTGATGGTCGCTTTAGACTTCTGGTACAGCTCACCGATCTGCTTCTGGCTTAGCCAGAGCGTTTCATCTTCAAGGGTGACTTCCAGCTTGGTTTTGCCATTGGCACCGGAGTAGATGATGATTTCACTCATTTTTCTTCTCCAGCTCTTTGATCGCTTTGTCAAAATCCGACTCATAGAGGCGGTCTTGGGTGATGCGGTACTTTTCAAACTCGCTCAGGGCGTGCTCTTTGGCCAGTTTGGCCGTTATTTTGCCCGCATCCTGCAAAATCTCCCGCTCGTCAAACTCCAAAAACAGATCCAGCCGCACAGCCCAGTCTTCCATGGTCATGGGGATTTTTCGCCGGGCGCGCTCTTCGGCTAGATCCAGGTAGGCGTTGACGATCCTGCCGAGTGATTTTAGCTCCTCATGGGAGAGATAGTTTTTGGCCACGACCACATCGGTTCGGAGAATCTTACCCTCCGGGGCGTTTTCCCATGATGTCAGGCCCATACGCTCTTTGGTGCTGTCGGCACGGCTGACGATGAGCTCGGCGGCGGTGTGGCCGTGGATGGCGAAATGCAGCTTGTTCTGTACTTTGGCAAAAAACACCTTAGTGGTCTCGGCGTCTTTGTCATAATCCACGCTGGTGGCGTAGATGTCGGTGATCTTCTGATAAAACCGCCGCTCGCTAAGGCGGATCTCCCGGATCTCTTCCAGAAGCTTCTCATAGTAGTCCTCACCCAAAAACACGCCGTTTTCCAGCCGCTTTTTATCCAGCACGAAGCCTTTGATAGCAAACTCTCGAAGCACCCCCGTCGCCCACTGGCGAAACTGAGTGGCGCGCTTGGAGTTGACCCGGTAGCCCACGGAGATGATCATGTCCAGATTGTAGAAGTTGGTCGGCTTGGTAGAAAATTCGGAATTTCCGAATTTTCTCATGGTGGTATGCTCTTGCAGTTCGCCTTCGGCGTAGATGTTTTTAATGTGCTCGTTGATGGTGGAGGGAGACTTGCCAAAAAGCTCGGCGATAAGCTTCTGGGTCAGCCAGACGCTCTCTTCCTCTACCCGCACTTCTATGCCGCCTTGACCGGCCTGCGAGGTAAAGATAAGAAACTCGGCGGTGGAGTTGCGAATCATCTTTTTCATCGGGTTGCTTCCTGATATCTGTCTTTCAGTTTGGTTCTGCCGTCGGTAGTGGCGTAGATG
>PWUU01000094.1 GCA_003562475.1 Dehalococcoidia bacterium | reverse complement strand
TGAACTCAGCTTAGCGGCGCTTCGAGGAAAACAGCGCATCCAAAGTGACAAGGGTCTCAAGATTCCGTTTGACGCGGCGGTGGCGCAATCATTGGTTTCGGCATTGCCGTTTGATCTGACGGGTGACCAACGCCGGGTGAGTTGGCAGTTGTTTCAAGACATGCAACGCAGTGTGCCAATGAATCGGCTGGTCGAGGGTGATGTCGGCTCAGGCAAAACAGCTGTGGTGGCAATGGCCGCGCAGATGGTTATGGCAAGTGATTATCAGACGGCGATTATGGCGCCAACTGAGTTGTTGGCGCGGCAACACTATAAGACACTGCACTCGTTTTTTGCCTCGATAGCAGCAGCTGATTGCATTGAATTGTTGGTGGGTAGCTTGAGCAAAAAGGCCAAGACAGCCGCTAAAAAACGCATCGCTGAGGGTGAGGCTAAGATTATCGTCGGGACGCACGCATTATTAACTGATGACGTCGCGGTACCGCGCCTTGGCTTGGTAGTGATCGATGAGCATCATCGCTTTGGCGTGGAGCAACGGGCTAAGTTGCAGCAAAAAGCTGGCGTGATGCCCCACGTGCTGCACACCACCGCCACGCCAATTCCCCGGAGTCTGGCGTTGACGCTGTATGGCGACCTTGATATTTCGCTGCTGAAAGAAAAGCCTGCCCAGCGCGCGTCGATTCAGACTGACATTGTTCGCCGCAGCGCCCGGCGTGATATGTATCAAAAAGACATATCGCGCGAGCTGGACAACGGTCATCAAGTCTATGTGGTCTGCCCGCTGATTGAGGCGTCCGAGGTTAAGCAGGGCAGTAATGCCGAGGCGGTGCACAAGGAGCTAAGGTCTCTGTTAAAGGGCCATCGCGTGGCGCTACTGCACGGCAAGATGCCGGCTAGCGACAAGGACGAGACCATGCAGCAATTCGCTGCTGGTAAAGTGGATGTACTCGTTGCAACAACTGTCGTGGAAGTGGGTGTAGATGTACCGAATGCCACGGTGATGGTGATTGAGTCAGCTGAATCGTTTGGTTTGGCGCAGCTGCATCAGCTGCGGGGCCGAGTCGGTCGATCAGATAAGCCATCGTTTTGCTATTTGGTACTCAGTGATGATGCGTCGCCACCGCGTCGTTTGCGCGCGCTTGAGACGTCTAGCGATGGGTTTCGTCTCGCCGAGCTCGATCTGCAGTTGCGCGGGCCAGGTGCGATTTATGGTACGCTACAACACGGAGCGCTTGACTTGCGCGTTGCTCAGCTGAGTGATGTTGAATTGATTACCAGTGCGCGAGCAGCCGCACAACAGTTTATCGATATGTCAGCTAGGCTTGATGATTACGAATATTTGGCGCGACGAGTGAAGCTGCTTCAATCAATTACTAATTTGCAATAGCGAATTACTAGAAAAAACGAACAAAACTATGTACGCAGGCTCAACCATTACCAAATACTCTGGCCGAGTGCTCGGTGCGCATCAGAAGATTGATCGCGTCGCTCGTCGGCATATGAAAAAAATCATCGATGATGATGGACGGTTCCCGCGCTCGCGGATGATCATTCGTTTTGAGGGCAAAAATGGTCCTGATGGTATTAAACGCAAGAGCCCTGCTCAGGATGAGCCGTGGCATTATTACAGTCCGTTTGATGAGGATTCTTCAGGCCTCGTCGAGCTGATCCGCTCGCATTATGATAATTTGGTGCGGCACCTGCGTGACTATAACGAAGAGCGGGCTGCGTTTGAGGCAGCGTGGCTGGCACATGCAATCGTCGATGGCTTGACGCCAGCACATCATTATCCGTATGAGCGTGAGTTGACCAAGCTGCGCGGCGGGGCGGCGATATCTGAGCGCAACACGATTAAGAAAAAGCTATTTATGCCCGGCACCAACGCCGCTGAGAAGCTGAAGAACAATTGGAAAATGTGGGGGCCAAAAGGCCTGATGACCACCCACGGGTTGTTTGAGATAGGCATCGCCACCATTATCGCGCCGCTGCGATTTGGTGACTCAGTGCCAAAACGAGACGATATCGAGACGCTGGAAGAGATTGGCTATGTCGAGTGGTTTCGCCGGGCTGCGCGCGAAGTTGCTTCGCTGGAGATGTACGATACATATTATCAAAAAGGCTGGACGCCCAAGCTGGCCTATCAGGTACGGCATCGTCTGGGGCCAACAATTGTCGCTGCAGTGACGTTAGCGTGGTATAGCGCCTATCAGGAGGCGATTGAGTAATCTATGCGTGTGGTCGCTGGACGATTGAAGGGGCGAATCTTTGCGTCGCCACGCACCAAACGTACTCATCCAATGAGTGATCGCATGCGCGGCGCGCTGTTTAATGCGCTTGGCGATATCGAAGGCCTGACCGTGCTTGACGCGTTTGCTGGCACTGGAGCGATGTCCATTGAGTCAATTAGCCGCGGCGCCCAGTCGGCAGTCGCGGTGGATCGTGACAAGGCGGCGCACCAGACGCTCGAGCACAACATCGCTGCTCTCGGATGTCAGGATGAGATCAAGACGATTCGAGCCAACGTCGCTAGCTGGTCTCAGCTAAATCCTACGCAGCGTTTTGACATTATCATTTGTGATCCGCCGTACGATGAGATTCAACTTAAGACGCTGCAGCAGCTTGTGACACACCTAGCGGACAGTGGCGTATATGTGTTGTCACTATCAACTGACATTGCGCCAGTCGAACTAGAGAGGCTGACCCTCATTAAGTCAAAGGCGCACGCCGGCGGCAGCTTGCACTACTATAAGCAAAGCTAGTTTTAGTTTGCCTTTTGCCTAGAGCAGTCGGTACAATAATGTCGTTCACCCCTCAT
>PWUU01000111.1 GCA_003562475.1 Dehalococcoidia bacterium | reverse complement strand
TTAGCCTTTACGGGCATACAGAACGCCAAGGGCTTCGGGCTTAATAACTTCATACCCATAGACATGCAGACCTTCCATGGCGCTACCCCAGGTATTCTGAAGTTCCAGCATACGGTTTTTCACCAGCTGGGAAGCAAAGGTCAAAGCCGACTTCTGACCGAACAAAATGTTGTAGCAGGTATCGGAACCATCAGTAACACCTGCCAAGTTGTTCGAGGCATAAATGGTAAAATTAGAAATCATGCCCATTTTACCATTTCGCAGGTTTTGATTGCTGGAATCACCAGTAAACAGCGCACTGCGAAGATCCGAAGTATTGATCAAAGCTTTAGCCCATTCAGGAATAATCATGAAACGATCATGAACAGGAACATTGTTCTCCGACAGTACCGAATCACATTCAACAATCTTGTCAAGAATGTTCAGATTGGTCAAAGTAACAAAAGTACCCGTAACTCCCAATTCATAGCTTCCAGAAATGGCCCCGGCAGTATTGCCACGGTTGCTTGCATGGGCGTCGGCGTGAATGGTATTCAGAATATCCCGATCAATTTCAATCCCCAGATTCTCCGAACCATCCCGTGCCCACGCATCGAGAGCATTGATATCGTTCTGTACTTTATCAATGTCGTCAATAGCCACGGAATAACCAAGAGCTTTATCAATCAGCAGCTCAACGTTCGGAGGCTCAAGGGCTTTTCTCTTTTCGTTGAGGTCCATACCTTTTTGGTACTGATAGACCACAACGTTGGGCAACGTCCGGACGATAACCTTATCGCCTTGCCCGGAAATCGTTCCTTCATAGTCACGATTGGCGATTTCGCCAAACACTGTCTTCTGATAAAACTTCACCAGAAGTTTCTTGGCATACATTTGAGGGGTATATTTTGAAATCCCCTGCGATCCACCAGCGGGATAACCCGCAACAGAACCTACACTCATGGTTTATTCTCCTTCATCGAGGAACAACACGTCCCTCCGAAGGTGCTTTGGTTAAGTCTGCTTCCAACTCCTGAGCGGCTTTAGCGGACATTTTTCCTTGAGCTAGTCTCTCCCACGCATCATTCCATTCTTTTTCTGTGTAGACTTTGCCCTTGTGTGTGTCTGCCGCTGCCTGTGCCGCACTACTGCGACGAGAGGGAGCAATCAACTGTTCCTGACCTTCTTTGGGACGTGATTCCGTTGTTTTTGTTTTAGAACGTACATTGGTTTCTTCATAATCAATAAAAAACTGTGCAGCTGTTGCCGCATCGGATTCGCTTACTGCTGCGTCAAGCTTGTCCTGAAAAGTCATGCCGCCACTGTAAGGAACAATTTGGGACAGAAACTTCAGAAAAGCTGGGTCGTCGTTCAACCGTCGCCATTGAGGAGCCAGACTGTTAAGGGCCGTGAAGAATTCAGGACCGGGACCAGAAGCGGCCTGTTGTTCGGCCTGCTGCGGTTGACTCATCATGGCCAAGGATTCGAAGTGCAGTTCCGTATAACGCTTGCCATTGAAAGATTCCATACGCTTGTAAGCAGGGCTGCGCCGGACAACGTCTGATACATGCGGAGAAATATAATCTTCATCCACGTCAAAGTCATCGTCGGTTGCCGGTACGCTATTGCGATACTGCTCAATTTGCGCATTTAAGTCTTCCACTTCCTGCTTGTGGCGTTTCCGTTCTGCCCGTAGCATGCCCTGCAAAGTAAGATAACGCTGCTTATACGCCTCTTCCGATTCAGAGCGCTGCGGTTCTTCCGGGTCTACTTCCTTGGCCTGATCTTCCGCTTTTTCCTGTTCGCCTTCCTGTTCTTCTCCTTCTTCTTCCAACGTGCCGTCGTCTTCTGTTTCTTCCGAAACAACGCTTTCTTCGGATTCTTCGTCTGTCTCTTCTTCTTCCTGTTGTCCTGCCGCTGCCATCATGTCCTTCAGTTCACGTTCTGCTCTTTCTTCGTCTTTTTCAAACATGCTTGACTCCCTGCCTCTTACCTCCCCTCAAAGGGAAGCAGTCTGGCTGTTGTGGGCTGTCTCAATAGAGTGCCCTGTTAAAATGTTTCCTGCATGGTCTTCTGTTCGCCTTCTTCCAGCATCTGCAACGACTGCTTGGCTTCTTCGATACTTTCAATCAGATCGTCCAGCAACCGTTTTTCGCCTTTTAATATGCGATCTCGTTCTTCGCTGTCAGAAAGCGTCCAGCTCTCGATAATCTCCTGTCTTTTGGTCAGAAGATGCTCATAAAATGTACTGTCCTGAAGCCCAATCAACTCCATCAACAGCCTGCGATGCTCGTCAGGTGTCATAAATCCTTCCCTATAAAACAGGCTTTTGTACCGCTTCTGGAGCAAAGTGAATCAGTCTGCATCCGACACACTGTGCAATATTTCCTGTAACAGACGCATTGACTTCCAGACAATGACAGGTCCAGAAATAGACCAAATCTCGCTTTGTTGGCTCCAGCTCGTCATAGTACGATCCCCAGTCAAATTCCGGAGGATCATAAGTCGTTGAGGTAGTGGTCATGGGAAAGATCATGGGATTACTCCTTGAAAGGGCTCAGCCCTTGTCTTATTCGGTCTATGGCGTGATTTACGGCTTTATCCATAATCGCATCGGTAACCTGTCCACCGCGGGTAAGATGGTCTATTTCTTCACGGCTTAATCCCGGGACAATGGTGGGGATTTGCATTTCGCCATGGCCAAAATCAACGCCAACGGAATATTCCGTCATCACCCGACCATCATTGGTTCGCAATTCCCCCAGCCAGCCACTACCTTTTTCCGTGCCATCGATACGCTGGCCATACCCAAGACTTTTCGTCTGTCCTGCGGTCAGTACCGTACCCTTCTGCTGCGGTATGACGATTTCAGGGCCTTC
>PWUU01000107.1 GCA_003562475.1 Dehalococcoidia bacterium | reverse complement strand
TACTGCTGTAGCGCACCCAGCACGTTCACCCCCAGATTGGATGCCCTTGCTATCATTACTTGCTGGATCAGGTCGGCGACCTGGCGATAGCTGATCGGGATGTAGTATGCTGAGTCCTCCTCATCGGCAGGCAACTTGCCCTCCACGGTTAGCAGGACGTATAGGGGAGCGAGACGTGCGTAGTCCCGTTCAATCATCTGCCGATAGCGTCTCAGTTGATCGCCATGCTCGCCGGAGAACACCTTGTTCTCAATGGCACACAGGAAGCCATCCTCCTCACTCGACACGAGTATGTCGATCCGGTGCCGCTCAGTCTCAGCAGTGACGTCACGCAGCTTCCATTGGTCCACATCGAAAGCTGTAATCACGGGGGTTCTCTCGACCCGGCAGGAACGCGCATGGCTGGTTACAAGCAACAAGAACCTGCGCAGAAAGTACTCTCCCAACCCATGGGTGCCCCTTGGATCCAGCAGCCATGCCAAGAACCGGGAGTGGCGGTTCTCGCTCTTTGAGACCCCAAGCACCTCAAGAACATTGAACTCAGCAAGCATGTCCTCCAATCGCTCAAGATCTGAGTTACCGACGATGAAGTCTTCCAGCGCCTCACGTGCATTCATATTCGTTGCTGTCCGCTCCCGCCCTCAGGGATGCGATTTGCCCCGGAAGTATGAGAGCTTAGACCGCGGCATCTTGGCCTGCTCTGTCTCAGGTAGTCATCAGCCGAGAAATACTCGGCAAAGAGTACGCAGATTCGCCCGTTCTTCGTCATCACTGTGTTCCCCTTTCCGTACGAATCATAACCCAGACGCAGACTCGTTCGCAATGGCTACGCGGAGGTTCGCTTCCGAGTTCAGGCTAGCCCACCTCCCTGGCAATGGGAATCAACGCCTGCTGGAACCTCCGGCATGCTTCGCCGTTCGATACGTCGAGTATTCTTCCCTCCACCATAGGCCGATCTGCTTCTTCGACCGGCACATCGATCGTTATCAGTTCGCTGTTCTGGGGAATCGACAGATTCAACAACGAGGGTGCCCTGTCCCTCCACTCGATCATCGGAAGGTACAACCCCTTCTGACCATCGTAGGCGTGGTAGAGCTTGAGAAGCTTGCCGCGGAATACCTGTAGGCACGGAACCGCGTCCTCAGGAATCGGCTCTCGGGCGGAGTGTACCTTACCGTGCTCCATTGGCTGAAACGCCTTGCTCAGAGCCTGTTCTATCAGTGCGCCGGGATATGCGGGCGTGACGAACAGAAAGACCTCCGCCCGCCGGCGGGCCGTTCCGCGAACCGCAACCCAGAACGTTATCGGCACCTCCCTGATCTTCGCGGCCTTTCGCCCGGCTATCGGCTCCACGGCCGGCACCAGTACATCGTGTATCCAGTCGCGGTCGGGGTTATCTTTGATCTCCGCGCCAGGGAAGTAGCTGACCAGCCCCAAGTCTTTCCGGCTCAACTCGATGAAATACCGTTTTCCCATTTGTCAGTCTCCTTTCTCACAGTCGCCGCTGCCGGACCCGGACCGCTGGTCTTCCAGACCCGCTGCCGTCCACACCCGGTTGGCGTAGGCCACTATGTCGTTGGGATTGAGGGACAGCTCGTAATCGAAGTCGGCGACCGCCTTCTCGTATTCGCCCAGCTTTGCATACGCTTCACCGCGGCTGTTGTGAAGCTCCCGGAGGTTCGGGTCAAGCTCCACAGCCCTGTTGAAGTCGGCAATGGCCACATGGAGGTCCTCCTTCCAGTAGTGGGCCAGTCCACGGTTGGCGTGGAACATCGCTATGTCGGGGTCCAGCTGAATGGCCGTGTCATAGTCAGCGATTGCCTCGCTGATCAGGCCCTGCCTGTAGTAGGACAGCCCCCGGTTGTTGTAGCCGCCGGCATAGTCTGGCACGAGTTCTATCGCCCGGTTGAAGTCGGTGATGGCTTCATCGTAGCGTTCTGCCCTCCCATAGGCAATGCCCCGCCGGTCATAGGCAGCGGCGTTATCCGGCTCAAGCTCGATGACACTGGTGAAGGCGTTGATAGCCTGGCCAAAGTCTCCCTCACCGAGGAAATGGACTCCCAGTGAATAGTAGAAACGCGGCATATCGGCATCGCCGGGTTGGTGTTCATGCCCAGTGTTCTGCTGATTCATCACGTCGGTGCTCTCCTTGACCGCCTGTCTGTGCTTCTCCTCCTGTTGCTGGATGCTCGCGCGATATGGCATCATCAGACTCGGGTCCCTGGTAATGGCCCGGCTGAGCAGGACAGCAGCGCACCCCTGGCACAGGGTGGAAACCGTGCCCGCCTCCGTTATCTCCACCGCACCATCGTCGGTAGGGGCCTCCAAGGTGAGCGACAGGCTCACCATCTTCTCGCCTGCCTCTATGAAGTCTCCGCACCTGAGGCAGAAGAAGCTGTGCATCCCTTCACTGATCTCGTAGTCTTCCATGTTCGATACCTCCTTCATCGGTCTGGAACCTTGATCCACCCCCATTATAGTAGTTAAAAACAATCGCTATTGGAGCTCTGTACACGATTGCGGGAGCGTGGCACATATCAAACTAGGTAAGCCAGATAGCAGACCCGACCGCCACACTCTCGTTCCTATACAGCCTGGTGGGTAGACACCACCCCACGGCTAAGGACCCCGGGAGGATCCGTCGGTACGTGGTGGGTCGCTCGCAGGTCACCGACATGTCACCTGGTTGGTTCAACTGCATGCTCACCTGGGTGGTTCACCGTCATGGTCACCGGTCCGGCCAGCCTGGTGGGTGAACTGGCGGCACACGGTGGTCGGCCTACATTCACCCAGTCCTCTGCGTACCCTTTGCTCAAGGCTGCGGCGCTGCGCAACGCGCTGTGCGCACGCCCCAATTGCTGCGTTGCC
>PWUU01000033.1 GCA_003562475.1 Dehalococcoidia bacterium | reverse complement strand
CTACACCATGCACTCCTGTCGTCAGGTCTTTGTGGCCTGTGATGGTTAGCTCCACCCAAGCCGAGCCATTGTAGACGTAGAACTTGTGCTCGTCCGTGCGGTAGAATAAGTCCTTCTCACTGGGAGCAGGGTCTGTGGGAAAGGACGTCCCTGAGGTTATAACGTGATCGGCATTCCAATTCGACGGCCTGACTAGAGTCGCATCTGCCCCATCTTCCTTTTCACTCGTGAATGCGTGCTTTATTGTCATAAGCCCTCCAAAGAGGACTCCCCCCTAAGGGGGAGCCTCTCGACCTTAGACACCGTCATCTGCACTTGTGATCGTGATGGTCAGGTTGACCACGTTGTCATCAACTACTGGCTGAGAAGCAGCGAATTCCCCGTAGTTGAACAGCGTACCACCACCATCTGTGTTGCCCTTGGTTGTGGCAGCAGACCCACCACCTACCAGACCAGCACCATACAGGGTCTTGGGTGCACTGGCTGTGAACTCGGCCTTGTTAGCCTCGTTGGTAGTAGACCTCGCTGTAGACTCAGCCTCAACGTACTCTGGCCTCGTGGCCTCATTGTAGGCCGTTGTCTCAGTGAAGCTTGGCACTGCATAGGTCATGGCAGCTGCGGGTTCAGTATCCGACTCCGAGATCACACAGTACCAGGTGGTGATCTGTGTGGCTCCGTGGAGGATCACATTCAGAATGTGATCCAGCCCCTCGTTGGTAATGAGGTTCTGGCACTCACTCTCTGAGATGAGGTTCATGTTCTCCGCATTGTCGAACACTTCGATCTTGATATGACCACAGAGCCTTGCACCTTCCTTGATGCCTTCTGGCAACTTAAACTTAGTTTCTTGTTTCATAGTTCCTCCTTATCCCTGTCCTGGCACAGACCTGCCCGTGCCACTATTAGTGTATCCCACCATTCTTCACGACTACTCCGAGCAGAACAACCATGACAGCTAATACCACCCAGAGAATCCCGCCGTGTCGGGCTATTTCCTTAGAGTTCTGATGGGTCTCTCCCCAGACAGCATCGACCTTCATCTCTGTATCCTTCATCGTCTCCTTGCTATCAATGCAGTGCTGCTGAATAGGAGCAAATTCCATCTGTCTCCAAATATCAAACCTCTCTTCAGCCAAGTATCTGATCTTCTCTTCCACTCCCCCCTCCTTTCCCAGTCTGCTTGGCGACCAAGTCGTGGCATATTGCACTGGCCTGCTCACGATCTCTCCCTGCTCTGATTTCCTGTGCTATACAGGCACTCAAGGCAGCTTTAATCTGTGCTTCCTCAGACCCAGGCTCCAATCTCTTTATCTCTGGTATTGGCATATCTCCCCCCTTTAGTAAGCATCTCCAAGACTGACCCTTCGCCAGTTGGTGTCTGCTGTAGTATTGTCTGCGATACAGGCATAGAGGTAGCTGGCATCATGATATACATCTCCCTTGTCCCCCAAGGTACCATCCACTCCATTCGCAAGATTGGTCTCTACCATCGCAGTTACCACACCAGTGCCATTGCCGTCATGGGTTCCCACGGCGACCAAGGCATGGGCAGTAGCCTCATCCTCTATGGCAGTCTTGATATCGGTAGCAATAGTTGAGATACCAGGGTCTGCCCCATTGGTGAAGTTCTTCTTTACCACTGCCTCGGTGAGAGGATCGTCTGCCACAGCCCCTGTTGCAGTAACTCCATCAAGCAGGTCTATAGCAGCAGCAACCGCTACTGCACCATTCTTGGCATTGTCAACAGCAGGGTTCACCCCATCAGCAAAGTCGGCTCCCCATGTCGCATTAGCCATAGCCTCTGCCGTCACTATGCCGTTGGAATCCTCATAAGGCAGGTCATTGCAGACCACAGTGACTACACCAGCTCCATTCCCTGAAGCCTGGAACCTGGTTGTATCGACATTAAGAGCCGCTATTATAGCAGCTGTAGCATCGGCTACGGAACAGTCGGTTCCTGCTGTAGTTCCACCTAGGGTGCCCTCTCCGTCAAAGACTAGCCCAGTGACCGACTCCGTAAGCACGATAGCCTCACCAGCAGACCCGAACTCATCATACTCAACGGTAAATGTAGAGGCAGTTGCCTTCGCCACAGTACAAGTAGTTCCGTCAAAGTCTGCTACGATCTGGTCAACGATCTCCTCGGTAGTCGGGTTGACCCCATCCACCATGTTGCCATCCTTGCCGTAGCCTTCCATCCAACCGCCAACGTCACAGGCTTCCGAGACTGCATAGTTGCCAATAGTACCTATGAGCTTGGCAGTAACCTCAACGTAAAAGTTAGCCGCATCGACAGTTGCTGTAACAACAGCACTCCCATCCCCGTTGATAGCATCCCTCAGAGCCTGGAGTGCTTCCAGTCTGGTACTAGCTGAGCTGATATCCACTGCAACGTCACCAGTAATCGCAGAATTAGTATCGAACTCATAGACCCTGGTATTGATAGTCACAGTGTCTTCATCAGAAGGCAGGGCTGCTAGAGCAAACCGTCCTACACCATATTCCGCAGTAGCACAAGCGGTCAGGTCTACAATGTTTGCTCCTGTCGTGCCGTCCCTCTTGATGGTGAAGGTGTCCCCGTCTATAGCGAATGTCTCATCATGCACAGGGAGTCCGCTGATTGTTCCTGTACCCTTGGACTTGGCGATGCTTGCAGCCCCTGATATGTCCACTTGGATATTTCCCGCCCCCACATCATCATCCCAGTCAAACTCATAGACCTCTTCTCCTGTCTCCCCACTGTCCAGCGTAGCCGTCTCCCCATCGATCACAACATCAGCAATGGTAAGCACGGCACTGGGCTTCGTTCCTGCATCTACCCCCAAGGTTACAAGATAATCTGTCCCGTCTTTAGAAGCTGCCAGATTCCCGCTGGGGGTAGTACCCACAACAGCCTCAATAGTAGAGT
>PWUU01000133.1 GCA_003562475.1 Dehalococcoidia bacterium | reverse complement strand
CCAGCATGCATTCCTCGACCAGCTTGTGGGCCACGTTGCGCTCCGAGCGGCGGATAACATCCACCTGCCCTTCCTCGTCGAGATGAATATCGGCCTCGGGGATCTCAAAGCCGATGCTGCCCCGGGCCATCCGCACCTGGTTGAGTTTCTCAACCAGCTTGGCCAGCCGCTGCAGGTCGTCCACCACATCGGCATAGCGGCTACACAGTTCCGGTTCGCCATCTTCGAGAATGGCCCGCACCTGGTTGTAGGTCAGTCGGTGCCGGCTCTTGATCAGGCTGCGGTGGAATTTGGCCTTCTGCCGGCGCCCCTGGGCATCAAAATCAATGACGGCGGTGAAGGTGCAGCGAGCCCCCCCCGGCATCAGGCTGCAGAGGTTGTTGGACAACCGTTCCGGCAGCATGGGCAACACCCGGCCAGGGAAATAGACGCTGGTGCCCCGGGCGTAGGCCTCCCGGTCCAGCTCGGTGCCGGGCCGGACATAATGGCTGACATCGGCAATGGAGACATAGAGGCGCCAGCCTTTTTCCAGCGGCTCCACGGCCACTGCGTCGTCAAAGTCGCGGGCGTCCTCGCCGTCGATGGTGACAAAGGGGATGGCCCGCAGGTCCTCCCGGTCTTTGGTCAACCGCACCCCGGCCTTCAGCCCCTCGGCCTCGGCCAGCAAATCGTCGCTGAACTGATGGGGCAGATCAAAGGAGCGGACGGCCATGTCGGTCTGCACCCGGGCGTCGGCGGGGTCGCCCAGCACTTCAATTATCCGGCCTTCGGGGTTGCCCGACTCCCGGAAATTTTCGATTTCGGCGTACACCGCCTGGCCGTGGCGGGCACCCTGGCTGCGGGCCCGTTTAACCACGATTTTGAATGGCAGCCGTTCATCCTCGGGCTCCACCAGGCCGGTGCTCTTGCCGGCGACGTAAAAACCCACCACCCGGGTAATTCCCCGGGAGATAACCTCCAGCACCTTGCCCTCGGCCCGGTCCTTGCTCTGCTTGACCACCTGCACCAGCACCTTGTCGCCGTGGATGGCACCTCCCAGGGCCGAGCCCGGCGGCAGGAAGATATCTTTTTTGAATTTGGCGGCGGACGCCGGGTCGGTGAGCACGGCAAAACCAAAACCCCGCTGATGCATGCTGACATCGGCCTCGTAGGTTTTACCCGCCGCCGAGGAGGACCGCGGGGCCTGCTCGGCGGCTTTCCGGCCGCCGCCGGAGCCGCCGGAGCCGCCGGATCGGCCGGATCGGCCGGTGCGGCCACCTCTGCGACTTCCCTTAGCCGCGGCGGCTTCGATGGGAGCGTCGGCCGGAGCATCGGTAGGGGCATCGGTTATAACATCGGTCGCAACGTCGCGTGTCCTGTCGGCGTCGTAATCAACCGGTCCCGGCCCGCCCAGGCCGAAGATCGAGCCACCCATGGCGGTGGCCCGCCCCCGGCGAATTTTTTTCTTGGGTAAGATGCGGCTGTCGCTTTTGCTGGCTGTTTTTTTTCTTCTGGTCAAAACTTGACTCCCTAAAGTGCGCAAAAAAGTCTGTCAACTGCGGTAAAATCATTTATCATGAAGCCTTACTATAGCAACCTATCATACTCCATTTGAGCGAATTTGCTAATGACAAAGCCAGCCCCCCAAAAAACAACCGCCAATGTCCCGGCCGCGCCGGGCACCAAAAGCGCCGCCGGACTCTGTCCGGTGCGGCTCAAGGGGGAAGGCTCCTTTGCCATCGCTGATTACTGCCGCAGCATGGAAGAACTGCTGGGCGACCAGGAGGGACCGGCCAAGCTCTTCTGGCAAGCCCTTTCCTTTGCCGTCACCGCCCACCAGGACCAGCGGCGCAAGTCCGGCGAGGCCTACATCAGCCATCCGCTGCAGGTGGCCCAGATCCTGGTCGAAGAACTGGACGTGCGGGACCCCAAGATCCTGGCCGCCGCTGTGCTGCACGACACCATCGAGGACGTGCCGGAAATCACCACCGTCACCATCGGTGAGATGTTTGGCAGCGACGTGGAGGAAACGGTGGAGGCCTGCACCAAGATCGCCAGCTTTACCGGCGACCGCCAGAACTTCTACAAACTGGTGCACCGCAAGCTCTTTTCCGGGGCCGCCGCCCGCCTGGAGGTGATGCTGATCAAGATCGCCGATCGGCTGCACAACTTACGCACCCTGGAATCGATGCCCCGGCACAAACGGCAGAAAATCGCCGAGGAAACCCTGGATATTTACGCCCCTTTGGCCAAGTTGATGGGGCTTTACGCCATCAAACGGGAACTCTACAACCTGGCCCTGACCTATAAATTTCCCCGCCAAAGCCAGCGGGTCACCGCCCATATCGCCAAGCTGGCGACCAACCCGGCCATAACGACGGTCAAACGCCTGCTGGAGGAGCGCTGCCAGGAGGCGTGGCTCAGCGCCGATATCCGGATTCGCCCCAAAGGGCTATGGGCCTATTTCGATCCCGGCCATAAAATTTTGCTGAAAAATATCGTCCACCCGCTCGAGATCGAAATCATCACCGACAATGTCCAGAATTGCTATCGGGCATTGGGGTTGATCGATCTGAGCTATCCCCCCATTCCCCGCACCATCCGTGATTTTATCGCCAACCCCAAATCGACCGGCTACCAGAGTCTGCATGTGCGCTCCAATATCGGGGGGTGGCATGTGTTGTTCAAGATTAAACCCCCGGAGATGCTGACCTCGTCGCGAGCCGGACTGCTGCGGGGCTGGACCAGCCAGGGCAAGGGGGAGGCGGTGGCACTGACCCGCGAGGTGCGGGAGATGTTCGAGCTGATGGGCAGCGACGATGCCAGTTCCTACCGGGAGATGATCGCGGTCAGCGGGCGCAAGGAGATCTACACCCACACCCCCAAGGGCAAATTGGTGCCCCTGCCCAAACAGAGCATCGTCCTGGACTTCGCCTTT
>PWUU01000089.1 GCA_003562475.1 Dehalococcoidia bacterium | reverse complement strand
CTGTCGTAGTCGCGGGCTCTGCAACGATGGAAACTGTATTGATGTAGTCGGGCTTGCTAACCGAAGCTGTCTCGGCCCCGGGACCGGTCACGGTCAGTGCAACGGTGTAGAGGCCAGCCTCCTGGTATGTGTGCGACGGGTGTTCCTCTGTGCTGGTGAATCCATCTCCGAAGTCCCATAAGTTCCCCGCGTAGTTGCCAGTGGACGCATTGGTGAAGGCAACAGTGAGCGGAGGCACGCCGGCGGTGAGGCTGGCCGCGAAGTCGGCTTGAAACGGGGGCTGATCCCTTGAAAGATATATGAGCAATCGTCCGCGGTTACGATCAGTCACATACAGGTTACCATAGGCGTCGTAATGCGTCGCGTACGCCATAGAGTAATAGTCATTGAGTGTGCTAACTGGAAGCAAGTTCGACAGCGGATCCTCATACACGAGGGGGAAGCGGCTGCCAATGTAGCCATTAAGACCTACGACCATCTGACCTTCGTCGTTGAAGGCGGGTTCCCACGGCCCACAAAGCAGGTCCTGGCACGAAGGCCCAGTGAAGCTCTCTCCCGTGCCATACACGCGGCTAGCGGGGATACCGAACAGCACAGCAGACGGAAAGGAGGGAATCAGGTTGGCATCGTACTGAAGGAGCCGGTGATTGCCTTCCACCTCCAAGGCATGATCCGACACGAATAGATTGCCACTTCTATCAAACGTAACGTTTCCAGGGCGGCATAGACTATCGCGACTTGGTTGGGACTGACCACGGCCATGGTTGCACTGGTTGCCGGCAAGGGTGAGCTGACCTAACACAACATCCACTTCTGGAGAAGAGAGAGGGGCCCGGACTCGAATCACCCGATTATTGTTGGGATCCGCTAGCCACAGATATCCACCATCAGACGTCACGGCAATACTGGCGATGTCGAGGTAGGTACCCCATCCCAGGCTCCCACCGCCTTTCACAGCGATCGGAGGACGCAGAGTGTGAAATGGCTGTGCGCCTGTCTCCAGCGGCAGGTTGTAGACGCTGATGGTGTCGCCACGGAGTGTCCAAAGTCTGTCTTGGTCATCGACGCGTATCTGTCCCATCGGGGGCTGTGGTTCGTCGTTGAAGCTAGGCGCACCTACTACCCCATCGGCGGCTTTTCCATCGGTCAAGCCCCATGGAGCGCCATTCCAGAAAAGGATCCGGTGGGAGTCGGCCACGACCAATTGCGCCCCCCAGGTTGCAACGCCACGTGGATCGGCCAGGCTTCGCTCGGTTACGGCATTTACTTGGCCAATCGTATAGGGCTTGAATAGCTGGGTATCTGCCGAGTGCGCGACTCCCGGGACAGGTGTCGGAAAAGGAGCGGGGAATCGCCAGGTATCCTGCACAAACGTGCTACCCGTCGCGAATAGGTTACCATCCGAGTCGATCCCCAACGAGCCACGTGAGTCACATACGTTGAACGAATCTTGATAGATCCCGGTTCCGGCGAAGTAGAACTGCGGCCCGTTGCCCACGTAGGGCCCACCGCACCGGCCAGTGTAGTCAGGCACATCCTTGAACAGCACTCGGTCCACGATCCCCGAAGTGCTGAAGCGCAGCAGCTGATTGTTCTCCGCGTCACTGATCCAGATATTGTCTTCCAGGTCAAATTCGATGGACGCGGGCAGGCGTAGGCCCTCTCCCAAGGTGCGCGTAGCCATCATTCCAGACGACAAGGGCGGGTCGAAAACGAGAACACGGTTGTTTAGGGAGTCGGCTACGTAGACACTTCCAGCTCCATCCACGCGAACCGCTGCAGGTGCGAGCATCTTATCCATCGCATCGCCCTTCTCGCCGGAACGGAAATCCGGTTGGCCCAGGACGAGATCAGCGACATGTCCTGCACGACCTCGGCTTGGATCGTACGGGAAGCGGAGGACCCGGTTGTTCTGATTGTCGGCTACCCATAGGTTCCCAGTACCATCCAGTCCAACACCGGCTACAAAGCCTTCATTGAACGGACTGCGGAAGCAGAGGCTCTCGGCGTCTGGTTGAAAGACACCGCGTCCGCGATTGCATTCATTGCCGGAAAAATCGGGCTGGCCCCATACATCGTCCGCGACCACGTCGGTCTCAAACGGGCTAAAATACAGCAGGACGCGGTGGTTGTCAAAATCGGGGACATACAGATTGCCTTCGGAGTCGACAGCCATGTTGGCAAATGAGCCTCCCTCCCTAGGACTCATCTGGTCTTCTGGCATACTGCAAAGAGTAGTGGCACTGGCTGGAGCTCGATAGGGGTACTGCTGATAATTGGCGTCACGATTGCAGGCTGCGTAGCCATCGAGCCCAGGCTGACCCAGGACCAAATCTGCTGGGCGCCCCTCCTGTATGGCACAGGCGGATCCCGGGCAATCTGAATCGCAGAAGCACTTGACACCTGCATTCGTGCCGCTATGGCAGGTCCCCAGATGATCCAGCCCCAGTATCCTGCTGTTTCCTCCATCGTAGACGTAGAGCCTGTTGGGTCTCACCGAGCGATCTATGATCACACCCCCTGGGTTGAAGAGGCGAGAACCTGTGACTTCATTGGGGACCATTTCGGAGAAGCTGGGTTGACCGAGAACCATATCCGCCCAGAAGTCGCCGGGAACTCCTCGCACCGGGTTTGCGGAGGCGGGGAAGCTCGTGGTGACGGGGAAGTCGGCCAGATCAGACCCTGTCGGGGTCTCTGGGTAACGCGCAAAGGAATCAACCGTCGTGGATTGCCCGATCGTGAGCAGAAAGACAAGGATGATGCCATGTAGTATGTGCCGCTTCATCGTCTTACCCCTCTAGTACAATGCGTATGGTTGAAGCGAGCCGTTCGTCAAGACATGCACTAGGCAGAATCACCGTTGTAATAGTGACAGGCAGACTCCCTGCTGCTCGGGCGGGTGTGTTCGATTACGGACAGGAAATAGTTTG
>PWUU01000126.1 GCA_003562475.1 Dehalococcoidia bacterium | reverse complement strand
GGGGTGGCTACCAGTTCCACCACCGTGCCGGAATCATAGGTCCGCGTACCCTCTCCCGGAACGGTTACCGCCCCTCTACCCGTGCTGCTGATAACCAACTGATAGGTATCACCACAGGTCACGCCCGATGTCAGCAGGGCCGACACGACAAGGAGTATGCTGAATACCGCCAGATGGTGACGTCTGATTGAACCCAAAACCGATCTCACTGTTAGCTTCCTTCCGATAGATCTCGCTGCCCTTCCCCCAGATTGCCACGCTCCGCTCGCAATGACAACTGCGCTGGGTGCTACGCCCCCAGACCCCCAAATCCTCTCTCCCCTGGCGGGAGAGAGTTTGAGTGAGGGGGATTTCGCCCTCACCGCGATCGGTGCGAGTGTCGGGTGACCGCAGGGGCCGGGTCGATCTCCGCCCCTACGGTCACCCCTACACAGAGTAACTTGCGTCTAGTCAGTCCCTAGATCCGTGCCCCGCGTCGCCGTACGACAAACAGCGTCGCACCGGCAATCATGGCTGCAAACAGCGCAATCCACGGTGCCATCACAGCCACCTTGTCTACGCCAGAGCCTTCCCAGCCTACGGCAATAGGAGCCGGATCCGGATCCGGCTCAGGATTACCGGGGCCTCCCGGATCCCTGATAAAGCCGTCGGCAACTCCATCGGCGTCCCCAAGTCCACCGTCCACAAGGGTGATCGTCATTATGTTGTCGCCATCGTCGGTCTCGTTGGGCAGCCAGTACCACTCTCCGTCCTGGTACTTCCACCACACGTACCCCATCGGAACGTCTTCTGGCAACTCAATGGTTACGGTCACAGTCTGTCCTGGAGTGAGGCAGCAGATCTGAAACTCGAACATCCCGTGTGGAAACGTGACGTCCTCCGGAGGCTCAGGTGGCAGATCCGCGAGTGCTTGCAGCTCCTCGAGAGCACCTTGACTGGGCATGAAGGAAGCCAGGCCCGTGCCTGTTGTCGTTTCAACCGATAGCGGCTCTACCAGTTCGGTCGGCAACCAACGATCGAAATCGACTTTGTCGCTGACGGCATGGTCTGGATGATCAGCGTCGTCCAACAGCGCGTAGAATCCAGCCCAGGTGTTGGCACCGAAGTCTGCAACAGAGACAACCGTGGGACCATCAGCGGTGCCCCAGTAGTTGTTGTGCGCATCGACTTCGACCGAGGCGGGCCCGATGCCTCCCGTGTGGTTGAACACGCTGAAGAAGTTGCCCAGGAAGCTGTTGCACCGAATCACGGGTGGTTGCGTTGCAGTGCCAACCTGTACCCTCACACCGATGGTGTTATTCTCGAACGTGTTGCCCTCGACCCGGGCGTTGTTCACATTATTGAGGCTGACGCCTGCCCCCTGCCAGCCGTGGGTATAGCCTGACTTGGGGCCAGCCTTCAGGCCCGAGATGGTATTGCCCACTATGTCGATGCTGCTTCCTCCTGTGTGAACCGTGATCGCGTGCTGCACAATGTCAAGATCGCCCTCAACCGGGGTCTCTGGCGCCTCGATGACGTTACCGCTGATCTCTATATGCGAACTGCTGGTGACCGAAATCGTCGAATCGGGATCGAATCCGATGTTGTCGGCGATAAAGCCGAACCCACCACCACCAGAGTTGTGGAAAATCCCTCCACCGATGATCTGTCCGCCATGCGATTCCCTGATGGCGATGTTGTTCCTGACCTCGAAACCTGTGACGTTGTAGAGGACCGCCGCTTTTCCGCAGAACACGAATGCATTGTCGGTTATCACAATGTTCTGCCGGGCAGGCCAGGGCCAGGGGTCGCTGGTCTCTATACCTTGAGTGGAGAGACCGTTGATGCCACTCTGCGGCGTTGCCGGGATGTTGCCCTTGAAAGTGAAGCCGCTTATGGTCACTCCGCCCGGTCCGTAGACATCATCCTGGAAAGTCGCTATGACCGTTTCTTCGTCCAGTTCCGCCTTGATCGCGTCGGCATCGCTCTTCCTGATCATGATGACGGGGATAGTTATCTGATCCGCGTAGTCACCCGCCCCCATGGTAATCAGGTCATCGCTTGTATTGGCGATGATGACGCCGATCGCGCCACCCTCCTGAGAATTGTGTGCCTTTATCGAGAAGGCTACCGCACCCCTGTCGATGAGTGCGATCTTGCCATCCACATTTCCTATATCGTCGTCTCCCAGGGGAGGATCAGCATAGACGACCTCGCCGCTGACCGCCCAGCCTGCATCGCCCGGGGCAGGGCCGAAAGCCGCCAGGCTTCCGTCCTTAGCACCGGAGATCGCCGCAGGGGCGTCGATCTCGATCGGCTGCAGGTTCAGCAACGCCGCGTCGCCCTCGATCCCGACGATGGGTGACTGAAATCCACCACCGTTGTAGTTCCTTCCCTGAATGGCCTGCACGGTCGTTACGTCACGTCCGGCACCGATCAGGGACAGTGATTTGTCTATAGAAAGGTTCTCGTCATACGTCCCCGGCCCCACCGTGATGATAGCGCCAGGCGCAGCCACGTCGATGGCAGCCTGTATGCTCTGCCCTTCAACAACATCGTACGCCGCCGCCACCGGCGTCGTGGCCACGATACTGAAGCTCAGCACCAGCGCCACGACAAGCAGTATTCCAAATAGCTTTCTCACTTCTTACCTCCTTCTGTGTATCAGGCTGCGCCGTTTCTGCGCCAGTACGGGCGCAGAACAAACTCCAAATGTCAAAATCCAAATGACAGTTCAAATCCGAGTGCCTCAATGTCAAGCGCGCTCCTCTTTGTCCTTTGAGCTTTGAGCTTCTCTTGACATTTGAGCTTTGTCATTAGTCATTCCGCACCGGCGCAGCCTCTGTCATTCTCATGGTAGTGCTCCACCCCCGGAAAGGGATTCGGGGTGTCGCTCATAGCCCACGACCGACCCTGTCCTCCACATCGGAGACTCCATGGGCAAGCATAACCGCTTAAGCG
>PWUU01000101.1 GCA_003562475.1 Dehalococcoidia bacterium | reverse complement strand
GGCTCAAGGACAACGCTGCCTGCGAAGTCGTACATAACCGCCCCTTGCCGCAACGCGGAAACGTCCTCGCCGACCAGATCATCCGCTTCACCGGACCACAGACTTGGCTCAAGTATCCGAAGCTGCTGCGCCGGGTAGTGGTCTTGGACGAAGAGCACCAGCGGGAGATCGAGCTTCTGACCAACCACCTTTCCTTCGGCGCGAACACCATTGGCCGGGTATACCGGGACCGCTGGGAGATCGAGCACTTCTTCAAGCTGCTCAAACAACACCTCAAGATCAAAACCTTCGTCGCCACCAGCCCCAATGCCTTGAAGACACAGATTTGGACAGCATTGATTGCCGTGCTGTTGCTCAAGTACCTCCAGTTCCGTGCCCAATACAACCTGCCTCTCTGCCGCCTGGTAACTCTGCTCCGCCTGAATCTGTTCTCCTACCGCAACCGCTGGGACTGGCTTGATGACCCCTTCGAGACTCTGCGTCAACTGCCCGATGCCCAACTGAGGCTCGCGTTTTAGACAGCATCCGCCACCTTCTTCCGACATTCCCCTGGATGGGGGGTGGAAAACGAAAATGCTAACCGGAGCTGTCTCTCAGGCACGACAAACCCATCCAAGACCCCGAAACTCAATTATCTTGGACAGCAGTGATTCGTCGGTGCGAATACCCCGTAGTCCCTGCCAGCCCAGATGCCGGCAAGAGACATCCAGAATGCTCCATACGTAGTGAACGCAGCAAATCCAAAGTTGTTGCCGCTTCCGTATTCTTTCAGACCGGCGACCAGTTGCGCGAGTCCGCCGAAGAAGAGTGCCGCCCATCGTACGACGCCAGTGCCACACAGACCAAAGTTGTGAAACTGCAGCAGAAGGGTGGTTGTTCAGAATCCGGCCAGACCCACAACCGCCGGATTGCCCGGTTTGGTGTCAGCCATTGTTGCCTCCTTATAAGTTCCAAATACCGCAAAAAGAGGCGGCAGGGCCCTCGGGACGTCTGCCGCCCCTGTCAAGCCAGTGACAGATTAACGCTTGCTTGCTGCCTTCACCAGTTCATCGACAACGGACGGATCCGCAAGCGTACTGGTGTCGCCCAGGTCCTTCGTATCGCCAGCAGCAATCTTCACCAGAACACGCCGCATGATCTTGCCGCTCCGCGTCTTTGGAAGACCGTCCGCAAACTGGATGACATCGGGCGTAGCGATGGGCCCGATTTGTTTCCGCACGTGCATTGCGAGTTCCTTCTTGAGCTCGTCACTCTTCTCCTCGTCGGCGTTGAGTGTCACGTACGCGTAGATGCCCTGTCCCTTTATCTCATGAGGCATGCCAACAACGGCCGCCTCGGCAACCTTACCGTGCGATACAAGAGCACTCTCCACCTCTGCAGTCCCGATGCGATGACCTGACACATTGATGATGTCGTCGATACGGCCTAACAGCCAGTAGAAGCCGTCTTCATCACGTCGCGCGCCATCACCAGTAGTGTATACACCGGGGAACCGTACGAAATACGTCTCTTTGAACCGGGTCGGGTCCCCATACACGCCGCGCATCAAGCCAGGCCAGGGGCGTTTGATAACCAGGTAACCGCCCTCATTCGTCTCTGCAGGAATACCATCCTCGCGCAGAATCTCGAGTTCCACACCGGGCAACGGGAACGATGCCGAGCCGGGCTTGAGCGGCATCGCTCCGGGAAGCGGGGTGATGAGGATGCCGCCGGTCTCTGTCTGCCACCACGTATCCACGATTGGACAACGGGACTGGCCTATAACGGTGTGGTACCACGTCCATGCCTCAGGATTAATGGGCTCACCGACAGTGCCAAGCAGCCGAAGCGAAGACAGGTCGTGCTTGTTGACCCAGTCATCACCCTCGCGCATGAGCGCCCGCAGCGCGGTTGGTGCGGTGTAGAAGGTATTGACGTCGTACTTATCTACTATTCGCCAGAACCGGTCAGGCTCCGGGAACGTGGGTACGCCTTCATACATGAGGCTGGTCGCGCCGGAACACAGTGGGCCATACACGATATAGCTGTGGCCAGTGATCCAGCCAATGTCAGCCGTGCACCAGAACATATCCTCGTCCCGGTAATCGAAGACCCACTTGAACGTCTGCGTAACGTAGACGAGGTATCCTCCCGTGGTATGGAGCACCCCCTTGGGCTTGCCGGTGCTCCCGCTCGTGTACAGGATGAAAAGCGGGTCTTCGGCGTCCATCCACTCTGGCTCACACGCAGCGGAGATATCCACCGCACCCATCTCATCATGCCACCAGTGATCCCGTCCCTCAACCATGGGTACTTCACCACCAGCGCGCTTGACAACGAAAGCACGCGTCACGCCGGGACACTCGACCATCGCCGCATCCGCATTCGCCTTGCTCCGCACAATCCTCCCGTTGCGGTAGTAACCATCACAGCAAATGACCGTATCCGACTCACAATCCTGTATCCGGTCGCGCAGGGCCTCGGCGCTGAAGCCACCAAACACAACGCTGTGAATGGCACCTATCCTGGCGCAGGCCAGCAGTGCAATAGGCAACTCCGGAATCATTGGCAGATAGATCGATACCCGGTCTCCTTTGCTCACACCGTGCTTCCTCAACACATTGGCGAAACGGCAGACTTCGTAGTACAAATCCTGGTAGGTGTACGTCCTGCGCTCGTCCACAGGCTCACCTTCCCAGACAAGGGCCGCCTTGTTCTTACGCCAGGTGGTTAGGTGCCGGTCGATACAGTTATAGGAGGCGTTCAGCTTGCCGCCCACAAACCATTCGTGCTTTGCATTGGCAAAATCCTCCACCAGCACCTTGTCCCACTTCGCAAACCAATCGATCTGCTCGGCTCGTTCGGCCCAGAAACCCTCGGGGTCTGCAAGTGACCTGTCATAGAGCTTCTGGTATTCTTCGAAACTCTTCACATGGGCCTTCTCGCTGAACTCCTCAGGTGGCGGGAACACCCTCTCCTCGGCCATCATCGATATCATGCCTTTATCAACAGCCATACGTACGTCCTCCAACAACCAGTACTTTGAAATTGGATTAATAGGGACGGACATCACACGACCGTGCGGGTCCGGTCGTCCAACCGCTCAATGTACCACGCGTTTCGTAGTTCTGCAATTCCGACGTACGAATGAGGCATTAAGTCAATCTAATGTGTGGTACAATGGCGCGACACTCAACAGAAGACGAGGAGGTGGTCATGGCCACGCAACTCATTGACGGTCGTGCCATCGCTGTCTCCATTCCAGACAAGCTCAAGGCGAGAATCGCCGGTCTCCGCGGCATGACGACACCGCCGGCCCTCGCCACGGTGGTCATTGATGATCACCCGGCTGCTGCGTCGTATCTCAAAGGCATTACACGCGGCTGTCAAATGATACGCTTACATGCAGAGTCCGATTTCACCCGCGAAGGATGTCGACGGCACGAATCCCCTCAACGCAGGGCGGCTCCTGCCAGGGGAGAATACGTTCTTCTCATCGACCGCACACGGTGTGAAGGTATTGCACGTGCGCGGCGCATGTAGTCGGGAGGGCCGACATGTGGTCATCTGCGGCCGCAATGGGACACGCTCGCACCATCAGCGCCGAAATGATCCGGGAGGGTGCAATCATCGTGGCCGTCGGCGTCAATCAAGTCACCGACCCACACACAGGTCAGGCCCGCCTTGTGGGAGATGTCCACTTCGACCAGATCTCACCGATAGCTGCGGCCATCACTCCTGTACCGGGGGCACAGGGCCCGTGACCACTGCGATGCTGCTCAGCAACACGGTGCTTGCAGCGGAGAGACAGGCCGGGTGCTGACAGGCAACACACGTATAGAGCAGGAGACTGCTAATGGCAGGCACAATTCTTGATGGCCGCAGGATTTCCGCAGAGATTCGACAGGAACTGAGAGAACGAATCGCAGCCCTTGAGCCTCATGGGGTGGTGCCCATGCTGGCAGGGTTCCTTGTAGGCGACGATCCTGGTTTGGCAAGCTACATACGTTTGAAAGAGAAAGCGGCCGTGGAATCCGGTCTTAAATCGGAGATGCACCGCCTCGTCGCAGGCTGCACGCAGGAGGAGTTGTTGAACACACTGGGCAAACTGAACGACCGCCCGGATGTCCACGGCATCTTCGTACAGCTTCCACTGCCCCCACACATAGACGAGAACCTGGTACTCTCGCAGGTTGCACCCGCCAAAGACGTGGATGGCTTGCATCCTGAGAGCGTGGGACGTGCCTGGCTTGGACAGGCTTCGTTCGTGCCCGCCGCGCCAGCGGGCATCATGGAGATGCTCAATCGCTCCGGATACGGAGATCTGCGCCGCCGCCACGCGGTCATCGTGAACACCGACAGCTTCGTTGGCAAGTCCCTCGCAGCCTGCCTCACGAGAGACAACGTGGGTGCAAGCATCACGCTCTGCCATCCGGACACTCCTGGTATCGCCGCATTGACCCGGCAGGCCGACCTCCTCGTGGTGGCAGTAGACCGGGCTCGGTTCGTCACTGCCGATATGGTAAAAGAGGGCGTTATCGCCATTGACTTTGGTTCGAACTACATCAACGATCCGGCCGCACAACAGGGCTACCGGTTGGTAGGCGATATAGACTTCGACGCGGTGCGTCACAAGGCCGAAGCAATCACCCCGGTGCCGGGCGGCGCCGGGCCGATGACCGTCACAATGTTGTTGGCGCACACAGTACTTGCCGCCGAACGCTCTTGCGCTTTGCGATAAGACCAACTGCCACAGTTAATCAGGAAGGTACCACCGACACGAACTCATGCGGAGTACAGGACAGCATGTCCACACGTGTTCTTGACTGACCTTGACATCCAAGAACGAAGGCGGCTACAATCTTGCCGATAAGCCTTCTCCTTACAACTGTGACACTCCCTGTGTTGTGATGCTCCGCAGATAAGACTCTGTGTGCTCATGGCCAAGTACGTATTCGTCACTGGTGGCGTCCTTAGTTCTGTTGGCAAGGGCGTTTCCGTCGCGTCTCTCGGCCGAATCCTGAAGAGCCGGTCGTATGTTGTCGGCGCCCAGAAGCTCGATCCGTACCTGAACGCCGATCCCGGCATCATGTCGCCAGCGCAGCATGGCGAGTTGTTTATCACTAAGGACGGAGCCGCTACGGACCTCGATCTCGGTCACTATGAGCGGTTTGTCGGAGTCGAACTCACGAGATTCTCCAGTGTTACCGCAGGGCAGGTCTATCACGCCATCCTCGATAAGGAACGCCGGGGAGACTATCGTGGCGGGACTATTCAGGTGGTACCCCAATTGACCGATGAGATCAAGCGGCTTATCAGGCGGGGAGCTGATGCCAATGAAGCCGACATCGCAATCGTTGAGGTGGGAGGCACGGTAGGAGATATCGAGGGGCAGCCCTTCCTGGAAGCGATACGACAGATGCGCAACGAAGAAGGCCGCGACAACGTGCTCTACGTTCATGTGACCTTTCTGCCCCACATAGGAGCGACTCGGGAACTGAAGACCAAGCCGACGCAGCACAGCGTCAATGAACTGCGGCGTATCGGTATCCAGCCCGATGTCATACTCTGCCGGAGCGATCTCCCGGTGTCGGAATCGATTCGGGACAAAATATCCCTCTTCTGCGATGTGGAACGAGAGGCGGTTGTCGCCCTGGTCACAAGCGACACGATATACGAGGTGCCGTTGCTGCTCGAGGACGCCGGGCTGGGGGTGTACCTGTGCAACAGACTCGGGCTCACAGCCCACGATCCGGATCTTGACAGCTGGTACTCGCTGGTAGACAGGCTCAAGCAGCCTCGTGAGCCGGTGCAGATCGCCATCGTGGGAGAACACGTACAACTCCAGGATGCCTACTGCTCGGTGAGAGAGGCAATCGTACATGCAGCGCTCGTACATGATCGCGACCCGGTGTTCCACTGGGTCGATTCGAGTGACCTCGTGTGTGACGATTGCGCACAATTGCGCAACGTTCAGGGGATCGTAATACCGGGTGGCTCCCACTATGAGAGCATCGATGGTCTCATACTGGCCGCAGGCTACGCGCGGACACACGGGATCCCATGCCTCGGGATTGATACGGGCATGCATTCCATGATCGTTGAGTTCGCCCGGAATGCCGCCGGGATCGAAGAAGCACACTCATCCGAGTTTCACCCTTCACCAGCACACCCGGTAGTGGACCGCACAGTAGCAGGTAGTGATTCGTTGGAGCTCAAGCAAGGGACGTTCCCCTGTAAGCTTGTGGCCGGCACCAGGTCCGCTGCGGCATTTGCGGCCGAGCTTAGCTATGAGCGACACCGCCATTCACACGAAATGAACAGCCACTATCGCGCGATACTCAGAAACGCCGGGCTGCTGCCGTCCGGCGTCTCGGCGGACAACGAGTCGGTCGATGTAGTTGAAATCAGAGACCACGACTGGATGATCGGGTGTCAATTTCACCCGGAGTTTCGCTCACGGCCGGATCGACCTCATCCGCTGTTTGTGTCCTTCGTTCGCGCCGCAGATGCCATACTGCTCGAGGGTACACAGCCGTCACTGCCAATTACTTAGGAGGTTTCTATGCGCCTGTTCCTTGACACCGCCAATCTCGCACATATCCGTCACGGAGTTGAACTTGGAGTGGTTACGGGCGTTACCACCAACCCAAGTCTTGTATCGAAAGAAGGCAAGGTGGACTACAAGGCGCTTGTGAAAGAGATCTGCGCCATCGTACCGGGACCTGTCTCAACCGAAGTACTCAGCCTCGAGTCCGGTGGGATGGTGGCAGAAGCACGTGAGATCGTCACCTGGGCTGAGAACATCGCGGTCAAGATCCCGGCTACCGCAGAGGGGCTGAAGGCTACCTCCGCCCTTTCCAGGGACCGTATACCGGTCAATATGACGCTCTGCTTCTCGCTGAATCAGGCCATCCTCGCCGCAGAGGCGGGCGCAGCGTACGTAAGCCCCTTTGTGGGCAGGCTGGATGACATCGGGGAGGACGGAATGAGGCTTGTAGTTGACATCGTCGACTACCTGAGCTACTATAACCTTCCCACCCAGGTAATCGCCGCCAGCATCAGGCACAGTGCACATTGTCTCTCTGCAGCTAAGGCTGGCGCACACATCGCAACCATCCCATACGGGGTACTGCTGCAGATGTTTGAGCACCCGTTGACGGATATCGGGGTGCGGCGATTCGCGGAGGACTGGAACAAGGTAATGGGTAGTGGCGGCATACTGCCGACGCAGTGAGCCGCCGGTTATACGGACCCGGGGGAGAATCATGCTTACTATGGCACAGCTTGAAGGCAAGAATCGCGACGAGGTCGAGGAGATCGCGAAGGAACAAGGAATGACGGGCTATTCCTCAATGAAGAAGGCTGATCTCATCAACCATATACTGAAGTCACAGGCAGAACAGCAGGGAAACCTGTTCCTTCAAGGCATCCTTGAGATCATGAGCGAGGGTTACGGATTCCTCCGGCAGGAGAGCTTCCTGCGTGGATCGAGCGATGTCTACGTCTCCAATTCGCAGATTCGCCGCTTCAATCTGCGGGATGGCGACCATGTCTGCGGCCAGGCACGCCCTCCCAAGGAGGGAGAGAAGTACTACGGACTCTTGAGGGTTGAGAGCATCAATGGTCTGGATCCGGAAACTGCCAAGAAGCGACCCACATTCTCTTCCCTCACACCTTTGTTTCCCGATAGACGAATCACCCTTGAGACCACACAGGATGAGCTATCCACGCGTCTCATAGACCTTATTACTCCCATTGGACGTGGCCAGAGAGGCCTGATCGTGTCTCCCCCGAAGGCGGGCAAGACCGTGCTGCTCAAGAAGATTGCCAATGCGATCGCGACGAATCATCCGGACATCCACCTCATCGTCTGCCTGATCGGGGAGCGTCCCGAGGAGGTCACCGACATGAGGCGGTCCGTCAATGGTGAGGTTATCGCCGCTACGTTTGACGAGCCGGTGGAGACACAGACACGGGTGGCTGAACTGGCGCTCGAGCGCTCCAAACGTCTTGTCGAACTTGGCAAGGACGTAGTAGTCCTGCTCGACGGCATCACACGCCTTACCAGGGCATACAACCTGGCCATGCCGGCGAGCGGACGCACGCTCTCGGGAGGTATCGACTCAGCAGCACTCCACCCACCTAAGCGCTTCTTCGGAACCGCCAGGAATACCGATCAGGGCGGCAGCCTGACCATCATCGCCACCTGCCTGATCGACACCGGCAGCAGAATGGATGAGCTTATCTACGAGGAGTTCAAGGGAACAGGGAACATGGAGCTACATCTCGACCGGAAGATGTCCGAGCGACGCATGTTCCCGGCAATCAACATCATCCCGAGCGGTACCCGTAGAGAGGAACTCCTGCTCGATCCGGAGACACTGCGCCAGGTCTGGTTGCTTCGCCGCATGGTCAGCATGCTGAATGACGATGCACAGAGCCTTGGGGAGGCTACAGAACGAGTTCTGCAGCGAATGGCCAGGTCGCATAACAATGCCGAGTTCCTGGCCAACCTGACCAAAGACATCTAGGGCGGATCATTTCTGGACGGTCTCTCATCAACAAGCGAGAGGAGAGGATACAGAGCAATGACATCTCATGGGCCCAGCCGGATCGACCTTCTTCGCATCCGCGTGAAGCGCGCGCTGGGACTCAGCGTCATCCTCTGCGACAGCTGCAAGTGGAACTGGCGCAGCGCCTGCCACCGGCGTGAGCGTCCGCACGCCACCTGGTGTCCAGACTACTCCAAGAAAGGCAGTTGATCAGGCTTCCCTCTCGAACACCGCCGCCATGCCCTGGCCGCCACCGATACACATGCTCACGAGCCCTCGACGCAGACCTCGTTGCGCCATATCGTGCATCAGCGTCACTGTCTGCCGTGCCCCTGTGCAGCCGATCGGGTGACCCAGCGAGATGCCACTACCGTGGGGATTTGTCTTTTCCCAGTCAAGGCCGAGTTCGCGTACGCACGCGATTGCCTGCGCCGCAAACGCTTCGTTCGGCTCTACCACGTCGAGATCGCCAACGCCGATTCCGGCGCGTGACAGCGCCTTTCGAATCGCGGGGATCGGACCTATGCCCATATACTTGGGATCCACACCTCCGGAGGCAAACGACTTCATGCTCACCACTGGAGTCAATCCCAGTTCCGCCGCCTTTTCGCGAGACATTATGACCACCGCCGCAGCGGCATCGTTGATGCCTGATGAGTTTCCCGCTGTCACTGTACCCTCGGGCCGGAAAGCAGGCTTCAACTTTGCCATCTTTTCCTTATTGGTATCCATGGGACGTTCATCTGTATCGAATACTACCGTTTCGCCCTTGCGCTGCGGAATCTCAACCGGCACAATCTCTTGCTTGAACAGTCCGCTCGCGATTGCTGCGCGGGCTCGCTGGTGGCTCATCGCGCCGACCTCGTCCTGATCCTCTCGCGTGATCTCGTAGCGCGCCGCAACCTCTTCAGCCGTGTTACCCATGTGGAAACCATAGAAGATCTCCCATAGTCCGTCGAACACCATCAGGTCGCGCAGTTCACCTATACCGTCGACATCCATCCTGTATCCCCATCGCGCCTTGGGCAGTCCATAGGGAGCGCAACTCATGCTCTCCATGCCTCCCGCGACTACGACATCCGCTTCTCCCAGCATTATCGTCTGCGCACCAACCGTAATCGCCTTGAGGCCTGAGCCGCACACTTTGTTCACCGTGTAGGCCGGAGTTTCCTTCGGAATACCAGCTCGAATCGAGGCCTGCCGGGTAGCGTTCTGTCCAAGGCCAGCCTGCAACACGTTCCCCATCACGACTTCATCCACCTGCACTTCGCGCAACTCGTCATCGTACGCATAAAACCGCCGCTCAAGCTCTATGACACCCTCTTCCTTCACACGATCGGGGCTTACCGCATAAAACCACGGTCCGGTTCGCGGCTTCAAGCCAGCGCGCTTCAACGCCTCCCGAATTACCAGTGACCCGAGCTCGATGGCCGGGATATCTTTAAGGCTGCCACCAAATGCGCCTATGGCCGTGCGACAACCGCTGACTACGACAACTTCTCTCATGGTGCTCCTCTCCACTGGTTTCAGTCCGTCGGACATTGTGCCCGAAACTGACGAGACTGGCAAGAAGCGCGAGTCGTGCACACTGTCGACGAGGGTGCCGCATTGCCAGCTGCAGTGAGGTGTCATACAATGGCAGCCTGGATCGTACACCAGGCCTGTCATCTCATACAGGCAGGCCGGCACAACACCGATACAAAGGAGGTCAGTCCATGGCATGGGACGGCTCACGTCTTGCAGAGGCAGTTCAGAATGGCGATGACCAGGAGGCAATCAAACTCGTCAGAGAAGCGCTCGCCAATCAGGCCCCTCCGATCACCATACTCAATGAGGGCCTGGTCCCCGGCATCCAGCAGCTGGGCACTCTCTTCCACGGTGGGGAGGTATTCCTGCCGGAGGTCCTCATCGCCTGCAGGGCGATGAACAGAGGTGTCGAGCAGCTCAAGCCTTATCTCGCAGCGGGCGACATGTACGGGAAAGGCAAGGTCGTTCTCGGAACGGTGGAGGGCGACCTCCACGATATCGGCAAGAATATCGTACGCATCATGCTTGAGTGCGGAGGATTCGAGGTAATCGATCTTGGAGTAGACGTCCCGGCAACTGCTTTCGTGGATGCGGTGAGGGAACATGCTCCGGACATCGTCGGCATGTCGGCACTCCTCACTATGACCATGACGAACATGACCGAGGTGTTGAAGGCCCTGGATGACGCCGGCCTGAGAGATCAAGTCCGGGTGATGATTGGTGGAGCGCCGATCACCCGCGAGTACGCCGACCAGATAGGCGCCGAGGGCTTCGCCGAGGATTGCGCCGCAGCGGTTCAAGAGGCAGAGAGGCTCGTCGCAGCCCACAGGCAGTGAACAGAGGCGCATCATGACGGATTCTGTGAGACAGCGGTTTCTCGACATCTGCAGATTCAAGCGCACAGGCGATCTCTGCCTGCTTGCACCATGGCTCAACGATTTCTGGATGGAAACCCCCGAGGTTTGGGTAAGCAGGGGTGCACCCGCCGAGCTCACCGATTTTCGCGCCCTTCGCCGCTATCTTGAGTTCGATCACATTCGAGTGCTACGTGAGATCCAAACCGGTCTGTACATGGACAAACGCCTCAACGTGCTCGGGGGAACCTATGTGTATGCGGTTCCCCCGATAGTACCTACGTATGAGATACAGATGCTCGGCGAAGACGTCCACACCCTTACCCTCGTCAACGAGGGAGGGCAGGTAGTGCGCATCGACAAGAGGGATCCACAGAAGATGCCAATGTACCTGGACCACCCTGTGAAGGACCGGGCAAGCTGGCAGGAGTACAGGAAAAGACTCGACCCTCATGCTCCGGAGAGGTTTCCCGCGGAGTGGAAGG
>PWUU01000083.1 GCA_003562475.1 Dehalococcoidia bacterium | reverse complement strand
GCTTAAGATAGGATTTCTCCACGGTGCGCAGGTCGGAGATGGAGAAAGAGGACAGCCCCGCCGATGCGTTGAGGAAGTACAGATTGCCGTCGATCTCCAGTGCGTCGATTGCGCGGGTGCGGTTGGATGTCAGGAGTACTTCGAGAGAACGGCGTGTGCCAAGAGGAATACCCAGTAGCTGCGCCAGCATGTTGGTGGTGCCGACCGGTACGATGCCTACACGGCAGTCCTTTCCACGCAGCAGGCTCGCGACGAGCGAAACGGAGCCGTCACCTCCGACCATTACGAAATCCCGAAAGCCGTCGTTGTATGCTTCAAACAGCCTTGTCCTCAAGGTGCAGGTGTCTCTGAGGTAGTGCACCTCGCCTGTGACTCCCTCAGTGGTGAGGAACTCGCCGATTCGCATCTGGACCAGCCACTTGAAGTAGTTGCCGGACTGCTTGTTGATGACGAAGAAGTACTTCCGTCGTGAACTGATGATTCCCCCGGCAGCGGGATAGGAGGCAGCCGGTCCTTCCCTGGCACGTGCTCCCATGTACCCAGCACTCATCCAAAGCGTAGTCCTCTGGTATAATAGCACCTTCTTCCGGCATACGTATGAGCACCCGCGCGTCGCAGATCCTTCGCCCCCGCCGGTTCTTCTACGGATACTGGATAGTGGCGTTTACTTTCCTCTGTCTGCTCATCAGCATCGGCTGCGGCTCCTTCATCTACAGCCTTTTCGTCCAGTCTTTGCAGTCGGTTCTTGGGTGGAGCCGGGGCGAGATAATGGTCGGGTTCACCATCTTCTTTGTAATGATGGGAGTGGCATCGCTTCCGGTGGGACGGCTGGTCGACAAACGTGGCGCGAAACTGGTGATCGTGCTGGGAGCGATAGTGATGGGTCTCGGCTTCGTGCTGCTTAGCGTGATGAGCCAGCTGTATCTCTTCTATCTGGGCTATGTGTTGGTGGGTACTGGCGCGGCTGGTATCGGGTCGGTGCCGTGCAGTGCGGTGGTCTCCAACTGGTTCAAGAAGAAACGTGGTCTGGCTGTCGGCCTCATGTCGTCGGGGATCGGTGCGGGGGGAGTCGTGATGGCTCCTGTGGCCGGTTACCTGATCGAGATGCTCGGATGGCGTGGAGCGTACTTCTCTATGGCGGTCATCGTATGGCTCTCTATTATTCCCCTGGCACTGTTGACGGTACGCACTCGTCCCGCGGAGATGGGGTTGCATCCCGATGGCGCACCGGTCGCCGAAGCTCCTCCTGAGTTTCGTCCCGGTACGAGCGCGGGATTGACTTTGCGACAGGCGGCTGCGGCGTCGGCGTTCTGGCTCCTTGCGGTATCCTATCTGTTCGGCAATTTCAGCAGTATGGGAGGACTCCAGTCGCAGGGGCCCAATCTGATAGATCTTGGCTTCCGCACTGAAGCAGCTGCCGTCGCGCTTGGCGCTATTGGTTTCGGCAGCGGTGTTGGTAAGTTCATCTTCGGGTGGTTGTGCGACAAGATGTCGGCGCGGTATGCATCCGCCATCGGGCTTTCACTGCAGGCGTCGGGCCTGATCGTTGTGTTACAGGTAGACAGTAGTTCATCCATGGCCATCATCTGGACGTATTCGCTATTGATGGGGTTTGGTGCGGGAAGCTGGCTGCCGACGGTGTCGATGCTCACCAGCAACAGCTTCGGCCTCGCGCACTACGGCTCCATCTTCGGCATGATCAGCCTGCTGTTGAACCTTGGGACGGCGACCGGTCCATTGGTGGCCGGCATGCTGTACGATAGTATGGGAACGTATCACTGGGCGTTTGTGCTCTTCGCCGCCCTCTATGCGATCTCGCTTCCTGCGGTGCTGCTGGTGAGGCGACCGAAGTCGTTCACACCGGCATGAGTCGTGCGCCCCGAGAATCTGTGTTTGGGGGAGATGGTTCTCGCCGGCTCTCAGTCGAGGGCAACCTTAAACACTATCTTACTGACCTGTGCCGGGCCACCCCACTCACACTGAGGCATGTGCGCCTCATTGGGGAAGAGAATCACGAAGTCACCCGCGCCCATCTTCAATTCGGAGTAGTCGGTCGGTGTAGCGAAGAACATGATGTCCTTGGCCTCGTCGTACTCCGACTGTACTTCCAGCCCGGTTACCTGCGTCACCGGCATCGCTTCCCTGCCGGCAAAAACCGCCTGAATATCAGCATATATGCGGTGTGACTCGAAGCGGCGCTCCTCCTTTGGTTTGGTGGTGTAGTTCTGGACCATGTAGTAGAGCTTGCGCCCGTCGACTTCGTAGGTGCCGGCTTCTTTCGCGGTGAGATTGCCGGTCTTCAGTAGCTCGAATGCCTTCGCGAAGCGGGATCCCAGGAACTCGTATCGTGCGAGATTCTCGATCCTGTCGATGATCATGCTAGTGCACCCCCTGTGGAATGATGCGACGCTATCACGAGTCACGAATGAAGTCAATGTACGCGTGCGCTGCATCGGGGTCGCGAATGGAACCTGTCGACGTGGTCGAGTGGAGCAGTGGTGGCACGCGGGCGTGCCGCGCCCAGTGCTTCGTCAGCACGATGCTGGGGGCGGCACGCCCATGCGCCACGTAGCTTCTCAGCTACCTGCGGGAGCTGTCTTGCTCCTGTCCGAGTTGCTTCAGGTGTCGCAATGCTGCGATCTTGATGGCCAGACCGATAGCGGCGAACACAGCAACCGTTATCAAGAACGGAAGAGCTTCCATCCAACTACACCTCCTACTCGGAATATCGGGGCGCCACGATCGTTATCTGTGTGTGGCGCTCCGCAACCATAGTGTAAAGAATTGCAGGCTGGGAACAAAAATGCGACAGGATCGCAGGCAGCGTCGTAAGAGTCAAAGAGTATGCGCGCACGAAGTCGACGCGTGTTTCATGTGTGTCGTGGTTTGACACGCCATATGCAGGACTACTAGGTTAATGGGTGCGGGCCATGGATATTGCGTGGCATCCGTTACGTGGCATTTGTGCAGTGAGAAGCGAGGTGAGGCGACATGAAAACGTTGTTACTGGCACTGCTCTTGGTAATGGCGGTTGCGGCGTGCAACACAACCGCAATTCCTCCTGAGCAGAGACCGCCGGAAGACAGGGAATCCGTGGCTCTTCCGCAGGTGAGACTCGTGGGCGAGATGACGGTCGAAGAAGCGCTATATGAGAGAAGGTCGATCAGGGAATACGCGGATGCACCATTGGCTCTGGAGGACATCTCCCAGTTGTTGTGGGCTGCGCAGGGAATCACTGTTGGTTGGGGAGGGAGAACAGCGCCCTCTGCCGGAGGGCTGTACCCGCTGGAGGTATACCTGGTGGCGGGCGAGGTAATAGGACTGGAAGCGGGTATCTACCGGTACATTCCGCACGAGCACGAGGTGGTGAAGATCCGGAGCGGTGACGTAAGGGAGGAACTAACGGCGGCATCGGTGAGGCAGAGCTGTGTACGGGATGGTGCAATTACGTTGGTCATCAGTGCGGTGTACGAAAGGACGACGGTGAGGTATGGCGATCGTGGTGTGCGATACGTGCACATGGAGGCGGGACATGCTGCCCAGAACGTCTACCTTCAGGCCGTAGCACTTGACCTTGGCACTGTTGTGGTCGGCGCGTTCAACGATGACGAAGTGAAAGACCTCCTGGAGATGCCGAAGGAGGAATCGCCTCTCTACGTCATCCCGGTGGGCAGGATAACCGCAGGCGCTTGACAAGCCACGGATCGAGTATGGCACTGGCATCGCCTGTCCCGACTGGAGCGTCTCCGCCCGTAGGTTCGATAACACACGTGAATCTCTCGAGGCGGTGACCTTCTGGCATGGCTTTGGCCGCGCGCCACCTGGTTGTTGCTTAAGCCCGTGTTGCGTCACCATCTCCTGCCGTTTGTTGGGTCGGTTCCCTCGTGTTCGAAAAACGGCTATACTGAGCGCTCCGCAGCGTATTCTATGGTCAGCAGTGTGGAGCATCGCAGAACGTGAATCACCCGCCAGTCCTGTTCATCCACGGAATGTGGGCTGATTCTGGACACTGGAACCGCTTCCGTCGGGTTCTTGAGAGCCGCGGTTTCGAGACTCACGCAGTGACGCTGCTGTGCCACGAGCTACCACAGGACACTGCCGGCCTTCACCATGTCGGCATCATGGACTATGTGGGTCAGGTGAGGGAGGTTGCTTCGGCGCTTGCAACTCCTCCCGTTGTGGTAGGACACAGCATGGGGGCGCTCGTTGCTCAGAAACTGGCGGAACTGCAGGCACTCCATGCGCTCGTACTGCTCAGCCCTGTGGCGCCCCGAGGCGTAGTCCCGGTCAGCCCATCGGTAGTCCTGGCAGTATCGGCGAACATCCTCGATGCATTGTGTCGCAGGCCGTTTATAATCCCGCCTGGCAACGCACGATACGGACTTCTCAACACGCTGTCACCCCGCGAGCAGTCCGTAGTGTACCGGTCGTTTGTGTATGAATCGGGCAGAGCGCTGTGGGACATCTTTCGGGGAGCTGTTGCAATTGATGAACGTAGAGTAGATTGTCCGGCACTGGTGGCAGTTGGCTCAAAGGACAGGGCAACGCCTCCCGCTGTCGCGCGGCGTATCGCCGGCAAGTATCGGGCTGACTACCGGGAGTATCGCGGGGAGTGCCACTACCTGAGTGCCTCACGGGATGTAATCGATGACGTGGCTGCGTGGATCACGCAGCGGATGACCCGATGAGCAAGAGACCTGACGCGCCAACGACCCGTGCAGGATTTCGGCTGTCTCTTCCGGCCGGGATCGTCGTGCTCTTTTCGTGTGCGCACCTGGCGCATCATCTTGTGACGGCCCTACCCGTACCCTTGCTGCCGTTCATTCGCGACGAGTTCGGGCTTGACTACACGCGGGCTGCGCTTGTGGTCTCTGCGTTCTCGATCCCCTACGGGTTCTCTCAGATGCCGGCTGGATGGCTTGCGGACAGGTTCGGGGCCCGGCGCCTGCTGCTGGTGGGCATCAGCGGAGTTGCTCTCACGGGCCTTATGGTGGGGCTCTCGCTCAGCTATACGATGTTGCTGGTGTCCCTTGCCCTCATGGGATTACTTGGCGGTGGCTATCATCCCGCAGCCCCGTCCGCAATCTCGCGCGTGACCGAACCTTCTCACCGGGGTAGAGCGCTAGGTGTGCATATGGTGGGCGGGAGCGTCAGTTATTTCCTTGCCCCGCTTGTGGCTGCTGCTGTGGCTGCAGCGTGGGGTTGGCGCATGCCGTTCGTCGGACTGGCTGTCCCAGCACTGATCTTCGGGATGACGTTCTTCGTGTTGCTCGGTCGCAGGGAACGCCCTGTTGTCGTGGATGCAGGATCAGTGAGTCAATCTCCCGGTGCGCCGCAACAGAATGGCGAAAGGGTCGGGGTTGACTGGCGTCGGATGGCCACGTTTCTTGCGCTCACCAGCTTCACGGTGGCGGCGATCCTCGCTGTGCTGACGTTCATTCCCCTCTATCTGGTCGACGTGTTCGGTTATGCGGAGCACCATGCGGCTCTGGCGGTAGCCCTGTTCTACTCAACCGGGCTATGGGCAGCGGTGTTGGGTGGCTACCTCTCTGACCGCATCGGCAGGATGCGAGTAGTGATCGGCTGTGCACTGATTTCAGGACCCGCACTGGTACTGCTTGATCTCGTTGGCTCGGCGCTGATCGCAATGGGCATTCTGCTTGTTCTCGGGGCGGTCATGTACGCGCGCGCACCTGCATCGGAGTCCTATGTGGTCGAGCACACACCTGCGGACAGGCGTTCTTCCGTGCTTGGCCTGTACTACTTCGGTTCCATGGAGGGTAGCGGCGTGCTTGCCCCTGTAGTGGGGTTTCTCATAGACCGGTTTGGCTTCACCGTTGCCTTCACGGCCAGTGGCAGTGTACTGTTCATAATCACTGTCATCTGTGCCGTGCTCCTTCTCCGAAAAACCGCTGGAGATTGATGCTTCCTGTCCAGATGACCACCATGCGCCTCAAGGAGTCAGATGTACACTGGAACTGAGGATCTCCGTGCCGCGTCTCGGCTGATGCGCAGACTCTCCGAGTTGCGTAGCCGGCGCGGACCAGTGCACCCACGGTTTGGCGACCTGGCGCGACCCGATGCTGTGTGCATGTCCGGTGTGCCGGTGTGCGATGGCGGGTACACTGAAGTGGACGACGTTATTATCCACCTCACGGTGACGGGCCGGTGCAATGCGCAGTGTGACGGATGTATCAACACAGCCATCGCCTCAGGGTGTGCCGAGAGGGCACATCTGGTGGCAGAGTTGGAATGCGATCCTGCTCGGGACGCCGACGCGATTGTTCGTGTGGCTATGGCATGTGGCATCCGGCCGGTGACGGTAGCCCTGTACGGCGGTGAACCGCTGCTGGCGATAGACCGAATCGGTGAGCTCATTGAGCGACTGGACTGCTCTCCTATTGCGGCTCGGACGAGCTACATGCTGTACACCAACGGACAGCTCTTGTGGAGAGGCATCGAAATGCATCCTGAACTCTGGAAACGGGTGGGAATCCTCTCGGTGTCCATAGATGGTGATCAAGAGCAGCATCGTCGCTGTCGCCCCGGTACGGATCTCGCATCCATAGAGGCTGGCCTTATGCGGTTGCCACAGGTCTTCTGTGGAGACATTCTCTTCTGGTCAACGCTCCGGGAGCACCAGTCGCTTCAGTCCTGCTTCAATCAGTTCATGAGGTACTATCAGCGGGGTCTCGTTGGTCATTTCTTCTGGCACTGGGCGGAGTCACCCGCGCCGTACCGCGATTTTCCGGCGTATGTGCGGTTCTATGCTGAGGAGCTGGAAGAGGTGCTGGACACCTACGTGATGCAATTGTGCCAGGGCAGGCTGCTATCCATCGTTCACATAAACGAACTGATACTCTATCTGCTTTGCGGCAGGGCCCGTGGGCACAGCGCGTGTGCTGTCGAGCTGGCTGAGAACTACGACATCGTGGGTGGCAGGCTCACCGCATGTGCGGACTTGCCTTTGTCCATTGGGGCATTGTCTCCTGATGCATCCGCGGAGTTGTTGCGACAGTCGTTGCACTCTCTTGTCGGTTATCGAGTCGTATTGGGTTGTGATTGGTGTGGCGTGAATCCGTACTGTGGTGGCAGGTGTCCCGTGCAGGTATTGGCCGGTTCTCCAGAACGAACAACCCAGATCTGCCAGCTCATGCGCCTGCATGTGGGCCTGGTGCAGGAGAGGATTGGCGACATAATGGATGCCATGGAAACAGCAGGCATCACGGTACAGGACCTTTACCGTACCTCGGCACGGTTGGCGCGCTATACGGATGTAGTGCCTTGAGAACGATGGCCCAGGCTGCCGCCGGCCTCGCTATCGCTATGCGCACGCCCTGCGGGTCGAGATTACCACTTCACCTCGTATGCTCCGAGCATGAAGTCGATGTCGGCTTGCAGCGCCTGCACGACCTCGGACGAAACAAGCGTGTCATGCAGGATGACAGTCATTCGCACATCGCCATGGGCTGAGCCCAGGATGTGAATGCTGCCACACTCTGTGCCGTCGCTGTTGCGCACCGGAACGGTCACGCGCGACTGCGTCGCTCCGCTCGAAACTGAATAGGTCTGGAGGTTTGCCTGTGCGGCATTAAGCCCATGTCGCCCGACAGTGTCCCGAATCTCGTCGTACAGCATTTCCGGGTTGAGGCCGCGATACGTCTTCTTTATCTGGACGGTCATACTCACTATTCTCCTCACGGAATTATAGCACTGGCCCGCGCACACTGCTCACGCGGGAGACGCTGCTATAATACGCTCCGAATGAAAGAGGAACTGGTCGAGATACTGGTCTGTCCCGTCTGCAAGGGTCACCTCGGACTGACGGTGACGGAACGGGATGACGCGGAGATTGTGACTGGCTCTCTCTATTGCAGGGGTTGTGACTACTATTATCCCATCACAGATGCGATTCCGAATCTCCTGCCACCTGAGATGCAGGACTAAGGAGTGAAAACTACTCCGGTGGTGGGAGACTCCCATACCTCGACGGCGCTGAGGCGTACCGGCTTGCCTGCGAACCGTGGCTGCAGTGTTTCATAAAGCCAGGACGCGATGTGTTCGCTTGAGGGCGGTACTGTTGTGAACTGGTCGAGCTCGTTAAGGCAGCGATGATCCAGCTGTGCTAACGCCTCACGCAGGTCGCGTTTCATCTCTGCAAAGTCGTAGGCCATACCATCCGTGCCGATAGTTGGGCTCTCGGCGCGGATCACAACTTTGAACCGATGGCCGTGCATCCGCTCACATTTTCCGTGATACTCGGGCAGGTAGTGCGCCGCGTCGAAGTGTTCTTCAACGAACAACTGGTACATCGTCACCTCCATGTACAGCGCGGACCCAGTGGTGATCGGGAGTCTCGCGCAGTAGTTGTTTGATGGTTTTCTGCAGCGTGGGGTGTACGAAGTCGGGAGCTATCTCGGCCAGCGGCGCGAGTACAAACGACCTTGTGGGAATGCCCGGATGCGGGATCTCCAGTTTCTCGGTATGGATACAGATGTTGCCGTAGAGCAGGATGTCGATATCAATGACGCGTGGTCCGTTCCTGAAGGCGGGTCGTCGCCCAAGCTGTGCCTCTATGGCTTGTGTGCGGTGGAGAAGCTCCCCCGGAGACATGGCCATCACCGTGTGGCAGACGAGGTTGAGGAAGTGAGGCTGGTGGTCGAAGCCTACGGGTTCCGTCTCGTAGACGTTCGAAACCGTCACTAGCTCCATGTAGGGCGATAGAGCCCGAAGGGCTGCGGTGAGGTTTCCTGCCCTGTCGCCAATGTTTGATCCCAGACCGAGATATACGTCTGTCTGTGGCATGTTGCTACCCCCGTACGATAGCGTCTGTGATCTGGCAGACGCGCCGCATCTCCTTGACGTCGTGTACGCGTACGATGTCTGCTCCCTTCTGTATGGCAAGTGCGACGGTCGCTGCTGTGGCCTCCAGCCGTTCTGACGGGGGAAGTTGCAGCACGTGGCCCAGCACGGACTTCCTGGAAGTGCCTATAAGAAGCGGGTAAGCGAGCGAACGCAACTCGTGGAGGCGTCGCAAAAGCAGCAGATTCTGTGGCTGTGTCTTTCCGAAGCCGATGCCCGGGTCGATGATAATACGATCTGCCGGTACGCCCCTCTCAATAGCCTGACGGGTGGCCCTCGTCAGGTCATCGGCGACGACTTGCACGATGTCGTCAAACTGCACGTCGTGGTTGGGCGCCACATCGCGCTGGTTGCTCATGAGGACCATTCCTGCCCCGTGTTCGGCGGCTAGTTCGGCAAGCCGCGGCTCCATCTTCAAACCCCAGATGTCGTTGATGATGCCAGCCCCGGCCTCAAGAGCGGCCCTTGCCACTTCATACTTATAGGTATCGACACTGAGTAGTATATCGAGGTCGCGATGTATGGCTCGAACTACCGGCAATACGCGTGACAGTTCTTCATCAAGGGATATCGGTTCCGAGCCTGGCCTCGTCGATTCGCCGCCGATGTCAATGATGTCCGCTCCCTCCTTTACCATGCGAGTGGCGATTTCGAGGGCAGTGACTGGCGAGTGTATGCCGTCGCCGGCAAAGGAGTCAGGAGACACATTCACTATGCCCATCAGGAACGTGCGCGTCCCCCACACGAAGTGTGTCCTGTCCATGGTCTGTTTGCGTGCACCGCTATGTCTGATGCACGCGTCTTTGATTATAGCAATAGATTCACAGTAGAATACGTATTCCGCATAATTGCTCTCGAAGGAGTCGAACGCGTAATGTACGAACCGACGCCTGTGCAGATTACCGACCTCACACTGCGCGACGGTCACCAGTCTTTGCTGGCCACCAGGGTGAGGACGGAGGACTTGCTTGCGCTTGCTCCAGGGTTGGATGGGCTGGGCCTGTGGTCTATCGAGGTCTGGGGTGGCGCGACATTTGATGTTATGACACGCTTCCTGAATGAAGACCCGTGGGAGCGCCTCCGTCTTCTCAGAAAAGCTGCGCCTCACACGCCGCTGCAGATGCTGCTCCGAGGACAGAATCTGGTGGGGTACCGTAACTATGCCGATGACGTGGTGGAGGAATTCGTCCGTCGCGTAGCAGATAATGGCATCGATGTGTTCCGCGCATTCGACGCGCTAAACGACGAACGCAATCTGGTGACAGCTATGGATGCCGTAAAAAGGAGTGGTAAGCATCTCCAGGCGGCAGTGTGCTACTCGCTCACAGAGCATAAGCTGGGTGGGCCGGTGTACACGGTGGATTACTTCGTGGATAAGGCGCTGACTCTGCAGGATATGGGAGCGGACAGCATCTGCGTCAAGGATATGGCAGGCCTCCTGTCGCCCGACGATGCGTACGACCTCATCTTTTCATTGAAGGCTGCGCTCGACATACCGGTTGCGCTGCATAGTCATGCGACGAGCGGCATGGCGCCTGCGAGCTTCTTGAAGGCGGTTGAAGCCGGTGTCGACATTCTCGATACGTGCCTGGCTCCTCTTGCGATGAGGACTTCACACACGGCCGTCGAGACGATAGTCGCAGCATTGCGTGGCACTCCCAGGGATACGGAACTCGATCTTGACCGCATTTTCGAATTGGACGATGTGCTGGAAGGTCTCGCGCCTAAGTACCGTGACTACCTTGTAGACACCGGATTCTCTGTCATCGATACTGCGGTCCTCCGGCACCAGGTTCCAGGCGGTATGTTCAGCAACATGGTGGCGCAGTTGAAAGAGGCGAATGCGCTCGACAGGCTCGCCGATGTCTATGCTGAGTTGCCACAGACCAGAAAGGATCTTGGATATCCGCCGCTTGTGACCCCGACGAGCCAGATAATCGGTTCCCAGGCGGTGAGTAACGTGCTCTTTGGTCGCTACAAGGTCGTGTCGGAACAGGTAAAGGCGTACGTCTTCGGCCTGTATGGGCGACCTCCAGCTCAGGTCGATCCCGAGGTGGAGGCCATCATCTTGAAGGGTTACGAGCGAGGCGAGAAGCCTATCACATGCCGCCCCGCCGATGTCCTTGATCCCGAACTCGAGGCTGCGAAGCGTGACGTGGCGGACATTACCAGCGACACCGAGGATGTTCTGACATACGTGCTGTATCCCACTTCCGGTATGCGTTTCCTGCGGTGGAAGTATGGATTAGAAGTACCCCCGGAAGAAACGAGGGGCAAGACGCTGGAGGATATCCGCCGCGAGGATGAGGCTTTCGAGCAGGCTCGATCCGGCAGCCTCGGTGCGACACCCGAAGTACTGACTTCCCAACCCAAAGAAACGGAGTCACCGCCACCGGAGGAGACGGAGACGGCCGCCGGCACTCCTCTTCTAGCTCCCATGCCCGGTACGCTGATTCGGTATCTTGTCGAAATCGGCGATGAAGTGCGGGCAGGTGATGGTATCTGTGTGCTTGAGGCAATGAAGATGGAAAACGTGCTCCCCGCTCCGGAGGACGGCAAGGTCATCGTTATCAACCTGCAACCAGGAGACAAAGTGCAGGTGAACCAGACGCTGGCCGTCATAGGTTAGAATTCATGGGCAAGACGCTCGCTGAGAAGATACTGTCGGACAGATCAGGTACGGACGCGCGGGCACACGACATTGTGATATCGCGTGTCGATCTCGTCTTCGTTCAGGACACGACAGGTCCGTTGACGATACGATTATTCAAAGAGGCAGGTTTCGAGTCTGCCGCCAATCCCTCCCGGACGGTCCTGTTCATGGATCATGCGGCGCCGAGTCCGGCACGACAACTCTCAACCGATCATGTCGTCATGCGCGAGTTTGGTCGTGACTGTGGCTGTGTCGTAAGCGAGGTGGGCGAGGGAGTGTGCCACCAGATAGTAGCGGAAAGATACGCGCGACCCGGCGACGTTATTGTAGGCGCCGACTCCCACAGTGTTACTGCGGGAGCGCTTGGCGCGTTTGGCACCGGCATGGGGTCCAGCGACGTCGCAGTCGCCATGGCCCTCGGCAAGAACTGGTTCCGTGTTCCGGAGTCGTTGCAGGTTTCTCTCTCGGGACGACTCTCGACCATGGTGTGTTCGAAAGACCTCATACTGCACCTCATCGGCCTCATCGGGGCCGATGGCGCAACCTACATGGCATTGGAGTTTTCCGGTCCGGGAGTAGATACCCTCTCCGTGCCAGACAGACTGGTTGTCTCCAATATGGCCGTGGAGGCTGGCGCCAAGGTCGGCCTGTTTCCGAGCGACGAACGAACGCGCGACTATCTGATGCAGGTAGGGCGGGCGAGCGACTATGTTCCTCTGGCGGCAGATCGCGATGCGCAGTACGCGCAAAGGATTGCGGTCGCACTGGACTCCCTCGTGCCGGTAGTATCCTGTCCCCATACCGTCGACAATGTACGTCCGGCCGTGGAATTGGGAGATGTGCACGTTGATCAGGTGTTCGTAGGTACCTGTACCAACGGACGCCTTGAAGACATCGCGCTTGTGGCAGACATGGTTGCCGGAAGAAAGAAGTCACCGGCGACCCGATTCCTGGTTGCTCCCGCATCCCGGGATGTCCTGTTACAGGCAATCGAGAAAGGATATGTCGCGTCGCTCGTGGAGTTCGGGGCGGTGATACTGCCACCGGGATGTGCCGCATGTCTGGGTCTTCATCAAGGTATTCCCGGGGACGGGGAGGTCTGCCTTTCCACTGCAAACCGCAACTTCAAGGGACGCATGGGCAATCCAGATGCCTATGTCTATCTGGCGAGCCCGGCCACTGCGGCTGCCACGGTGCTGTGCGGCGTGATTACCGATCCACGGGAGATTGTCTGATCATGGAACAGTCTGTGCTCGTAGGAAACGCCATCACTATTGGTGATGATGTATCGACAGATGACATAATACCCGGCCGTTTCGCGCACCTCCGCAGTGATCTGCCGGAGCTGGCGAAGCATGCGCTGGAGGACAGGCTGCCGGGGTTCCACGGCAGGGTGAAGCCGGGTGATGTCCTTGTGGGTGGCAGGAACTTCGGCCTTGGTTCGAGCAGGGAACACGCACCGGTTGTCATCAGGATGGCCGGTGTTTCGGCCATACTCGCCAAGTCCGTCGCCCGTATCTTCTACCGTAACGCCATCAACCAGGGAGTCGTAGTGCTTGTCTGTGATACGTCGGAGATTCGCGACGGAGATGAGCTGGAGATACGCCTGGACGAAGGTGTTGTTGTGAATCACCGCACGGGTGGCACCATCAACTGCGGCAGGATGCCACCATTGATGTCCAGAATACTCGCAGCCGGCGGACTTGTACCGTATATAAGGCAGCATGGCACATTGGACGTGAATGCGTAGCCCGTCGGGGTGGCCCTGGCAGGGTGCTGTTGGGAGGTCTCGTGAGACATGGTGTGACGTTCATTCCAGGCGATGGTGTGGGTCCTGAGGTGGCAGAGGCGACAAGGAGGGTTCTCGAAGCCACAGGTGTGGCTTTTGAGTGGGATTACCAGGTAATCGGAGCTGAGGCCCAGGAAAAGACGGGGACTGTGCTGCCGCCTGCTGCGCTCGAATCGATCCGCAGGAATGGCGTGGCGATAAAGGGACCGGTTACCACCCCGATTGCGAGCGGCTTCCGAAGCGTCAACGTGGCGCTGCGGCAGGAACTGGATCTATACGCGTGCCTGCGACCCTGCAAGAGCTATCCGGGTGTCTACGCACCCTACGATGACGTCGACGTGGTCGTCGTACGGGAGAACACCGAAGGTCTCTACATTGGTATTGAATACGACCTGGGTGAAGCCGACACTGGGCGTCTTGCAGCGCTTGTACTGGAGACGAGGGGTATGAAGCTTGCCCCTGATGCTGCGGTTAGCCTGCGGGTAATATCGGACACCGGGAGCCGGCGTGTTGTGCGCTTCGCATTCGACTACGCCAGGGCAAATGGGCGGAGGAAAGTCGCCGCAGTTCACAAGTCGAACATCCTGAAGTATACGGACGGTGTCTTTCTCAGGGCTGCACAGGCTGTCGCTGCGGACTACCCGGATATCGAGTTCACTGATGTCCTGCTTGATGCCTGTTGTATGCAGCTTGCCAAACGGCCGCAGCAGTTCGATGTGCTGGTGACACCGAACTTCTATGGCGACCTTCTCTCCGACTTGTGCGCCGGTCTCGTCGGTGGTCTTGGCCTGGCGCCCGGAGCCAATCTCGGAGATAAAATTGCCGTTTTTGAACCGACGCATGGAAGTGCTCCCAGGTACGCCGGGCTCAACAGGGTCAATCCCATTGCGACTATGCTCTCGGGAGTTCTCATGCTCCGCCACCTCGGGGAGGTGTCGGCAGCAGAGCGCCTTGAGGCGGCTATCGCTGCGGTGCTGGCGGAAGGGAAGAGCGTCACCTATGATATGAAGGCGGACAGAGATGACATGACCGCGGTGACGACCAGTGAGGTTGCCGACGCGGTTATCTCGAAGCTGGCCTAGAGGTGTTTCTCTCGTGCCAGATAGGTAAGTAGTGCCGCAATGCTCTTTGCATCGCAGAGCTTTCCTGAGAGGATGAGACCGGGTATTTCCTCCGGCGGCACTCTGACGACTTCTATGTCATCGGTGTCCTCGGCAACGAGGTGACCTGGCTTCAGGTCTCGTGCGACGTAGACGTAGAGATATTCTGTCCCGTAGCCGGGAATCGAATAGAAGCCTCCGAGCTTATCCACCTTCCCCGGAATATAGCCCGTCTCTTCCTGCAGCTCACGACGAACAGAGTCAATGACGTCCTCACCTGGCTCAATCCCACCGGCCGGCACTTCGAGCAGAGTGCAGTCGACCGGGTATCGAAACTGCCGCACGAGGAGCACCTGCCCATCGCGGTCGATCGGCACGATGGCAACACAGTCGCTGTGCTCGACGACATCGCGTGTCGTGATGATGCCGCTCGGCTTTCTCACCCTGTCGACGCGCACTGTGATGGCCGGACCACTGTATATCTGCTCAGTCGACACTTGCTGTTCCATTTGTTCCATGCCGCGGCTATCGTAATTGCACTGCTGCTATGTGGAGAGTGGCGAAGCCAACTCTTCTACATCACGAACCATGGCGTATTCGTCACAATCGGGGAACTTCGGGCAGTAGTAGCACTCAGCCCAGACCTTGTGTGGCAGCTGTGATCTTTCGATGAGGGTGAATCCCTGTTTCTCGAAGAAACCGGGCTGGCGTGTAAGGCAGTATACACGTGATAATCCGAGCGAGTGAGCTTCCTCAAGGCACGCATCTACGAGGAGGACCCCGAGTCCTTCGTGCTGCCTGCTGTCATCGACGGCAAGCGAACGGATCTCTGCCAGGTCTTTCCAGTTCACGTGGAGTGCTGCACAGCCGATGACGATGTCGCCGTCCCTGATGACGAAGTAGTCCCGCAGGTTCTCATAGATCTGGCTAAGGGCTCTGGGCAGCATATCTCCGCGGTTTGCAAAATCGTTGATCATCTTGTGCATCTGGGGCACGTCGCCGATCCGCGCTTTTGTGACATTCACATTCGTGCTCCTCTGAGCTTCTCGTGCAGGGACTCGTAGAAATAGGTGGGTGGCCGGACCCTGAGGAAGCGTGCTCTGTGTGGACTGGCTGTGACTGTCAGTTGGTCGCCGCCACGAAGAGGTCTCTCTATCTGACCATCTATACTGAGCACAACCCCATCTCTGGGGTCAACGGTGAGACCGATGCTTGTCCCTGCTGGCAAGACCAGTCCGTGGCGCAGGCCGATGTGGCTGCACACTGGTTGCACTACGATGTCTGTGGACTCTGGAGCGAGTATCGGGCCGCCTGCGGCGAGTGAATAGCCGGTGCTGCCTGTGGCGCTTGCCACAATAATGCCGTCCGCACGGTAGGTTGTCACGCACACTCCGTCGATCTGGAGTGAGATGTGCACGAGGCGAACGGCCGCGCAACGTATGACTGCGTCGTTCATTGCCAGGAACGTTTCGCCGCCGCATGCCGCCTGGAGCATCGTGCGTTCCTCGATCCATCCCTCGCCATCAATGATGCGGGGAAGAACGTGTTCAAGCTCGTGCTCGTTGACCTCGGTGATGAAACCCAGCTTTCCGAGCTTGATGCCCAGGACAGGTACAGCGGAGGGCGCAGTCACCCGGGCGCAGTGCAGCAGCGTACCATCCCCACCTATGCCGATAATAAGATCGGTCCCCTCAAGCCGGCGTGCTGCCTCTCCCTCTTCCCAGGCGGAGCCCAGCCAGGTGGTGATGCCACGGGTTGCGAGTTGCGCTTGAATCGCTTCCGCGAGAGTCCTGGCTCTCTCGACATAGGGTCGGTATAGCACGCCGATACGGGTCATGGGACACGGAAGTGTAGCATCGCCCCCCTATGAGGTCAACGTAATTGCCGGAAACGAAGGTGCCGTGCAGTGCTACTGAAGGACGTGGGGTGCGAAGAGCAGCAACACCCCCAGGATTATCAGTATAGTGCCACCGACAGGCCTGCAGTACTTCATGTAGCGGTCGGCAATCGATGTATTGAGCGCCAGCACCGCCGCGCTGAAGATGAGCAGGTGATCGAGCATGAGGAAGAAGACGTAGAGGAATATGTAGAAATAGTGCTGGAATACGGTGAGGCTTGCGAGGGTCAGAACCCTGGTGAATATGGCAGGTAGCGCCGCAGAGCACACGAACTCAAACGAGTTGACGACGAAAGCGAGGGCGATGATGGAGATTATCATGCCTATGTTAATGGGCGAGGCGGCGATAGCCTCTACGCGAGACATCGTGCTCTTGCGCTCTTCACCGTCCACTACCTCGCACACAACCTGGCCGCCCGACTTGATGTAGTCGCGTATATTGAAGATGCCGGCACCCAGAGCCACTGCGCCAATCATGATAGTCACCGGTCTGGCATAGCCGATGAGCAGAAACGCATTCAGCCACGCCGTCATAAACAGGTAGTTCAGGACGAACGAAGCAAATACGAATGCGCCAACGATGATCCATGCCTTACGGCGGTCGTTTAGTACGAGCAGAATAGAGATGAGATAGATGAGAACCCACATTGCGCATGGATTGAAGCCATCTACGAGGCCAAGAATCACGGCCAATCCCGCGAGCGAGTAGTCCGCGAAACGGATGGTGCCGAATACAGGCAAGTCTACCTCGGCAGGCGCCTCATCCTCTACAGGCTCCTGTGGTGTGGCGCAATCGCCCTCAAGGCAGTCGATGATAGTCTGCTCGATCCGGTCTCCGGTTACGTCGCGAGAGACCCATCCAGCAAATCCCCTGTTGCCTACAATGGTGACGGGGAAATCGAGGTCTTTCTCGGTGAGGTTCGTGTCTTCGATCATCTCGATGAGGACCGAATACTTCCGGGCATCGGAGCTATCGTGATAGACGAAGTAGACATCCTCATATTTGAGGGCCATCTCTTCATTGAATGGCTCCTGATCGCGACAGGACGGGCACCCCGGATGGTAGAAAAAGTGAACCTCGAGCAGTCCGTTGTCCTTCGGGACTTGAGGTACAGGAGGACGAGGGTCGTCACCAACAGGCGAACCGGCCACCATGACAACGGCCGCGACGACAGCGAGCGCCATGCTGACGTACCGTTTGAAGCGGTCATTCCATATCCCGCGAAATATATGAATGACGGTCTTCATTGTTCTATCCGCACCTGGGAAGACGAGTAAGGCCCTTGCCAGAGGTGCATCACTGCCGTTCCGATCATTCTTCTGTGTGGGAAGTCCGCTCTTTCGGTTTCACCCCAGTGCACTTGACACTCGTCAAGTCCAATACTAGTATAATAGAAGAACCGGTGCGACGGCGAACCCTATCAGAAGTGAACGTGCCACGTCAAGAGAATACTATTCTTGGTTTGTGGAGGCCGATATCAGGTGAACGGGGCTTGTAATCCCTGTTTTCTCGCAGAAGGCGTCATCCGGGAGGCTTCTCTCGACGTTGTAGTAGGTGAGAGTCGACCGGGTGTGCAACGGCGAGAAGGTGCCTTCTCGGCTCACTCTGTTTGTCAGGAGAGTATGATTTTTGACTGGAGCGATGTCCGGCCCGGGCGTTCCGAGTCGATGACAGGTGGTCTCTAGTTATGGAAGAGATCTACTTCTTTGTCCTGCGTGTGTGGGGTGCACTTACGTCTCGCAAAGGGGCCATCGTCGTCCTCCTGGGCGTGGTTGCGATCGTGGTTACCGTGACCACGGTGTTTGCAGCTCCCCTCAACAACAGTGAGAAGCGGGACAAAGACCCCGACGTCTTCGTCAGCATGGAGCCGCCTGAAGCCACGAAGCCTGTTGTCGGCTCCAGCGTCGCACTCGGTCCCCTCGATCCCAGGGAGGAGCTCTCCATCGGTGGTGTGAGCAGTCCAGGAATACTGCCCACGTCGCCCTTCTACTTCGTCAAGGAGATTGGCCGCGAGTTCAGATACGCGTTCTCCTTCGATCAGAGTGAGAAGGCGAAGCTGAAGCTGCGCTACGCCAACGAAGATGCGCTTGCCATACGTGCAATGCTTATTGAGGGAGAGTACCTTGAGGCCGCACAGCAGTGCCACAGCTACCAGCAGAATTTCTTTGACAGCCTCACATGGGCAGTGAAACTGAGGAAAGAAGGCCACAACGTTGATGCGTTGATTACGGACCTGATGATAGCGCACCAGGGACACAGACTGGTTCTTGCCGACGCCCTGCAGGTCGTTGATGAGTGCTGGCGTGAGGCTGTCATGGGCGCAGTCACCTACACAAGCGCCCCCTTCGAGCAGGTTATCGCGTGGACTCATGGGCCTGAGGAGGCAACTTCATTTCAGACGAAGCTTACCAACGATTTCTCCTCTGTGGACCGCGATATCTGGCTTCGGATCGAGAGTCGCCTCGGGCTCGACGTGGAACAGGCTATTGCTCTCCACGAGGCAATGGGAGAGGATTCTCCGGTGGGTGGTGCACCGGTGATCACCAGTGTAATAGCCGATGCATTTGTGATTGAGCCAGGCTCGACGGTCAGTATCACGTGTGAGGCTACCGACCTGGCAGGTGGGGAGTTGACCTATACGTGGCGTGCGCGTCAGGGAGAACTTGACGGCAACGGCGACGCGACTGTGAAGTGGACCGCTCCCGAGGAGCTTGGGCTCTACACTGTAACCGTGGTTGTCAGCGACGAACGGGGCAATCAGTCCAGCAGGTCCGTGAACCTCCGTGTGGGCAGTGTTGAACCAGAAGAACCCACTCCCGATGCGGAGGGACCTTTCTGGATCGAGGAAATCACAGCGGAACGCGACCCGAGCGGTCGAAGTAATATCTCAGATCTCCCGATTGGGACCGATTGGCGGAAGGCGGAAAGAAGCGTGTTCATGCACAGCCCGATCAGGCTCACTTGCGAGATCGGTGGCTCGACTAATGGACTCACTTACGAGTGGTCGGCTGACGTGGGAGAGGTGAAGGGTAGCGGTGACAGTGTTGTCTGGGTGGCTCCGGGCTATGCCTGTAAGGCACAGGTCACGTTGGTAGTACGGAACAGCGCGGGAGCTTCCGAGCAGGCCACCATGTACTTCCGTGTGAGCACCTGTGCACCGTGTTTCCAATGGTAAGACTTCCTGTACTGAGGTCCAGGTAGATAATCCGACTTCACATCGTATACTCATCGCGAGGTGTTCGAGCATGCATCATGTAGCCAGGCCGTTGATCACTCTGCCTCTGTTGGTGCTACTGGTTCTTTCCGTCGGTGGATGCGCTCCAGTACACGCCGCTCCGGAAATCGTGTCGCTCGCGTCTCACGAGAGGGTGATCGCGCCTGGCGACTCCGTACTCATAGAATGCGTGGCGGTGGCTGCAGACGGCGGGGAGCTGACATACGTGTGGAGTAGCGACAGGGGTACGTTCAACGGCTATGCTGGAATGGTCGCGTGGACTGCGCCCGACCAGGAAGGCGTTACCCGCATCACCGTTACCGTCAGCAACGGTGCGGGAGATTCCGTCAGCCAGAGTATTGCTGTCACAGTCAAGAAGAACACTCCTCCCGTCATTACCGGCTTGACTTCCAATCGGGACTGGGTTCCCCCCGGCGGGACAGTCAGGATTCGCTGTGAGGCGGAAGATCTGGATGGTGATGAGCTCACCTATACCTGGTCGGTGGATTGCGGTGAACTGACCGGGGAGGGCCCGACGGTCACCTGGACGGCTCCCGAACATGAGGGTGAGTGCACCATCGAGGTAGTGGTGGACGATGGATACGAGGGGCGTGCCACTGCCACCATCTCAATCGCAAGCTCGACGCATGAACCGCTGCTTGTGACGGACATGGTGGTAACTGCTGTTGAGGATCCCAACCACCTCATCACATACACGGACCGCTACAAGATCTACAGCGGCGACTCCATGATAATCCTGGCTCTCGTCAACGAGCCTGACTTCATTGTCTCGTACGAGTGGACTCACGAGTGGGTCGATAAAGGAATCATCAACACCGCGGAGTTTCCGGTCAAGACTGATCGCATTTCGTTCGAGTCGGGCCCCGCCGAGATACGATGGACTTCGCCGAGGGAGGGTGGCAGGCATGTCATCACCGTGACGGCCAGGGGCGAGGGAGAGAAGCACGCAACGCGGAGCATCGATGTAATCGTTGATACATGCCCCTGCTCGTTCCCTGATGCCGAGTAGTGTGATAGTAATGAACCGGGGCGATGATTGTCCCAGTCGCCCCGCCCGGGAAGTTCTCAGGCAGTCAGTAGTTCCTCATTGCTTCATGCCGCACACCACCGCGTAAGGCCAGGCAACGATGCTGCCGTCCATGAAGCACACATTTTTGAATCCTTCACCCTCCAGCATCCTTTGTGCCTGATAGGCACGAATACTGGTACCGCACATGGTCACGATGCAGGCATCCCGTGGCAATAAGCTAACCTCCTCACGGAGTCTGTTCAGCGGGACCAGCCTCGACTGGCGGGCGTCGATGTGCATTTCATCCCATTCCTGTTGCGAACGAACATCCAGCAACACGAAGTCCTCACCCTTGCGGATGAGGTCGTGCACTTCAGTAGGACTGATGCCTCTGGCCTGTCCCGCAATCTTGTTTCGGCCCACGTTGGCAGCGTTGTGCAGCACGTCCATCGCGCCGCTAAAAGGAGGAGAGTACGCGAGGTCGAGGTTCGCCATGTCATCCGCAGTCCCGTTGAGCGAGATAGTGGTGACAAGGACGTCTGCTCGCCTGGCGACGTCGCCCTTGCCAAGTACCTGGCCTCCCAGAACTCTTCCCGTTGATGAATCTGTCACCAGCTTGACAATCATCATTTGTGCCCCGGGGTAGTAGCTGGCGCGGTCGTGTCCTGGGGCAAGGGCGATGACCGGCCTGAACCCGGCGCCGATAGCTTCTTTCTCGGTGAGGCCCACGCGTGCAATGTTGAGATCGAAGACCTTCACGATCGTGGTGGCGAGCACCCCGGGGAATGTCTCGTCTCCACCGGTGATATTCGTGCCAATGATACGCCCGTGCTTGTTGGCAGTGGACCCCATGGGTGCCAGTATCTGTTGTCCTGTCACCCTGTGCGTGTTCTCGACGCAGTCACCACCGGCGTAGATGTCCGGATCGCTCGTCTGCATATGTTCGTTGACCGCAATCGCACCGGTTACGCCGAGGGAGAGTGCTGCATCCAGGGCCAGTTCGACGTTTGGCCGGTAACCAAGTGCGAGCAGCACGATATCTGCCTCAAGAGTTTCTTTGTTGGTAACCACCCGTCGTACGTGCTCCTTATCATCACCTTCTAGACGCAGCATGCACTGTTCAAGGAAGAGCTTGACTCCCTGCCTGGATAGCTCCTTCTCCACGTGGAGAGACATCTCCAGGTCCAGCAAAGTTGGCAGCACACGCTCGAGAGCTTCAACCACGCTTACCTCGAGTCCCCGCGCCTTGAACGCCTCAGCGGCTTCCATGCCGATGAGGCCGGCACCGACAACAACCGCCCGTCTGGGAACTGCGTCCTTGATCTCGCTCAAGATCGCATGGGCATCGGCGATCTTCGTGAGCGTGAAGACTCCCTTCAGGTCTTTTCCCTTCAGTCCAGGGGGTATGAACGGTGTTGCTCCCGTCGCCAGCACCAGTTTGTCGTATGGCAGCCGTGAAGTGGTTCCGGTGGCCGCATCGACCACCTCGAGCTCGTGGGCGCCGCGGTCGATTACCGTGGCGCGCGTTCCGGTGAGGACGTCCATGTTGGACACGTCTTTGAAGTATCTTGGAGTCCTGATGAGCAACTCCTTGTCGCTGGTTACCTGTCCGCCCACGTAGTAGGGCAGGCCGCAGGAGCCCTCAGAGACGGTGTTGCCCTGCTCGACTATGGTGATGCACGCGTGCGGATCGCAGCGGCGCGCCCGGGCCGCCGCCTTGGGGCCGCACGCCATGCCTCCGACAACGACTATCCTTCTCCCGGCACCCATGCTAGGCCGTCACCACTTGCGTCACGCCGGGCACGCGCTCCTTCAGCAGCTTTTCCACGCCGAAGCGGAGCGTCATGCTCGCCATCGGGCACGTGCCACAGGCGCCGGTCAGCCGGACTTTGACAGTACCATCCTGTACGTCGACAAGCTCGACGTCGCCGCCGTCTGCCTGGAGGGCAGGTCGAATGTCATTAAGAGCTGCTTCTACTTGTTCTCGCATGAAAGTCTCCTCCTTATACTAATCCCGGATCGGTTATTCCTATTCGCCGGGATATCCTGGCGAGGCGCTATCCTCCCGGCGCACAGCAGGCTGAGCGTGTACGGCTGGAAGGTAGTGCAGTCACTCGCATGGATTGGCAAAACCAGCCGAATTGTCGCAATACCGCCCAGTGTTGTCAATGCGCATCGAGGTGGCGTTGCACTGCACCGGCTCCGACTGTACCATTGCCTCGTGGTTGGTGAGAATAAGGGCGCACACGCACGCAGCCGTCACTCCGTGCTTGTTCTGGGAGTGGGAAACACCATGAAAGGAGATGATGGAGTCGGTCCGTTCGTGGCTTCCAGGCTGCAAGAGGAGTGGTCTAAGAATGTCGACACCGATGTCGGAGGAACAGGTGGTTCCACCGGTGTGGCAGTCGACTGTGGTACGACCCCGGAGAACTACACAGCTGTCGTGAGACGGCTCCGGCCCGAATTGCTGGTGATTGTGGATGCGGCGCAGATGGGGCTGGAACCAGGTGCATGCCGGATCATTCCAGGAGAAAGAGTCGGCGTTCTGGGACTCTCAACCCATAGTATGCCGTTGACGCTCTTCATGTCGTACGTTGGGGACTTGGTGATAGAGACAGTTCTCGTGGGAGTGCAGCCCGAAAGTATGGCTCTGGGAGCCGTGCTGTCCCCTCAAGTGGCCGCGGCTGCCGAGGGGCTCGTTGCACGTATTGTTCAGGGCAAGTTGGATGGGCTGCCGGTACTGAACTAGGGTTTCCTGTCGGTAACGATCATATCGTCGGCGTACTTGTCGTAGCTTGACAGGAGGAACTCATGCGTCATCGAGAGACAATTGACGGGACAGATATCGTTGCACTGGGAGCAGAAGCAACAGCGTGCCACGAAGATGCGCACCTTCTTGTCTTCGGGGAGGAATTCAATCGCCATGGCCGGGCAAATCTTGACGCAGAGCTGGCAACCGGTGCACGTCTCCCTGTCATAGGAGATCTTACCCCGGAAACCGGGTGGTGTGGGCACGGGAGGTATGAGAAGGCCTGTGTTGGTCGCAACTTTGGCGAGAAATCCAGTGGCGGATTTCGGCGCGTAAACGGCCGGGAATCGGTTGGTTGCCGGAGTGGCAAACAGTTGACGCAGCAGAACTCGAAGTATCCTCATGTCTCAATCACTCATATCATCATATCGAGCCACAGGAGCAGCAGCCCCCCGAGGCTCACGAGCGTCATGGCCATCACGTAGAACAAGCTTGCCTGGTTGACTTTAAAGCGGGCCATTGCAGATCGCACAACCGCGACTGCCACGAACATGACGAGGAGAACCTTCAGCAGGAAAAAGAGTGCGTCGACCGCGGTGATTGCGGCCACACTGGTGAGTCCAGCGGCCGCGCCAATGCCGTAGGGAAAGAAGAGGGCGACGACGAGGGACAGGACAGCGAGGCCGCGTATGGCATTGCCCAGATAGAAGAGCGCAAGGTTTCGGCCTGAGTACTCTACCAGCAGTCCGCCTGCAAGCTCGGTCTCAGCTTCAGCGATGTCGAACGGGACGCGGCCCAGTTCGCCTGGTGTAACCGCAATGAGAGCGAGGAGCAGAAGGAACGCGCCAACGAACCCGAGTGGTCCCACAAGATCCCAGATGGGATACTGGGCCATCGTGGCCAGCGAAAACGCATTGGCATCGGTGATCTGTGTGATGCGCCATGCGAGGCTTACGATGGTGATGGACAGTGGGAACTCATATCCGATCATCACGACCATCTCGCGCTGGGCGCCAACTGATGCGTAAGGTGAACTTGATGCAAAGCCTCCGGCGACTAGCGCAAGTGACGGGATGGTGAGAAGGTAGATGACCAGTATCGCATCGCCGGACCCCTCAAAAAGTGCCGTCTGTCCGAAAAGGGGGATGTACAGGAGCAGAACTGCAGACCCCATGACGCACATGATGGGACTGAACTGGAAGAGCCATCTGAGTGCGCCGTTAGGTACGATGCTCTCCTTCATCATCAGTTTGCTGACATCTCGAAACGGCTGAACCACCGGTGGGCCGATGCGGGACTGCATGCGTGCGACGACGATGCGGTCGACACCGAGATACAGGAGCCCGACTGTGGCGCCAACCAGCGTCAGCACGATGGGGCCGAGAAGAAGAGTGGCCAGTGATGGTGGGGTGCTACCGAGCCAGTTCAGCTTGCAGCCTCCTTGTCTTCTCCACGGACAGCGCGTGAAGCTGGTCGCCGTCTATAACGGAACGATTGCCGGAATGCCTGTCGACAATCACGGCCCTGTTTGTACAGGACATACAGGGATCAAGTGATGCAAAGGCGATGGGGACGTCCGCTATCTGTTGGCCGAGAAGCAAGGTCTTGACCGCGTGGACGTTGGCATACGTTGGAGCACGTATCTTCCAGGCGTCGAGAGACTCCTCTCCGGCATTCATTCGCACGTAGTGGATGTTCTCCCCACGCGGGGCTTCAACCCTCGCGACGGATTCGCCTTCTGCCTTCTTCAATAGCGCGAGGAGCTTGGCAATCTTTGGCTCGGCCACGAGCGGTCCGTCGGGCATTGTGGCGGCACATTGCTCGATGAGCTCGATGGACTGCTTCACCTCGAGCAGTCTCACGATTATTCGGTCGTAGACGTCGCCGACCACCTCGCCGGTCACGATATCGGGTGTTATCGCTCTCACGTTGAGATCGGCGTAGGCGGAATACGCATGGTCCTGGCGGACGTCTGTGGGCACACCGCTGGCGCGTGCGACGGGACCGACGAGACAGAGCTTCCTGGCATCCTCTGTACCGATGATGCCGACGCCACGTGTTCTCATCCTTACGGTGCGATCGTCAAGGAACAGTGTCTTCAATTCGTTGAAGACACCCTTGTAGTAATCAAGCGCCTCGCGAATGGCGGGAAGTTGCTCGGGGGGGATGTCCCGCCTCACGCCGCCTATCTGGTACATTGCCTTCGTATTTCGGTTGCCCGTCAGGTACTCCGTGAGGTCCATGACCTTCTCGCGTGCACGCCAGACGTAGTAGAACAACGTTTCGAAGCCTATCTCGTGACCGGCAACGCCGGCCCACAAGAGATGTGAGTGGATGCGCTCAACCTCGGCGACGATAACGCGAATGTATTCGGCTCTCGGTGGCGGCTCGATGCCCGCAGCCATTTCCACTGCCTGCACAAAGGCGAACGGATGGCAGGCCGAGCAGATACCGCAGACCCTCTCTGCCAGGTAGATGGTCTGGACCGGGTTGTTGCGGTTCATGCCAATCCACTCGATGCCGCGGTGAACCTGGCCTGCCGCCACGTCCACATCGACTATCTCTTCGCCATCGATGCTGAGGTCGAGACGAATCGGTTCATGAAGGGCGGGATGCACCGGCCCCATAGGAAGCGTGTAGCTGGTTTGCTCAATAGTGTCACTCATGTTGAATTCCCTGATTGCCGGGAAGCACCTTCAGCATCTTGTCTGGACCCGTCTCATCCCTCCGCCACGGGTAGACACCCTCGGGGAAGTCATCAGGGATGAAGAGGCGGCGGGCGTCAGGTATTCCCGTAATCGTGACGCCCATCATTTCTTGCACTTCCCGCTCCGAGAAGATGGCCCCGGGTATAATGTCTGTAATGGTGGGAATAGTCAGATCGTTCTTGGGCAGGGTTACCATGATGACCAGGGCGATGGCCTTGAGGGGCTGCCCGTAGAAGAGCGAGAAATGGTAAAGCAACTGCACGGACTCACCCCGGTCCACAGGTGCAATGACGCTGAAATGCGGAGACTCCTGTAAATGCGACAGATGGAGTATCGCCGTGCGAAAACCTTCGCGTTTGACATCGAGCCATAGCGAGGTGTAGACGTTCTTTTTCAGTCCCATCTCTCGCTCGTAGACGCGTGTGTCTGCGAGGGCTCCGTCGAGGGCGGTCTTGAAGCTCTTTATGACCTCTTCTGCACCAAGCATATCCATATCAGGCAGCTTTCTCCTTGACTGCACCCTCCAGCTTTAGCCAGGCCTTCACAACACCGTCAATGATGGCTTCTGGTCGCGGAGGGCAGCCGTGAACGTATACATCGACCGGCACAATCTGGTCGATTGGACCTATGAGATTGTAGGACTCGTAAAATACGTCGCCCTCAACACCGCAGTTGCCGATTACCATTACTACCTTGGGGTCCGGTGTCTGCGCGTATATTCGCTGCACCCTCGATTCCATCTGTCGGGTCACCGGACCGGTCATCAGCAGTACATCTGCATGCCTCGGAGAGCCAACGAGCTTGATGCCGAAGCGCTCCACATCGTAGCGGGGAGTGAGCACTGCCACGATCTCGATGTCGCACCCGTTGCACGAGCCGGTATTCAGGTGATACACCCAGAGTGCTCGCTTGAATGAATCTATGCCCATGAATCCTGCTCTCCCTGTCTACAGCAGATCCGCCAGAAGTATAACTATTCCCGCAAGTGCCGTCAGTCCCAGGAGCCATATAAGGTAGTCGTTTATGATGCCCGTATGTGCGCCTGCCGTGGGGCCGTAGTAGCGCTTCATTGACTCAAAGAAGCCCCAGTAAATGTTGTGGGATCTGACATGCCGCCTCGATTCCTCTGGAACGTTTTCGCCGGACAGGAATATCTCACCCTGGTCGGACCCTTCTTTGAAACGTCCCTGTCCCCTGCTCCGGTAGAGTAAGGCGATGGCGAGGATGATCAGGAGGGCGATAACGGCCACGATTGGAGCCCAGAACGTCAGGACTGGCGCAGCGCTCATAGCTTATCCACCCCCCATTACGGCGGCTATGTATCCCGACTGGTCGAGAAGCGCGTCGGTTGCAGGATAGATGATGCTATCCACCACTACGCTGGGGAACAGGCTCATGAAGACCGTTGCGGCAGCCAGTACTCCCATTCCCAGCTTCATCGACATCGGTACCTCGCGTACCTCTCGGTACTCGGGCAACGCCGGGCCGGTGAAGGCCGATTGAAAGACCTTGGTGAATGAGGCCAGCGTCATGATCGACACGATGAGAGCGATGACCGTAAGCATCGGGTTGAACTGGTACGTGGACTCGTAGATCATCAGCTTCGAGGCGAAGCCGTTGAACGGTGGAATACCGGATATCGCAAGCGCGCCGATGAGGAAGAAGCCACACGTCCATTTCATGGTGCGGCCCATGCCACCCATCTTGTTCAGGTCACGCGTACCAAGCCGGAACAGCAGTGCCTCTGCGGTAAGCAGGAGCAGTCCTTTGTAGAATGCATTGTTGATGACGTGGAAGAGGCCGCCGGCAATAGCTTCACGGCCGTAGGCTGCGATCGCCTGCGGGTTGCCAAGAACGGCGAGCCCTACCCCCACACCGAGCAGCATGTACCCTTCCTGAGATATGACGTGGTATACCATGAGCCGCTTGATGTCCGTCTGGCGGAGTGCCATCGTTACGCCAATGAACATGCTGAGGACACCAGCAATGATGATGATCCAGCCCACAGCTGCAAGGCTCATCTGCACGCCATAGAGGGAGAACACCATGCGGAATGTCGCCGCAAGGCACGCAAGGGAAGAGGCGTACATGACCGAGCTCGTGCCGGCAGGGGCCGGTGTGTAGGTGTCGGGCACCCACCAGTGAGATGGCACTGCGCCGCTCTTCATGAGTAGCGCCGCGAGGATCAGCGCGAGCGCCACCTGGTCCAGCACACTGTACTGCATAGCACTGGCGATGGCCGCTATGTTCAGTGCGTTGTATTGTCCGTAGAAGATCCCTATGGCCAGTAGCAGGAACAGCGCGCCGACGCTCGACACGATGATGTACTTAAAACCGCCTTCAACAGCGTCGACAAAACGTGTGCGGAATGCTGCCAACGCTGCGCCGGAGATCGATAGTATCTCGAGGAAGACGAAGAGGTTGAACATGTCGCCGGTCAGTTGAATACCCATCATGCCGACTACCAGTAGCAGCAACAAACTGTAGAACCTGTCCTGTCCGGTCTCGGGTTTGATGGAGACTATGGAGTAGATGGTCCCTGAAAGGGCGACAACCGATGTAATGATGGCCATCAGCGCGCCAAGACCGTCTACCTCGAAAATCAGTCGCACCGGGACCATGTAGTCCTCGGGAATGGTCTGTGTAGGAGAAAGAGCACCAAGCGTGTATACCCTGATGCCGACCTCATAGACATCGCGAGCCAGTAGTATGACGACAAACTGCAGGAACACGAGAGAGGCAATGACGAATACGTCGCGAGCCCTGGGACTCACTCTGCCCACGAGGGGTGTAGCAAAGGCTGCGAATAGAGGGATGGCGACGGCCAGAATCGGAGAGTGAAGTATCAGTGCATCCAACTCGACTATCCTTTCACCCTCCGGGATTTCTCAGCATCAGTCTCACCAGTGTGGCGGTAGATAAGCACTACCAATGCCAGCATGAGAGCAGTGGTCGATACCCCGATGACGATGTTGGTGAGTGTCAATGCCTGGGGTACAGGCAGTACCATCAGCGCGTTTGGTGTGTCCGTATATATTGGCGCCACACCGCCCGTGCGATAGCCCAGGGCTATGAGGAACAGATTCACACCTGATTGTAGTATCACTACTCCCATTACGATCTTGATCAGGTTCCTCTGTGTCATGAGGATGTAGAAGGACACGCAGATGAGTGCAACGACCGCAATGAACGGCGCATTGATAATGAGGTCACTCATTGGTCTCCCCTTTCCTTCGACGCAGTAAGCCACATCATGAATATGATTGCCGACAGTCCTGCGCTGACCTTCATGCCCACGGCCATATTCATCAGTGGAATAGTGCCGCCTGACCAGATGCCGACCGATTCGGGGCCGCCACCGGGAATCCCTCCGAAAACCGGCGAACCCAACAGGAAGTTCGCAAAGAAAGTGGTGGCGATCATCCCGCCGAAGGCAAGTCCAACGAACAGGAGTGCACCACTACACTCAACAGCAGAAAGTGAGTCCTCGCTTAGAAACCCTCTCACATACTCGAAGTTGAACGCTACGAAGAGAAGCGCAATACCAGAAGCAATGACTGCTCCGCCCTGGAACCCGCCGCCGGGAGTCAAATGTCCATGAATGATGAGGTACAGGCCATACAGGAAGACGAATGGTACAACTATCGTGGCTACTGCACGCACAATCTTTGACATCAGTCGCCCGCCTCACGGTTTCTTGTGCGAAGGACCATGGCCACTGCAGTTGCGGCTGCGAAGAGTACAGTGGCCTCACCAAGAGTATCAAGCCCTCTGTAGTCGAAGAGCACGGCGCTCACCACATTACTGGCTCCAGTTTCCTGTTGTGCGTGCCGGATGATGTAGTCATCCATCTGCGAAGGCGGCTCTCCCAGTGTGGGGAGCAGCAAGATCATGATGATGAGCATCGCTGTCAGGACAATGAGCGACACGCCAATTCCGATTCTTCTCAACATGGGATTCACACTCGTCTGGTTGAACGTATGGCTATCACGAAGATGGCGGTGGTAATAGCTGCCCCAATACCCGCTTCCGCAAGCGCGACGTCGGGAGCCTGCAACAAATAGAACTGGAGCGACAAGAGCAGGCTCATTGCTGCCAGTGCGATGACAGCCGCGATGAGATCTTTGAATCGCGCGACAAGTACGGCACCGGCAACGATAAGCACCGGCAGAAGCGCGTTCACGACCTGGAGCTCAGTCACCTGGATCAGCTCCTTCCAAATCATCTACCATCGCTTGCACGGGTTTCACTCCGCTGCGATGCCCCGCCCTGGCAATGGCGTGCGCCCCGGTCGGGTTCGTAATCAGGATGGCAGCAAGCGCGATAAGGCCGCGGAATACGAGTGTTGAATCAGATGCACCCCAGCCGCCTTGCACCCAGGCTGCGATGCCCTGCAAGACCACTGCGCCGATCAGGAAGATGGATCCAAAGGTGGTGCACTTCGTGCCCGCGTGCAGGCGCGTGTAGAAGTCCGGGAACCGGAGCAGGCCTACGCCCGCCATCAGGTTGAAGAACAACCCGATGCCCACCAGCACGTAAGTGATTGTGTTCAGCAACATCTACAATCTGCCCCTCTGTATATACCTGGCGATAAACAGCGTGGCCACAAACGACAGCAGTGCGTACACGATCGCCACATCGATATACACCGATTGACGCAAGGTGGCGCCGAGAACCACCATCGACGCGACCACAATCGTGTTGACGGTGTCGATACCCACAATCCGGTCCGGCACGGTTGGTCCAATGCCCACCCTGACAAGCGCGATGGCGATACATACCGCGAGGAAGATGACAGCCGGCATCAGGTTCATCCGGCAATCCTCCTTGCCCACTCGGGAAAACCTCCGCAGACCCGGCGAGAATCCCGTGGCTCGCGCTTGATTACTTCCTCGTCCACATTGATCCAGTGGACAAAGAGGTCGTTTGTGTCCTGATCTACGTCAACCGTAAGCGTCCCCGGGGTGAGCGTGATCGAGTTCGCCAGCAACGCGGTGCTGATGTCATTCGTGAGCCCGGGTGAGATGCGCACAATACCGGGTTTGATGCGCCCTGTGATGACCCTGTAGACGACGTCGAGGTTCGCCTTCGTAATCGCCCAGAAGAACGGCCCTACGGCGTAGATGAGCAGCAATCCCCACCGCCGGGGATTCAGTGCATGATGCAGACCGCGCATGGCAACCGGGCGCATCAGGATGGCGACGAACATGGACACAACCAGACCAGTCAGCAGTTCGCCGGCGCCCCAGATACCCACTGTGCCTGTGGCGGTCGTCAAAGAGAGGTAGAGGAGGAAGGCTAACAAGGTAGTGGTGAAGAATTGTGCCATTACAGAGTGGGTACTCCTCTCATGACCAACAACCGCAGAGACTGCGGGCAGCGTGAGCCTTCAGACGACCCCATACCGCTGTCGAATAGCGCAGCATCTCTCCTTCTGTCACTGTTTACACAGCCTCATGTCAGGGTAATCCGCGCCAGTATACACGGACGCAATCCGGGTATGCAACCACTTGTCCATGGAAAAACTGCGGTCAGAGGCATTGACCTTCCTGTCACATGGCTCTACTATTGGCTTGCCCCACCGCCAGGATGTGAAGAAGGAGGTATGCATTATGTCCAGCCTGCGGATTACCGACATCAAGGCCATCATGTGCGGGCCACTCCCTTTCACCAGGGTTTACACGAACGAAGGCATAACTGGCCTTGGCGAGAACGTTGTGAGCCACCCCGCAATTCTCGCCGCTCAGGTCGAAATGCTCAAGTCCATCCTCGTCGGAGAGGATCCGTTCAATATAGAGCGGCTCTGGATCAAGATGTTGCAGCAGACGTCGTTTTCCTATATGAACGCCATGATCAGCGCAGTGGACGTTGCGCTCTACGATATCAAGGGGAAAGCCCTCGGGGTGCCCGTCTATGAGCTTATCGGAGGACTCTATCGCAAGCATATCAGGCTCTACCCACATATGCGGGGTACGTGGAACTCCTTCCCGGATCCCACGCAGGACGACCTTTTCTCCGAGCCCTGGGGCGAGGTGGAGTACACGCCCGAGCAGCTCGGCAAGTTCGCGAAGGAGCTTGTCGATGAAGGGTATACCGCCATGAAGTTTGATCCCTTCCGCCCGGGGCGCGATGGTTACCATGGCTATCGACCCGATGAGATCGACGCAGTTGTTGACCGTGTCGCTGCGGTCCGTGAGTCAGTTGGCCCGACGGTTGACCTCATGGTCGAATGCCACGGCAAGTTCAACGCAGGTACCGCCATCAAGATCGGCAAGAAGCTCGAGCAGTTTGATCTCTTCTGGTACGAGGAGCCGGTACCTGTCGGCATGATTACCATGATGAAGCGCGTGGCGGATGCAGTGAACATCCCCATCGCGGCGTGCGAGCGCTTGAACAGCAAGCTGGATCTCAAGGAGTACCTGGAGAAAGGTGCGGTGGATGTGGTGATGTTCGACGTCGGGAAGATAGGCGGCATCACGGAGGCCATGAAGGTCTGTGCGATGTGCGAGGCTTATCAGGCCAAGGCGGCGCCACACAACCCGTTTGGTCCGGTAGCGGCAATGGCGAACGCGCATTTGTCGGCCGCGGTGCACCCGTTCCTGATCCAGGAGCATGAGCAGATGGCACCCTGGGCCGTGGAGCCGCGCCTGAAGATCGTGGATGGCTATCTTGAGGTTCCGGAATCACCCGGCCTCGGCATCGAATTGAACGATGAGGCCATTGCTGAGGCGAATGCCAAGGTTGCCGACGGCACATATAAGCCGTTCAGTAACGCCCGCGACCTCGACTTTGGTAAGTATGTGCCGGTGTTGTAGCACATGAAGCATCGGCGCTTCCCCCTCTTGGGTTGCAGGCGAGGCGGCCCTCTTCACCCGTCCAGGGGTTGTGGATGGCGCCTGACACAATGACGGACAGCATCCGATGTGTGGCCGTTCGTGGTGTGCATCATCTTTGCGCTTGGGTTGTGCGTATCATTCCCGCAGCTGATCCTCTGGCTGCCGGGCAGGATGATCGCGTAGCTGTCACCCGCACGTCACCCTTGAAGTGGGTGGCAGCGCCATCTTCTTGCTCCTATGTGCACTTTCCGATGGAGGAATCGTATTCGTGCACGCAATTGGCATGCGCTATGCCGTCAGGAGGAGGTCGCCCAGAAGCATTCGGGCGCCTCGATGATGATGATGATATTGATGTTGGTTGGTGGGCGGCGTTCCGAGAAGGCCAACTATGTCCCGAATCGTGAAACGTGTGCCTCTCAGCCCAGGTATGGCTCCCCAAAAAAAACGTAGAGTTGTGGTCACATGTATTGACACTTGTGAATCGCTCGGATACGATGATCTGGGGAATAGGATTTCGAAGAATCGCCATATCGATCCCTTGTCCGCCGGTCGTTTCGGCTTGATAAGCTGGGCCTATCGTGGCTGCCCGGTGATCTTTGCAGCAAATAGGTCAGCCATCAGTCACTGTAAGGAATTCAAATACGAATGCATGAGGAGGTGAATGCCTATGCAGCAACATTACGGGGTTCAAATATACCCCGCCCCCCCTTCACTCGTGGGTCTATCGAATAAACAGGAGGGAATAGTCAATGAGTAAGAAAGCACTCTTGATGCTGGTGATGGTGGGTGCATTGGTGGGAAGCCTGGTCCTGGGCTGTGCCCCGGAGCCGACGCCCACACCAACACCGACGCCGACCCCGACGCCGACACCGACACCGACGCCGACTGATCCGACGCCTGACCCTATCGAGTTCACCTTCCAGTCGTCATTCGACGCGGCGAACCCGGCGCACGTCTATGCCGCCAAGTTTTGCCATGAGATCACCGAGATGAGCG
>PWUU01000029.1 GCA_003562475.1 Dehalococcoidia bacterium | reverse complement strand
TGCGGCAGTGATAGATTCCTCTCCCTGTACCATTCCCTCTTCTCCGGTGACAGCAAGAAGCCCTTGCCGCAGATCTTGCATTTGACGAGTCCGTCGCCGTAGCTGTTATCCGTTGTCATTCGCGTTCTCCTCGTCGCTCTTGATGTATAGCTTGAGTCGCCCTTCCCCCGAGCGCTCTGTTCGGTGTATGGCCATTAGAGTCGTCCTCTCGATTTGCCTGACCCTCTCCCTAGTGACGCCGATGTCTCTACCCAATGCCTCCAGGGTCATCGGGCGTCCATCTTCGAGTCCAAACCGGCGAATCACTGTGTGGCTATTGCGCTCCTTTAGGGCGTGGGAGTAACGACGAGCATTAGCAGTATGAATGGCTGCTATAATTGCCTCATTCAAGGTGACGCCATTGACGGACCTATAAAGGTCATCGTCCTGAAAGTCATAGCCTGTCAACACTGCCATGAAGCATGCCTCTCGTGTCAGATTCCTTCTGTCCCACTCCCTCTTCGTCATTGGTCACCCCCTTTGTCGACGATGTCCTTGAACCGTGCCCCACTCTCCTGTATTGCCTCCACCAGTGAGTCTCTATCGCCCCCGATCACCAGCCCCAGGGTCATGTAGGTAGCGCACAGGGCATCGGCGTCTTTGCGCTCCCCTGCAGGCAGATAGCTGAACATCCGTTTCTGCATATCGCGCAGTGACCACCATATCGCCGTGAAGGCACGCTCTTCCTCGGGGGAACCGGGATCACCGAGGACCTTCGACGCCGCCGCGGTTAGCCTCTCACACACATTCGGCAGGTCGGCCGGTTCAATCATTACTTGCCTTTTCATCGCTCTCCTCCTTCTGTAGTCTCAAGCTGTCGAAATGCCTTTTCAGCATGTCGATACTGAACATATACTTCGGTTGCACTACCCTCATCGGCACGATACACTCAGTCGGCTGCTTGCATTCTACGTCCTTCAGTTCCGCAAACTCGGCTACTGCCTTCTTCATGCAAGCTCCCACGAAGCAGAGCTTGGTAATGCTCCAGGGGTAATTGGAGTTTACGGCGCAGCGCACATAGAAGTCATGCGGCTGGAACCTGAACTGAGATTCTGGAACAAGCAGCCCCCAATCTTCTGGCACCTGGCCGTTCTTTCTGTACTCGGTGCTGTAGCTCGTTTTGACATCGATGGTTAGCTCGCTCTGGAGGTAATCCCCTTTATCCGGGGACCCATCGATGTTGACTCCGATATAATCATCAGCCTCAAACTCCATGTATTGCCCGGTCACTATTTCTCCGATCCTTCCCATGATCTTCTGCAGGGTGTTGCCGTCAAAGAAGCCGCGCTTGCCTATCTTGTCTGCGTTAGGAACTATCTCCGAGATTGCCCTGCTAATGATCTCCCGGGAGACTTTCACCTCAACGTGGTTATTCTGCATCGCTCTCCTTCTCCAGTACCTCGAGTATCTTGTGGCACTGTTCCTTGATCTGCTCTTTCAGGCCCTCGGGCAAGTCCTTCAGACCCTTACTCTCCAGCAGTTCGATCGTGGCCTTCTTACTTGCCCGGCCGGCGCCGGCCATGCGCTCCAGTCGGTACATGGGTGAGGCCGACGGGTCCACCTTGTTGAACGCCACCTCCCTCGGCAAGCCGGTGCGCCGGTCGATTCCGTAGTCGAGTGTTCGCCACCATCCGCACATGGGGCAGCAGATCCGTCCATTATCAGGCATTGTCCCTCCAAATCGGCAAGAATGGGTGTTTCTCGAAGATATCTTCATCCTGCGCGGCCTCGTCTGTCACCGGCTCTTTCTGCCCGATATCCACGACTACATTGCCGTGGTAGTGCATGGGCATTGCCAGGTCCTGATTACCGGACTGCCAGCGCATGAACTTCATGATAGCAAACGGGTCAACTCCATTCTCCGCAAGCGAATGAGCGAGCGACCGGCGCGGTGCATGCCACCCAATACCCTTCATTTTCGCCAGCTCTTCCGCCCCTGATTTCCGCAGTATCCGCTTGAAGGACCTGCTGAGTGTAGACAGGGCATAGTGCTGGTTGAAGTCGTGGGCTTCCAGGTACGGCTTTATCTCCGCGGGGATAAGGTGATATCGCTCTCTCCCACCCTTGACCGCGGCAACATACATCGTGCCTTTTCTGAGATTCAGGTCCTCGGGCTTGAGATTGGAGATCTCCTCTCTTCTCAGGCCGTAGATGGTGGAGAGGGAGACAAAGCACTGCTCATAAGGCCGGAGTATGCCCGTCATGGCGGTATGTATCATCGCTGCCATTACGCTGGGCCCCAGCTGGGGTCTGAATGTGTCCCTTTGCTTAACCCTCGGAGCCTCATTGCGACCGTATGACCACGGCAGATCGTTGACGGCGTACAGCCGGCGTATCACACGGAAGTGGAGGTTGACGGTACTCGGCGCGAGCCTCTCCTTGAGCCAGTCCACATAAGCGTCGACCGAGTTCTTGTCCAGACCTTGCGCATTGTCGACAAACATCTTGGCCTTGGCCATAAACTCATTGCGGTACTTTGAGTGGGACAGGTTAGCGAGATAGTTTTCTAGTAGTTTCGAGGACTCTTTCTGGGTCAGCAATGTCTTTACACCCCCTTGACCGTTCTCGGTCGAGAATTACTGTTCTCCGACTTGCTCTCCGCCCAAATCAAGCGATTTCTGGCGGCGGGCCTCGGCCAAAATCGCCGTCGATTGCTTCTTCTGCTCCGGTGTCTTTCTTACCACCGGTCGCGGCGGCCGGATCCTGTGCTTGTCGATGAGGTACTCTCTGGCCCCAAACCCGTTGTCGCTGATAGGCACCAGCCCGAGTCGCTCTTCCAGGTGCTTCTGCCAGGACTCATCATAGGTGAAGATGGAGGCCATCGTCTCACTCTTGTTGAAGTTGATGATGGTCTCTTGCTCTTCAAGTGTTAATGATTGCTTCTTTGTCATCGCTCTCCTTCTACAGTCTCTCAGGACTGGCTATAAAAACGGGACCCGGTGCAATGTGCAGCATCCACATATCGGGCACGCGGTTTCCCGGATCTCCTTCCCCTT
>PWUU01000067.1 GCA_003562475.1 Dehalococcoidia bacterium | reverse complement strand
CGGGTCAATACTTTGGTCTAGACGGGGTTGGGGCTGTGGTCTGGGAGAAATTGCAAACCCCAGTCACCCCCACCGAACTTGAAGCGGGTTTGATCAATGAGTTTGATGTTGAACCTGAGGTGCTACGCCACGACCTGCAGGTATTAATTCAAGACTTAGCAACGGCTGGTTTAGTTGAACTTGAACAGGCATCTGAGCTGGAAACCCAAAATCAAATTTAGAGTCTCAACAGCCTGCTACATAGGTAGAGATTTGCTTCAGACTTCATGTTAACTGACTTCTTTCCTGTTTAAAGAGTGCTGTTATTTATTGCAGCCATTTATTGCATCTAAGATCTAGCAGAATTTTAGGGGTCCACACAGGTTATGAGTGGCATTTGCGGCATTATCCAGTTTGATCAGCAGCCTGTAGAGGTTAAGGTGCTACAGGCCATGACTGAAACCGTGGCCCATCGCGGTCCCGATGGCATTCACTATGTCTGCCAAGAGGCAGCGGGTTTCGCTCATCTAGCCCTGCACGTTACCCCAGAGTCAGTTCAAGAACGGCAGCCCCTGCGAAGTGCCGATGGCCACCTATGGTTGACTGCCGATGCCCGGATCGATAATCGCTCCGAGCTGATGGCGGTCTTGGCCGCTAAAGGGTACCTCACGGAGCCCCAGGTCACCGATGCCGACTTGATTCTGGCCGCCTATCGCTTCTGGGGTCATGACTGTGCCGCCCACCTAATCGGTGATTTTGCCTTTGCCCTCTGGGATGCCAAGCGTCAGCAGTTGTTTGCCGCCCGTGACCCGATGGCCACCCGGGCTTTTTATTACCGATACACCCCTCGCCAGTTGCTGTTTGCCACGGAGGTCAAGCAACTGCTAGCGGTACCTGGGGTGCCCGCCCGCATCTTCGAGCCGATGCTAGGAGCCTGGCTGGCCTTTCATCCTGGTAATGCGGACTGGACCTTCTACGACGAAATCAAGCAACTACCGGCCCGCCATGCTCTGGTTGCCGATGCCGATGGCTGCCGAGTATGGCCCTACTGGGACATTGACCCCAACTACCGCATCCGTCATCGCCGTGGAGAGGACTATGCCGAAGAATTTCGGGAGCTCTTTCAAGAAGCCGTGGCCTGTCGCCTGCGTAGCCTTAAGCCCGTGGGCTTGTCTATGAGTGGCGGGGTCGATTCTGGCAGCGTAGGGGCTATGGCGGGCAAGCTGGTGCAGGAAAATCCAGGGCAGTATCCCGCCTTTCGAGCCTACTCCTATGCATTCGAGACCCTCACCCAATGCGACGAACGCCATATCAGCGACCCGATCGCCAAGCACTATGGCTTTCCGGTCACCGACATCGCGGCGGAAACTGCCTGGCCCCTGAAGGACTTTCCAGACCATGGCCCCGATCGCGATGACCCCTGGATGGGCTGCTACCAAGCTCTACACGACCTTACCCTGGCAACGGCCAAAGCTGAAGGCATGGGGGTGATGATGACGGGGAGCCACGGCGACATACTGGTGGGGGGAGACATTCTGGATGGTCTAGGTCTGCTGGCGGCGGGTGACCTGGTGGGGCTGTGGGCAGAGCTGAGGGCGTACGGCCAGTGGCAAGGGCTGTCCCTACCCCAGGTGATCCGCCGGCACATTCTGCGGCCGGCCCGCCATACCCTCTGGCCGCCGGGGGGACCCCAGGTGCCTCTGACGGCTTGGCAGCCGGTTGTGGATTTTCCGGACTGGGTGACCCCTGAGTTTCACCAGCGCATTGATTTAGATCACCGTTGTGCCCCCCAGGCAATTCCACCGGGGGTGGTCGGGGCCAGACGACGGCGCTACCAAATTTTGTTTGACCCTGTCTATCACCGAGCAGAGACCTGGAATGAGCGCAACTATGCTCGGTTTGGGCTGTGCCGTAGTGACCCCTGGAGCGATCGCCGTTTAGTCAGCTTTATTATGGCGATTCCCCAACATCAGGTAACCCGTCTGTTGGCCTCTAAGTGGTTAGCCCGTCGGGCCATGGTGGGGGTTATGCCAGAGCCCAGCCGTCAGCAAATGGGCAAGATCTATCCTTCTGAGCTGGGCCGACAGGCCTTTATGCACCGGGCCAAAGACACCATTCAAGCTCTACTCACAGACTCTTGCTTAGCCGCCCAGGGCTATATCAACCCCAGCCCCCTGCAAACACATTTTGACTCCAGCGTGGTTCAGGGGGGAGAGGTGGACAACAACTTCTGGCCCACCCTGATGACCGAAGCCTGGTTGCGTCAATACAGCTTTACCGAGGGTTGAGCTCTACCGAATTCGTCAACTACTTTTTTGACCTGTTTTGTCTTGTCCTATGCAGCCCCCTACCCTTCTGATTCAACGGGCTTCGAGAAGTCCCCCCTTGGGGACAGCTTGAAGCCCCCCTTGGGCAATGCCCATCGGCCTTGCCCTGGGTTAACCCAGATTTACCCCTGGTGTTTAACCCTTGTCTAACGTAAACCCTTTTCTTTCTAAGGAGAAAATCATGAAAAAGTCCTACGAAACCCCTAAGCTCAGCACCTTTGGCAACGTAGCTAACCTGACTACTAATGTTGGGATGACCGTCCTGACTGACAATGATTTTACTGGTAGCATGGCCGGCCCTAGCCTACCCATACAAGTCAGGTAGTATACCTGTCAGTGATTAAATGCTGGCCTAATCTAGCCATGAGCTAGTGATGCGGGTGGAGCATCTGGTACCAGGTGCCCTACCCGTATCCTGAACGACTTCAATCCTATTGTTGTACTGATACTCTCCTCTTTCCTTACTTTCCCATGGGCGAACTGTCCACACCATCAGTCATCAAATTAGCCGCTGGCAAACTCTGGACCCAGTTGCCGAACGCCACCCTCTATGGGTCCATGCCCCCAGAAAAGGGGCTCCTTACCCTGGCTCAGGCCCTGGCGGTTAGCCCTTTTTGGTCGGGGCCTGGGGCAACCCTAGTGGTGCGGTCTGGCCCCAGCCCAGCCTTGGCAGTGATGGGGGAGTTTGATGCCGAGACCCAGGCGCGGCTAAAACTTTTGGCCGCTTGGTTG
>PWUU01000119.1 GCA_003562475.1 Dehalococcoidia bacterium | reverse complement strand
TCTTGGTTCTAATGTCGTCTGCATCCATCCTTCACTCATCATTTTGGGCGGGGTTATTTTTTATATATAGAAGCAAGCCTTATTCTACAGGGTGTTTAACTAATGCAGCATGTTGACAATTCTGAAAAGATGTGCTATAATTAATAATCAATGAGAAGGAGGACAAAGTGTTTAAGGAGGATAAAGTGTTTGAGGTTGTAATAATAATACTTGTCGCAATCAATATCGGAATCGCCGTTTTTGGTTTAATGACTGGAATCCCTCTATGGATGGTAGGTCTTTGTGTGGGATTTGGTAGTTTCATGCTTGCGATGGTACTCTACAGGAGTCGCTGAGTTAGCACTCCAAGAACAAAGGTTCTGACCTAAGGACTCATCGTAAGATGGGTCCTTGCTTTTTTCCAGTTTTTTTATAGAATATTTTTAGCTCTTTGAGAAAGGAGACAGGAAGATAAAAAGAGTTGCTTACAAAAACCTAGATAAACTATACGTGGTCGCTCTTGATGCAGCAGAGAAAGTATTAAAAAACGCCTATAATCCTTACTCTTCTTTTTATGTGGGAGCCGCCCTCTTTACCTTTGACGGTCAGATTGTTACTGGCACAAACTTTGAAAATGCTGTCTATGGGTCAACCATCTGTGCTGAAAGAGCAGCGGTTTTAAGAGCCAATGCAATGGGCATGCGTTGTTTTTCGGGCATTGCTATGATTGCTCAGGGGGATAACTTTGCTACTACTGAAGTAACTGCTCCCTGCGGGAGTTGTAGACAGGTTCTTTTTGAGGTTTCTCAAATTTCGGGAAATGATTTGATTGTCGTGCTTTCCAGCACGCTGAAAGATAAAATTATTATTACTACCATTCAGGAGCTTCTTCCCTTGGGGTTTGGACCGAAGGATCTTGGAATAAGCATTTCGAGATATCAGAACAGCGGACGATAATTTCGCCCGCTTTTTCATTATTTCGAATAAGAACAGGTTCCAATTAACAATTTTCTTGTTTACATCAACAGTATCCCGGGGCACTCAACAGCATCTGCCTAAATAAAAGTCCTATCCGGGGAGCACCTTATCTTGCCTTGTTGTTTTAGGCGGGGCTTGATTTTTTTCATTTTATATTATATAAAAGAGAATACCAAATAAAAGGAGGTAGATAATGGGATATATAATATTTCGTTCTGACGGAAGCGTTGTCCGTCATACATCAGAAGAAAATGTAAAAAATCCCAATAAAAAGGAAGGCCAAAGATCAGATTGTGTTAATTCGGGTAATGTTTTTGCTAAAGAAGAGGGAGATGTACCCGTAATGAGGAGGGTTCCTCACAGGTAACACGCTTATTAAAAGACCGTCCCTGACGCCGTCGTGTTGTCTATCGTCAGACGGTCTTTTTCATTTTCTCGGATAAAACCGGACCTGAATATTGTTTTATGTCAGGAGTATTCGTTCCCCGCTCTGTTGTTTGCGGAGCCTTGACTTTTTTTAGAGATTTAATATAATTACTCATTGATATTGAAAAAAGGAGGTGTAAGGTGTGGCAGATTGAAGATATTTCTGGTGCTGTTGGTGTAGTAGCAACAATATTGCTCGACGCTTCGCAATTCGGAAAAGGTTTGCCGGAAGGCTTTGAAGGACAAAAAGAAAGCGGCTTCTCTTTTTTTGAACCAAACGGGTATATAACAAGCCGGATTACAGATAAGCCAGTCTTAACTGCCGTGACTGAGTCGCAATTTAAAAAATGGAAAGAGAAAAACATAATTGCCAAGCCCGCTGTTTTTATCTATAAAGCATAAAGCGGTGCAATAATCTTGCCCGCTTTTTCATTTCTCTGAAAAAACAGGCTTTGATGCATATCTTAGAATGGTCACCATGAATTCTATTCCAAAGTGCAACATTCTGATTTTTGGTTGAATACCTCATAAGGAGTTAAATAGTTAAGTCTTTTACGCGGTCGGTTGTTTAACAATCTGACCGCTTTTTGTATTTGTTTTTGGGTTATGGGGCCGAAGGGCGTTTTCTTGGGGAAAAACTGTCTGAGCAAACCGTTGGCATTCTCGTTGCAGCCCCGTTCCCAGGCATGGTAGGGATAAGAAAAGTAGATAGTCATTCCTGTTTCTCTTTCAGTAAGATCATGTTCTGAAAAGAGAGAGCCGTTATCGTAAGTCATTGTTTGTTTCCTCTCTTTTTTAATTCTTCTGAATCTGATCTTGGTCTTCTTTCTGGTTTCTACTGCTGTAACCTTGTCCAGCTTGTCTGCAAAGATTAGCCCTGACTTTCTCTCTGTATGAGTGAGTATTTGTGCCTTGTCTTTCCCCATTATTGTATCTCCTTCCCAGTCGCCGACTCTTTGCTTCAGGGCTACGACTTCCGGTCTCTGGTCGATTCTCCTCTTTTTCAGGGCCTCTCTCTGCTTTTCTCGTATTCTGGTGCCGTATCTCCTGCGGTATTTGCCCTTCTGGCATCTTAGGTATTTTACCAGATCTTTTCTCTTTAAGTAAACAAACTTGTAAATAGTATCTTTGCCGATGTGCTTTCTTTTGTGCTTTTTGTTCCACCTGCCGGCTATTTGTTCGGGACTCCAGTAGTTTCGCAGTTTCTTAACAATGCATTGTCTCAGGTACTTGTCATTCTCAATCTTCCTGAATCTGGTATTAGCCTTTAACCTTTTCTCTTTGGCCAGACACTTGGACTTTATCACATAGTACCTGCCATTCAGCCCCTTACCCCTTTTTGTTTCCCGCCATACGGTTGTCCTGTCTTTTCCCAACTGCATGGCAATGTCTTTCTTCTTTATCTTGGCTCTTAACAAAGCTGCTAACTGATTTCTTGTATCTGGTGTAAAGTGTTTGTAGGGCATGTTGGTTAAGGTAATAGTTAATGGTAATGCACTAACTATTTTACCTGATTCCAGCTGCCCTTTTAATTTATTCTGATGTTGCACTTCGGAGTAGAATGTACCCACGGAAGATTGACAAGATTATAGAAATATGTTATTATCTTTATTATGAAAGGAGGTCATTGTGGACACTAAAAAATACATAGCTGTAGTTGTGGTGTACAACCTGCTTGAAGATGATTACAGC
>PWUU01000016.1 GCA_003562475.1 Dehalococcoidia bacterium | reverse complement strand
CTGCAACCGGTCACTCTCTACAGACGATGGGAAGGTATAGACTGAACAGATCCTCCTCTTCCTGGAACCCGAATTCGGCGATTCTTAGCTCGTAATCGATGGGCATTCCCGCTCCGTCCTCGAGCGAACCAGCCGCGATCCTGATGCGGTTCATATTGCCGGAAAGCTCCTCCGCGAACGTTATGGTCAGCTTGTTGGCAGAGATAGAAACGAAATCACCCTCGCCTAGCGGTTTGTAAGTCGCAGCGGCGGGGGCGAAGGTGATCGCCGATTTCAGCTCATCTTCGCTCGCCAGGGCGTTGTACAGGTTCTGGCTGAAGATGAGCTCCACTGTATCAGGCGCGGCAACTTCAAGAGATCGGTAGTACAGTACGGGAGCGTGCATCAAGGGATAGATGTCTTGTTTTGTCTCATGCTGGTGGTGTGTGCCTATGGTGTATGGCGTATCCCATATTCCCGGATGCTCGGAGTGTTCCACCGCGGAAGGATACCTCTCGCGGTAGTCACTCCAGTAGTTGCCGCGGGATTTGTCCTCAGAGTACCATACGTTGTCCACCCCATCATCGAAAGCAGCGCCACAGTTTATGAAACTGTTTTCGTAGACGGAGTTTCCAACGGAGTCCTGCTCTGGGCTTGCAGGCACAAGCCTGATCGACGGACCCCAGATGTCTTGGAAGGTGTTCTCGGCGACAGTGCTATCAATCAACGTTCCGCTTATGCCGGCGCCCATCATGCGCGAGATGACGTTGTCCCGAACGATAGTGGTTGGAGCGAAGAAGAAGCTGATCCCTTCTCCGCCGCCTGCGATAGTATTGCCGACCACCTGCGAGCCAACTGCGGTGCTATCCAAGGCGATCCCATTATAGGAGCCGAAGATCAGGTTGTCTTTGATAATGGCGTCGCTAGTGCGGATGTTCACCGCTCCATCAGCATCCCAGCCGCCAAGCCAGTACAGCTCGCTGTTCTCTATACGCACGTGACCGTTCTCGTGTACGCCAATGCTCTGCCCATTGCCACTGACTCTGCTATTCAGAACGACCAGAGTTCCGCCGCTTCCTACGTCTAGAAACCGGAAATCGACCGCGTCGACTGTCAGGTTCGCATTCTCCAGCACCAAGCTCCCGCCCTCTTCAATCCAAACATTGTGGAGTAGCCGCACTGTGGAATCCTTTATGGTCAAGCTACCTCCATCTGTAATAGCAATCTCCTGCTCCACTTCCAGGATTTCGTCTACCCAGACTTCATCGGTATTCACCCAAAGCCAACCGCTCGGTTCGGGTGCAGCAGACGCCGGCCCCAAATCGGGTGTGTCGACCGCGACTATCTCGGGGGCTTCCGCAAGCGGCGCACGGTCAATCCCACTGGGCGAAATGAGATATGGGCTGTCACCCACCTCGTCACCACCGGAATCACCCCCCGCGTAATCGCCATAGTAGTTGCCATGCCACGTATTGTCGCCGTTGTCGAACGCGCTCCAGCTGTTGTTCACCAGGGCGTTGTCGCGGAGAGCATTGTCGGAAACCCCGTCGAGAATGATGCCATACGCGTTCCCGGAGAGCCTGTTGTTCACCAGTTCGTTACTGCTTGAACCGTGGTGAAGCTGGATCCCGGCATGGCCAACATCTTCCACAGTGTTGGCCTGCAACGTGTTGCCCACAGAGGTACCAAAGACCCGAATACCCGATGCGGCCACCGAGCCCACAAAGTTATTGATGACGAGATTGTGAGAGGAACCATACATATCAATGCCGCAGTATCGCCTTTCATCCCCCAAGTCCCAGGACCGGGTGACATTGTTACGGCTGATGATATTGTGGTCGGCACCCGTCAGCAAGATGTGGGTCCTGAAGTGTTCAACCGTATTGCTTTCAATCAAATTGGTCCAAGACTGGACCACGCGGATCCCAGTTCAACCCGGGTCGAGGTCGCTGCCGATGATTGTGTTCCTTGAGACGACATTGCCGTTTGACCCGTGGTATAGACCGACACCCTGCGGGTGCCGGACTTGAATCTGGTTACCTTCGATCCGATTGTCCCGGGAACCGTGAAGCATGATCGGTGCGTGAGCGTCGATGAGACTGTTGATGATGGTGTTGTTATGAGAATCAGTCAAGAGAATGCCAACGCCAAAGATGATGCTGTCGGCAATGGTGACACTACTGGACCCATGAAGCCAAGCCGCCGGGTAGTCATACTCCTCCATACCCAGTCTGGATCCGGTCAGCGCCATCCCGGAAACAGTCACGTCAGACGTGTTGTTTACACGGATGCAGCTACCTAGATTGTCGGCATCCAGAACGACCGTCTCGGCGTCTTCGCCCTCCAAGCTAAGGCTCTTCTCGATGACGACCGTCTCATAGTAGGTTGCAGCGCCGACATTCACTGTCCCCCCCGAAGACACAGCGTCTACCCCGTCCTGTATCGTGGAAAAACGGGTGATGCCCCAGCCAGGAGTGCTTTCATCGTAGTTGGGACTCACCCACACCTCGCAAGATGCGGCACGAACACCTATGTGCAACGCGAGGCCTAGCGCAAGGCAACCTATAGCGATTACGGCCGAAGCGCTGATCCTGTTCGTGACCCTACGTAGCTGGATGATCGACATACTCGCTACCTCCCACTTCTGAGCAGGGGAGCTTCCCCTAAAATATGTACCTGCTGAGCCTGTGGATATTGTGACCCTCTGGCCGTGTGGACGGGCCCCCAGAGGGGGACCTTCGTCGTAAGGATGTGGGTATTGCAGGCCGTTCTGCCTGTTGCGGGTACCGAGTTGTCCACCGGCCGATCACCGAATCACCGATCTTATCTGCTCGTGGCCTTCACGATCGTCAAGGTCTCTGGATGGATTGCCTCCCTTCCTACATTATGCGTACGTTAGCACAACCGCCTCCCGACTAAGGAGTTCGGGGCCTGGCATGTTGCTTCTTCGGTTGTTCGGGGCCATAGCGGGCTCCGTACGGGTCTTGGATTAAGCGTAAAGCAGTGGTACGTCTTAAGGAACGGCTGAGGATAGCTAACTGATCAATTCCGAGGTGCTGCTTGTCGTTGTTACCCAGTATATCAGCTAGCCTGCACCGTGTCAAGGGCGACTTG
>PWUU01000015.1 GCA_003562475.1 Dehalococcoidia bacterium | reverse complement strand
CAATAGCGACTTCACCTGTACACAGTTTGGACAGCGATTCGATTATGTTCTGGCGCATTCCGTTTTCACTCATGCCTCTCAATCACAGATCAGGCGATGTGTCTCTGAAGTAAAGAAATGCATGAAGCCAACGAGTGTCTTTGTTGCCACGTTCGTCAAAGGTGACGAGGATTACCCTGGTGATGAGTGGAGCTATCCAACCTGCATCAGTTACACCCTGGAAACCATGCAGAGAATCGTCGCTGACGCCGGCCTTAGATGCGATCCTGTCGATTGGGATCATCGCAGCCAGACATTGATATTGATCACCTTTCCGGAGGCAGGCATCGAGATTCCAGAGGTCATTCCAAGATAGGCTTCAATACACACGCTAGGATTCATGTTGAGTTACTGCGAGAACCGGTCGAGGGCTTTGGATTTGCCGCATCTTCAGTGTGGTACTGAGGCGATAACTCACCGGGCAACTGCCCTCATCCAGTGCGCGATCCGACTTCGATGTCTCGCCCCTTTGCGTGATTTGAACCAGGAGCAGATGTGAAAAAGGTCGGCGTTCTCTACGATAACATCAGCGGCAACATTGGAGATCAGGCCATCGGCATAAGCGTCAGGAAGATGCTGGCTGAGATGGGGGCGGATTACGAGGAACTCGTACCCGGTAGATTCAACCCCGCTGACTACTCGCCGATAGTCGTCGGTGGCGGTCTTCTGGTCAGGCCCGGCCCCAATTTCTTCTATGATAAATTCAGAGTTCAGGGCAGACACATTCTCAACTGCTGCGGCGTAGTCGGTTCGCCCTCCGATCTTGAGTACCTTAACGATTACCTCTACGTAACTGTAAGAAGCAATGGCGACAGACGAAAACTCTCATACCTCAAGAGGGAGGTCGGGGTAGTTCCCTGTACCACGATGCTGCTCAAAGACATACCCGGGTTCGATTTGAATATTGAGAAGCCCGGTATTGGCGTTCACATATGGGCCGGCAACACCAATGAAGATGCTCTCGTCGCGTTCCTGTCGGCACTGCCCTTCCACGTATATTTCCTGCCGATTACACACTATAATCGCGACTTCAGTTACATGGAGAGACTCAGCCACAGGGTAGAGAACTCAACGCTGCTTCCCATTCTGAGACCCGAGGAGGTATTCACTGTCATAGGCCGGTTCGACTGTTTCATCAGCATGTCTCTTCACGGAGCCGTCTTCGCCTATGTCCACAACGTTCCTTTCGTCCTGTACGGCGGTGAAGAGAAAAGGGAGTTCTTCATGCACGACAGGGGCCTTGGCCAGCACCTGTTTAGCAGTCTTGATGAACTGCCCGACAGGTTCGATGACCTGCAGAACAGCAGACCTGACTACGCACGAGTACTGGCCGAGGATCTGAGGTCCCTGCACGAACACAAGCTCAGAATAGCAGACTTGTTGCCCCGGCAGGTCACACCTGTGAGCGCTACCCCTGCTGCCGGGAGCAAGTCGCAGGCACAGCAGCGGCAGGCCCTCTTGCAGGAACGAGACTTCCAGGTGCACTATCTGCAGAGCCAGGTGACAGGTATGGCCGCCCGGGCCAGACAGCAGGTCGCCCGCATCGCCGCCCTCGACTCAAGCCTCAAAGAGAAGACAGCCCGGGTAACGAGCCTTGAGACCAGGGAAGCGAACCTTCAGGCCCAGGTCGTGAACCTTGAGGCCCAGCTGACAGCCCTGAAGAAGCGGGTCAGGACCCTGGAAGGTCGCCTCTCCGCCGTCTACTCGTCGTACTCATGGCGGATAGCGGCGCCACTGCGCGGAGGATACGGCGGAGCAAAATGGGTGCTGCGCAACACACGCCGCGCCTTCACACTGCTCGGCTGGCTGGGCACCGGCCAATTCAGCAGGGCAGGCAATGCGTTACTCCCTTACTACCAGCGCTACGTGCCCGGCCGACTCAGGAGATTCCTTCCATACAGGCTGCGGGAGGGTCTCATAAGACGGCTAGCTCTGCCATCTCACACCCATCCTCTTCCCAGAGTACGCCGCGGTCCAGAACTCAAGACGGCACCGCAACCCTATGATGAGAAGATTGACTACGCCGAGTGGATCCTCAGAAATGACACGCTGAGTGACCACGACCGTCTCTTGATCCGTGACCACATCGCATCGTTCAAGAACAAGCCGAAGATATCAATAGTGATGCCGGTACATGACACCCCCACTGAGCATCTGCAACAGGCTATCGACTCAATCTTGGGCCAGCTCTACCAGGACTGGGAACTCTGCATCGTCGACGATGCCTCAACGACCGGCGGAATACGAACGATCATAGAGGACTATGCGCAGAGAGACGGCAGGGTCAGGCCGAATCTTCGCGCCGCGAACGGTGGCGTATCTGCCTGTACCAACGCGGCGCTGGCGATGGCTACAGGAGACTGGACCATCTTCATGGATCCTGCCGACCTGCTATCGGAGCATGCGCTGTATCTGGTTGCCGAGGCAGCCAACAGCCAGCCCGATTCAGCCATCATCTACTCGGACCATGACCAGATCGATGCGAATGGGGAGCGCGTGAACCCGCATTTCAAGCCAGACTGGGACTATGATCTCTTCTTGGGACAGGACCATGTCAATCCCCTATGTGCCTATCGAGCGGACCTGGTGCAACGGGTCGGCGGAATCCGAGAAGGGTTCGACGGAGCTCAGTATTGGGACTTCGCACTCATGATCTTGGAGGCAGCTCCTGACGCCAGGGCGCATCACATCCCCTTCATGCTTTGCCACCAGCGGGTGAAGGATAGTACCTCTCCCCAGCCCTCACTGGCAAGCATGACCGCTGCAGCCCGGCGGGTCGTAAACGAGCACTTCCGCCGAACTGGAAGGCCTGCATCAGCCATTCCCCTGGGTTACTCTAGTCATCTTCGCATAAAGTGGGACCTTCCAGAGAAGCGTCCCGTCGTCTCCATCATCATACCCACAAGAGACCAGTGTAAGCTGTTGCAAGCCTGCATAGATGGCCTTCTCAACCGAACAGACTACAGACCACTTGAGATTGTCATCGTGGACAACGGAAGCAGCGAGCCAGATACGCTCGCTTACCTTGCCCGGATTCAGTCTAGAGCAAACGTCAAGGTCGTACATGACCCAGGGCCGTTCAACTTCTCACGCCTGGTCAATCTCGGCGTTGCCGCCTCAACGGGCGAGATCTGTGTGCTGCTCAACAACGATGTCGACGTCATTAACCCTGACTGGCTGGACGAAATGGTCAGCCATGCGCTTCGGCCGGAGGTGGGCGCCGTTGGCGCGAAACTGTATTACCCTGGTGATACCGTTCAACACGGCGGAGTGATCCTGGGGCTTCATCATGTGGCCGGAACCGTGGCGGACCACGCATATCGCGGCGTCTCACGCGAAACGCCCGGCTATCTGGGCCGGCTGAATTTGACACACACCCTCTCTGCTGTTACTGCCGCATGTGTTGCCGTGCGCCGCGAGGTATATGATCGGGTCTGCGGTTTCAACGAGCGGGATCTTGCCGTCTCTTTTGGGGACGTTGATTTCTGTCTCCGAGTTCGGCAGGCCGGCTATAAAACCATCTGGACGCCGAATGCCGAGCTATACCATTACGAAAGCGTTTCTCGCGGTAGTCCGTGGTCAACACCCAAAAAAGACGCCATGAACAAGGCCGAGCGTGCCTATATGCGCAGACATTGGGGTTCATTCCTGGATAACGACCCGTACTACAATCCCAATCTCTCTCTTGCTCTCCCGTCTTCTGAGCTTGCCACAACTAGCCGGGTGCGAAGGCCGTGGTCCGATTATGCGTGCAGCCGGGGCAACAGGCCTTCCAAAGAATCAAGATCGACCCTGCTCCACGAGAATCTCCAGAGCTCGAGTATCCTTCGAATACCGGGGACGAGACCTGTTGACTCGCATATGCCCACCGTCCTCGTGTGCGCGCATCAGAGTGTGAGCAAGACGTTCGGCGCTGAGTTGAGCTTTCTGGACATCCTGGATGGGTTTGCGGCAAATGGCTACAACGTCGTGGTCGTTGTACCCGGCACCGATAATGCCAGTTACCTCGACGCACTCATCTCGCGGTCCCTGGAAGTCGTCTCGTTTTGGTTTGGTTGGTGGCGGGCTTACACACCGGTTGACGAGTCTGCTGTCGAGGTGTTTGAGGCACTCATCGATCTACACCGCATTGCTGCTGTGCACGTCAACACGATCGTTTTGTGTGAACCTCTTGTTGCCGCACGCCGGAAGAAGATTCCGGCAGTGGTGCATGCACGCGAGATTGTCACGGCCGACCCCTGGCTGTGCCGCGCGCTGGGTAGCGACGCCGACACCATCGTCAACGAGGTGGTAGCGCACTCAGACCATATCATCGCCAATTCACAGGCCACTGCACAGTGCTACAGACGGTCCCAATCGGTCATGGTTGTCCCTAACACGGTCGACGCAAACCAACTAGACCTGGAGAATGCCGTTGACCCGGCAGAGGTACGTTTCGCACTGGTTAGTAGTAACTTGCCAAAGAAAGGGCTAGGCGATGTGATCGAACTCGCTAAGCTATGCGAAGCATCGGTGCCTAATGCACGCTTTCTGATAGTCGGCCCTGATAACCGATATGTCACGGAACTGAAGAACGAGCAGCTAGAGAAGAGGATTCCCGACAACGTGGAGTTCCTGGGTTACAGCGAGTCACCGCGGGAAGCCATGGCCGAAGCCAACGTGATCCTCAATCTATCACATTTCAAGGAATCATTCGGCCGGACGGTGATTGAAGGAATGGCTGCTCGTCGACCCGTAATCGCCTATGATTGGGGAGCTCCGCCGGAACTGATCCGCGACGGTGAGACCGGGTTCGTTGTCGGCTTCCGGGATATGGACCAACTTGTGGACCGTGTCAGGACGCTATGCGAAAACCCCGGTCTGATATCCGAAATGGGTAACCGGGGACGCCTGTTCGTCGGTGAGCATTATTCGGCAGAGAGGTTTGCCCAGCGCCTGAGAGATGCATACCAGCGTATCCTACCTGAGTGGCAGCCGCCACGGAAGGTCTGTGATCTCAGCCTGCTGCGTGAAGCCCGGCCGACTGCCATCATTATCCCGGTCTACAACGCATACGACGAGCTTCGCCAGTGCATCGAGTCGGTTCAGGAGCATACGGACTTGGAGAAGAACCGCATAATCGTAGTCGATGACGGCAGCACCGATGCCAGAGTACGGGGATTCCTCGCCGGCTTTAACACCATAGAGCTTGTCTGTAACGAACACAACATCGGCTTCACACAGACATGCAACAAGGGTATCGCCATGGCGGCTACCTGTGACGTTGTCCTGCTGAATAGTGACACCATCGTAACTCCGAGGTGGTTGGAATCACTGCGCATCGCTGCCTATTCCGCTGCGGACATCGGAACCTCGACCGCTCTGAGCGACAACGCCGGCGCGTTCTCCGTGCCCGTACCGAACCGGCAGAACAAGAAGCCTGACGGCGTGGATTACCGGGACTACGCTCGACTGATGCGTCACTTCTGCGGTGGCCTTGAACTCCCCGAGGTACCGACCGGCAATGGATTCTGCATGTTCATCAAGAGAGACTTGATCGATGGAATAGGGGACTTTGACGCGGCGGCCTTCCCCCGCGGCTATGGTGAGGAGAACGACTTCTGCATGCGGGCTTTGAAGGCCGGCTGGCGCAACGTAATCGCACCGGCAGCCTTTGTCTTCCATCACCGCGAGGCGAGTTTCGGTGCGGAGAAGAAGCGCCTTCTTGCCGCAGGCATGGAGATCATCCAGCAGCGCTATCCTGACTACGCAGAGCGGGTGAAGCAGGCGTTTTCGTCTGAGGCGATCGGGCGATCGCAGAGGGCTGCACAGCGCGCAGCAGCAGCGGCGACAACTCCGCCCTATGAGACACGAATCGCAGTGCTCACAAGCCCACCTGGCATTTCACAGCCCGGGTCGGACAGCAGCAACCGTTGCTTCCTCGTAACTGTAGAGAACGACAGAATCACCTTGCCTCAAGCCGCTTCAGGCCCGGTTAGCGACTGTACTCCCGCGCCGGTGACTCAGGACTACGAACAGGACTTCGGAACCTGGCTGTTAGTCAACGACATAGACCGCGTGGATATCGAGACGCCCACCAGTCTTCCGTTTGACGTCGAAGAGGTCTGTGGTCTGCTCGGTATACCTTGTGCTCGAGTCAGATAAGATGATTCTCGTGACCACCGTACGTAACTGGATTGTGCAGAATACGCGCCGTGCATTCACACTGCTCGGCTGGCTGGGCACCGGCCAGTTCACCCGGGCAGGCAACGCATTGCTCCCCTATTACCAGCGTTATGTGCCTCGGCGCGTCAGGGGGATGGTTCCTCGGAGACTGAGCGAGCGACTGCTCCGCCGGTTGGAGGAGCCGCCAGCTCACAGAGATTCTGCCGTTGCCGGCATGGCCGCGCAGGGCCGTTCCCGGGACAGTGTTCTCAACCTCACCGGATACGGCCCGATCTCGAAGGTGTTGGATTACAGCAGCCCTACCCCGGACCCGGTCCTCCAGCAAGACAGTATATGCGTCCACCTGCATTTGTTCTACACCGACCTTGCCGACCATTTTACAGAGGTGCTGAGCAGACTGCACCAGGACTACACGCTTCTTGTGTCGGTTCCGGAGGATCAGGATGCATCGCGTTGGCAGAGATACTTCTCGGAGCGCCTTCAGCGCGCAACCATGGTCATCGTCAAGAACGTTCCCAACAGAGGGCGAGACGCGCTGCCCTGGGTGGTGACCTTTGCCGATGAGATACAGAAGCACACGATATTCTGTCACCTGCATGCCAAGAAATCGCAACATTCTGACAGACTGCGTGACTGGCGGTCGTTCCTCGAGCATTCGATGTTCGGCTCACGCCACCTGATCAACCAGATCCTCTCGCTTTTTCTTGAAGACACGTCCCTCGGCCTCGTCTACCCACCTTACTTCGTACTGCTACCCGATAGACAGCCCGCCTGGGGCGAAAACAGAAAGCAGTTCGCGGCGCTCTACCGGCGACTTGCGTCCGGGCCGGTTCCGGTCAAATGTCCCGATTTTCCGGCCGGCTCTTTCTTCTGGGCGAGAACCAGTGTGCTGAAACCGCTGTTTGACCTTGGATTAACGGTCGAGGACTTCCCGGCCGAGGCTGGGCAGGTCGATGGGACGCTGTCCCATGCGCTTGAGCGCATTCTCGGTGTTCTCCCCGACATCACCGGGATGACCAGGGCATGCTTGGCAGTGAATGCTCCGCCAGTCAATCCGATAGGCAACGGCGTAACCTGGGCCGGGCGCCCTATAGTGGCCGTGTTTGCCGTCACCGATACGTCTCTAGATACTGCTGCTGGCGACACTTTCACAGCCCACGAACTCGCGCTTGCGCTTCGCGAAACATATGGCTGGGATACACGATTGTACGGCCCGCAACACTGGTACCGACTAGAGGGTGTCGATGTGGTGATCGCCATGCGCGACGATTATGACCCGAATCAAATTGAACACAGATCGCCGGGCCTGATCAAAGTTGCTTGGGCGCGCAATTGGTTCGATCGTTGGGGTACGCGTCCTTGGCTAAGTGAGTTTGACCTTATCTGGTGCTCCGGCTTTACTGGCGCGCAGCAGCTTCGGGAGCTGAGCGGGCTACCGGCGTCAGTGCTGCTTATTGCCACTAACGAGCAGCGCTTCACTCTTCCAGCTACTTCCACTGTCCGCGACTTCGACTATGTCTTGACTAGTAGCTACTGGGGTGCAAATAGGGAAACGGAAGAGTTCTTGTTTCCCGAGAAGCTACCATTCAGAGGTGCCGTCTTTGGAAAAGGCTGGGAAAACCATCGGAGGCTTGGAGCAATTCATCACGGATTTAGGCCATACAAGCAGTTACCGGCTTTGTATCAGCGTGCCAAAGTAGTAATCGATGATGCTAACCATGTGACGAAGCTGTCCGGTTCTGTAAACAGCCGTGTGTTCGATGCGTTAGCGTCGGGTGCTCTCGTGCTAACCAATGGAGCGATTGGGTCGCGCGAGGTGTTCTCCGGCAAACTGCCGGTGTTCCAGTCCGCTTCCGAATTGGAAGAGCTTCTACGGCGCTTCTTAAACGATGAAGCCGCACGTGCTACCCTGGCGGAAGAGCTACGCCGTGAGGTCCTTTCGAAACACACGTATAAAATGCGGGCCAACGAGGTTCGTGATGCCTTGGCAGCATACGCTACGAATGTGAGTGTCATTGTCCCGAACTATAACTACGAATGCTATCTCCCCGAGCGCCTGGGCAGCATCATCAACCAGACCGTCAGGCCGAGGGAGATCATCTTCCTCGACGACGCATCTACTGACAATAGTGTCGAGGTCGCCCGGCACATCCTGGAGCAGTCTCCGATTCCGTTCACGATCATCATCAACGAGACCAACGCCGGTACGTATCAGCAGTGGCTGAAAGGGATCGCCGCGGCAAAGGGCGAGTTCATCTGGATAGCCGAAGCCGATGACACCTGTGAGCCGGGTATGCTCGCCGCCCTGGCCGCCGCCATGCAGGACGAACGAGTGGCCATCGCCTACTGTCAGTCGAAGCGGCTTGACGAGAACGGCGTTGTCACCGCGCCCGACAACCTGCGCCATACGAACGAGTTGGACCCCGACCGCTGGCGGCACGACTACCGTGAGTTGGGCCTGCGCGAGGTGGTCGACTGGTTGCTCTATCGCAATACCATTCCCAATGCCAGCGCCTGCCTGTTACGCAAGAGTGCCATTAGCGGCATAGAAGAGGAGTTGAGCCGGGCCCGTTTCTCCGGTGACCGGCTGCTATACGCGCACATGCTCAGGCACGGCGACGTCACATATGTCGCACAACCTCTCAATGGCTTCCGCCGGCACCGCCGCACCGTCACCACCAGCAGGGCAAGAAGCCCCGAGTTCCTTGCTGAAGCCGTCGAGGTCAGAAACCACATCTGTGCGTGTTACCCGGTCCATCGCTCCCAGTTGCCGGGAATTGTCCACTTCATCGACAAGGACTACAGGGTAGAGGGCGTGAACAAGAACTCCGAACACCCGGCCGTCATGTCCGTGCTGGAGACGATTGAAGCACAGGTGAGACAGAACCGCCGCTTCGCCTTCATCACCGCCAATAAAATTTCCTTCGACGGCGGCAGCGAGCTATGGTGGAGGGAGTCCGCTAAGCGGCTGCGGGCGCTCGGACATGATGTGGTTGTCCTGATCAAGAAATGGGACCCGCCGCCACCCTTTCTTGATGAATTCGAGAAACTGGGCATAAAGTCGTATCTCAAGGAAGAACAGGGGTTCGAACGAATCATCGGGTTCAACCCGGACCTGGTCATGGTCTCCGTGCCTGACCAGGACTACGGCATCGAGTATTACGGCGAGCTCCGAAAGAGAAACATTCCCTATATCATCGTAAACCGGCTGACTAAGGAGCCCCGCTTCTGGCCGATCAAGGGGGACCGTAACGATGAGGTTCGTGACGGCTATCTGGGCGCACGAAAGGTCTTCTTTGCGTCCGTGAATAACAAGCGGGTGATGGAAGAGCAGCGGCTCGGCTGTAAGCTGCCGCATTGGGGCATCATCTATAGTCCCAACCACGCCGGACGGAATGCTGTCTTGCAGTTCCCGCCCGTATCACAGGGGGTAAGACTGGCCGTTCCCGCCAACATTCGATTTGTGCACAAGGGCCAGGATCTGATCGTGGATGTGATGAAGAAGGACAGGTGGAGGAAGCGCGATGTCACCATCAACCTCTATGGAGTGGGCGAGGACGAGGACCGCCTCAGGGAGATGGTCAGAAAAGCGGCCCTGGAGGAGAAACTCATCTTCCACGGCAAGCTCGTCTTCGTCGGGCGGGAGCACGAGATATCCCGTATCTGGCTGCACAACCATGCGATTCTCCTCCCCTCGCGCATGGAAGGCTTCGCGAACACGGTGATACATGCCATGATGTCCGGCCGCGTTCCCATCGTCACCGATATCGGAGGGCATGGCGACGTGATTGAGGACGGGGTGACCGGCTTCATCGCCTCAGACCCCACGCCCGAAGCCCTGGACGATGCTATGGAACGCGCTTATCAGGGCCGCCACGAATGGGAGGAGATAGGCCGGCGGGCCAGGCAGGCTGTGCTCAACTACCTGCCCGAGGACCCGGTCGCCGACGCCGTCGACAAGATCCTCCAGGTGGTCGGCTTGGAGCCCGTGCATGCCGCTGTTGATGCCCCCGGCCAGGAATGATAGCGCCATACCGGCAACAGGATTCGCCCGCCCTCCGGTAACCACAGGTGAGGGTCCTGGTGACGGTAGGCTTTGCTCAGCCAGAACTGCCTGCGCTCATGCTTCATCCACTCACCTCTATGGTGCCTCTTGACTTAACCAGCGACCTGTTCGTGTACTGCAGGGCTTCGATATCGCCCTTCCTGATGTAGATGCCCACTGTGTACTCGCCGTTGGCTATCCTCCGTATCGGGATCATCGTCGAGAATCCAGAGCAATCCAGGTCGAGCCCCATCTCTGCGAAATGCCGGGTCACATCCGGCCTCATTCGCATCATGGTGTCAAAAATATAGGTTCTCCTCCCCGATTTCAGGACTACGTAAACCTCGCTATTCTCAGAGTCCTTACCCTCGATGAACGCCCAACCTATCAGCTCCACTGCAGAATGACCCTCTGTCTTGATCTCGTCCACGTGGCTCAGCATGCCTCCTGTTTCCGAAGGCAGGTTGAGTCGGTGCAGCTGCGCCTCTCCCGGGATCCGCTCCAGCCTGTCGAAGAGCGGCTCGGCCACAAAAAGGGTGAATACCAGGAACCCCACTATGACACAGGAGTGTATCGCCACCTGTCTCCTGTGTTTCCTGAGCCAGCTTCTCACTGACCTTTTGACTCTAGTCATACCCATAACTCTGTGGATATCCCTCTCCCTTTCTAATCATCCGGCAGCATCTCATAGTCCGCCCCGAAATAGTGGTTGAATATCAGCCGGAACGTGTTCACCGGCGATATCGACTCCGAGATCTCACTGTAATCCATCCCCGGCAGGTACATGGCATTCAGTATCTTGCGCCACTCGTGTGGGCCGATCTCTATGCCCGTGAAGTGCGGCCTGACCCCGTGATCCGACTGCAGGATGATAATGGGAGGGGTTCTCGACTTGCTCAGCAACACGTCGCTAAGCCTTTCCATTTCACGGGACATGAAGACATACTGCCCCAGGTAGAACTGTCTGTCTTCGTAATTGTTCCTCTCAACAGGTGGGACAGACTCTCCTTCAGGCCCGAATACAAACGGGGTGTGGGGACACATGAAATGGGCAAAGACAAACTTGGGGCCCTCAACATCAGGCAGCGCCTTAAGATGCTCGAGTGTGTACAGAGTCTGGCGGCGGTGGCCAGTTTCGTGTTGGCTGCCCACAAGGTGCCAGTAGAAAGGCCTGAGCATGGTGGTGTTCCAGAGGATCTCCTGAAACTCAGATATCCAGAGGGTAGCACCTTCTGTATAGTAGTTGAAGTATTGGTTGGCACTATCTCCCATGTAGGTATCCCACCTATTCGTTGAGATATGGTTGCCGAAACCAATGTACTGATAACCTTGAGCCTTGAGGGCATCTACCACCTTGCTGTAAGCCATGTTCTCATACGTAACATGATTCCAGACATCAGCAGTGCGGTACTCCGCCTTTGATTCATATTCGATATAATTCCTGATATCGGGATCCCAGTACCATCCCGGAGTGAGGTACTCCATGTTGAGTAGAGCTAATATCGGAAGTTGTGGAAATTGATGACGCCGGGATAGAAAAAGGCGTATCCTTCCAGTGAAAGCAAATAACCCCTGTAAGGGGAAAGGAGGGAATACGCCATGGCAAAATCATAT
>PWUU01000053.1 GCA_003562475.1 Dehalococcoidia bacterium | reverse complement strand
GAGAAGTCTGAGGAAGTAGTGCGACTTTGCTACGATGCTGCCACGGTCAAGCTGAAGCAGAACTTGCTTTCGAGGCTCGGTAGGTTCCCTGTCGCGGACGGGCTACCTGAGGAGACTGATAAGACTGAAGGCGCTGACCTGGAGCAAGTGCTGGGAGCTAGCCGGGGCGAGATTGAATCACGGGTATTGGCTGATACTCACGCGATTGAAGCGCAGATCAGGACTCGTCTTGCCGAGGATGAGCATCGATTGAAGGCCCACTATGAAGCAGAACTGGCGAAGCTCCGTGAGGAAGACATTGTCAGTCGGCAACGGCTCAGGGAGACATTGGAGAAGAACGTTCAAGAGCTCAGGGAGAAGTATGCGTGTCAAGTAAGGATCCACCTGTTGTCGGCAATGAAGGTGTGGTGGCCAACAGTGACCTACAATGCTAGATTTGAGGGTACACGTGAAGACTACGTCATCGATGATATCCACTACAGTTCAATGGCCGGGCAGACTGAGTTCGTTGAATGCCCTGTTTGCGGTAACCGTAAGCGGTTTGAAGTATGCGTCGTCGGCCAGCATGTCAGTTGCGGTGCCGAATGCAGTCGAGGGATCGCCGAATGCACATTCTGCGGCGATCCGATGTGTCCGGAGCATGGCGGGCCCTGTCATGGCTGTGGACAGCCAGTCTGTGAACACGACCGACAAGAATGCAGCTATGGGACACATGAGCCGGGCACCTTCTATTGTCCTTATTGTCTCGTCCAAGGCTTTGAGGGCAAGCCTCTATGCAAGGACTGCTTGGAGTACTGTAGTGCTTGTCAACGGGCTTTCGCTCATGAGCACGTGAGTACGTGTCGGCTGGGAGGCGAACGCATTTGCCTGCAACACGATGTAGACCCCTGTGGTCACGAGTGCGAAGAATGCGGCAAGACCACATGTAGTACCCACGGTACCCAGACCGCTGAAGGGACATGGGTTTGCGAGGATCATGGTGCAGTGTCATCCTGCTGTGATCAGGTCTTCGCCCTAGGACGGTTGGAAGCTTGCTGCGTGGATACGGATGAGATTCTGTGCCCTAACCACAGCTTACGCTGTGCCGGGTGCAATCAGGTGGTCTGTGAAGATCATAGCTCGCCCCTTCGTTTGCACGAAGGTGACCGAGTCTGTGACAACTGCCGTGTAGCTTGTGACTTCTGTGATCCGACCTGGAGCTATGTTGCACACGATCTTGTTCAATGCACTGTCTGTGATAGGCGTCTTTGTGAACAGCACGCAAGCACCTGCGCCGCCTGTGGCGAGCCTGTCTGTCCTGAACACGTGGTAGTCAGCGCCCAAGGCGAAGACCTCTGTCCAGCACATGCCGGAGAATGTAGTCTCTGCGCTGCCGGAGAGGCTGTCCATCGGACAGAGAGTCTTGAGACTTGTGCCATTTGCGGTGCCACACTGTGTAGTGAGCATCGCAGCATATGCCCAATCTGCCAGCAAATGTACATCGGGCTGCCCCACATACCGGACTTGCCCCGATGTGCCGGTTGTGGTAGGCCATCCTGTCAGGCAGGATCATGCAGCACTGAAATGCAGGCGTGCCCTGATTGCGAGATATCGTATTGCGCACGATGCTTCACCGAAGACGGACGTTGCCGGACCTGTGCTCATCTCTCTGAATCCTCAGTCAATCAGCAGGTGATCGATTACTTGGACAGCGTGCGTCAATACGCCAATGAGCGAACTACGAACCTCATAGGGGATATGCTTAAGAATGCGTCCCATCTTTCCTTCAAGCAAGGCAAGAATGAGACCTACCGTGTCTTTGTCTTCCGCTGTAATCCGCCCTGGTACCAGTTCTGGAAGGCGAACCTGTCTAGCAAGCAAGTCCGCATCGTGCTCGATGTAGGAGACAACATCATACGGATGAAGACCGAGTCAGCCCGACGCTGAACTATGTGATGGAGCAACGATGAAGATAGGGATCAGAGACAAGTTCAGAACAACAGACTTCCTCGACTCTACCAGTTCTCCTTTAGAAAGAACTGGAGCGCTCTACTACTGGGGACAACGGGCAGACCAACCGGAGACCCAAGGCAAGCTGGAGGAGCTCATTTCATCACCTGTCACGGCTTTGAGACAGCAAGATCTGCTCCTTAGCCTGCATGCTGCCATTCTGCTCGCTCAAGCGGGTGACTTTCTAGGTATTGATTTCATCCTGGATGCAATCCAAGGCGTGTCAGAGCCCCGGAAGCGCAAGCTTGCTGAGACAGCTCTGCGCAATTGCAGTCACTACCCACTTGCTGTTCTTCTTGCACAGTCGGTTCAATTGAAGGCGGTTGACGGATACAGTTCTCAGCTGAGGGAACTGATGCAGCTTTCCGATGACGACTTGTTTGACTACGCACTGCAGGAAGATGAGCAGGCCCATCTGCGTAAGCTGATTCAGCGAATGCAACCCCTGATGCAGCTGCCGAGACAGGAGGGATTCGACTTAGCATTGGGGACGATCCTCAGGCGCCCGGTGCGCAGGGACGAGCGGTTTCGCTACACCGGCTTCATAGCAATCGACCGCGGCGATCAAGATCCCTTAATCGTACCATATGATATGGGCGATGTGCTTAACCGGGACGATTCACACGCGAGAAAGGATGTTCGGCAGCTACTGCGACGACCAGGGCGTCGAGTTCTCGTCGTTCACAACATCAATCCCCCCTACGAAGCTCAACAGCTCTATATCCTCCCCTTTGCGCCTTGCACTCACGGGCAAGCCAGGACCTTGATCTCCAAGCTTGCTCACGGAGCTGAGGGTCTCGACATTGCAGCGGTGATAGAGCTCTGCGTCGACAACTGGGGGGGGTACCGGGTCGTCACGACCAGTGGCCAATCTCAGTTGATGCATTTCCGAAAGGATCAACAGACAGTTGGCAACTGCTTCTTCGTCCACGAGTTGAATTCGGAGCCCCTTAGTACGCGGTTTCGGTTTTCAACCAGTGACATCGACGATATCTTGGGGCGTTTCAAGCAGAATTGTCAGATGGATCAAGCCGTGCATGTCAAGACCTATCATAGTCAGCACACGTTGGCAAGCTGTCGGGGCAGAGTCCTTCATGAGTATGACAACATCTCCAAGGACACGGTCTACTGCGTAGAAGTGGTCACGAAGGGGGAAGAGACACTCTGCTTTCCTTTTGAATTGCCAGATCTAACCTGGTCCCCTCAGGATCGAAGCCAGGTCCTAACTGACTTCTTTGCTCACCGGCCTGATGCCTTG
>PWUU01000068.1 GCA_003562475.1 Dehalococcoidia bacterium | reverse complement strand
CGGTGGTAAGATGGATGCCCCTGGGGTGCACCCCTTCGGGCTGGTCCTCTTCTGCAAAGAGAAGATGGAGGTTGCGGACCTCGGTCCCTTCGGTGGTGCTCACCTGGATGTTGATGGTCCGCTCAAAGTTCCTGGGAACACTCAGGTTGATGGATGCGGGGTTCACGCTCACCCGGCTGATCACGAACTGGCCCTGCACCGGCCTGTCCGTGAGCTCAGGGTGCACGGCCCACACCCTGTAAAGCCCTGCCTCCCCTGCCAGGGGCGTGAAGGCATACTCAAAGCTCCCCATCACATCGGTGAAGACCTGGTTCACCCGTTCAAAGCCTCCCACGGAGATGACGAGCCTCAGGGGCACATTGGCCATGGGAAGGCCCGTGGCCCGGTCAACGGCCCGTCCCGAGATGACCACATCCTGGTCCCCTGCAGACTGCTGGGGCTCGATTGCGAGCACTTCGCCGTAATAGGAGGTGTCTCTCATCGTCACCCGGCGGGTGGCGCTCAAGCCCGTCATCTTGACCTGGTCGGGCCTTCCCTGGTGGTGGTAGATGCTCTCAATCGTGAGGAGCACGGAAACATCATCCGGAGCGGCCGCAGGCACTGTAAGGCCCATGGCATTGGACGTGAAAAGGGCCCCTGCAGGGATGCGGGCCACGGAATTGCGGTTCGGAAGGGTCACAACGCCCGCTCCCAGGGCCTGCTTGAAGTTGAGGGTGGAGAGCACGTTTTCGTCCTGGTCCAGGAGATAGAACTTGACCTCGTTTGATGCGGCCTGGCCGTTATTGCGGGCCAGGGTGATCTCGATCTCTTCTTCACCCGTGTTCTCCAGGCTGAAGCGCACCATGCCGGTCCCGCCCCGGACAAACTCTTCGTTTTCGATCTGGAGCACGAGCATGCCGTCTACGACGCTGATGCCCGAGGAGCGGATGATCTCCGCCTTTTCCCCTTCGTGGGGGGTGTGCTCGATGGTAGTGACGAGGGAGGCAAAGGCCAGAAGGTCTGCGTAGCCGCCCACCGCCACAGGAATAACTGTGGTTGCAGGTTGCAGGTTGCTTGTTGCAGGTGGGACAGCGGGAGCTGCAGGTTGCAGGTTGGTTGTTGCAGGTTGGAGGGCAAACCATTCGGAAACGTGATCCTTCCCATTGACCCGCACTTTTAAACGCATACTATCAAGATCCTGGGGAGTACGGTTCTCCACCAAGTACTCGAGCCGGTTCATGATGCCCCGCTTGATCCGGCTGCCTTCGCTTACCAGGGCTTCCACAGCAGGAAGGGTCAGGCTCCGGCCCGGGCTTTCATGGCCCTGGTTGTCCACAGCCACCACGGTGTAGCGGCGGGCATCATTGTTGTAGCCCGTATCCGTGTAGGAAAGGCCTGTGAGAAGCTGGGTGTTGAGCTTGACCCTGCTCTCATCCTCTCCAAGGTAGATGTCATAGCCTGCAATGTCGGCAGGCGGGTAGGTCCAGGAGACAACGGGCGGAGAGGTGTCCTGCTGCACCACCTTGAGGGTGGCCACGGGCAGGAGCCTGAAGTTGAGGTAATAGGATTGGGAGGGCTCGCTCTCATTGCCCGAGGCGTCCACCGCGGTCACCGCGTAGCAGTGATCCGAGGGCGAGGGCTTGGGGTCGATCACCATTGTCTGGGTGAGGCCCTTGGCAAGAGGGGTGAGGCCTTCCACAGAGGTGATCTCCGCGACGGGGGCCCTGTAAATCGTATAGGTGACGGGCTCGGTAAAGGGAGGCGCCTCCCACTCGGCCTTGATGCCCTGGGGCACGAGCGTGAGCACCAGGTTTTGAGGGGCCCCCGGGGGAGTGGCATCGGAGAGCACGGTTACGGTGTTGCTTATGCCGCTCAGGGACTCCTCGCCCCTGTCTTCCCGGATGCTCGCTACCGCATAGGTGTATGCCCCTTCCTCTTCGGGCTCGTCCACAAACCCGGTCTCTGCCAGGGGATCGCCGTAGAGGAAAAACTCCTCTTCGCCCTGCCCTTTCCTGAAAATCCGGTACCCTGCGGCCCCTTCCACCCCCTGCCACTGTAGCTCGATCCTGCCTTCAGGCAGGGACTTACCTGTGAGGCCCGAGGGGGCTGCAAGGGGCGGCAGATGGCCCTGATAGACCTGAAAAAGGTTGGGGCAAAGGAAGCGGGTGCTCTCATTGTCCAGGTAGTCCACTCCCAGGTACTGAAAGCTCAGGGACTCGGGGCCTTGCTCCCCTCCGTCCGCAGGCAGGGTGAAGGCGCCCTGCCAGGCCTGGGCCTCTCCATCCCTTGGGCTCACCTGCAAAAGGCCCTCTACCGGGAAAGCCACTCCTCCTGATCCTGAGAGGAGATAGGAAAGGAGAGGCGTCTCACCGGGCTTCATGAAATCGTTCAACCCGATCCTCACCGTGACGGTGACAGGGTCTTGCGCATCATTCCTGATGGGGTCCTGGGGCTGGAGGGTAATGGCGCCCACCGCAGGACCTTCCGTATCCAAAACCAGGCTCTCGCCCTCGTCAATCTCCGTGCCCCGGTTGCCCGCCAGGTCTCTTCCCGAGAAAACCGCATAGGCTGTGCCCGAGGGCGTGGATGGGTCGATCACAAAGAAGCCTTCGTACTCCGTGTCAGACACCTTTCTCAGGTCCACGGAAAAGGGGACCCCGCCCTGGGGGGTGATGCTGAAAAAGGGCAGGGCCTGAAGCGGCTCGGATACATGGAGGAGCACGTCCACCCTGCCCCGGCCGAATATGGAGGAAACAGGATCATACTTGCCTGAAGGCGCGTACTCCACCAGTTCAAGACGGGGAGGGGTGCGGTCCGAGCGGGCAGTGACCTCTTCGGAAAGGCCGCTCTCGTTATCCGCACTGCTCAGCGCGACAACGCGGTAATGGTAGGTCCCGTCCAGGGGAGGCAGGTCGTCAAATACCGTTGCCGGGATCAGGTTGGTGTTGACCTTTACTGCCTGGGCCTTGTCCGTGAAGAAGGTCAAGGCGCGATAGAGGTTGTATCCTTTTATAGAAGCCTCCGAAGGCCCTTGCCAGGAAAGACGGACCACGCCCCCTGCCCTTGATTCGGCCATGAGCCCGGTGGGGCTCGGGGGCATGGAGGTATCCAGGGTGACGATGACCTGGCTGCTCGGAGCGCTCCTGCCTGCCCGGTTTTGGGCTTCTGCGGTGATGTGATTCTGCCCCTCGGCCAGGGCCAGGGCAATGCTGAAGGTCCCTGCCCGGGATACGGCCATGGGGACGGTCGCATCGGTTCCATCAAGAAGAAGCACGACCTGCGCGTTCTTCTCAGCCGCACCGGAAACCGTGATAAGGTTCTTGTT
>PWUU01000008.1 GCA_003562475.1 Dehalococcoidia bacterium | reverse complement strand
CTCGTCGGGACTGTACTTTGCGGCCTTCGCGTAGCCCCCGATCTTACCCCGCAGCGCCATATCGTCGTTCATAGCGTCTCCGCCTCGTCTCAGCGCTCAACGCCGCACTTTGCATGCTCTTTGCCAGCGCCGCTGAGCAGCTCGCGAACGGCTTCGCGCGAGACCAACACCCTGCCTCTTATCTTGATCGACGGGATGATGCCACGCGCGACGAGGTCATAGGTGTTGCTCCGGCTGAGCCCCAGCGCCTTCGCCGTCTCGGGGACGCTGTAGACTAGCTTCTCGACTTCGATTGTCATAACCCCTCCTGCTGCGTGATTGCGTCTTCTCAGAATTTGCAGTCGTTCTTGATCCGTAGCATAATGTACGGACGGGTAATCAAAATTTCGACGCAGCATCGCCAGTGGAGAAGCCGCCTTCGCGCTCACGTTGTGAGTAGCGCACGCGAGACCTGCGGTCTTACCGAGGACCTGCCGCTGCTATATGTGGATGCCATGATCGAGGTAATCGAGGGTGGCCTGATGTTTGAAGAAGAGGAAATCGAGAGTCTTCTCAGAGAGCCTATCCGGGACTGTTACATGAACCCACTCGTCAATATCTATCTTAAGCTAGGGAAACGGTCACTGCCGGACCGTCCATTGACTAGTCAGGTCGGGATTGAACAGCAACCACGCCGAAGCTATCGCCTTTCACTCGAGAAACGACTCACGCTCATGGAATTTGTGTTTGTGTACTCCGATGCATACTCGACCGACCACTTGTTACGAGAGTCTTTCGATCCCCCCGCAAACGAGATCGACTGGCTGGCGTTATGGCAGCGTTGGAAAGCTAGGTATCCTGAATGGCAATCACGGACGCCGAAAGACCTGCAAAAAGAATGGTGGCGCCTTACCCGGAGTCCAAGCACAGAGCCCACAAGGCGGGAATTCTTTGCCAGGCAACAACTATTCTGGGAGCCAGTTTTTTGTCAGATTGGCGAGCGTGGTTTAGACCTGCTCCAGGAATATTGGGGAACCATTGACGCCACGCCGTCGAGCATCCTCGAGGGTGACGCAATCACAAGAGGCCTATTTCTCAAAATGAAGGATGGACATGACAGGACCATCGAAAGGCTTGAAATGATACAGGCCATTCTCCGGATGAATCGTGAACGTGCGCAAATGCCGACTACGACACAGCATCTTTTGGAGAGCCGCGAGGCTGAGGACAGTGCCAATGATCGGTGAGCTTCTCGCCCTCCAGTGGCGCAATGTGAACCTGGAGATGGCCATCATGAACATTGCCTTTTCGGGGCTCCAGGACACCCGGTTTTCAGATGATAACTGGACACTTTCCGCTTGCCTCTCTGCTATGTGAGCCACACCGTTTTCAGCGATATACCTTCCAAGCAGGGTGTCGCGGGTTCGAATCCCGTCTCCCGCTCCGCACAGCTAAATAGAGATGATAACTGGACAACGGCCCCCTTCTGGCCTTGACACACCGCTGGTAGAGATGATAATATCAGGGAAAAGACGGAGGGAGGCCGGGCATGTCAGTCAACATCCTAACTGTAGAGCATCATCTGTATCGGCGTTCATTCCTGCGTTCGCTGGCGGCCGAAAACCTGTCCAAACGGACGCAGGAGACGTACGGCGAGTCAGTAAGCCAATTCATCGAGTTCGTGGGAAGGCAAGGCGCGCCACTCACGCCTGCCGATATCACGCGCGAGCACGTCCAGGCGTTCATCACCGAACTGCTCGAGAGATGTAAACCGGCCACTGCTCACAACCGGTACCGGGCGCTGAACCGGTACTTTCGATGGCTGTTGGAAGAGGGCGAGATTGCCGCGTCACCTATGGCGAAGATGCACCCGCCGCGCATACCGGAGCAGACGGTGGAGGTGCTGCCAGACGACAAGATACGGGCGCTGCTGAAGACGTGCGAAGGTAAGGACTACGCCTCCAGGCGCGACATGGCGATACTCCGCCTGCTCATCGACTGTGGCTTACGGCGCGCTGAGCTGGCAGGCCTGCACGTGGAAGATGTGAACTTGGACACGCAGACGGTGAAGGTGATGGGCAAAGGTTCAAAGCTCCGTGTCGTGCCGTTTGGTAAGAAGGCAACGCGGGACTTGGACAGGTACATGCGGGCCCGCGCGTTGCACCCGCATGCGTCACGGCCCGAGCTATGGCTGGGCAAGGCCGGAAAAATGACGAACAGCGGCATCTACCAGGTAGTCCTGGCCAGAGCAGCGGAGGCAGGCCTCGAGCACGTCTACACGCATCTTTTCAGGCATACCTGGGCTCACACATGGCTGTCCAGTGAAGGCACGGAGGGAGACTTGATGCAGCTCGCAGGATGGAGTAGCAGGACGATGTTGAGTCGGTACGGGGCCTCCCGGGCAACCGAACGGGCGCGGGACGCACACCGGAGACTGAGCCCCGGCGATAGATTCTGAGACGGCCAAGAGCGCCTGGGCCCGACTGTGGCAGCGTCTCAGGCGCTAGGACCTGTTGTCAGATCAATGCTACTGTGGCACAGGGGACATGGGCAGGGACCCAACAATAGCGGCATGGACCCAGTTACCGATGGGAGGTGAGATGAGACTACTGGACCGAACTCCCCCATTAATGGTGATATTGTTGGCTGTCGTATTCTCTGCCGCAGGGTGCAGTGATCAGTCGTCTCCACAAGAAACACCCCCACCGGTCACAATACCACTACCACCTGGACCACAAGGACCACAAGGACCACAAGGACCAGCAGGACCAGCAGGGCCAGCAGGGCCACGAGGGACGGTAGGACCTGAAGGACCACCAGGACCAGAAGGGCCAGCTGGTGCCGATGGTGAAACCGTGACCATTATCGAATACCGCGAGGCTCCGGTTACTGACGAGCAATTGCTGGTTCGCGAGGTTCTCCTCCGCCTCGAAGAACTGCCAGAGGGGTGGTACATTGCCCAGAGGCGGGACTACTCCCCTACGGGAGACTATGAGATCCAAGAGTACATCACCGCGCGGGCGTCAATCATACTTCGCGACGCAAGATTCACTCCCAAGTTCGGAGTCAGCAACTATGTGTATCTGTGCTGGGATGAAGAGTCAGCACGGCACCTGCTCCATGATACCCGTGGCGAGAGGTTTGATCTCGACCTTGGTGATGAAGGGTTCTACACAGCGGGCTATGGAGTAGTCGACATCATAGATGGTGATGAGGTGCTGGGCCTGATGCACTTGAGTGTGCACTTCGCCAAAGCTGAATTCAGTGTAGACTTGACCTTTCACGGTAGTGGTCTTGGAAGTCCTTGCGGTCTCGCCGGCCTCACTCT
>PWUU01000131.1 GCA_003562475.1 Dehalococcoidia bacterium | reverse complement strand
GTCGTCGGTTGTCGGTTGTCGCTCCAGCCTCCAAGCAAGATCAGCAGTCAGGTCACGCAGAGACGCAGTGGCGCAGAGAAAGATGAATGGAGGGAGTTGCAACTCTTTAATTCATCCACTCAATTTCCATTCCAATTCTTTAACTTTTGGACCGATTTTCAACAACACTCTCTGATATAGAACGATAAAAACAGAGGTGAATGAATCGATGATGGATAGGACTTCAGCACCCCCATCACGCTCCCAATTCTCATCTTCTCTGCGCCTCAGCGCCTCTGCGTGAGATTCTCTTCAGTTAAACCGCCCGCTTCGCTGGAGGACGCGGAGCTACCGGAGGGGAATTAGAATGGAATGTCATTCAAACCTTATTCAACTCCGTTCACTCCGCGTCCTCTGTTGTAAAATATTCTTCTTCGAGACCTAACCGACATCGCCGTCATCCAGATCCGTTTGATCGAATCCCTCCGCTATCCGGCTAACGCCTAAATCCTAACGCCTAGTCCCTAGTCCCTAGCGCCTAGCTCCTAAATAAATCTTCTCCAGCTTTTTCGCGCTCGCCTCCCAGCCATGTTCCCGCTCGGCTTTCGCTCGGTTCCACCGGCCACATTCCGCCCGCAGAACCGGTTCCCGGATCATTTCCACAATCGCTGCGGCCAGCGATTGCGCATCGGTCCGGCCGACCACCCGACCGCCCGGCACGGCACGAATTCGACGTCCATCGACATCGTACTCAAATCGGCCTTCCGGCTCAGGACGGGAATCAACGTATTCCTTCTCAATCGGGCTCAACTCATCGCCAATCAACTTCGGGACCCAGCCACAATCCGTTGTTACTACAGGCAACCCGCTCGCCATAGCCTCAATGGCGGCAAAACAAAAGGACTCATACTCACTAGATACGACTTTGACATCCGCTGCCGCATAGATCGCCGGCAGCTCCTCATAAGGAACCTCCCCGAGAAATTCAACCTGATTCGAGACCCCGCATTCGTTCGCCAATTCTTCAACGCGGCCCCGCAACGGCCCGCTCCCGGCTAACTGCAAGATCACATTCGGTTCCTCGCGGATCACTTGCTGGTAGGCTGCCAACAACAAGGCATGATTCTTGAAAGCTTGAAAGCGGGCGACGTAGAGTAGGGTGATTCGTCTTTCGTCCGTCGTCCTTCGTCGGTCGTCCGTCGTCCTTCGTCGGTCGTCCGTCGTCGGTCGTCCGTCGTCAGTAGTTGGTGGGCGGCAGTCGGTGGTCTTTTGGCTGTAGTCTCCAGTCTCTAGTCTGTAGTCTCCAGTCTCTTCAGCAGCCTGAAACCTCCTCAAATCCACCCCATTCGGAACATCGTAACAATCGGGGCGCAACTGTTTGCGGATTTTGGCAATCGATGTGCCGCTCGCGATCACGGCATCGGCGGCCTGAATGCCGCCAACGGGATCGTGGACATTGGGAGCGGTGAGGCGGAGGACGACTCGCGGAGCCTCGTCGTTCGTCGTTCGTCTTTCGTCGTTCGTCGTTCGTCGTTCGTCGTCTGTCGTCAGGGGTCGGTGGTCGGTGGTCGGTATTCTGTTGTCTCCAGTCTCTGGTCTCCAGTCTCTCGTCTCCAGTCCCTGGTCTCTAGTTTTTTCCCGAAACTGGCCCCTGAACACTGAACACTGAACCCTCTTGAATGTCGCCACGAAGGTGGGCAGCTCACAGACTTGGATAATGTCGAATTCGGACCGATGTCGCCACGCCCAGAGGGCTGCCAGCTTCTCGAATACCCAAAACTCGGCCGTTCGCACCCGCCACCCCCCCTTGACGCGATCCCACGGGAACCAGGGGAACATGGGGGAACGGAGCAAAACGAAACGGAGTTTCGCTTTGCATCGTTCTTCGTTCTTCGTTCTTCGTTCTTCGTTGTTGGATTTTCGTCCGACGCCGATTGATCTACGACTGAATAAGGGGCGGTTACTGAGAAAGGTGACTTCATGACCCAATTCAGCCAGATGACGGGCAATTTCGAGATCGAATGTCTCTCCCCCGCCCCGTTCTGTCGCGGCCATGCGATTGACAAACAAGATACGCAAGGATGATTTATCGTGTGCGTGATTCATGAGTAGGTTCGAACTAACAAGAGATACCCATTTTTTCGAGCCACACCCGCAAAACATTCTTCATGGGGTCAGGAATCCATGTTCGCCAACTTGGCCGCATTGCTCGAGGGATATTGTAATCATGAAGTGGCAGAGGTTGCAAACGCTGATCAGGCGCAGACACGACTCGTCGGATTGTGTCCGCGTACAGATCGGCCGTGTGAGAAATCTGAAAAAGCTCCCGTATACGCTCTTGAGCCGCGAGGCCCAATCGGTAGCAGCCATTGCGATCGTTCGCCAAGTGAAGTAAGTGACGGAAAAATGAGTCCGCGTTCTCGGGATCGGCAAGCAAACCACTGACACCATCCTCAATGATATAATCTGTGGACCCACGCAATCGCGAAACAACGGGGGCACAACCCTGGGCCATCGCTTCCAGTAGAGAATTGGGACACCCTTCATAGCGAGTCGGCAAAAGATAGGCGTGGGCGTTGGCCAGATACTTCTGAACGGAAAGCAAATCTACTTGCCCAACGACATTAATTTGTTGGGCGACGTCCTGGGCGTTAATCGCTTGTTGCAAAAGAGACGCATCGGGCCCATCCCCCACGATCGTCAGTTTGGCCTCAACCCCGAGATCGATAAGTCTTCGGATGATTACGGGTAGTAGTGTGATCCCTTTGTGCGAATCGACCAGTCGACCGGTAAATACAATTTGAAGAGGTCCTTCCAAAGCAGAACCGTGCTTCAGCTCACCGGCAGGAATTTCAATGCCATTATAAATAACTTCGACTTTTGATGGCGAAATCTTGTAGCGCCCGATCAAGTCATCGGCGATACGATGGCAAACAGCAATCATCTTGTCCAAATGCGCAGAGATCGCGGTGGCGGGAGCGTAACTTCCACGAGTGAACATCGGGATACGGGCGATGGCGCGAATCGCTCGAGGTAGGTAACGAACCAGATTAACACAGAGCGTGTCAGATCCGGGCAGAACCATCACCGAATCGTACTTTTCCCGCTGCAAGTGACCGATGAGGATCTTTGACGCCGAGGGCAGGTCTGCTTCCGGGAACTGGACAGCATCGATTCCGTCTATGGAGGCCCATTGTGTACCCTCAAGGTGCTCAGCAGAGACGGGGGGGATACAGCGCAGATCAATGCCACGCTCAAGGAGAGGCGCTCGAATCCGCCGAAAGAACGAAAACGTACCCCCCACTTGCGGTTCACAGAAATAGGCAACTTTCGTCATG
>PWUU01000050.1 GCA_003562475.1 Dehalococcoidia bacterium | reverse complement strand
TCCAGTCTCCTGTCAATACCATACACGCACGATGTTTTACACTACAGATTCTCCTGCCTCAAAGCTGAGCGGGGCCGTCCCCAAAGCTGGACGGCCTCGGCGGCTGTCAAAGTCGGGTCAAACGCATTTCGTGGCGTTAGAGGATGTCTGAAAGATAGTAACCACAACGGCTTGCTGACAATAATCGGGTTCGATTAGACACATCGCCGCGGATGGCTGGTACTCACTACGTCTCACGCCGAGCGAGTCATCCGGAAGACTCTCAAATCGTAACCGATGTGCCTTTCTCGAAAGTCGCTCCATTCCCGATATTTGGCGGCCAGTTCGGGTCGACATAGCTTTCCCATGAGACGATAGCTCGCCAGTAGCATTAACCTTGACTGAAGGTTGATTCCGTTCGAGGTGACAAATATTCCTCTGTTATTCAGTCGCTCGGCTATCCCGCGCAAGTATGAATGTACTTTTCGCCGGAGGAAGAGCCGCACAAATATGTAGTGAAGAGATTCACTCTGGATGATTACATCGAACCGATGGTCATGTAGCAGGCCATCACAGAAAACCTGGATTGCATCCCCTTCGATAAGCTCAACGTTAGCGCAGTCCTTGCACGCCTCTCTTGCCCTGGTGATAGCAATTGGCGATATGTCGATGCCGGTTATCTTCGCCTGGGGAAAGGCCTCGCGCAGCATGGAAGTGAATACGCCTTCCGCGCAGCCAACTTCCAGAATGCTGTGCGGCTGCGGACAGAACGCTCTTATTGCCTCTATCTGTCTCAGATACTTGGTCTTCTCATACTGGCTCACGCTGTAGCGCCAGGGGTCTTCGTTGGTGAAAGCCCTGTTGAAATACCTCTTGTCAAACTTGAGGAACACCTCTTGTCACCTCACTTGTAGAGTGCTTCAAGACCAGAAGACAGTCGGTAGAGCAGTAGGACGGACAGGCTATGCTCAATTGCGTGGTGCGGAACACGCATCCTGCCTCTACGTAGACCTCACCTAAGGCCACACCTGAGAACAGTGTCCCGTGCAGAAGTGGCTTGAGCCTACTCCAGCGGAAGAACAGTGATCTCAGTGGACAAACATGAATGCATCATTGACGCGGGACTCATTATGCACTGAGTATCGGTCAACAGGCTAGCTATGACATACTGAACAGACTCCAGGCGGCCTCGTTTGAGTGGCTATGCGTAGGCGTCCGCTTCAAAGGCGAGACAGTGAAGCGGCACCTCATACCTCAAACACGTTCAGCTTCACACAAGTCTGCTTCTCAGGGCCTGATTCGGCATAGCCGTGCTGAGCATTGTGTTCATCGGTCATCGCAGCCCGCACAACATCTATTCGACCGTACACGTGAGTCTACACTGTGGTGATGCCCTGGACAACCTGTCGAAGGCTACGTGTTGTTAATGCATGCGGATAGCTGTGTGAATCCGGCCTGCCGCTTCACTAGACCTACTATCATGGTCAGAGAGGTATGGTCGCCGAACAATCCGGCCGGCGAGGTGAATTCCATGGCGGATGTGCGATCATTCTTCGCAGCTTGACACCCCTGGTGCAGGCAATTACGATTGGACCAGGCAGCAGAGAGTGGATCATACGAACTTAACCAGAATACCTGGGCGCAATCCCGGCTCTCATGTCTCAGAGGAGAAATGGAGGTGAATTAATGGAACCCAAAGACCCTGAGAAGACGCCCTCCTCGGAAAGAGAATACGGTTGCGGTATGAGGGGTCGCGGCGGTCTGCTGCGCGTAATCCTTCTTGCGATCGGAGCGATTGTGATTATCGGCCTCCTGGTTTGGGGTTTTTCGGCAGCGGGCTAACCCGGCAATGATTGCGTTGCCAGTCCGGCTGCCGGAGCCCGTGATTGGCCCCAGGCTATTCGCACAGACCGGTACGCTGGCCGTCTGGTCTTACTTGTTTGTTCCTATCGACCTGCCATCACATATCGGTGCAGGAGCGGATGTTCTCAGCCGGACTATCGACGTCCTAAACCGTATCGCAATCCTGGCCCTGAAAGAATGATCCTCCCTCACGAGAATCTTGCTCCGTCAGTATAGTGTCAAGAGCGCAAGCATCGCACCTGACAGGGTGCATTGCCCTGGTCAGAACAGCGGCGGATGTATGCCGCGGACTTCTGAGGCTTCTTCGAGTGCCAGGGCTGCTCTCAACACGACACTCTCCTCGAAGTGACGACCGACCAGTTGCACCCCGATTGGCAACCCGTCGGAACTCAGTCCAAAAGGAACGGATATCGCAGGCGACCCTGTCAGACTCCACGGGACAACGCTGATTAGCTTCCGCCTTGCACCGACGGTGACTCCATCGATGGTAAGTTCCGATAGACCATGCGCATACGCAGTGACCGGCAGGGTGGGGCACAGCAAGAGATTGTACCTGCGGAAATATGCGGTCATACCATGCCTGATTGCCTCCCACCCGGCGAGGGCTCTCAGGTATTCGCGCACATCGGGCCATGGATTGGCAAGGCGCTTCTGCATGAAGGGAAACAACTCCGATTCACGACCCTTGATGAAAGGTTCCAGGTAGTAACCGCCCTCGAGAGCCCAGATAGAGCCGGACACTACTTGCGGATCGTTCTCGGCAAGGACAGGAAGTGAGACATGCTCCACAGCACAGCCCGCCAACTGGAGCGTGGCAGCTGCTTTCTCCACAACCACGCGCACTTCTGGATTCACCGGTGCGAACACTCCGTCTGCGATCCACCCTACGCTTAACCCGAGTGGTTTGTCGGTTGACTCAGGAACTGCGGGTGGATCCACGGGGACGCAATAGGAGTCGATGCCATCGAGTCCTGACATAATCCTCAAGGCCAGGCCGGCGTCGCGCGCGGTTCGTGCCAGGCATCCGATATGCATCGCACGCAACAACATCTCGGGCCAGTGTCCGGTGAGAGGTACGCGACCATGAGTGGGTTTGAACCCAACTACACCGCAGTAGTGGGCGGGCATCCGCACCGACCCTCCAACGTCACTCCCGATTCCGAGAGGAGATAATCCAGTGGCGATGGCGGCTCCCTCACCACCGCTTGAGCCTCCCGGGATAAGGTCAGGATTCCAGGGGTTGTTGGTTCTACCGAAGACACTGTTGTCCGTCTCCCACCACAACGCGAATTCCGCCACATTAGTCTTCGCCAGGAAAATGGCACCTGCGTTCTTCAGGCGTGCCACTGCAGTGGCATCACTGCCGGCAATCCGATGTTCAAAGAGCTTCGAACCGCGTGTGGTGCGCATACCGGCGACATCGATAGTGTCTTTGCACGTAAACGGCACGCCATGAAGAGGCCCTGTAACTTTGCCTGTTGTCACCAGCTGTTCGGCAACCCTGGCCTTTTCGAGCGCATTATCAGCGATCGTGACGACGGCGTTGAGCTTAGGGTTGATGGCTGAGATGCGATCAAGATGGGCCTTTACCAGCTCGACTGGAGAAATCCTTTTCTCGCGTATGTGTTGAGCCAACTCAGTCGCATCGGCATAGCAGATATCGTCGTGCATGACTCCTCCATGGATGGCGCAGTAATTCGAAATGTGTATGCCTGAGCACAGAATCACGACCCAACCTGTGCAGGCTGGCGCCCGGGTATCAGGTTAGCCGGTTGAGACCCCATCTTGCAATGGCTTGTTGCTGTCTCGGATCGGTCAGCCACGCAAGTCTGCCGCGAGGGCAACGTGGGTACACTTGAAACGAGAGAGGATGCTTTCTTTGTCCTCTCCTGCACACTATTGCCGCGGAACCGCAACCGAGCGGTCGCATCCATCCTGGCGTGCGCATAGCGGGCTGTCAACACACGGGCAGTAGTGTTACGCAAGTTGGACTTGCAGTGTGTATCAGTGGAGCCGTGAGCGCGCACGCATTCGAACTCTACACGATCTACGCTCAGGTATTGAATCTCGTGGGCTCAGACTCTCCTTAATAGTTGAGTCGCGAAGATCGGCTTGGCTATGCCTCCTTGAAGGCGTTACTGCCCAGTACAAACAGAATGATTCCTAATCCGGGTGCTGCGAGAATAATCGGGCAAGGCAAACGCAAGCCGAACATCGGGTTGGGAGTTCCTGTCGCCACCGGTATGGAATCCACGACCAGGAGAACACCGGCCAACAGCGCAGAATCGCAGTTGTATCAGAGGCGGAGTCATGCTGCTGATCTGCCCCGGTCATGTGTCTGAAACGCGAAACCCGATGGCTTCCTGTCGCGATTTCTGGGCCTGAACCCACCCTGCACGAACCAGCTCCTACCGCCACCGCCAGAAGTGGGCACTGAACAGAGCCATCACCGTCACAAACTCGAGCCTGCCCACCAGCAGAAGAACGGAAAGTACTATCTTGCCTGCATCAGGAACAAAGGCGTAGTTCTGCGCGGGGCCAACACCAGCGAAGCCGGGACCTATGTTGTAGACAGTCGACAGGACAGAGGCGAAGGCTGTCACCTTGTCGAGCCCCAGTGCATTCATGAACAGGAATCCCCCCAACAGGGTAAGCATGAGCAGCCCCGCGAGTCCGGTAATGGCGGATATCTGCGACTCGGGGATCATCTCTGCCATCGTCCGGCTACAGGTGGCCGGGACACATCTGGAAACAATGAACCGCCTCCACCTCCGTACTGGTTGTATGGGGAGTCACCAGCACGAAGAAAGCTACCGCAGGCTGGAGATGGTGGCGGTGTTGGCGCCATCTTCTTCGCCTTGCCGGAGACTTCAAACGATAGTACCGTGCTGTGCTGCAAAAGGTCAATCAGGACCATTCACAAGCTGCGCAGACTAAGGATTTTGCAGCCGCTACTCGCCGGCAACAACCAGCAATGTGGCAGTAAGCTGATAAGCTTCGGAGAATGCTCAGTTCCCTCAATTGTTGTGATGAGGCGATAGAATAGAGCACGAGTACCACACTATATCATTGATAAGCCAGCCGTTGGCGTTGGTATTCGCTATTGCCGGTGTGGCGGCTCGCTGCCATTGCCATTCCTCTGTGAATAGAAGGCTCAGGAGCGACCTTTCACCGAAGCAGTGCCATGGCCTATCCTGGGCAACTGCCAGCGACATGAGGTCGAGCGCATGGTTGGCCGGAGATACCCTCCTGCCTGTGAGCACGAAGCCAGGGAGATGTGGGTATCGCGAACCCTACTGCACCCTGGACGGAGGCTTCTGCGAGACGATCTCGATGCCCACCACGCGAATGTTGATCTCTTTGGCAATGAGACCCGTGAACTCCAGCAGCCGGGCAGCAACCTTCTTGCGAACCTCGTTCACGATATTCGGAATGTTGTGGCCGTAGTGTACGTTCAGTTGCAGGTCAACGATGCACTCACGTTTGCCGACCTCGACTGTGACGCCCGACCTTGCTTTCTCTGCTGCATCGGCATACCAGCCAGTCAGGGCTCTGCGAACGGTGCTTCGGCCGAGACTGCCCACTCCGGGGATCTCCTTGGCCGCTATCCCTGCGATGGACGCCACGACTTCATCCCCAATGATCGTCTCACCAACAAAGCCGTGCTCGGTCTTCTTTTCCTCTGCCATGTCTTGACCTCCATATCCCTTCGTTTAGAGTCACGTGCCGACACACGGTCGGACACCGATTCCGGCACATGCGATACGGCTCTGCGAAGGCGCTCCGAAGCGCTCCCACGTACTCCGCAATCTAAGCCCTCTGACTCCCACTCGCCCGCTCCGACCGGTTCTGAGGCCGAGAGAGACCGGTCATCCGCAAGATATTTTCCGTCAGTCTAGTGCGAGGGCTCGGACCTGTCAACATGACCACAGCAACCCATCGGTCCCCTGCCCATAGGCCGACCTCGTTGCGGCTTCACTGGCCCAGGCCAGAATGTTGCAGTCTGACGTTCTTCTGAGATGTTTCTCCCAACTACATCAAGGTTGTCTGCGCTCACGGGTAATAAGAGGAGGTCAGCGGCTTCGTCGCGGGTCTTGGACCGGTTCGTGTTCACAAATAGTCGTGTGATGATCGCCTGCTGCTACGCACTTGTCAGCCCGGATTGATCCGATACTACGTCTCCGCACAGGACCATGACTGGCTCTTCATCAGTGAGTTCCGGAATCTGCAGGATAATCCCACACTCTTCCTTCAAGTATACTCTGGTCGTGCCGTCATCGACCACCCATATGTGAGGACCCCGGTAACACGCGTTACAGGTTCTGGAATACGAGAAGCTTTGGTTACGAGTCTCGCCACCGAATGATAGCCTCTCTTCAGTTACAGGAAGGACACGTACTGGTCTCGACGTATATCCGCGCGCTGGCGCTTGACTGGCTGCCGTTGACATCTGTCACGACGACGACAATCGTGGCATCGACTCTGTTATTGGGGGCCTGCCACGTCGCAACAGGGCCGTCGGCCTGGAGTTCACCAACATCGACACTCCACTCGAAGGTGAATGGCCCCTTCCCATGTGCCACCACGCATTCAACGGTACAGGACCCTCCCTAGAAAATGGTCCAGGAGTCGCTATGAGCCTTGATCAGCCTCGTGTCAATCGGCTCGACGACCATGGCTACAATGCCCGGCGGCTCGACCGGCGTTACACTGATGGGCAATGCCCGTTGCTCTTCACCGCCGTACGCATCACGCGCCGTGACGGTAATCCAGTACGAGCCAATCTCTTCGGGCGCCAGCCAGATGACAGAGGCACCCTGGCCGAAAAGCTCGCCTCTGGACGCCGACCAGTCGTAGGTGATTTCGTCACCATCGACATCTACCGCCTCACACCAGACCAGAGTGCTGCCGCCTGGAAACAGCCAGTCCGCATCCGACGCAATGCTGGTAATCTGTGGTGCCGTGTTGGCTTTCACACGCACTGACATAGATCGCTCGGCTCTGTTGCCATGGGCATTCTCCACCACCACCGATATTCGATACAGCCCCTCGGACATCGGTGAACCCCATTCAATACGTGGACCCTCACCGTAGATATCTCCAGCGCTGGCCGACCAAGTATACGTGAGCTCGTCGCCGCCTTGATCGAACGCCTCGCACACAATCTCACACACGTCCCAGGGCGGGATCCGGTCTGTAGCTGCAGTCAGGCTCAGGATCACGGGAGGGCCGCTCTCAGGATTTGACGCCACGCCCGTCTCATCCTGTTCGGGCGCATCGACACCGGACTGATCCGACAGGCGATCACCCTCCGCGCTCGCCAGGATGGCGACGGCACCGGCCATCAGCACGAGCAAGATGACTGTCACGTACGCTCTGCGCCTTCCGCGACTGTCTCCGGCTCTTTGTTCGTAACCTGGCCTCTCGGGTGTCTCAGGCATCGGCATTCCCTCAAAGCGTCACATCACAATTGTAGCATTGGCGCCACAGAGCAAGAGGTTCGCATGGTTAGCCGTCCACCATGTGAACGGCCGTACTCATCGCGTGCAAAGCCTGACCTGCTCACGCTAAGCGGGGGGTGCTTATGCTCTCATCATCAATCAGCTAGCTATCGATCGTGGCTGTTCATCTGCAGACGTATTGGGTCTCACGGAAGCGTTAATGACGTGAAGCCATTTCCCAAGATCACCTCACCACGATCGGGTTAACTCTTGAGCAGGTCGATACGTTCGACTATCCCTTGGGCATACATGTCAAGAGAGATCAAGTCACCCTCCGAATAGGCGTACGCCTCCAGGAAGACCAGGACTTCTGCCCTCCGGAAGGCCAGATTGTCGAAGAAGAAGTCGAAAGTCCCGTGCTTTACGTAATCTGCAATACCTGAACCTGTCATCCGGACTGCCATATCGCCGATAGCCGGATGAGAGACTGTTCCGTGAAAATGCCCCATATAGCCGCCGTTCTTGACTATGTCATTCTCAAACCTGCGACGCATTGCTTCATAAATGTCCGCATCATTCCGCATTGAGGAATCCGCCGCAGCCTGGCCAAGGCTGCTCTCTGCAATGCAAATGTAAGCTGTCACGAAGCAAAGAGGATGCTCCTCAAGGTACACCTGGATTTCGCTGCAGTCAGGCTCAAGGAAAATGCCTTCCGAGGCTGCATCGAGCACTTCAAATGTTGCAGGAAAGTCTGAGGCGAGGTCCACAAGTTGCAAGGCATCTGCGAGGGTGATGGAGCATGTGACCGTTGGTGTAGGTGTTGGTGTCGGGGCAGGTCCAGGAGCCACCTCAGGAGCACAGCTGGCAATCGTTGCAGCCACCAGAAGCAACATGACTGCGCACGAACGTCGTACTCGATCCAATTTCATAGTCCACTGCCTGTTTGATTTTCTACGGATGATCCTTAGACCTCGTTGACAGAACACTCTTCAGCTGGGACTCAGAGCTGGACCCCAGGCTTAGGACAGGATAAGCTTGCTGTAGCTCCTGAGACTGCAGGAGGTGATGTCGTCTGCCCCTCCATACCCGAGACCTGGATTGATGGTATCGTATCGTCACGTGGCGGTCAACACGAATGCCTGATTGTCAGAGGTGAGTATCGAGGCTATCCGGTGGTCATTCCCGGGGACAACGAGTCCATCGCGAGGCAAACTACCGCTGGCTTTGTGGACGTGCACCCTTCCTGAACGGAGAGATCAGAATGTGTTCTGACAAGCTCGCAGGTTTGGAGGCGTTATGTGAGCGCTACAGGGAGTTGGGCATCGATGCTTCCATACTCCCGGAGAATAGCCCTGAGGCGGTACAAAAGGGGATTGTCACGCAAGATGTGGGCTATATCAAAGTGAGGGGACTGGATTTCGATCTCGTTACGATGCGGGTCGGGCCTATGACGCGGGGGTCATACTCGTTCTTGATGGGGCGCAGTGCCATGTCGTACAGGCAGAAGCTCCCTTTTGCATACCACCATATCGTAAGAACTGGCGTCGGTGACGACGACGCTCACAAGGCAAGACTGAAGAAGAGGACAAGAGGGATCCTCAAGAAGGAGGTCGTGGGTGTAACGTGGCAGGGAGGAAGCCTTGCGGCAACACTCACTTCACATGCCGGCCTTAACAGGACCATCGTGAGCTTCCTTAGCCCTGAGGATCGTCTCGAGGTGATTCCCGACCGAAAGAATGGCGTTGTCAGGGTCGTCTTTGCCCGACCCGTACAGGTGAGAGCCACGGTACTCCGAGGCATCAAGTTTGATGGAAACCTGCTCCCGGGAGAGGCGATAGATGCTATTAATCAGATAGCAGGACTCATTCGCTAGATGGGTAGTGAGAGCTCAAGCGGACCATGCCCGGCAGGAGTAGCTCGTATGGAAACTCCATCGACCTCAATCTCGTCGCCTGGACGCACCGAAAATGCGCCTGTACTCGGCGTCCCGTATACCGGTTTCCGTGCCCGTAGCGACGCCATCAGCCGCCGGCCATTCCGTTGACGACGGACGATCTCCGCGCCGCAGATAGAGATCGGCACCGGGATCCATAATGACCTTGTCCTGCTCGTCATCAACCACGAAGCCATTACGTCCGTAGTGCCTGATCCGCAACACGCTGCATGTCAGGATGTGTCTGTTGAGATTGCTTTCGCCCAGGCGGCGGCGCGCTGAATTTCTCCATCCTTTAGAGGTCCTTGCCGTCCCTTGACGAAAAAACCTTCAACCGGCTCCACCAGGGGCCAGCCCTTACGCCTGAAGGCACCGGCAATTCTCTCCGCAGCGTAACCGAAGACCTTGACCCACGCTGCCGACAACCTTGTGTCGAACGCAGCCACAGCGACCCCGCTGACAGGCTCCGGCATGCTGTTCAGGAAGCCCTGAATCGCCTGTGTCGGCTTCCCCCCGTGAGTTGGCGAGCCAACGATGAGAAGGTCAATGGACTTCAGGTCAGAAGGACTCACCTCACCCACCCTGCGAACGCTCACCTCGCCGTTGATGACGTTGCCGGCGACCTGGGCAATCTTCTCCGTGTTTCCATGGACCGAGTCGTAGACTACGAGTGCTTTCATTGTTTCCTCGCGTGGCGCTATCAGGCCAATGGTCGCACCCGACCAGCATCATGTCAAATGATGGACTGACCGGTCGAAATGAGACTCTGAATGGCGCATAGGCGGTACGCGGAGGACCAGACCACCGTGGTGCTGCAGCAGGGCGCCGCCCGGAGCTTCCATGGACTTCCCGCCCTGGACGCTGCGTCCGAGGGAGTCCGGGAATAATCGCGTCGTTCGATACCGAACGTGTTGAAGGGTTACCTCTCGCCATCATAGGTGTTACTATGCCGGTAGATTTCCGATGGGATATTTTGCGTTAACGGAGGTAATGACACGTGCCATTAGTGACTGTTGAAGCGCTCGCGGGGAGAACTACCGAACAGAAGAGAGGGCTGGCAAGAGACATAACCGAAGCGGTGACGAAGAACTTCAAATGTGACCCTGACGCAGTGATAGTCATCATACATGAGCTGAGCGAAGAACACCTGGCCAAAGCCGGCAAGCTGAGGATCGATTGGTAGTGGGTGGGATCACATAGAAGGCGACCTCTATTTGGAGTCAGTCCCATCGAGGCGCTACTCGAATGAGTAGTAGTGGACGTTAAGCCTGGGCAGCTTGGTTCCGGACCACCGGACGAGGTCGCTATCATCGTCGTTGTCGGTTGCCAACTCGAACTGCAGCCGTATCTGGAACCTGCTCTGCCCCACCTTCTCCTGGAGGGCGTCCTTGAATCCCGGGGTGCTGCCACCACCGGGCGTTTCGATGTCATCGTGGCTGCACCATATTCCGATTACGGGATCGTCGAACGGCTCGGGTACGTAGTCGCCGCCATCAAGCGTACCGTAATCATGCACGTACGCCTGCAGACACCCAAGGTCATCAAACGGAGTCCCGTACAAGGTCTCATGATTGCTCAGATCGACAACAACACTCGTGATAATCGCGTCGTCAGGGATACTCGAGATGTCAAAGGAGACGAAACCCTGGATGCCGATGCTCTGATTATCGTCACCGACATACATGAATTCTGCCCAGTATTGGCCTATGCTGCGGACGCAGCCACTCTCTTCGATTACCGCTGTCAATTCGATGGTGTAGCTGTTCGGCATCAGCAGATAGCTTTGAACCTCTACCTCGGCCGTAACGATTGTCTCTCCGTCCGTCGCAATGAGGGTGAAGGTGTGCATCTCCTCTCCGTGTACCGTCATGTGCGCGCTGCCCGCCGGTTCAACTACTCCGATCGTTGGCACTATCTGCACTTCGACAGCTCCCGTAGTCTGCCAGCTCAGTGTGCACTCTTCACCAGAAGGCACGGCCACAGGGTTCGCTTCGAAGAACACGATGGCCAGCTCTGGCTCGAGAGCCACAACAGTAACCGTTACTTCTGCGACTTCGGTAACCCCGCCGCCGGTTGCAGTGAGCTTGTAGGTGGTTGTCACTTCTGGACTTATCGTCGCGGTGCCAGTCTCCGTAACGGCGCCGATCTCCTGATTGATGCTGACCGCACTGGCATTCGATACGTTCCAGGACAACGTGACACTGTCTCCTGCTGTGATGGTTGCGAGTGATGCGGCAAAAGAATGGATCGTCGCAGGAGCTACAACCGGAGCCAGCACCCTCACCGTGCCCCGCACCTCGGCAGACCAGGCGTCGTTGTTGTCCTGAACCATGAAAGAGATGACGTGGTCGCCCACCGAAAGCGAATTGGTCTCGAAACTGGGCAGATTGCTGAGTTCGCCATCAAGGTTGGAGCTCCAGCGGTATCCCACCACCCGGCCATCGGCGTCGGTTCCATATCCAACGAACCTCACGGTCTCGCCTTCGGTCACCTCTGCAGGCGACAACGACGTTATGTATCCCATGGGTGGCTGATTCGGCTCGGGAGTGCGACAAGCGGGGACAGGCAGCAATATCAGCACACAAGCAAGTAGCAGCGTGCTCTTCATCACCACAACAACTCCCTGGTAGAGGCTCCTCTTTCTAAATAGAATAGACGTCTCTGCCGTAATTCGCAACGGTTACGGCTGTTGAATGCTGTCCGGATGCCCGGGTCCACCTCCCCAGTTAACGGCAGCACAGATCGTTGAACCGTCATAGTGCCAGCTGGGGACTATCTACAAGCGCCGCATCCAGACTCACTCGGGGAGCATCTGGCTTGACAAAGTGCCAGATTGCTTAGTATAGTCGCATATGGGCATCGGTCCCGACCATCGTAGGCGAGCTACGACGGGGATGTCTTCTCTCCCCTGTTACTTCCGGATGTGCAGTTTCTATCTGAAGAATCTACGTACCTGGCTTTGTGTCTGGGGAGGTGGGGTCATGATCTGACGGGAATTACTGACGACCATAACACTGCTACTCAACGAACAGGAGGTAGAACGTCATGAGGAAGCAATTCATATTATTATGCGCGGTTGCGTTGCTAGTCGTTGGAGCAGGGATTGCTGGCTGTGCCCCGGAGCCGACGCCCACACCAACACCGACGCCGACCCCGACCCCGACACCGACCCCGACGCCGACTGATCCGACGCCTGACCCTATCGAGTTCACCTTCCAGTCGTCATTCGACGCGGCGAACCCGGCGCACGTCTATGCCGCCAAGTTTTGCCATGAGATCACCGAGATGAGCG
>PWUU01000076.1 GCA_003562475.1 Dehalococcoidia bacterium | reverse complement strand
CTGATACCAGTCATTCACCCACTCGTACACGTTCCCGCTCATGTCCAGGGCGCCGTAGGGGCTGGCGCCCGTGGGGTAGCTGCCCACCTGGGTGGTGTCGCCGACACACAAGCCCTCAGTTGAATCACGGTAGTTCAGCCGCGAGCAGTCGGGACTCTCGTTGCCCCAGGGGTACATGCGCGTGTCGCTGCTGCCTCGGGCGGCTTTCTCCCACTCCGCCTCCGTCGGTAAGCGCTTGCCAGCCCACGCGCAGTAGTCGCGGGCACGGTGCCAATCTACGTGGATCACGGGGTAGTCAGCGTAGGCCGGGTTGTCGTAGTAGGAATCCCGGGTAAACGAATCATACCTCGTAGGGGGATCGCACGCCCCTGCCGCCACGCACTGGGCGTACTCGGCATTCGTCACTGGCGTCTTGTCAATGGTGTAGGCGTCCAGGTAGACCGTGTGGAGTGGTTGTTCGCGGCTCAGGCAGCTCTCGCTGGGGTTGGTGTCGTCGCAGCCCATCTGGAACTCCCCTGCCGGGACCAGCACCATACCGTCCGGTGGCGGGGAGACCGTGGGTGTTGGTGAGGGCGTCGGTGAGGGCATCGGTGAGGGCGTCGGCGAGGGCGTCGGCGAGGGCGTTGCTGTCGGTGTCGGAGTAGCAGTCGCAGTTGGCCTTGGGGGAGGAGTGACCAGTGGATATGTGACCCTCAGCGTGTAAGGGGTATGCTCATTGTGACCGCTCTCGGTGTAGATGAGGATGTAGTACCAGCCTGCGGGACCGTGGTGGACAATCTCATACGGCTCTTGGTGGGCCAACTGCACCCGGTTGCTCCCATCCGGTTCCGGCGCACCGTGGAACAGCTGCAACTGCACGCCCTGGCCGGTGTGGCCCGTGAGGTTGACGGTGATCTGGCCAGGCTTACGGGTGTAGATGCTGAAGAAGTCGCGCATGTCGTTGGGATAGCCGTAGTAGCCGCGGCCCGAGATGAGCGGCCCGTTGGCTTGCTGCCAAGTGTTGTTGGGCTCCACTTCCCACGGACCTTCGAAGTAGCGCACGTGGTCCCGCAGGGCCAGCGGTAAGTAGACGCGATGTGGCGCGGCTGGCTCGATGCCGAGCGATACCTTGCCTATGCCCTCAAGCTTGTAGTATTCCAGACGAATAGGGTGGTAGCCCGCCTCGAGATAGAGCTCGGCCTCGAAGGTCCCCTCCTTCGGATGTCGCCATTCCTCAATCAGCAGCCGGTCACCGACCCAGAGCCGCCCCCCACCGTTAACGATCAGGCTGAAACGATAGCGTTGTGGCCCTTCGAGCTGCACTTGCTTGTGCCATCGGGCGGAGAAGCTTTCGCTGGGCAGACCGGGGCCCGGTGCAGCGCTGCCCCAGTCGAAATCTATGTCGCTCTCATGACGGATGAGCAGCGGGCGCTCGGCCAGCCAGCGGTTGCCGAAGTACTCTCCGCGCCAGTCTGCCGAATATGCTCCGTCAAAAGCATGAACGCGTTCGTGGCCAGTGTCTAGTACGTAGAGCGTTCCAGTCGCGGCCGCTGCCACGGCGACCGGCCGCTCGAAGCGCTGGCAACCTGGGCCGCAGCTCCCGAACTGACTCAAGTATTCGCCTGCAACGGTGAAGCGCTGGACACGGCAGTTTGCCGTGTCTGCCACGTATACAGTCCAATCCGCTGCCATCTCGACCCCGGAGGGCGAGGCAAACTGCCCATCTTCAGAGCCCTCGCTGCCCCACTGGCCAAGATAATCGCCCGCGGCGCTGAAGCGCTGGATACGGTGGTTATCGGTATCGGCTACCCAAACAGTGCCATCCGCGGCCACCGCCACGCCTGAGGGCGAGGCAAACTGCTCATCTTCAGAGCCCTCGCTGCCCCATTGGCCGAGATAATCGCCGGCGGCGCTGAAGCGCTGGATACGGTGGTTTCCCGTGTCCGCAACATATACGGTTCCATCCTTTGCCACGGCCAAACCAGTAGGGGTGTCAAGCTCGCCGTCTTCAGAGCCTCGACTTCCCCACTGACCAAGGTGATAGCCCGTGACGCTGAAGCGCTGGATACGGTGGTTGTGGGTATCGGCAACGTAGACCGTGCCATCGGCCGCCACTGCTACGCCAGAGGGTGAGAGAAACTGCCCATCTCCAACGCCTACACCGCCCCACTGACCCAAGTAGCGCCCATCAGCAGCAAAACGCTGGATACGGTGGTTCCAGCTGTCGGCCACGTAGACGGTGCCATCAGGAGCTGCCACCAAGTCCCGAGGAAGGCTGAGCTGGCCATTCGTCAGTCCCCGGGAGCCCCACTGCCCCAGGTAGTCACCTGTGGCGTTAAACCGCTGAACCCGACTATTCCACCACTCCACAACGTAAACCACCTCGTCCGCCGAAACTGCTATCCCGAAGGGGCTAATGAACTCCCCGTTGCCTGTGCCGTGGCTGCCCCACTGACCAAGATAGGTGCCAGTGGCGTCGAAATACTGCACTCGATGGTTGTTTCTCTCTGTCACGTACACAGTTCCGGCACTTGCCACCGCCACGCCGAAGGGCTGCCAGAATTGCCCATCTCCAGAGCCTTCTGTCCCCCACTGCCCCAGATACTCCCCTGCGGAACCAAAGCGCTGGATGCGATGGTTTCCCATGTCCGCGACGTAGACCGTGCCATCGGCCGCTACTGCTACGCCAGAGGGTGAGCGAAACTGCCCATCTCCAACGCCTACACCGCCCCACTGACCCAAGTAGCGCCCATCAGCAGCAAAACGCTGGATGCGGTGGTTACCGTTATCCGCGACATAGATTGTTCCGTCAGAGGCTACTGCGACATCTCGTGGCCAGGAGAACTGTGCGTCATCTGAGCCAAAGCAGCCAAACTCTCGCAGCCACGTTCCTGTGGCAGTGAATTGCTGAATGCGGTGGTTGTTCGTGTCTGCCACATAGACCGTACCATCCACGGCCGCCAAGACACCTCCGGGGTTCGAAAACTGCCCGTCCTCGAAACCAAGCGAGCCCCAGCTATTCAGTAGGGTGCCGGTGGCGCTGAAGTGCTGGATGCGGTGGTTTCGTGTGTCCACGACATAGACTGTGCCATCCGCCGCCACCGATACTCCGTAGGGATAGTTGAACTCCCCCACCGCCGCTTGCGCGCCGACGGAAAACTTGTAGTAGTGATGCGCCTCATCTTGAGCCGCCAGTCCGTCGGCGGTTGTGTACTTGAGGTAGCTGCCAGCGGCGCGGTTCCAGCGCACTACACCACCATACGTGGCTGTCCACAAGGTGTCCCCCTCCACCGCCAGATCGTTCACGTAGTTGGCGTTGGTGTAGGTGCGCCAGGTGCCATCGCTCTGGGTCGTCAGCCAGCCCG
>PWUU01000121.1 GCA_003562475.1 Dehalococcoidia bacterium | reverse complement strand
GTGTAGTTCATCAAAGTACGTGAAGTACTCATCAAGTCCCGTGAGTGCTTTCGGACCAACAACTGGGCGATCTGAGGCCTGTAGCCCCCAAGCCCTTCTTAGCCATCTGACCTCAGGTGCGTATAGTCCGTCCCGTTCTTCCAGCGTTCTGACAATGTACTGAAATCGCAGATCAAACAGAGGGAGAACAGTTCCTTCTTCTGCGTCCATTTGGGCTGCGATGCCTTCACTCTGAGCGTAGGCTTTCTCGTCTTGTTGGTGGGGCGACTGCCTGAAGTCATCCTCAAACTCTAGCCACCGACAAGCGGCCGCGAACGCATATGATGGTCCGCAGAGATGTGTTGCAAGTATGTCAGCTGTGAGTGTTGACAGTACACTGGCGTCTGCCTCGGTAAAACTCATCAACCGGTGAATCTGCCTTCTCGTGTCTAGGAGCCAAGCGAATTGATGGACAGCCCAGGGGAGTGCCCAGATACCTTCATTCGGGAAACCGAGGCGAACCAGATGCGAATTGGGTCCCAGTGCGTCTCTGTCCGCGAGGACCGTAATGCCATCCCATGCTTTCCCTGTGCGAGCACCAATCTCCCTCAGCATCTCATCTGACCACTGACAAAGCTGGTCATCCTCGCCTTCCTCGCGCAGAACTGATCCAACCCGATAGTCTAGAATCTCAGCCGACAATGCAGCCAACTCCGCCTCGATCGACCGCAGCACTGTCCAGATCTTTCCCGGATCAGACTGCATATGAAGTAGGTCCTGTAGTTGTCGGACATCCTTGCGAAGGAGATAGTTTGCTTTGTTTCGTAGCTGTCCTGCAATTGGCTTGGCTGGATAGGCGGAGCCAAACTGCTGAATCATATCACGCAGCTGGATCTCGACAAACTGAGCACGGAAGAGCACAATATGATCCCCCCCCGACACATGCTCTAGCTGGGGCCAGCTTGACAGCTCCTCAGTAGCGGCAGCACGATGCCCGACCCTAGTCGGCTGAGCTCCCAGCCTATCAGGCAGTTGGAAATCATATTCTCCATCATCGACATTGCGATATGATGTTGTATCTCTTGTCCAGAAGCCTCCCTGCCTATCACTGTAGCGCCGTAGTATTACCTTGCCGACGGCATCTCTTAGCTTTAGTTGTACTAAATTGTACGCGTTCCTGCTGTCACGTTCCTCATAGGATGCGCCAGCCCCTATGACCATGGCCACAGCGTCAGGCCCCTTCAAATCTGTCATCTGAAGTCTATGTAGGTGTCCATGGAGCACGAAATCGCACGCATCCAGAAGAAGAGGTTCGACATCCTCTCGGTCGCAGTCGTGAAGCCATTCTATGGGATGATGCATCAGGGCGATGATAAGATCGGCATCTTCTGCTGCTTCCAGAGCGGATCGAACCGATTGTTCGCCGAGGACAATCTGGTGACGGTCCCGCTTGCCTCCGCGAGCCAGCCAAGCTGTGTTCAGTCCAACAATCCCGCAACGGATCCGCCCTAAGTCAAGCATACGAACATACGAGAACTTGTCATCACAATCGCTGGGGCCGCCTCCGTATCGCTGAGCGAAGCTCTCATACACTTCTAGCCTCTTGAGCAGAAGCTTGGTGTCGTCTTCGCTAGACACAATCTCTCTGACAACACGGCGGAACTCGTTCTTATCCTCATTGCTCACGATTTTCTCTGCGGTTGCTGCAGCTGCAGTTGAGATGTTGTCACGATCGACATCGTGATTGCCGGCTACAGAGAAGATCCGATCCTTGGGGACATGAACCGCCGCAGAAATGTCATCCATGAGCTCGTGAGCGAGCTCATATTCAGCACTTAGGCCAAAAGACGCAACGTCACCGGATATGAGGACGAAATCTGGGTCCAAGCGGTGTTCACTTAGTTGAGCTTCCAAATCCTTCACCAACTTCTTCAGCACGATGTTCTGATCGTAACGATCGATTCCAGAGGTGGTGAGGTGAAAATCGGACAGATGCACCCACGTGATCATATCATGTATCATTGACAGCCTCTTGTTCCCAGGCGATGCCGCCGCAAAGCAACTAATGTTCAATGGCTCGCTCGACCAAGTCAGCCGTCTTGCTGAGCCGAGCAATCAGCTGTCTCAGATCTTGCGTAGTAGAAGTGTCGATCTCCCTCTGTTGTAGAATCTGCCTTAACAGGGAGATCCATGCTCCTAGCCGCTCATTTACTTCTTCCTCCTGCTCGCTGTCGAATTGCCTAATCACTCTAGACCAGTCCCCGGCGGTCAACGGCACGTTCTGTATGGCGTACTCTGGCCCCTTAGTGAGTCTCTCATTTTGAGTAAGTGACAGTACAGCCAAGAAGTTCAGAAAAACCGTTCCCAGCTGACTGTCGGGTATATCATCGCCCTTCACATAACGGTTAGCGTCTCGGCGGATCTTCTCAAGAAACAGGACTAGACGGCGAACGTGAGACTGATGCTCCGCCGACAACTGAAACCCTCCCTCCCCTGCGGAATCCAAGAGGTGCTCCAAGATAGCCAGGCCGCTGAGTAGCTGAAAAAGGAGATTTCGAAGCTGACTTCGCATTTTTCCTCCCGGAGAAGACTCGAATTTGCTCAAACCAGCAGTCGTGCGCTCAGGCGACCCGCGAGCAGGCAGTTACGCATTGCGTATTCTGGGTGCCAGAAACCTTTTTGGTACTGATGTGTGCCCGCCGCTTCGGTGTCCTACTCCTGATTCGCAGAAGACAAGAAGCTAAGGGCGACAATCGATCATTATCTGTGTTCTTTGAGTTCAGATCCAGACCGTGTGCGAATGGCTTGCACGATAGACACAGGACTCGCACAGAAGGACTCGGTAGGTGCTGGAGTATTGTGTTTGTCTTGAGGTTGTTGAGGTCACCTCACCACCTGCTCAAGAAGAAACACACAGAAGATCAGCGTGTCTCGATCCGGTCATCATAGACGCAGCCATTGCGAAATCCTTCAACGATGCTCCGGTACAAGTACATCAGATTCAGGAAACAGGTCAAGCAGTGCTGTTGTTCGTGGCCATAGAGGCTCTGTACGGCTGGCGTATCGTCCCAAAGCTTACGACAGTGGTACGTCTTAAGGATCGACGGAGGATGGCCAACTACTAGATGTAGTGGTGGAATCCCTTACCGTTGGCGAGTATACAAGCTTTCTCGCGTCGTGTCAAGTTCTCGTCTCGATTCGCCGTCTCTCGCTTGCTGGGAGGCCGTTCGCGCCAGGCGTAGTAGCCACTGCGCGACACATCCAGCACCTTACACGTGAGACTGACCGGAAACTCGTCCCGGTAGTCATCGATGAACTGAAACCTCATCTGCTTGGTCGCGAGAAGATGGCCACGGCTTTTTTTAGGATGTCCCGTTCCTGCCGCGTGATCTCAAGC
>PWUU01000018.1 GCA_003562475.1 Dehalococcoidia bacterium | reverse complement strand
ATGTATCCCGCCCCTTCACATAACCATGCCGCACCACCCCCTGCGGGTCGATGTGGGAATCGACCCCTACAGCGGACCATGCCGGACCATCCATGGCGGCCCACACAGGTGTCGCGGCATGCATACCGGAGTGCGGGAGGGATGTATCCCGCCCCTGCGAACGGAATCACATCCACCCCGCCTGCGGGTCGATGTGGGAATCGACCCCTACAGCGGACCATGCCGGACCGTCCATAGCGGCCCACACAGGTGTCGCGGCATGCATACCGGAGTGCGGGCGGGATGTATCCCGCCCCTGCGTATATCCCTGGCCCCCGTCTGGCGGGTCGATGTGGGAATCGATCCCTACAGCGGACCGCCCGATGCCTCCCATCCAGCGGGCCCAATTGTGGGGACACCATAATCGATTCTGTTCATAGAGACATGGTGGATGGCTGTCCCCGGAATTGGGGCAGGATGATTCCCGAGCAGCCTTCGCAGATGAGAATGACAGCACGAGGGCGCAGGTCACAGGGCTGCGGGTTGGGACAGCACGACGATGACGACGATGTCGTTGACATTGGTGCCGGTAGGACCGGTCACCACTGCGTCGCCGGATGCGCGCAGGGCGCGCGAGATGTCGTGGTCGTTCAGTGCACGGTACAGGTTGACACCAGCGTCACGCGCACGCTGGAGCGTGGTACCATCGGTCAGCGCGCCGGCAATCTCCGTTGGGCCATCGGAGCCATCGGTATCCAGCGCCAGGACCGCCACCGGCGCGTCCGGCGCCAGATCGACACACGCCCCCGCCGCCAGCTCCTGGTTGGCACCTCCCTCGCCGATTGGCTCGCGCCGCAGGCGAACTCCCGTCTCGCCCGTGGCGATGAGCGCGCAGGGTGCTGCGACCGGATGGCCGCTGAGGAGCACCTCGCGGGCGATGCTCGCCAGCGCCCGTCCTACCTCGCGGCTCTCGCCGCTCAGCAGCGTGGTGAGCGGCAACGGGGTGAGGCCGAGCTCCCGGCTTCGCTCCACCGCCGCCTCGAAGATGTCCCTGGTCCGGACAACCATGTACCGCTTCATCATGGCATCGGCGGGCACTTCCTCCGGCATTCCGCGGCGACTCGCCGTGTCGAGGCAGTCGCGAACCGACTCCGGCATGCGCTCCCAGAGCTCGTAGCGCTCGAGGATGGCGATGGCATCGGCAGGACTGGTGCCATTCGGGCTCATCCAGTCGGTGTTCCAGACGATCGAGTCCGTCTTCTCATCCGACACCGTAAGGGTGATGGCGGTGGCGGGATAGAGCCGCAGCGCGAGCTGGCCGCCCTTGATACGCGACAGGTGGCGGCGGACCGTCATTATCTCCGTGACCTCCGCGCCGCTGGTCACCAGCAGGCGGTTCACTGTGGCCTTGTCCTCCACCGACACGCCGGGGACGGGCGCGATGACCTGCGCGGATGTGCCGCCGGACATAAGGCAGAGGACGAGATCGCGCGGCCTCACCTTCTGCGCAATGGCCAGAATCTCCTCTCCAGCCTGAAGGCTGGTTTCGTCCGGGACCGGGTGTGCCGATTCCTTCACACGGATGCGGTGCAACGCGCCATGGCGTGCCACAAACGGGCCGAGCTGCCCGACCCTGACGGACACGAAGCCGTCGGTTATGCGGTCGCCCAGCAGCTCCTCCACCGCCAGCGCCTGGTGGTAGCACGCCTTGCCGCCGCCCACGACGTAGATGTGCTGAAACGAGTCGAGGTCGTATACGTCCCCATCGACATGCAGTCGACCCGCCTCCACGCTGAGACGCGACAGGACGGCGCGATAGGGATCGACGGCCTTCAGCGCATGTTCTGCGATGTCGAGGGCGAGCCGGCGTCCCGGAACAAAGCCGCGCGACAGCAGTGCGTCGTGATCGAACACGTCAGTTACCCCCACAGGGCCGGCCCATCAACCACCGGCCCGGCGCCCGCCGGTGCGTCACCGGCTCAGGCGAGTCGTGCATAGTCGCGCCCGGCGTAGCGCGCCACCGGGCCGAGCTCGGCCTCGATCTCGAGGAAGCGATTGAAGTTCGCGCCACGGTCGCTGCCGCGCGGGCCACCGATCTTGAAGACCCCTGCGTTGAGCGCGACACTTATGTCCGTCAGGATATCGTCCTCGGTCTCACCGGAGCGCACCGACATCACCACCGGGCACCTGTGGCGCTGGGCGAACCGCGCCGCATCCATGGCCTCGGTCACCGTGCCTATCTGGTTCACCTTGCAGAGCAGCGCCGTCATGGCGCCCGCGCCTATCGCGAGGCGGAGCCGCTCCATGTTCGTCGCCGTGAGGTCGTCACCCACTATCAGCACGCCCGGCAGTGCATCGACCACCGCCTTCCATCCCTCCAGGTCGTCCTGCTGCATCGGGTCCTCGATGGAGACGATCTTCGGGTAATCCAGCACCAGCTCCTCCATCACCGCGACCATCTCATCGGAGGTACGTTGCCGTCCATCGAACCGGTAGGTACCGGATGCGCGGTCGTAGAGCGGGGTCGCCGCGATATCGAGACCGTAGACCACGTCATCCGCGTACCCCGCCTGCTCCACCGCCTCGGACAGGAGGTCCATGGCCTGGCGCGAGGCGCGCAGGGGCGGTGCGAAGCCGCCATCCTCTCCAAAGTTGGTGGACAGCTTGCCGTGCTTCTTCTCGAGTACCACCTTGAGCGTGTCGAAGACCTCACACACCAGCCTGGTGGCCTCGGCCATGGTGGGCGAGCCCACGGGCATGATGCAGAACTCCTGGGCATCGAGATCGTTGCCCGCGTGCAAGCCGCCATTGATGAGGCAGGCCTGCGGGACCGCCAGCACGTGACCTTCGGCGCTCAGGTAGCGATACAGGGGCATATCGAGCGCCGCAGCGGCCGCCTGCGCCGCCGCCATGGAGATGGCGAGGATGGCGTTGCCGCCGAGTCGCGACTTGTTCTTCGTGCCGTCGAGCTCGACCATCAGGTGATCGAGCTGGCGCTGGGCGGTGACCTCCTGTCCCAGGAGTGCGGGTCGCAGCACGTCGTGGATGTTTGCGATGGCCCGCCGGACGCCCCTGCCGCTATAGCGGCTCTCGCCGTCGCGCAGATCGAACGCCTCATAAGAGCCCGTCGACGACCCGCAGGGGACGTCAGCGTAACCGCAGTGGCCGGTGTCCACGTACACGCGTGCGCGTATGGTGGGCCGACCCCGGTTATCGATAATCTCCAGGGCCCGGATATCGGTGATCGTTGGAGCGTTCATGGCCATGGCAGTTCCCTCTCCTTTGCGTCGTGGTAGCGTAAGTCCGGGTCATGGCGAACAGGCAACTCGCGTGCGAAAGAACCCGGGCCAGCGCAATGGCAGTGTACGCAGAGCATCAGTCGCGGTCAAGCCAAAACGCATGCCCGCAGAAGCATTGCAGCCCGTTCCCGGCCACAGCATTACCGGCGCAACTGCCTGCACCAAATCTGCCCTTCGCGCAGTTTACAAGTGTCTATCACGCCTGTAGACGAATGTGGCATGCTCACGAGCCGGGGAACAACGCCGGGAGCGGGCGCACAGCCCGACACGCGATGCGGGCAGGCGACTGCCTGCCCGCACTGCACGGTCCGGCTAGCCTTAGCGCACCACCACGCCCCGAAGGAAGCGTCCGGAGTGCACGATGATCTCAATAATGTTGCCTACAATGGCGAGAATGAGGATGACGATGGCGACGGTGGGCAGTACGGTCCTCAGCCCTACAACCGGCAGATCGCTGAAGTCGAAGGGAAACACCAGCAAGAATGCGATGGCGACGATAAGGCCGAAGATGTGAAGCACCACCTCAATGACTTCACGAACAAGATAGCGGTTCCACGAAAGCACCAGCACGTGCCCCAGGACGCTCAGAGCCAGAGTCAGATTGAGGATGGGCAGGACTATCGCCAGTTCGGCGGTCAGGATGGGATAGCGAAGAAGCTGGGTCACGCCGTCGACGGTGCTGCTGTGGTAGAAGGCGATGTAGTCGGCGTAGAAGTTGAAGACGATGAACAGAAAGATGCTCCACACTATGATGGCGACGGAGCCGATGGCTCTTCCCACCGCGCTGTCTTCGGGCCGGGCGTGGCGAGGACGCTCATCCCGGCGACGCTCCCCGCCGGTCAACCCTCGAAAGGCCATCGCCTCCCGCTCCGGCGCCCCCATCTTGAACTGATCCAGCAGCCAGAACGCAATGTCGCCCGCGAGCGGCACCAGCACGTGCTGCTTCCGGTACGTCCTCACCATCAGAAGTATCCAGAGCACGATAGCGAACGCGAGCACCAAAGCCCACAGAACGGTGAACAAGAGGGACACCGGCACCAGCACCCCACCCCACACCGCCAGTGTGAAGAACGAGGCAATCGTGCTCAGGACTATGATGAGTATGCTGGCTACACCGAAGACGACAATCGACTGCATGGCGTGAAAGCGAACCACGCGGTTCCTGGTCTCCAGCAGCAGTACGATCAGGCCGGACACCCACCAGCCGACATAGGCGAGGGTGCTGGCCACGTGCGTCTCAAGTCGGGCTCCACCTGTCTTTTCCTTGTCCATTTCTTCCTCCACACCAGTAGAACGTTGTACACCCGCTGTCAGTGTATCAGCACGAGGCCGATTGTCGACAGATGCGGCAGCGAGCCTCGGTGTTCCCCCGCTAACATTCCCGAATGAGTGAACCGTACAGACCCGGTAACGTTATTGGCGAGTGAACACGATGCTTCACAACGAAACCGGGACTTGCTACTATTGTCCTATACGACTATGGCATCGGGTGCCTGCTGCGAGTACACTCTCGCGGGAGGTGGAGGGCAATCCGGCGCACCAGCATCGAGGCGAACCGCCAGATCTGGACAGGTGGTCGCGTGTTCTCCCGCCGGTCGGAACGATCCCCCACACAGCCCGGAGTCCCGTGCAGATACAGATGACGCAACGCCTTCCCGAAAGCGATAGACTCGACACGCCGGCACGAGCGCCCTGCGGTCCTCACCAGCTCTTCTTCGGAACTCTGACCGCGGAAGGAGCATCCGGATGGTAGCACGCTGGGCTCCCAGTACTCTGTCGCCGCCGCCGACGCCTACAGACAGCACCCCGGGTGCCGACCGCGTGGACGATATGACGCTGGTCAGCTCCCGCCCGCGATTGCTCTTCCTCCTGGGAGAGTCGCGACTCGCTACGACGGAAGACGTCACGCACCGCGTACTGGCAGAGTCGCGGGAGGTTCTCAACGGAGGCTCATTCAGTCCTGAGTGGGAACGCACGCTACGTCCGCTCGGGGCATGGAGCTATGCCATCTACCATCGCGTTCGGGACCTCTATCTCATCGACGACGTGGCGGCTGCCACCGGCCTGCGCTATATCTCGGTGGTGAGCGTGGGCAGAGCCGGGGAATGCGATTCGGCTGCCGTCAGACAGGCGATCGAGAAGGCCGAGCCCGAGCTGATCGTCTGTGGAGGCTGCGAGGAGGTTTACTGGCCGCTGCTGGGTCGCCTCGAGCTCGGTCACGAGCTGCTGACATCGGTGTACGGAGAGCCGGTGTTCTACTCGACATTACGAACGGGATCGCGTCAGTCCGTGCTGCTCCATTTCTGGCACCCATCACAGGGATACTATACGAAGGGAGGCCACCACTACCTCTTCAAGCTCTTCCTGCACGCATTCGATGCGCTGTGCAGGAAGCGGCTGCTGAACTGCGACTGAGTTCGCGCTGCCGCGCGGCTCCGCAATCGCACTACGTGCAGCCATCAACGACAGGGCGCAGCAGTAATGTGGCCGCAAGCCCTCCGCCCATCGGCGCCGCCAGCACGATGAACGTGACCGAACAGCTCAGCATGAGGTCGAACAGCCTGCCCGCCGACAGAGGCCCCACTGCTCGTTGAGCCGTCCTCAGATAACGGCGAAGGTGCCTATCAGCAGGACCGACTACAGTGTGCGCACCCGTTCTGTCAGCGCTGCATCACACCCGTGCGGACACCACCGGACGCACGCGAAGCATCACCAGGAGGCCGACCACCGCGAGCGCCACGAGCAGCCAGAATGCCGCGTGGTACGACTGCTGCATATCGAACACTCTACCGGCCACGACCGGCCCCACCGCTCCCCCGAGAGTTCCGAAGAAGTAGACGAGTCCAAAGATTGCCCCGTGAGCTTTCAATCCAAATATCTCTGCCACGGTTGGCGAGAGCACCGTGTACAAACCCCCGTGGGCGAAGCCGTACACCACCGCGAAGACAAAGAGCATCCACCCGTTCGAGGCAATCTGCAGCCACAGGAGCGCGGTGATGAACACCCCGAAGCACAGGAGGAAGGCCCTGCGACTCCCTATACGATCGCTCGTGGTCCCCATCGTCAGCCGCCCCGCCACGCTCACCGCGCCCATAGTCGAGACCACTGCCGCCGCGTGTCCACCGGCCATGCCGGTATCGATGGCATGGGGAACGATATGCACGAGGACCGTGATCGCGCCAAAGATGACACAGAAGTACGACAGGCAACACAGCCAGAGTTGCGGCATGCGCAACGCGTCGCCGAAGAATACACCTGAGGCATCACCCTGTCGCATCTCATCCCCGGGACCGCCATCGGGATTGAGCCCCATTTCGACGGGCGCCCGCTTCATGAGCCGTGCCGCGATGAGGTACACCACGAGAATGCCAAGGCCCATAGTGACATACGTGCTGCGCCAGCCAAGCGTGGCAATAAGCGAGCTGGCAACAACCGGCACGATGAACTGACCGGTACCGGTACCGGCCTTGACAAGTCCGGTCATCAGGCCGCGTCGCCGCATGAACCATCGCGCAACCGTCGACAGCGTGACAATGTCGTGAGAGCTCAATCCAATCCCAACCATGAGGCCATAGAAGACATAGAGCTGCCATCCGGTCTGAAGGGTGGACATCAGCAGGTACCCGCCGGCGAGGCACATGCCCGACGCGAGGAGTATTCGCCGCGGGCCGAGGCGGTCGTTCATCCGGCCGAACAGGACTCCCATAGCGCCCATCATGATCATGACTACCGAAGTTGCCCCGGAGATAAACGCTCGGGACCATCCGAACTCATCCTGGAGGTACGTGAAGAACACGCCGTAGCTCACCATCGCGCCAATGGCGACCGCCTGCATGCAGAAGCTGGCAGCGACGATTGTGTAGCCGTAGTAGGGACTCCTGGCAGATGACGGAGTACTGGACATTACTGAGGCTGTAGTGTATCAGGGTGGCTCAGCACAGGACAGGAGATTACAGGGTATCTGTGCGGAGCGTCCGGGCTGCGGGCAGCGCCGTCAGTCCGTACCGTTGAGGTAGCCGCGGAGGAACTCCTCCGCCGCCTGGACGGCTTCGTCGGCAGACCATGCTGCCGCATCATCGATGTGGACATCCGGGTACTCTTTCTCGAGCGCCTCGACATAATCCCGGAACGCCCGGTTCTGGAGCGCCATGTAGCTTATTCTCGACTCGAAGTCCTTTGTCTCCCTGTCGAGGTCGGAGAGATCGAGACCGATGCCGAGCAGCCTGTTGAGTCGCTTCACAATAGCGCGAATCGCCTTCGGATTGTGCGCAATGACCATATTGAACTCGGGGTAGTAGGTCACCCGCGCGTGGAGAATAGCCATCTCGATGGAGAATCGCTGGCACTGGTGAAGCAGCGCGGTGCGGACACCTCCCGGCCCCTCGTACTCAACGGGTTCAATGCCGAGTCCATGCAGCTCGTTACGCAGTTGCGTGTTCGTACAGACACACGATACGCCCGGCTCCCGGGTGTGAGGAGTCTTATCAAGCACGCCGCCCAGCATGTAGATGCGGCTCACACGGACTTCGCGTGCGACCTCGAGTATGGCGCGAACATAGTCATCCCAGTTCATGTTGGGCTCTGTGCCCTGGAAGAGCACCACATCTCTCCTGCCGCGTGGATTCTCCCAGTAGTAGAACACGTTTCTCTTCGGCCTGTACTCCTTCAGCAGCCCTTCCTCCACCCGCGTGTAGGGCCGGAGGGATAGCTGCCCCGGGATCTGGTAAATGTGAAAACGTCCCGGCGGAATCTCAGCCAGCTTCCGCGGCCTGAGCTTGCGGCGGAGGTAGCGCAGGCTTCCTGTGGCGGCCTCGCCTCCATCCACCCAGCCGTCGAGGGCCACTACCAGGTACGGCTCTCGAAGCGAGGGGGGAACTGTGTACACGAGGTCGCTCTTCCTTGCCAAGACGTGTCTCCTGTGGGACGCGGTCTCACCGATGACTGCTCCGCTTATTCTAGCGCTACTGAGAACCACCGCAAAACGGAAGCAGGACTTCCTGCCGTTTGCGGACCGGAGTACGGGCGCGTTAGGATTGATGTGATGGATTGTGACTCAGGAAGCAAAGGAGCAAGGTAGAGCACCATGTGGCTGCAAACAAGGATGTTCCTTCTACTGGCCGCGCTATTTGGCATCCTGTACGGGGTGCTTGCGGGACTGGGCGCGTGGTCAGGCACGGGTACCGCATACACCTACATCATACTGGCATTCGTGTTTCTCGGTATTCAGTACCTGATCGGACCGACGATTGTCCGCTGGACCATGAAGGTGCGCTGGGTGTCGGAGGCGGAGGCCCCCGAACTGCACCGCATGGTCTCTGAACTGGCGCAGGATGCCGGAATACCGAAGCCCAGGGTCGGCGTGTCCCGCATCAGCATTCCGAATGCGTTCGCCTTCGGCCGGACGAGAGGGAGCGGCCATGTGTGCGTCACGGAGGGCATTCTGCGTCTCCTCTCCAGGGATGAGTTGCGCGCCGTGCTTGGTCACGAGATCGCGCACATCAAGCACCGCGACATGGCGATCATCACACTGATATCGGCCATTCCGCTCATCATGTACTGGATTGCATGGACCACGATGCTCGGGGGCATGGGTGGCAGGAGACAGGGTGGCGGCTACGCAGTACTGATAGGTCTCGGCGCGTTCGCGCTCTACTTCATCACGAACCTGCTCGTGTTGTACGGCTCGCGTATTCGTGAGTACTACGCGGATCTGGGGAGCGTTCGGCTCGGCAACCAGCCATCACACCTTGCAACCGCGCTCTACAAGCTGGTGAACGGAAGTGCCCGCCAGCGAGGTTCGCAGGACCTGAAGCGTGTTGAAGGGGTACGCGCATTCTTCGTCAACGATCCTGCCAGGGCGTGGAATGAGATACGCGACCTCGCCCAGGTTGACCGGGACAGGAACGGCATCATAGACACCGGCGAGCTGATGGCGTTGAGGCAGCAAGAGGTGCGTCTCAGCTCATCCGCGAAGCTGGGGGAGCTGTTTACCACGCACCCCAACATGCTGAAGCGCGTCAAGCACCTGTCATCGCTGTTGGACCAGGTATAGGAAGGCGGACGCTACAGCAGTGCGTTGAGGATGCTACCCACTGACAGGGCGGCGACTATCATGATGCCTGTGGCTCTCAAGGCATCTTTCGGGCCCAGCTCTCGTATGAGAATGGCAAACGTCGCCATGCACGGAAAGAACATGGCGAGGACGACGCTCGCAACGACAAACTGTCCTGCAGTGAGCGAGAGTGGCGCCAGCAGTGCCAGGGCAACGTCTTTTCTGACGAACCCCACCGCCAGCGCCGTGACGGACTCGCCCGGCAAGCCGAGCAGGCGTGTCAGTGCCGGCGCGAACACCGCTGAGAGGGTGTCAAACACCCCTGCGACGTAGAGAAGGTTGATCACCACCACTGCGGCCAGCACCACCGGCAGTGCTTCACGCAGGAAGCCTCTGGCGCGGCTCCACAGCTTCACTGCGACCGGACCGGCCGCAGGCCACCGGTAGCGGGGGATCTCGATGAGCAGCTCCGGGCTGAACCCCTTCAGCACACGATGCAGGATAAGGCCGAGCACGATCCAGACGAGCAGCAGAGTGCCATACACGAGCAACACATAGCGCATGCCGAAGTCGCCCACAAGCCCGATGATCATCGCCTGGAGGCCGGCACATGGAATGGCGATCGACACGAGTGTCGCGGCAATGAAACGCTCGCGCCTGCTCTCGAGGATCCGGGTGGCGAGTACGGCAGGCACATTGCAGCCGAGGCCAAGCAGGGTGGGGATGATGGCGTAGCCATGGAGCCCGATCCGGTGCATCGCGGAATCGAGGAGCACCGCCAGACGTGGAAGATATCCCACATCCTCCAGAACACCCAGCGCAAGGTAGAAGGCGATTATGTAGGGCAGGACCATCCCGAGCGGCACGTAGAGTCCGCTGGAGAGGATACCGAGGGATTCCTCGAGATGTATGGTGCCTTCGATAAGGCGACCAATCAGCACGCTATGGAGAATACCCTCGCCGCCAAGCTCCGCACTCACCCACTCCAGTACCGGCATCCATATCGTATCGAAGATGGGGTCCGCGACGTAGTCGATCAGGGATTCCCCCACGAAACGAATCGCAGCGAAGCTCACCGCCAGGACCCCGACGGCGATAAGCGCACCCTGCAGCGGCTGAACGGTGGCGTCGGCGAGCTTCTCCGTCCACGTGTGGTGCCGGTGGCCGATGGTTTGTACGGTGTCGGTGATCTGTCCCACAGCGACCCAGCGCTCTTCCCTCGTTCTCTGCCCGTGCCGGGCGGCGCGCGCGCGGGGAATGGCCTCCACAAGGTCCCTTATTCCCTGGCCGGAGACGGCCACGGTGGGTATCACCGGAACACCCAGCTGCTTCCGCAATCCATCGACATCAATAGTGATGCCCTGGTGCAGCGTGTCGTCCCACATATTGAGCGCCACGACAACCGGCACATCACGTTCCAGCAACTGGAGCGTCAGAAAGAGGTTTCTCTCGAGGTTGGTGGCATCCACCACATTGACGACCACGTCGCCAAGGTGGAGCATCTTGAGAGCCACTTCCTCCGCCTCCGATGTCGGATCGAGCGTATAGGTTCCCGGCACATCGATAACCTGCGCCGTCTCATCATCAACCTTCATCCTGCCTTCGGTGTAGTTCACCGTAGTGCCGGGGTAGTTTGAGCACATGACCCGAACCCCGGTGAGGCGTGAGAAGACGACGCTCTTCCCCACGTTCGGGTTGCCCATCAGGAGTACTCTCATGAGACATTCACGTCTACAAGGATTCTGGCGGCCATCTGTGAACCGACGGCTATCTGGGCACGGTCGATCTCTACGGTCACCGGGCCGCCCAGCAACATGGAGCTGACTTTCACAACCCGTTTACCGGGCCGAATGCCGAGCACCGCAAGGCGCTCCACGATGCCCCGCCCTCCACGAACCTCAACGATGACGCCGCTCTGGCCGGGCCTCATAGACACCAGGGTGACCACATCGCCCCCGGAAGGGCTTCTCTTTCTGCGTCGCAACCATCCAAACATCGCTGTTCCTCTATGGTCGGGAGTCACGCAACACAGAGGCAGAATCAGCCTCAGCATCTCTTTGGCTCATACTCGAGACGAACTCATCGAGCCATTGCGGCTTTTCGCTGGCATCCTGCAGTACAAAGGCCAGAAACCGGGCCAGCCGGACAGAGGAGTCCGGACTCAGATGGTGTTCCAGCCTGCACGCATCCCGTTCCGCGGTCTCCTCGGGCACACCAAGGATCTCGATGAGAAAGACCCTGAGGACATCGTGCCGGTGGCACACATCATCAGCGAGTTCACGGCCCTTCGTGGTGAGCTCAATTGCTCCATACCTCTGGTGGTGCACGAGCCCTTCGCCAGCCAGTCGTGTAACCGCCGCAGTGACGCTGGGCTTGCTTACGTTCAATGCATCGCTTAGTTGCGTGACCTTGACAGAACTCTCGTTCTCCGACAGGGTACGAATTGCCTCGAGGTAATCCTCCATGTTCGCGCTCTGGCGTCGCGCACGGGGCCTCGCCTTCTGTCCAGTCCGGTGTGCTCTATCGTGTTCCGGCGTTCCTTCTCTATCGGCCATTGTTAGCCAAGACTAACATACTCGTCTTCCGCATGCAACCCCCACGGAGACGGCGGAACGTCCCGGCATACCCGGCCCGCCTCCATTCAGGAGATCCTGCACACGGGAGAGAGTAGACCAACCGCGAACACCGTAGTACTATGCGCGTGGCGTGTGTGCGCCATGCACCTGCCCGCCGGGAGAGTCCGGCGGTGGACAGCCCGGCAATCTTCACGCTACGCATAACTGGAGGAGTGACCATGCGGTCAACCACGCTCGGCACAACCGGATTGACAATATCCCGCATCGGATTCGGAGCGATTCCGATACAACGCCTGGGCGACAATGATGCTGTTGCCGTGGTGAAGAGGTGTCTTGAGCTCGGGGTGACGTACCTGGACACTGCGAACGCCTACACCACCAGCGAGGCACGCATCGGCAGGGCACTTCAAGGGTGGTCCAAGCGGGTCGTTCTCTCCACGAAGACGCAGAGCCGAACCGCCGAGGGAGTCGCCGCACACCTGGAGCAGAGCCTCAAGGCGATGCGGGTGGACACTATCGACCTCTACCAGCTTCACAATGTGAGCACGTTTGCGGACCTTGAAGAGGTGCTCGCACCAGGCGGCCCCTATGACGTGGTCAAGAAGGCAATGGGCGAGGGCAGGGTGAAGCACGTGGGCATTACCTCTCACCAGATCGACGTTGCCAGGGAGTCGGTGAAGACGGGGCGCTTCGAGACGGTCATGTATCCGTTGAACTTCATCGTGCATGAACCGGGCGAGGAACTACTGGCGCTGGCGGAACAGCATGAGGTCGGCTTCATCGCCATGAAGCCCTTTGCGGGTGGCATGATCGACAATGCTTCTCTCGCTATCAAGTATCTTCTGCAGTACGCGAATGTGGTGCCCATTCCCGGCATTGAGCGCATTGCAGAGATCGAGGAGGTTGTCCGGATCGCAGAGGGTCCGTGGGAGCTGACTGTGGACGAGCGAGCGGAGATCGAGCGCATCCGGAGCGAGACAGGCCATCGCTTCTGCCGGCGCTGCGACTACTGTCAGCCCTGTACCGCCGGCATACCCATATCCGTGGCCCTCGCCTTCACCACGATGGTACGCCGTATGCCCCGCGAGACCGTCGTCACGGGATGGATCGCCGATGCGCAGGAGAAGGCTGCCGGGTGCACCTCGTGCGGCGACTGTGAAGAGCGCTGTCCCTACAATCTCCCCATCAGGGAAATGCTGTCGGAGAACGTGGACAACTACCGCCGACTCAAGGAGGAGTGGCAGACGTCACATCGTGGCTGACCGAAGCCGCTCATGATTTCGATGCCGACTCAGCAGACATCAGTTTCAGAGGTAGACCTCGTTGAGTGATCTGTCCACCCGTCCACGATTCTTCTACGGGTATGTCATTGCCGCGCTGGGATTTCTCATCCAGGCCGTGTTCTGGGGCACGTACCGGAGCTTCGGGCTCTTCTTCAATCCACTGGTGGCGGAGTTTGGGTGGTCGCGCGAGGAGGTGGCCGGTGCCGCATCGATGGGTTGGCTCATCGTTGGCCTTATGAACCTGCCATCGGGCGCGATGGTGGATCGGTTCGGTCCCCGGTTCACTCTCATTGCCGGCGGCTTCTGTTTCGGCCTTGGCTACATACTGATGTCCGGTGTCCGGGGGCTGTGGCAGATCTATGTCTTCTACGTCATCATGGCAATAGGTATGAGCGTCGCCGATGTCGTACCTCTCTCCACTATCGCGCGATGGTTCATCAAGAAACGCGGCACCATCACCGGCATTGCCAAAATAGGCACAGGCATCGGAATGATGGCCATGCCTCTTCTGGCGAGCCACTTCATCGAGGCCCAGGGGTGGAGAACAGCATACTTCGTCCTGGGTGGATTGGCCGTGGTCTCCCTTCTCACGATGGCCCAGTTCCTCAGGAGAGACCCGTCAACCATGGGCTTGCGCCCCCATGGCGCCGCTCCACGGGATTCAATGGATACACGTCGAGAGGAAGGTACTCCCCTGCGACAAACGGTTCGCCTGCGCCCTTTCTGGACCCTATTCATCATGTACGTCCTTATCATCACCTGTGCCGAGACCGTGATGGTGCACACGGTCCCCCACGCCATGGACCTGGGAATCTCTTCGACGCTGGCTGCGGGCATCCTGTCGATCATCGGGGCGGGCAGCATTGCAGCGCGGGTGATCGTCGGCGTCGCCCTCGACAGGCTGGGGTCACGACGTGCCCTGCAACTGTGCTTTGTCCCGCTCATTACGGCACTCATATGGCTGCAATTCGCAGATTCGCTGTGGATGCTCTACATCTTTGCTGCGCTCTACGGACTGAGCCATGGAGGCTTCTTCACACTCATCGCCCCGGTGGTTGCACAACTCTTCGGCACCCTATCGCACGGCGCCATATTCGGCGTGATCATGGCGGGAGGAGGCCTTGGGGGCGCGCTCGGCCCGATACTGACAGGCCGTGCTTACGACATGCTGGGCAGCTACCAGTCTCCATTTCTTGTCATCGTGGGCATGGCTATTCTCGCCTTCGTGCTCATCTCCTCCCTTAACAGAACTCCTCACGAGAACGAGATGGCACAGCGAGCCTCCACGAAAGGCGCTTAGGCAACCCGCAGCGGCCGTCGATGCGGCACTACCTGGGGATTCACGAGATTGGGTGGTACCTCTCCGTTCAGCGCCGCGATCATGTTGTCGGCGGTCATAGCAGCCATCCGGTCGCGCGTACGCCTTGAGTTCGCACCGAGGTGCGGAATGAGGATTACGTTCGGCAACTCGACGAGCCCGTCCGCAAGCTGCGGCTCGTTCTCGTAGACATCCAGGGCTGCACCAGCAATTCGCCCGCACCTCAACGCATCAACGAGTGCGTGCTCATCGACTATGGGGCCTCGGGCGGTATTCACAAGATAGGCTGTCGGCTTCATCAGCGATAGCGCACTCGCATCAATAAGGTGATGGGTGCTCGAGTTCAGCGGCACATGGATGGTGACGAAATCGGACTCGCGCAGCAGCTCGTCCAGGGGCGCATATTCAGCACAGCTCCGTTGCTCGACATCAGCATCGGCGCGACTGACATCGGCGTAAAGCACGCGCATATCGAAGCCCGCTGCCCGTTTCGCCATGGCCTGACCGATGCGGCCAAGCCCGATAATACCGAGCGTCGTGCCGGTGATATCGGCCGCGACGAACATCTCAGGTCGCCATTCCTTCCATTCACCGGACCTGACGAATCGGTCGACGCGACACACATCGCGCGCGATACCCATGAGAACTGCCCACGCGAGGTCGGCGGTGGCATCGGTCACGACGCCCGGTGTGTTGGTGATCATGATGCCTCTCGCAGTCGCCGCCTCGACCTCGACGTTGTTGAAGCCAACGGCGTAGTTGCAGACGACCTTGAGGACCGGTGCACGGTCGAGTAACTCAGCATCGATCCGTTCGCTCAACATGCTGACAAGCCCATCGATATCCGCTACTGCTCTCAAGAGATCTTCCCGGGACATGTAGCCATCGCCTTCATAGACACGCACGTCGAACTGCCTGCTGAGCCGCTCGACCAGTCCTGTGCCCGGCAGGCTCCTGTACGTTACGAGCACTTTCATCTGCGTTGCCCCCTCCTGTTCGTCCCCTGACTTTAGCAAAGACATCGTCATCTGCCCAGCTCGCCGATGAAATCTACCCGGGTCGCGAACATGTCATATCGCAGTATGTATAATTCTCAACAACGAAGAACTCCCGAGGGTGGTCCATGGGTAACAAGCCAGGTGACGAGAGCTATCCAGAGAGACCGGATGCTATCGGCAAGAAGGAGATGCGGTTAATGAACAGCAGCGCGCGGAAATGGCTGCTTCGTTACTGGGACTTCCCGCTGTTCGCAGCCTTGCTGCGCAAGCATGGCATATCACTCACCACTGCGTCAGTGCTCGACGCCGGTTGCGGATCGGGCTACTCCCTGACTCTCATCTCGGACAGATTCAAGCCTCGTGAGCTCACCGGCTTCGATATTGTCCCCTCCCAGGTGGAGAGGGCCAGATCCCGGGGCACGCCAGCTACTGTGCTGGTAGCAGATATCACCGCCCTCGATCTTCAGAGTGCGTCCTTTGACGCCGTGTTCGTGTTAGGAGTGCTCCACCACTGCCGTGAATGGCGCGCCGGCCTGGCCGAGATCTCACGTGTCATGAAGGACAGTGGTATCCTGCTACTCGAGGAACCGGGCACCCGGTTCCTCAGATTTGAGCGCCTTCTGGCCCGTCGTTCCCCCAGCCTGGAGACAGGATTCTCTCTACGAAATCTGCGCGCGGAGATGGCAAGAAATGGACTCAGTGTGGTGGAGAGCCGTGCCCTCTACTTCGGGCTCTTCCGCAGCTTTCTGTGTGTGAAAGGCGCGGGGGTACGGTCTACGGAGCAGTACGTAGCCCGCCACATGCTGCGGACGCCTGATCCCAGGCAGATCACCCCGGAGGGGCAGGAGGCCCCGGCATAGGCTGCCCGTACAATCGGGCTGGCCGTGACCGTCTGCCGCGGCTGCTATGGAGATGATCGGCGCGGGAAAGGGACACATACGTATCAGAGGTGAGATCCAGGTTAACGCGCGAATCTCGCCTGATGTGACATGACGAGCCGCAGCGCAACACTAGTCGATACAGCGCTGCCGCTCCTTGCGGACCACGCTCACCATCTCCGCGCTGGCTACCAGCTCCGGCTCGGCCAGATAATCCGCCGATGACTGGTATGGCTCACCGGTCACCCGGATGTAGCGATGCGCCTCGAGACCGATCGTACGTGACGTATTGCCTGCACGACTGATCCAGCCCGTGATCTCGAGAAAGTCTCCGGCCTGCACCGGCGCCTTGAGCTCAACGCCATTGTATGCAGCCAGCAATCCCTCATCGCCGTCGTACCTGACCAGGACCTCGGTACCCACATCGCCGAACAATCCGAGAACATACGCCCCGTTCACCAGTCCTCCGGCGTAGTGCACATCCTTCTCGCTGACTCTGATCCGCAGAGCTGCTTTTTCGCCGACACGAATCGTCCGTTTCATCTGATCGAATCACTCCTTGTCGTTGCGACCTCCCGCCGGCAATCGAATGCCGGGACAGGGAATTCTACCATGCGCTGAACGATACACGACTGGAGTTGCCCTGGACCACAGCTCGCATTGACGGAATTCTGCCTCCTTGCACGTGTAAGGCGAACACGAACGAGAGGACACGTGAATCGGAAAACAGGGGAAACTCCCACGATCGAAACGACGCGAGACGGCCCGATCAGGGTGTCCGGGCTTCCACACGTTGTTGATGCCGGCTGATGCTTACGGCACCCGGCTGCCGATGAGCGAGACGACACTGCTGTGTGGACCGCGCCAGGGTCAACATCGTCCCTCCCCGCAGCGTTGACGGCCGTACACCAGCCCCTCTTACGGTCTCCTGCAAGGAACAACTGGACAGATCCGCGGGAAAGAGGATAAGATGAAGCTTTCCATACACTCAAGCAAGATGGCTTCAGAGACCGCTCTTCCCACCCGAATCGAACGACTCAGCGAACTTGCCCATAACATGTGGTGGAGCTGGCATCGATCGTCGCGCGCCGTCTTCACGTCGCTTGACTACCCTCTGTGGTCGCTCACGGGACACAACCCTGTCAAGATCCTGCAGGACATCCCCCCGGCGCGTCTGCGCCAGGCGGCGCAGGACCCTGCCTTCCTCGAGCTGTACGACAGGGCAATTGGGGAACTCGACAACGATGTGGTGCGAGACGACCACTGGTTTTCACGTGCGTACCCCGAACACAAGGACCGCACTATCGCGTACTTCTCCGCTGAGTTCGCACTGCACAATTCGCTGCCCATCTACGCGGGTGGACTGGGCATCCTTGCCGGGGACCTGCTGAAGGAAGCATCTGACCTGGGCCTGCCACTTGTCGGCGTCGGATTGATGTACCCGCAGGGTTACTTCCAACAGCAGATTGACGCCGATGGATGGCAACGAGAAGTGTACCGGCAGCTCGATTTCCGTGCAACGCCTCTCTTGCCGGTGCGATCGCTGGCGGGCGGTCGCTGTTCCCCGCTGGTCTCCATTTGCCTCGGCGAGAGAACCCTGTACCTCGGAGCATACCTGGTCAGAGTAGGCAGGGTAGAGTTGTATCTTGTATGTACCGATGTCGACGGCAACTCGCCGGAAGATAGAGATCTCACCTCACGCCTGTACACAGCAGAGCGGGAGAGGCGTCTGCAGCAGGAAATGGTGCTTGGCATTGGAGGAGTGAAGATCCTGCAGGCTCTCGACATCAAACCACATGTGTGGCACGGCAACGAAGGTCACACCGCATTCATGATGCTGGAGCGGATCCGCCGTGAGGTGGACCAGGGCCGCACATTTGAGGAGGCACTGGAGACCGTGCGGGCTTCGACGGTCTTCACGACACACACCCCGGTCCCTGCGGGACATGACGTCTTCCCCTTCGAACTGATGGATGAACACATGTGCGGCTACTGGCGACAGCCGGGAGCCGACCGCCAGGCCATTCTGGCACTCGGACAACAGGATCCTTCATCGACCCAGTTCAACATGACGGCGTTCGCGCTTCGCACTGCATCGAGGAACACTGCGGTCAGCCGGATCCACATGGGCGTAACCCGCAACATGTGGCATTCCCTATGGCCAGAGGCTTCTGAAGAGGATGTGCCCATCAGCCACGTCACGAACGGAGTCCATTTGCCGACCTGGATCGCGGCGGAGATTGCCGAGCTCTACGACCGACACCTCGGCAAAGATTGGATGGCTCGCTGTGACGATCCTGCCACCTACGAGAAGATCGGCAACATACCAGACCGCGAACTCTGGGCGGCGCGACGCGATGTCAAACAGAGGCTCATCACCGCCATGACCCTCCGGGCTCAGGACTGCTGGGCAAGCGGGCGCTGCAACGGACAACAGGCGCTGGCTATGGGTGCGCTGCTCGAACCAACGGCGCTCACCATTGGTTTCGTCCGCCGCTTCACCGAATACAAGCGCCCGACGCTGCTGTTTCACGACATCGAGCGACTGAAGCGGATCGTCAAGGATCCCTGGAACCCCGTGCAGATCGTGTTCGCAGGCAAGTCCCACCCCGTCGATGAAGCTTCCAAACGCCTGCTGCAGGATACCTTTCGGGCTTCCCTCGATCACGACTTCTACGGGCGAATAGCCTTCGTCGAGGACTACGACATGCATATCGCCCGCCTTCTGGTGCGCGGCGTGGACGTCTGGCTCAACACACCACGCCGGACACGCGAAGCCTCAGGCACGAGTGGTATGAAGGCATGCATGAACGGAGTGCTCCACCTCAGTGTGCCGGACGGATGGTGGCCTGAAGGGTACAACGGGACAAACGGATGGACCATCAGCGACGAGTCCCTCTCGTGGAATCCTCACCAGGAGGATGAGCGCGACTCGGCAGCACTGTACGAGCTTCTCGAGAACGAGGTGATCCCCCTGTTCTACCAGCGTGACCGTAACGGAGTACCCTATCGCTGGCTCGAGCGCGTTCGAAGCGCCATGAAGTCTGTCTCCCCCCAGTTCTCGGCCCGGCGCATGATGAAACAGTACGTTGAACAGATGTACATACCGCCACTGGAGAAAGAGCCCCTCCAGCGCTAGCAGCCGACCCCGGTCGCCGTGCAGTCTTGACAGACCCCATGTCTCCTGCGTAGTTTGGATGCTACAGCAAGTCGAGCAACTGCATCGTCACAGGAATGACTAATGAGTGCCAACCGGCCTGCAGGCGTCGTCATAGAAGACATCACCCCCAGCATCGACTGCGGGCGTTTTCCCATCAAGCGCGTCGGCGGCGAGAGTGTTGTCGTTGAGGCCGACATATTCTCCGACGGCCATGATGAATTGTCGGCGATACTGCTTTACCGGCCACGAGACAGTGAACACTGGAGTCGAACACCCATGGTCTGCCTGGGAAATGACAGGTGGAAGGCGTCGTTCACTGTGGTGCAGATCGGGGAGTACGAGTACACCATCTCGGCCCGGGTCGACGACTTCAAAAGCTGGCAGGCGAAGCTGGTTAAGAGGCTTGACGCGAAACAAGACGTGTCGGTCGACCTGCTCATCGGCGCCAATCTGCTTGACCTCGCTGCAGTGAGAGCTCCAGAGCCGGATTTCCGCGAGCTTCGCGACCTTGCGGCACGGATCCGTAAGGCCGGGAGCGGGGGTGTTGCAGTTGCGACAAGTCCAGCGACACTCGAACTGGCCGGCCGCTACGCGGATGAGAGCCTCGCCACTAGCCACACCCCTCCACTCCGGGTGATCGTTGATCGTGAGCGGGCGGGTTTCAGCGCGTGGTACGAGATGTTTCCCCGCTCCTGCTCCCCGGAGGCCGACCGCCATGGCACCTTCAAGGACTGCGAAGCGTGGCTCTCTTATGTCGCCGATATGGGCTTCGATGTCCTCTATTTCCCCCCGATCCACCCCATCGGCATAACCGCACGGAAGGGTCGGAACAACGCGGTGGTGTGCAAAGAAGGTGATCCAGGGACGCCATGGGCAATTGGCTCGAGCGCCGGCGGCCACAAGTCAGTGCATCCTTCGCTGGGGACTCTGCAGGATTTCAGGTCGCTGGTATCCAGCGCACGCAACCGTGGCCTGGAGATAGCCCTGGACATCGCATTCCAGTGCTCTCCAGATCACCCCTACGTACAGGAACACCCGGAGTGGTTCCGGTGGCGCCCGGACGGCACGGTCCAGTACGCCGAGAACCCTCCCAAGAAGTACCAGGATATCTATCCTCTCGAGTTCGACAGCGACGACTGGCGTTCACTGTGGGAGGAGCTTCGCAGCGTTATCCAGTTCTGGATAGACCAGGGTGTGCGAATCTTTCGTGTTGACAATCCCCACACCAAGCCATTTTCGTTCTGGGAGTGGGTCATCACCACGCTCAAGTCCGACCACCCCGATCTCATCTTCCTGTCCGAGGCATTCACGCGCCCGAAGGTGATGGCGCGACTGGCCAAGGTTGGTTTCACCCAGTCGTATACTTACTTCACCTGGCGCCGCACCAAGTGGGAACTCGTGGAGTACATAACCGAACTCACGCGTACGGAGCTGTCGGAGTACTTCAGGCCGAATTTCTGGCCCAACACGCCGGATATCCTGATGGACTACCTTCAAGAGGGCGGACGTCCAGCATTCGCGGCGCGCTTTGTGCTGGCAGCAACCCTGAGCGCCAACTATGGCGTGTACGGACCGGCCTTTGAGCTGTGCGTCAATACTCCACGGGAGAAGGGGAGCGAGGAGTATCTGAACTCCGAGAAATACGAGATAAAGCACTGGGATATTGAGTCGCCTATCAGCATCAGGCCGCTTATCACCCGGGTGAACCAGATACGGCGCGCCAGCAAGGCGCTACAGCAGACGAATAACATCGACATCGAACACGTTGACAATGATATGCTCATCGCGTACCGCAAGTGGGACGAGGAGAAGTCAGAACAATTGCTCATTGTGGTGAACATGGATGCGAGACACCCCCAGGCAGGATGGGTCACGCTTGATATCGAGTCCCTTGGCTTTTCCGGCCAGTCCAGCTACCAGGTACAGGACCTGCTCGATGACCGGACCTATGTGTGGACGGGCCCCCGAAACTACGTGGCACTGCGGCCGCGTGAACGGCCGGCTCACATATTCAGGATAATCACAGGGACTGGCGCGCTTCCCGGCGCCATGCGTACGTGAGGAGGATGCCTTGACTCCTGCAAGACAACCGACATTCTTCTGGCAAGATGATGACCCCCTCTGGTACAAGGATGCCATCGTCTACGAGTTGCATGTCAGGGCGTTCTACGACACCAATGCAGACGGAATAGGCGATTTCCCGGGGCTGACCGCGAAACTGGACTACCTTCGCGACCTGGGCGTTACTGCCATATGGCTGCTGCCTTTCTATCCGTCTCCCCTGAAAGACGATGGCTACGATATTTCAGACTACACCGACATCCACCCGTCGTATGGAACGCTGAAGGACTTCCGCACATTCGTACGGGCCGCCAACGAGCGTGGGCTAAGAGTAATCACTGAACTGGTTATTAACCACACGTCGGATCAGCACCCATGGTTTCAGCGGGCACGGCACGCTCTGTCCGGCTCCAGGTACCGCGATTTCTATGTCTGGAGCAATGATTCACACAAGTACCGTGACGCGAGAGTAATCTTCAAGGACTTCGAACGCTCGAACTGGACGTACGAGCCCGAGGCAGGAGCCTACTACTGGCACCGATTCTACTCGCACCAGCCGGACCTGAATTTCGACAGCCCCCACGTGCGTCGTGCGATAGTCCATCTCATGTGTTTCTGGTTGAACATGGGCGTCTCCGGCCTGCGACTCGATGCCGTGCCCTACCTCTACGAGCGAGAGGGCACGAGTTGCGAAAACCTTCCGGAGACACACGCGTTCCTGAAAGACCTGCGCCAGGAGGTGGACAGGCGGTTCAAGAATCGCATGCTGCTCGCGGAGGCTAATCAGTGGGCCGAGGACGCAGCCGCCTACTTCGGACAGGGCGACGAGTGCCACATGGCGTACCACTTCCCGTTGATGCCCCGCATGTTCATGGCCATTCGCATGGAGGACCGCTTCCCCATCGTCGACATCCTGGAGCAGACACCCCAGATCCCTGATACGTGCCAGTGGGCGATCTTCCTCAGGAACCACGATGAGCTCACACTCGAGATGGTCACCGACGAAGAAAGGGACTTCATGTATCGGGTCTATGCGCACGACCGCCAGACCCGCATCAATCTCGGCATCAGGCGCAGGCTCGCGCCTCTGCTCAATCACGACCGCAAGAAGATGGAACTGATGAAGGCGCTCTCCTTCTCTTTGCCCGGGACACCCATCGTGTACTACGGTGATGAGATCGGGATGGGCGACAACTTCTATCTCGGCGACCGTAACGGAGTGAGAACACCGATGCAGTGGAGTGCCGACCGCAATGCGGGGTTCTCCACCGCCAACCCTCAGCGTCTCTATCTGCCGATTATCATCGACCCCGAGTACCACTACGAGACGATAAACGTTGAGGCACAGCAGAACAACCCCGACTCCTTTCTCTGGTGGATAAAGCGGCTCATTGCGCTGCGCCGCAGATACCGCGCATTCGGCCGCGGCACAATAGAGTTCCTCCATCCGGCAAACCGCAAGGTTCTCGCGTTCCTTCGCCGTTATGAGGGAGAGACGCTGCTGGTGGTCGCAAACCTCTCGCGGCACGCGCAACACGCGTACTTGAACCTTGGCGGCATGGCAGGCCTGGTTCCTATCGAGCTGTTTGGCCGAACCGAGTTTCCCGCCGTAACCGAGGAGCCTTTCCCGGTGTCGCTCGGGCCACACGCGTTCTACTGGTTCTCTCTCGAGTCGAAGGCGGCAAGGGTTGACGACCATGTCCGCACCGCGGAACCGACTCTCACTACTTTGCCCGTTCGCAGAGGACCAGAAGATCTCCTGAAGCGCTCCTATCGTCCCCGCTTCGAGGCTGCTCTACTGCGATACGCGCGACGTTCAAGGTGGTTCGGCAGTAAGGCCCGCAGGGCGAGGGCTGCCGCCATACAGGACGCGATCGCGTTACCAGTAGGCAAGGCAACGACATATCTCATCATCCTGAAGGTCGAATACACCGAGGGTGAACCTGAGTCATACCTGATGCCGGTTGCCTTTGCGACTGGAGAACGTGCCAATAACCTCATCACGGACTCCACTCAGCCTGTGATCGCGGCAATCGAGCCTCGAGAAGGATCTCGGGGTGTCACCACAGTGGTCTACGATGCCCTCGCCTCTGCCGACTTCAGAACCGCATTGCTGGACGGTATAGGGCGTCGGAGGAGCTACAGAGGGCTGCGAGGCGTGGCCACATCGCACCGCACCAGAGGCGTGTTCACCCGGACACGTGGATCACTGCAGGATAGACTGGAACCCGTCCTCCTGCAGGGAGAGCAGTCCAACAGCTCAATCCTCTACGGAGACAGGTTCATTCTGAAACTGTACCGGCGCCTGGAGGAGGGAACCTCTCCCGAGCTGGAGATCGGCCGCTTCCTCACGGAGCGACAACCGTTCGGCAACGCCCCCAAGGTCGCGGGCGCCCTGGAGTACCGCTCCGAGCCACAGGCCGAGCCTGTCACATTCGCGGTCCTGCACACTTTCGTGCGCAACGAGGGTGATGCATGGAAGTACACGCTGGATGCGCTCGGTCGCTACTACGACCAGGTACTCGCCCGGCCCGGCGTCAGTGCCCCTCTCCCGGCCACGAAATCGTTGCTGCAACTCAGCCAGGAGGAACTGCCTCCGATTCTCAGCGAGCTGATGGCGCCCTACCTCGAGTCGGCGCGACTGCTGGGGCAGCGCACCGCCGAGTTGCATCTGGCGCTTGCGTCCGCCGTGGACGAAGAAGCTTTCGCTCCCGAGCCATTCTCTGCTATGTACCAGCGCGCGCTGTACCACGGCTACCGCGCCTATGTGGTGCAGGTAATAACCAGCCTGAAAGGAGTCCTGACCACGCTGCCCGACGAGGTGCGGGAGCAGGCCGAAAAGGTGCTCTCGCAGCGCGACGAGATTCTGTCCCACTTCCAGGCCGTCACCCGACGCCGCGTTTCCGCCATGCGTATCCGATGCCACGGCGACTACCACCTGGGCCAGGTGCTATATACAGGCAGCGACTTCGTCATAGTCGACTTCGAGGGCGAGCCGGCGCGAAGCCTTGGAGAGAGAAGGATAAAGCATTCTCCTCTACGAGACGCGGCGGGGATGATTCGCTCGTTTCACTATGCCGCCCACGTGGCGCTGCACGACCAGGCGAGCACGGTCGTCAGGAGCGAGGACGTGCCCCGGCTGGAGGAATGGGCCCGCGCCTGGTATCTGTGGGTGTCGGCCTCGTTCCTGCACGCCTACCTTGAGCTGATGGCGGATACCCCGATTCTGCCGGCTCGCCCGGAGGACCTGGAGGTGTTGCTGGACGGATATCTGCTTCAGAAGGCCCTCTACGAGGTCAACTACGAGATGAACAATCGACCCAACTGGCTGAGCGTACCCTTGCAGGGAATCACGCAGATCATCGAGTCCGCCACATGACCACTCCCGGAGCAACCGCACGATTGCGGCGCCTCTCACAGCTGCACGGTATTCAGTCCTCCTACTTCAACGTGCATGGTGAGCGCGTACACGCGCCGGTTGAGACGCTGCGGGCGCTACTTGCTTCACTTGGAATCGCCGCCACCACTGAACGAGAACGAGAGGAGGCTTTGCGCGCCGCCCGGGAAAGGCCATGGGTACACCCCATCGAGCCGGTGATCGTGGCATGGGATGGCGCACTGCCAGCCATAGACGTATGGCACCGCGATGCTGACCCGTTTCCACGCAACCTCCATCTCGTGACCGAGGACGGGAATGTGCTTGACGTAGAGGCGAGGAATCGCCCTGTCGAGGAACCGACAGTCCCGCGGACGGGCACGAGCGACTACAGGCACGTGAGGATCCACGTGGGACTGCAGCTCCCGCCGGGGTACCACAACCTCGTCTGCTCCACAGGCAAACTCGAGTCGACAGCGCTTGTCATCGCGGCTCCAACCCGCTGCTACAGTGGCCCACAGGACGACGAGCGTCGCTGGGGATTGTTTGCCCCACTCTACGCATTGCGAAGCCGGTATGACTGGGGGGCGGGAAGCTATGGAGACCTCGAACACCTGTGCAGGCACACCGCACGGATGGGAGGTCGTCTCGCCGGTACACTGCCGCTGCTTCCGTGTTTCTACGACGGAAACAGCGAGCCCAGCCCCTACCTGCCGATTACACGTCTCTTCTGGGGAGAGTTCTATATCGACGTACCGGGTATCCCTTTCCTGCACGAATGCGGGGAAGCACGAGAGATCATGGACAGTCGGGCGTTTGTCGCGACACAAGAGGCTTTGAGGCAAAGCCCGCAGGCAAACTACGTTGAGGTACAGCGGCTCAAACAACTGGTGTTGTCCGCCCTGCAGCGGCATGTTGCCTCAACAGGTGCGCTGCGATCCAGGCTGGACTCTTTCCTCACCTCGCATCCCCTCACGCGGGACTACGCATCCTTTCGCGCCACCATGGATGTGCAGCAGGCTCCGTGGCGAGCGTGGCCCGAGACACACGATTGTGGAGGGCGAGGTGCGGTCGGCACGATAGATGAGCGACGGCGCTTTCACGAGTTCGTGCAGTGGGTGGCGCAGGAGCAAATGGCCCGGTGCGTCGCACAGGCCGCATCACAGGATGTCGGCCTCTATCTCGATCTCCCCGTCGGCGTCCATCCGCATGGATACGACACATGGCACGCTCGCGACTCGTTTGTCGAGGATGTGGCGACCGGCGCACCTCCCGACAGCGTCTTCACAACCGGACAAATATGGGGTAGTCCTCCACTTCACCCACAATCCATCCGGGAGAGCAGGTATGATTACGTGAGGAGATATCTCCAGCACCATATGCGCAGCGCGCACGTTCTCAGAATAGACCATGTGATGGCCATGCACCGCATGTTCTGCATTCCGGACGGATTCCCGGCGAGCCAGGGCACATACCTGCGGTATAACCCGGAAGAGATGTACGCCATGCTCACTCTTGAATCATACCGACACCGGACGATTCTCATCGGCGAAGATCTTGGAACGGTGCCGCAGTCCGTCCGGCGCGCGATGACACGCCATCGCCTCAACCGCATGTTCGTGCTGTACTATGAGATGGACGGACTCGCAGAAGGCCGGAGTCCTTCCATCCCGGCAAACTGTCTTGCGAGCCTCAACACCCATGACATGCCGCCATTCAACTCCATGTGGCGGGGCGTTGACATATGTCAACAGGCGGACCTGGGTATACTTCGTCGAGCGGATGTCCCCGGCGCACGGAGAAGGAGAGACCGGGCGAAACTGACTCTCGCCCGCATCCTCCAGTCCGTCTGTCCAGGCATCAGTGCAACACATGACGCAGAGTCCGTGCTACGATGCACCCTGGGGTGGCTTGGCAAGAGCCGGGCGAAGTATGTCATGGTTAATGTGGAAGATCTCTGGCTGGAGACCGTCCAGCAGAATATCCCGGGTACCGGAGATGCCTATCCTAACTGGAGAAACAGGGCGACCAAAGAGCTCGATAGCATCTCACGCGACCGGAAGGTGAGCAGAGCTCTGGAACTCCTGCGAGAAGCCATGAAGAAGGGTGTACGCAGGACAGGTGGTGCGTAAATGACTCAGAGGATGCTGTACGGTCACTCCCTCCTGACCGACGACGACATTTACCTGTTTAACGAAGGGAATCACTTCAATCTCTACGACAAGCTTGGCGCACGTGTGATGCGCGTGAACGGGAGGGACGGGGTCCACTTCGCCGTGTGGGCACCCAACGCCTCGAGCGTTGCTGTCATTGGCGACTTCAACGGTTGGAACCCCCGAAGTCACCCGCTCAAGCCGAGGGGAACGTCAGGCATATGGGAAGGCTTCTGCCCGGGCCTGTCCAGGGGCAGTCTCTACAAGTATCACATCGAGTCAAGCCGGGGCGGCTACACGGTAGCAAAGACAGACCCGTTCGCCCTCCTCTGCGAGATCCCTCCACGCACTGCGTCAGTGGTGTGGGATACCGGGTACGCGTGGGGTGACGAGGAGTGGATGCGCGGGCGTAGCAGCCACCATGCACTGTCCGCGCCACTCTCCGTGTACGAGGTACACCTTGGCTCATGGCGCCGTGTTCCCGGAGAGAACAGCCGGTCGCTCAGCTACCGTGAGCTGGCTCCCGTGCTCGCCGAGTATGTGAGCAGTTCCGGCTTCACGCATGTCGAGTTCCTGCCACTCATGGAGCACCCGTTTTTCGGGTCGTGGGGCTATCAGACCACCGGATACTTCGCACCATCGAGTCGCTACGGCACCCCGCAGGACCTGATGTATCTCATCGACTACCTGCATCAGCACGGCATTGGCGTGATTCTCGACTGGGTCCCCTCCCATTTCCCCACGGACGAACACGGCCTCGCCTACTTCGACGGCACCCACCTGTTCGAGCACGCAGACCGGCGCCAGGGCTTCCACCCCGATTGGAGCAGCTACATCTTCAACTACGGCCGCAACGAGGTGCGCAGCTTCCTCATCAGCAGCGCCCTCTTCTGGCTGGAGAAGTACCATGCCGACGGACTGAGGGTGGATGCCGTCGCATCCATGCTGTACCTCGACTACTCGCGAAAGAAGGGGGAGTGGGTGCCGAACAAGCTCGGCGGGCGAGAGAACCTGGAAGCCATCTCGTTCCTGAAGCGGCTCAACGAAGAGGTGTATCGCAGGTATCCCGATGTACAGACAGTCGCGGAGGAATCGACTGCCTGGCCCATGGTCTCCCGTCCGACCTACCTCGGAGGTCTCGGTTTCGGACTCAAGTGGGACATGGGCTGGATGCACGACACGCTCGACTACATGGGACGGGAGTCGATCCACCGCAAGTACCACCACAGGCTGCTCACCTTCCGGATGCTGTACGGCTTCAGCGAGAACTTCGTCCTGCCGCTGTCTCACGACGAGGTGGTGCACGGCAAGGCATCACTACTGGGCAAGATGTCCGGCGACGAGTGGCAGAAGTTCGCCAACCTCCGGGCACTGTTCGGCTATATGTACGGGATGTCCGGCAAGAAGCTGGTGTTCATGGGTGGAGAGATTGCGCAGTGGCGCGAGTGGAACCACGACTCGAGTATCGACTGGCACCTGCTGGATTACGACCGGCACGCGCAGATGCGTGAGTGGGTTTCTCGCCTGAACACGGTCTACAGGACTTCGTCAGCTTTGCACGAACTTGACTGTGCTCCTGAAGGATTTGAATGGGTGAGCGCCGACGACGTTGAACAGAGTGTCATCGCGTTCCTCAGAAAGAGCACAGACGCGCGCGAGATCCTCCTCGTGGTCTGCAACTTCACACCGGTGCCACGACAAGGCTATCGCCTTGGCGTGCCCGGGGGAGGAACATGGAATGTGCTGCTGAACAGCGATGACACAGAATACGGGGGCAGCGGATACTTCTCAGTGACGACAGTGGACGCAACTCCGGAAGCCTGTCACGGCAGACCGTTCTCAATTGAGCTTACTCTGCCTCCTCTCTCCACGGTGTTCCTTCGCGCACCTGCGGAGAATGAAGGATGACCACTCGACGCATACCCGGAGCCTGCCCCGCGGGCAATAACGCCTGCACCTTCACGGTGTGGGCTCCGTTTGTGCAGGAGGTAGCAGTGAAGCTCCTCGCCCCTGCCGACAGAACGGTCCGTCTTCGCCGCGACGAGCAGGGTTACCACTCTGCGACTGTTACAGGAGTATCCGTGGGCACGAGGTATCTGTACCTGCTGGATGGCTGTACCGAACGCCCGGACCCCGCTTCCCGCTACCAGCCAGACGGAGTGCACGGCCCGTCAGAAGTGTGCGGTGACGACTTTCCGTGGGCAGATGCATCGTGGCATGGAATCATGTTGCAGGACTATGTCACCTACGAGCTGCACATCGGCACATTCACTCCTGAAGGTACATTCGATGCGGTCATACCAAGGCTGCCACGACTGCGCGACCTGGGCATCACCGCCATCGAGGTGATGCCGGTCGCGCAGTTTCCGGGTGAGCGAAACTGGGGCTACGATGGGAGCTACACCTATGCCGTTCAGAACAGCTACGGCGGACCGTAGGGCCTTAAGCGCCTGATCGACGCATGTCACGCCGCCGAAATGGCAGCGGTGCTGGATGTCGTCTACAACCACTTCGGACCCGAGGGCAACTATGCCGGCGACTTCGGCCCGTACTTCACTGACAGGTACCAGACTCCCTGGGGCAGGGCGATAAACTTTGACGGTCCGGACAGCGATGCCGTGCGGGAGTTCTTCATCGAGAACGCTCGCTACTGGTTCCGCGAGTTTCACTTTGACGCACTTAGGCTCGACGCGCTCCACGCAATACTCGATACCTCTGCCAGGCCCTTTCTGGCGGAGCTTGTCGACTCTATAGAGGAGGAGCGCTCCACATCGGGCAGGCGCCTGTATCTTATCGGAGAGAGCGATCTCAACGACCCCAGGCTGGTCAGGCGACGTGAGATAGGCGGAATCGCACTGGACGCGCAGTGGAACGACGACTTCCATCATGCACTGCATGTGCCCCTGACGGGCGAGCGGACAGGCTACTACGCAGACTTCGGGCAGCTGGAGCAACTCGCAGATGCCTACAGACGCGGCTTTGTCTACACCGGCCAGTATTCGGCACACCGGCGGCGGCGCCATGGCGACTCCTCATCGGACATCCCCGCCGGGCGCTTCGTGGTCTTTGCGCAGAATCATGACCAGGTAGGGAATCGTCTTAGAGGTGACCGGCTGAGTCCTCTCATATCGTTCGAGTCTCTCAAGCTCGCAGCCGCCTGCGTCATCCTGTCTCCTTACCTGCCCCTCCTGTTCATGGGTGAGGAGTATGGTGAGACCGCACCATTCCCCTATTTCGTCAGCCACTCAGATCCCGATCTTATAGACGCAATCCGCAAAGGCCGGTCGGCCGAATTCGTGGCTTTCCACTGGGAGGATGAGCCACCGGACCCACAGGCCATCGACACCTTCGAGAGCGCGCGGCTCAACTGGGGATCTCAGACGGATATGAAACAGGAGACGCTATGGTGTTTCTACCGGGAGCTGATCTCCCTCCGACACGTACTGCCCGTCCTCAGCCCCTTTACACCGAGACAGGAGACTGTCCGGACATCCGGCGATGACACCGTGCTTCTCGTGACCCTCGGCCACGAAGATGGAGATGCGGCGCTCATCTTCAACTTCGGTGAAACAGACACAACCGTCCAGGCGTCGTTCAGAATGGGCGTATGGCACAGGCGCCTGGACTCGTCCGACAACAGGTGGATGGGCAGCGGCAGTCTGCTGCCTGAGCTCATGGAGTCAAGCGGCAGCCAGAACCTGCACCTCAGGCCACGCTCAGCGGTTCTAATACTACGAGAAACGGAGTCTTGAACAGCATGGAACGTTTCGTATGTATACACGGACACTTCTACCAGCCACCAAGGGAGAACGCGTGGCTCGAACAGGTAGAGATACAGGATTCCGCCTATCCCTACCATGACTGGAACGAGCGTATAGCGGCCGAGTGCTACACGGCCAACGCGGAGTCGAGGATACTCGATGATGAGGCCTTCATCACGCGCATTGTCAACAACTACTCGCGCATGAGCTTCAATTTCGGGCCGACACTGCTCTCGTGGCTGGAGAAGAACGTGCCGCCCACGTACGAAGCCATTCTCAGGGCCAACCGGACCAGCAGAGAGCGATTCTCCGGGCACGGTTCGGCCCTGGCACAGTGTTACAACCACATGATAATGCCTCTTGCCAATCTCAGGGACAAGACGACACAGGTGCGATGGGGCATCGCGGACTTCGAGTACCGCTTCGGACATGCACCTGAAGGCATGTGGCTGCCTGAGACAGCCGTCGATATCGAGACCCTGGAGGTGCTGGCCGAGCACAGAATTAGATTCACCATCCTCGCACCGAGGCAGGCCCGGCGCGTACGGCCGCTGGGTGCTCCGCAGTGGATCGATGTGAGTGAAGAGGGCATCGACACTACCACTGCCTACCTCCAGCAACTGCCGTCGGGCCGGAGTATTGCAGTCTTCTTCTACAATGGCCCGATTGCCAAAGCCGTCGCATTTGAGGGAATACTGTCCAGTGGCGAGGTATTCGCCGAGCGGCTGTTGTGCGCGTTCCACGAGAACCAATCGCCACAGCTCGTGCACATCGCGGTGGATGGCGAGACGTTTGGCCACCACCATCGCTTCGGCGACATGGCTCTCGCATTTGCGCTGCACCACATCGAAACGAACCAGCTGGCACGCATCACGAACTACGGCGAGTTCCTTGCCACACATCCACCCGCCCACGAGGTCGAGATACTCGAGAACAGCTCATGGAGCTGTGTTCACGGCATCGAGCGCTGGCGCAGCGACTGTGGCTGCAACACTGGAGGCACCCCCGGCTGGAACCAGGCGTGGCGAGGGCCGCTCCGCGATGCACTCGACTGGCTGCGCGACACCACAGCACCCGCATTCCTTGAAGAGGCGAGCCGGTATGTGGTGGACCCGTGGCAGACCCGTGACGACTACGTCAGCCTCATGATGGACAGGTCTCTCGACAATTCTGCCACCTTCCTCCGGCGTCACACCACGAGGGAGCTGCGCGATAACGAACGTATTGCCCTCTTCAAACTGCTCGAGTTGCAGCGGCACGCAATGCTGATGTACACGAGCTGCGGCTGGTTCTTCGACGAGATCTCGGGCATCGAGACCGTCCAGGTGATGCAGTACGCCGGACGTGTCGCTCAGCTCGCCCAGGAGCTGTTCGGTGATTCCATCGAAAAGCGATTCCTCGAGAGGCTCTCTGAGGCAAAGAGCAACCTGCGAGAGCACGGGGATGGCCGTCACATCTACGAGCGTTTCGTGCAACCAGCCACGGTCGACCTCTCGACTGTCGCCGCGCATTTCGCCGTGAGCTCGGTCTTCGAAGCCTACGCGGAGGAGGTCAAGGTTTTCTGCTATCCGATCGTCGTAGAGGACTTTCGTCGCCTCGAGGTGGGCAGGGCCCGTCTCGCACTGGGCAAGATGTGGCTGAGCTCCGAGATTACCACCGAGTCGCGATTGTTCACCTTCGGCGTTCTCTACTTCGGCGAACACAATCTGAATGCGGGGATCCGGGACTACCAGAGCGAAGAGGCATACTCGATGATGGTCGGCGAACTGACAGAGCTTTTTGAGACGGCAGATTTCACCGAGGTTGTCCGGAGTATCGACCGGCATTTCGGCACGTCTACCTACTCCCTCAAGTCGCTGTTCAAGGACGAGCAGCGCAAAGTCATGGGCTACATCCTCGAGGGGACGCTCTCGGAAATCGAGCAGGTGTTCAGGCAATTGTACGAGCACAACTACCCGCCAATGCGTTTCCTCACCGAGATGGGCAATCCCCTGCCAAAGGCGTTCAAGGATGCCGCCGAGTTCATCCTCAATACCGACCTCCGGCGGGCGCTCGCCGCCGATGAGCTCGATGTGGCACGCATCGAGAACCTGGTCTCGAACGCGCATATCTGGGGCTCGGAGCTCGATCTGGAGGGTCACGGCTACCTGCTCCAGCAGACACTCGCACGAATGATGCGCGCGCTGTTCGAGAACCCCGATGATGAGTCGCTCCTCGAGAAGCTCACCACCGCTGTAGATTTGAGCCAGGCGCTTCCGTTCCCGCTCGACCTGGGACAGGTACAGACCCTCTACTACCGCATGCTGACAACTGCCCGAAAAGAACGCCGGCAGCAGGCTGAAGAGGGAGACGAGGCCGCCATCATCTGGCTGGAGCGATTCGACACGCTTGGCAGCCATCTCAAGGTTCGCACGAATTCAGCATGAAGAAGCCAGTCCCGAGCGCAACCTACCGGGTCCAGCTCACAAGAGACTTCGGCTTTCGTGAGGCCGCCGCCATACTGCCGTACCTTGACTCGCTCGGGATCTCCACACTGTACTGCTCCCCGGTGCTCCAGGCCAGGGCCGGCAGCACGCACGGGTACGATGTAGCCGATCCGACACGCCTGAACGAGGAGCTCGGCGGCGCGGAGGGGTGGGAGGATCTGTGCAGGGCGGCGCGGGCTCTTGAAATGACCCTGCTGCTCGATATAGTGCCGAACCACATGGCAGCTACCGTAGAGAACCCGTGGTGGCTGGATGTGTTGGAGCATGGGCGGATCTCCCCCTACGAAAACGTGTTCGATATCGACTGGATACCTTCCGACAGACGGCCCAGGAACCGCGTGCTGTTGCCGGTGCTGTCGCAGCCGCTTCACGAGGCTCTCGACAGCGGATCCATCAGCGTCGGCCTCAGCGAGACCGGGCTGGTGCTCAAGTTCGGCCAGAGCGATCTGCCGCTCAGCGTGCGCTCGTACGGGTTGGCCCTGGCGCCGTTGCTGGAGCTGCCGCAGGGAACAGTCCCAGAGCCCCTGATCCGTGCGGTACGCCTCGCCTCGGTGCTGGCACGGGTGTCCGAGATGGACCTGTTGAAAAATCGCCAGCTTCACTACGAACTGACATGCTCAGCCAAAAACAAGGTCCTGGCGAATATTGTGTCACAGGATGGGGCGATCGGGACAAGCGGCACCACGATCACTGGCCTCGTGCGCCACACGCTGTCCCATCTGACGCGCACACAGCTCCGGCGCATCCTCACGGAGCAGTGCTACACGCTGGAGTACTGGAAGAAGGGGCTCAGCAGGATTAACTACCGGAGGTTCTTCGACATAAGCGATCTGGTTGGTGTGCGGGTGGAGGACCCCGCCGTCTTCGACCTCACGCACCGAGAGCTGCGCAACCTCGCCGGTTCAGGCGCGGTCTGCGGGTTCCGGGTGGACCACGTCGACGGGTTGCGGTATCCGCAGAGGTACCTGAGGCGCCTCTCCAGAATGCGGGTGATCCCCGGCCAGGGCAAACGGGGGAGTCGGCCTTACGTGGTCGTCGAGAAGATCCTCTCCGGCAACGAGGAACTGCAGCCGGAATGGGCCGTTCACGGCACTACGGGGTACGAGTTCCTGAACATGGTCAACGGCATCTTCGTCGATCCCACCGGACTCCCAATGCTGGAGAAGCAGCACCAGCGCTTGACGAGAACCCGGGTGTCGCGGATCGACCTCGTCCACAGGAATAAAGGGGAGGTGTGCCGCGCGCTCTTCAAGGGGGAGTTCCTGAGGCTGGCGCGCCTCATCGAACCGCTTGCGCCTGCGCCTCCCGCGAGGACGCGTGATCGGATCTCCCTGATCGTCGATTCGCTGGTTACAATCACTGCGCATCTCCCCGTGTACCGGACGTACCTGGGGCACGGGCTGAGCATGTCGGAGCAAGACATCAAGCACCTCAAGCATGCGGCAGTCACTGCTCAAAGCCATACGGCTACCCCGGAACAGTACTTGTACCTGGTCATGGTTCACAGGGTGCTGACCGTGGACCTGCCCACTACACTGAGGACCCCCCGTGTTCTCAGGTACTGCGCAGAGGTGGCGCGACTGTGGCAGCAACTGAGCGGCGCGGTCATGGCGAAAGGATTCGAGGACACTACGCTCTACCAGGACAGCGTACTCCTGTCGCTGAACGAGGTCGGGAGCGCGCACGAGCGCGCAGCCGTATCACTGGAGCGCTTTCACCGGTGGAACGCTCAGCGCCTCAGGGAATGGCCCGATTCTCTGAACTGCACGGCAACCCATGACACAAAGCGAGGAGAGGATGCGCGTGCACGGCTCAACGTCATTTCCGAAATGGCGGATGATTGGAACTCCATTTGCAGTCGCTGGCTGCCCTTTGTCCGTAAGCGCCATCCCCGTGTCGACGCATCGACGGCGCTCTTTCTCCTGCAGACAATCCTCAGCACCTGGCCCGACTCGGATAGTGAGCTTCCGCAGTTGCATGACCGTGTCACGAGTTACTCGGTCAAGGCAGCGCGGGAGGCAAAGAGGTTTTCAAGCTGGATTGAACCAGACCACGAGTACGAGCACGCCCTGGGACGGCTGGTCGCAGCAATCTTGACGGGTGAGATGGGCGATGACAGTCTGAACTCGGACCTGCAGGAATTCCGCAGGCTCCTGTCCTTCCATGGTGCGGTGAATTCCATCGCACAGGTCATCCTCAAGATTACCTGCCCCGGCGTGCCGGACTTCTACCAGGGGACCGAGCTCTGGGACCTCAGCATGGTGGATCCGGACAATCGGCGCCCGGTCGATTACGCCATGCGTTCCCGCCTTGTGCACGAGGCACGGGATGTTGCAGCCAGCCCATCGGCCTTCCTTGAGGATGCGCTGAAACACTGGCCGGAGTCAGAAGCCAAACTCTACGTGACGTGGAAGGCACTGCAGTTGCGACAGGCTCACCGGGAGGTGTTTCACCGTGGTACGTATGTGCCGTTGTACGCGGATGATCGCAGCCGCAGCCATGTCTGCGCTTACTCACGGGGCTCCGGGGACACGCACGTGCTGGTGCTGGCACCTGTCCGCTCTATATCTCTCTCCGGAAAAGGGAGCTTCCCGATCGGAGAACGGACCTGGCGTGATAATAGCGTTGTACTACCGCCCGGCATCCCGACGACTTACAGAGACGTGCTGACTGATCGTTGCCTCGCCGCTACCGGAGGACGCCTCATGCTGGCTGAGGTATTCGAGAGGTTTCCTGCGGCCATCCTGGTGGGCCATAAGCGACAGGCGCCTTGTTAGCAGGAGGCTTTCATCCTGCCTGTCCCGGAGAGCATATATGGCACCGCACGCAGACTCTGCAGCCCGCGAAGCTCTTACCAACGCCAGGGCAATGAGGGACAGAGGACGAGGCATGAACCGCAGACGGCGTCTCTTCACTATTACCCTTATCGGATTTGTCGACACGCACCTGCTGCTGCCGATCATCGCGCTCTACGCGGCATCGCTCGGGGCCACGGTCGGGCAGGTGGGGCTGGTTGTAGGCATCTACTCCGGCGTCAACACGGTGGCCAACGTAATCGGCGGACGCATCGTGGACCGGCACGGGCAGAGGACTCCTCTGATTGCGGGACTCACCGGTGATGCGGTGGCGATGTTCACGTATTCCATCTGCCAGACCCCGTGGCACCTCATCGCGACCCGTGCCTTTCACGGATGTGCCGGGGGGCTGGTGGGGCCGGCCACCATGTCGGCAACAGCAGACACCAGTTCACAGCGGGATCGTGGCCGGACGATGGGTGGCTACGGCGCTGCGATAGCCCTCGCGAGCCTGATCGGATATGGTGCCGGCGGAGCGCTGGCGTCACGCTTCGGCTTTGACTCGGTCTTCTACCTGGGAGGATTCATGCTCCTCGTGGGAATAGCGCTGGCGCTCTCCCTGCCAGGAAAGGTCGCAGGCGGTTCTGAAGACAAGCCAGGCGGACAGCCGTCGCGCAGTATCTGGTCGCTGTTCTTCGACCGAAACCTGCTGTTCCCTTACGGCGCGGTGCTGGCACAGTACACGAGCTTCGGCTGCATCGTCGCCATCTTTCCGGTGCGCATGGCGGGCATCGGCCTTGAAGCGGTCCATGTGGGCATCTTCCTGGCCACGATAAGCGCGGTGTTCATGGCCTGGCAGTTAACCGCGGGGGCGGTGTCGGACCGCTATGGCAGGGT
>PWUU01000054.1 GCA_003562475.1 Dehalococcoidia bacterium | reverse complement strand
TACTGCCGGCCCCGCCCGGCCGTAAAAAATCCTTTGCAGATCACCGAAGGGCGGCATCCGGTGGTGGAAAAGATGGATGACCTTACGGAAAGATTTGTCCCTAATGATGTCTTTATGTCAGAGAAGCACAAAATGGCCATCATCACCGGCCCTAATATGGCCGGGAAAAGCACCTACTGCCGAACGGTGGCTTTAATCTGTCTCATGGCCCAGACCGGCAGTTTTGTGCCGGCAGAATCGGCAACCCTGCCGGTAATGGACAAAATATTCGCCCGGGTAGGAGCCAGCGACGACCTTAGTGCCGGACAGAGTACCTTTATGGTGGAAATGAGTGAAACGGCTTCCATATTGAAAGAAGCCACCGCCGACAGCCTGATTGTCCTTGATGAAATCGGCCGGGGAACCAGCACTTATGACGGCATGAGCATTGCCCGCAGCGTCCTGGAGTACATTAACAGAAAGCTCAAATCCTGGACCCTGTTCTCGACCCATTACCATGAACTGACGGTGATGGAAGATGAATTGTCAGCAGTGAAAAATTACACCATGGCCATCAGGGAAAAAGGTCATCAGGTGATTTTTTTGCGGAAAGTTATACCGGGCCGGGCCGATAAGAGTTATGGTATTAATGTGGCCCGCCTGGCGGGGCTGCCTCAGGCGGTAGTGGAGAGGGCCAGGGAAATTCTGGTGGAAACAGAGGCCCGGGCCGGCCACCGCCCTGAACCCCGGCGGCAGATTTCCCTGCTTGAGTTTAACGAAAGCCCCGGGAAGTATTTATCAGATGAAGAAAATGAGGTGCTGGAAAAAATTAAGGCCCTGAACCCGGAGCAGACCACCCCCCTGGCGGCCCTGCAGTTTTTGTTCAGTTTAAAAGAGAAGGTGATGAAATAATGCCCATCATAGTCCTGAAACAGGAGATAGCAGAAAAAATTGCCGCCGGTGAAGTGATAGAAAGCCCGGCTGCCGTGGTCAAGGAGCTGGTGGAAAACTCCATCGATGCGGGAGCGACCAGGGTGGAGATTAAAATAAAAAGCGGGGGGCTGGAAGAAATAACGGTAACCGATAACGGCACCGGTATCCCTTTCCATGAACTCAGAACCGCTTTTGAAAGGCATGCCACCAGTAAAATAACCAGCCTCGATGACTTAAACGGTGTGCGCACCATGGGCTTCCGGGGAGAAGCCCTGCCCAGTGTGGGAACGGTGGCCCGGGTAACTGTCACCAGCAGGGCTGCGGGGTGCCTCTCCGGGGGGCGGCTGCAGGTAACCGGGGGCCGGGCCGGGGAAACGGAGGAGACCGGGGCCCCGCCGGGAACAGCAATATCTGTCCGGGACTTATTTTTCAATACCCCGGCCCGGAAGGAGTTTATGAAAACCCCGGCCGGGGAAATGCGCCGCATCACCGATATTGTCATCACGCTGGCCCTGTCGCAGCCCTTTATATCTTTTTCCCTCCTGAACGGGGAAAAGCAGGTTTTCAGAACCGCAGGAAACGGGCATATCCCCGATATCATGGTTTCCATATACGGCAATGATGTGCGGGGTGGCATGCTGGAGCTATCCCCGGCCCGGCAAGGAATCAGCGGCATTATATCGGCCCCCCATCTGACCCGCTCCACCCGCCGCTATCAGCATTTTTTTGTAAACAACCGGATAATCCGCAGCACCATGATTTCCCATGCCCTGAAACGGGGCTACAAGGGCTTAATACTTCCCCAAAAGTTCCCCCTGGCCGTCATTAACATTCATATTAACCCGGAAGAAGTTGATGTAAACGTTCATCCGGCCAAATGGGAGGTACGCTTTAAAGATGAGAATAAAATATATTCCCTGGTTACATCTTCCGTGGAACAATCCCTCATTACCAATATCCCCGGTGGCAGCCAGGAGCTATACGGGCAGCAGCCGGCAGGGCAAAATGATGAAGGAACCACTTTAAACACCCTTAAACACCCCCTTGAGCAAAGATATGAATTATACAAAAACCGGGCGGAGCCAAATCCTGCTGTCCCGCATCCTCCGGCCGCCTCTGTCGGAGGCAGCAGAAACCCCGGCCCCGAAAATCATTCCGGATACCGGGATTATCCGGAAATTATCAGTATGAAAAATAACATAAATGCTCAGGATAATAATAAGTTATTTCCTGCTGACCAGGGCCGATACCTCGGACAGCTCTGGTCTTCGTTCCTGATTGTGCAAAGAGAGGATTATTTGCTGCTGGTTGATCAGCACGCCGCCCATGAAAGAATTATTTATGAAGATTTGGCCGCAGCATACCGGAACAGTAAAAACAGCAATAACATGACCATTATGCTGGCCGTACCGTTAAAAACAGAAATACCGGCCTCCTGGCGGGAAGGGTTTGAAACCGCCGCGGCCAGGCTGCAGGAGATGGGTTTCAGCGTGGAAAGCCTCGGGCAGAACAGTTATGTGGTCAGAGAAATTCCTGCCGTTCTGCAAAATATTTTTTCTGAAAGTTTTTTTACAGAAATCCTGGAGGAACTGATGGAAGGACAGGAGATACCCGATGCAGAAACAATGGAGGGGTTATTATTAAAAAATGCCGCCTGCCGGGAAGCATTTAAAGTCAACAATTATCTGGCAGATGCGGAGGCGGAGGCTCTGCTGGAGCGTTTAAAGAACTGCAGTATCCCGGACTACTGCCCCCACGGGCGGCCGGCAGTAATCAAAATGCCCCGCAGCGAAATTGAAAAGGGATTTAAACGGGGATAAGTTACTTAAGAAAGGAAGATAACTTGAAAAACAATACAGAAGTGCGGGGACACACCTCCTGCGGAGGTATGTCCCCATTATATGGGGGCGGTTTTTTAAATTCAGAGCATCAGGGCAAAATTCCCCTGATCATTATCGCCGGGCCTACTGCCGTAGGTAAAAGCAGGGTGGCTATGGAAATTGCGCCCCGCATCAGCGGGGAGATTGTGGCAGCTGATTCGGCCCAGGTTTACCGTTATATGAACATTGGCACAGCCAAACCCACCCCCCGGGAACAAAAAATAGTGCCGCACCATCTTATTGATATCACCGACCCCGACCGGCAGTTTACGGTGGCAGAGTATCAGGAAAAAGCTGATGCAGCCATCAAAGATATCTTTAACAGAGAAAAGATACCGGTAATGGTGGGCGGAACAGGCCTGTATATAGAAGCCGTTGCGGACAGATATGCTTTCAGGAGCAGGGGAAGCCATCCGGAACTGAGAAAACAACTGGAAAAAGAAGCCGAAGTCCGGGGCTTTGCGGCCTTGTATCAAAAATTAAAAGAAGCAGACCCCGTTTCTGCTGCCAAAATCCATCCCCATAACGTGCGCCGGGTAATCAGAGCTCTGGAAGTATATTACGGCGAAGGGGAGCAGATATCCCGGCAGTGGGCCGAAACTGCTAAAAGAGATAACCCTTACCACATATTC
>PWUU01000040.1 GCA_003562475.1 Dehalococcoidia bacterium | reverse complement strand
GAAGTGACCTCTTCGACGACATTCTCAATGGATGTGAAAGTGAAAGGTGGCTCGACCACTTCCTTCACGGGCACCTTTATGAATTCTGGTTCGATTGAGCGATTCCGGGCGTGGAACTGGGAGGCGGGGCCGGGGAATGATCTCTTCTTCAACAATATGCGGCGCGGGCCGGCGATTGCGCCGTGGCTATATGAGGACTCGGCAGCCGGGTATGGCGTCACGTGGCATGACCGTAACCGCGGTCAAGGCCCGTTGGAAAATGGTGGCCGGATTTCCGGTGCCGACACCGCAACGTTGACGATCACGGATTTACAAGAGAGTGACGAGGGCTTCTACGATGTCGTGGTCTGGAACGATTGCGGGGTGGACGTTTCCGATGCCAACCGCGGCGAACTGACGGTGGCGGTACCGAATTATGGGATGCGAAGTGATGGCGGTGTAAATCTACCCACCGTGACCTATTGGCATACAGGGCTGGGTTCGGACACTACCGAACAGGGTGGCGACTTCGACAGCCGGAACCTCGGCGAAATTGACGGCCTCTTCTTCAAGGGCGCCAACATCAAGACCTGGAAGACCGGTAGCGGCGATGTTTCCGGCACGCGCTTCGAGTACAAGGTCTGGAAGACGACCGATTCCGAGCCGGGAACGTGGGAAACTCGTTCGGTCAGCTGGACCAGTGACGATGGTGGTGGTGATCAGACCTGGGCGAATTTTGGAGCCGAAATTGATATCTTCGATGTCCACTCGCTGGACTTTGGCACCTATAATCTAAAAATTCGGTTCACGGTTCAAGGCTCTGGTACACCGGGAATTACGGAAGATGGTCCCTTCACGGCGACGTTTGTGTATGCGGAACCGGACACACCGGACGATCCGATTGCGGCCTCGGTGGATGCCGACGGTCCTCAGATGGCACGATTGGCATGGACGCGAAATGCAGCGAATCACAATGTGCTGATTCTGCACAAGACCAGCCCCGTTACCCTGGATCCTGTGGATGGCACCGGCTATTCAGTGGGGCAGACGATTGATGGCGCTACGGTTATTTACAATGGCTCTGGCACCAGCTTCGAGCATGTGGTGTCGGCGAATCAGACGCATCACTACATGTTCTACTCCGTGAGCGGTAATTACTACTCCGACGGATTGGCGCGCGATGTCAGTATGCCGGCTTATGGTGGGGGTATTATTGATTTGTTCTCCTATACCAATCAAACGTCCTTGGCGGGTGGCAATACGGGACAAGGCTGGAGCGGCTCGTGGAGTGTCGGGGCAGGAACGTGGGTGATTCGCGACAATAGCAATCCCCCCTTCCCGAATTTCGATGGCAATCCGGACCGGGTAGCCAACCGGGTGCGGCTGAACAATCCCGGCAATGACAACTCCGGGAATGCCTCGCGTGGGTTCTCGACGATTGACTCGGGCGCGATTTATGTGTCGTTCCAGATGGCCTATAACTGGGAAGGTGCCAACAAGTGGGCCGGTTTGAGCTTCATGGATGGTGGAACAGAAAGAGCCTTCTATGGAAAGGGCTATGGCGGTAACTTCCATACCTTTGCGGTTGACCGGCCAGGTGGCGATCCAGCTTGGAGTGGTCGCGACCTGCGTGGCCAGGAAGACAGTACCGACAATGTTTATTTGATCATTGGTAAATACGACATTGCGTCCGGTGAAATTCTTGGCTTGCGGTTTGACCGCAACGAGGAATTGCCGGAAAGCGAGCCGGATTCGATCCATTGGCATGCTCGGCTGACAGGGCTTAGCCTTGGTTCGGTGAACGGCATCCAGTTGAGCGCCGGAGCCGGAGGAGGCGCTGGATCGATTGGCGATACGTGGTTTGATGAGATCCGAGTGACGACCAGTTGGAGCGACCTGATTTCGGCGGTTTGCCCCACTTGGATCGGCGAAGAAGAACGTTCACCTTCAGGCGATGTCTATTTGGGCGATATGGTGAACTTCTCGACCGAAAGTTTCCCAATTGGCCCGGGACAGACGGCCGTTATCAATATCGACTGGGAACACGCTGGAACAGACTGGTACGGAATGGATTTCTGGCAGAATGTGGGCAACAATACCATCTGGACCAACCGCGTACGGATGAGTCAGGTCGGTGCACATGAATGGTGGGCGACCGTTTCGGCAGACGGCTGCACAGAACAATCGACCCCTGGTCTTCCGTTGACCGTGTTGGCGCTGCCCCCTCCTGTGTCTGCGACTGCCGTCAGAGACACCGTGTTCACCAACTCGCAGATCAACCTGAACTGGAGCCAAAATGTGCATGGACATCATGTCTTGGTGGTACGGCAAACCAGCAACACCGGTTGGACCGCGCCGACGCAAGTGCAGACGTACTTTGCGGGCAATTCAATCGGGGCGGGTACCGTGGTCTATCGGGGCTCCGCCGAATCGTTCCATGATGGCGGTCTAGCACCGGATCAGACCTACTATTACCGTTTCTATTCGGAAAACTGGAGCTACTACTCGACTGACTTTGCCACGGCCAGCGCTTCTACGGCAGATGGCTCACAGGATATTGTCGTCGATGGTAATCCAAACGAATGGGTCGGTACGCCGGCTCAGGTGATCAACTCGTCGACGTTCTCGGTGAATGAATTCATTTGGCGGGACAAGCCGGGCGATGTGCGGACCGACAATGAGCATCATTCGAATGCCGAACTGCAGGAATTCCGGATCTTTGCGAACGAGACGGATGTCTACTTCCTGGCACAATTCGCCAATGTTACGGATACGTTGCACCCGTACCTGGGAATTTCATTGTCCACTCCGCCGACGGTGATTGCCTATGAACAGTTCGAATATGCGAACATCAAGCCGGACGATACCCGCTTGCGAGAAACATCGGGAACTCCTGTTGCGAACGGTGGCGGGGGCTGGAGCAGCGCTTGGGATGGAGCCGAAGACCGATTCCGGACCAGCGGATTGAGTCTGCCGGGAACGTCGACGCGGGGCGGGCGTTTGCAAAATCATGATTTCAGTTCCAGCACCGCGTTCCGGTCTCTCCCAGATACATGGGGAGCCGACGACACAACCATCTGGATTGGCTTCATGATGGAGCAGGATGCATCGGACACGCAAGGCTCGAGCGGCTGGGCCGGTCTGTCTCTCTTTGACGGCGCTTCGAGCGAACGATTGTTCATTGGCAAGCGCAACGGCCACGGATTCTGGGGGATCGGTTCCGTGAATTCTGCCATACCGGTTGTCCAATCGGAGACGGTGCTGTTGTTGACGCGAATTCAATTCCGTGACGGGGACGAGGACGTGGATATGTGGGTGCTGAACGGTGCGCCGCCTGCGCACGTCGATCAATTGGGTGCGCCCTCTGTGACCACGACGGCTGCCAACTTCCAATTTGACCGGATTCGGATTGCTTCTGGAAACAACGTCTACAACTTTGATGAGATCGTCCTTGCCGAAAACTTGCAGGATGTGAACCGGTTCTACAGCACAGGTATGAACTGGATGGGGGATGATGCTTTTACTTTCTTGGGCGGCGATTATTTTGGCAGTGGCGCAGATGCCCATTTCGGAGATTTCAATATCATAGTCCACGAGGTAGGCGGCGATGTCGG
>PWUU01000020.1 GCA_003562475.1 Dehalococcoidia bacterium | reverse complement strand
CCAGGTGTCGTCAAACGCTTGAATCTGTGCGGCGGCCTGGGATCCGTTTTGCTCCCCAAACAGGACATTGTAGGTGGCTTGACTGTTGAACGGTGGGTCTAAGTAGATCAGGTCGACAGTCTCGTCACCGATGTAACGCCTCAAGATGTCCAGGTTGTCGCCATAGTAGAGGGTGTTTTGCGTCACTCTTCACTCTCCCTTGTCCACGGTAGCAGATGTTCCAGGAAGCTCTAGGCGCGTCAGCTGGCCTGAAGTGCAGAAAGCCACGACGTTGATCTTACGGCGGGTGGGCCTGTGGTAGAATCTTCGCACCAGGTTGGCCCCACCGCCTTGGTCATACCTCGGGCTCCGCGAAAGCGCCGAGGTTCTTCTTTTCTTGTTGGCCCTCAGTATACATCATGAGTCAGCTGCCGCAAGCGTCAGGTGCCCGCGGTCGCGTGGTCACCAAGGCCCGCAGCCGGCGGCGATACGCCTTCAGGAGGAGCCAGGTGATGGTGGTCTCGATCGGGCCGCTTGGCTTGATGGTCTCGAGGGCCTCGATGGCGCGGACGAGGGCCTTGCCTTGATCTAGGGTGCCTTCTGTAGCTTTCACCGCTGTCTCTTTATCCACCACCAGATGCCACCTATCGCCACAAGACCCACTGCCAGCGCGAGAGGTGCTGCCGGTGAGCCGCCGAGCTCCTAGCCGACGATGCAGCCGATGAAGCTGAAAACAAGCCCCGCCACCAGGAGAAAAGCACCTCTCAGCAGCCGGCATGCGATGGTCCCCATCCCCCTAGTCCTTGTCATATGATGCACTGCCCGACGTCAGTGTGCGGCACCGCGCAGATCGGCTCCGTCCAGGTCGGGTCCGTCCAGTTTGACAAACCGCACGTCGGCTCCGTCCAGCTTGGCGCCGCGCAGGTCGGCGCCGCGCAGGTCGGCGCTGCGCAGATTGGCCCCGGTGAGGTCGGCCCCGCGCAGGTCGGCCGTATACAGGCTGGCCCAGGACAGGTCGGCCCCGCTTAGGTCGCGGGCGGATGCAGGGTCATTGAGTATGGACCAGACAAGGCGCCACTTGTCGTCCATCTGCGTGTTGTTCTCAATCTTCGTGGCTCTCAGGTCGGCCCTGGTCAGCTGGGCCTGGGTCAGCTCGGCCTGGGTCAGGTCGGCCTGGGTGAGGTTGGCAGCGAACATATCGGCCCCGGTCAGGTCGGCCCCGGTCAGGTCGGCCTGGGTCAGTTTCGCCCCGGTCAGGTCGGCCTGGGTCAGTTTCGCCCCGGTCAGGTCGGCCTCGCTCAAGTCGGCCTGGGTGAGGTTGGCAGAGCGCATATCGGCCTGGCTCAGGTTGGCCTTGCCGAGGTCGGCCTTGCTGAGGTCAGCCCCTTCCAGGTAGACCCGTTGCAGGTTGACCCCTTGCAGGATGGCCCCTTGCAGGATGGCCTGGGTCAAATCGGCTCCATTCAGTTCGACAGCAGGCTCCGCCTCAGTCAAACGGGACTCGTGCAGAAACTGCACCAGGAGCCCCTTGCGCCTCCCATCCAGGCTCCTCAGTGCGGCTAACGTTCTGCTCCGAGCTATGCTCCGCACCTCGTCGCCTTTTTGCGATTCCCGAAGCCCCTCCTCCAACAGAAGGTCTGTCATCCGGTCCAGGTATGCTTCCAGGTTAAACTGGTGCTGCCGGTCAATAGCAATTGCCCTATCTTCTTCACGGTTCTTGTTGGCGATTTCCTGTTCAGTTTCCTTCAGCGACTTCCTCAGCCACCAAGCAGCCACAACTAGAACGACGGGCACGACCAGCAGTTCCATCCAATCCCAGAAGCTCTTAATGTCAAAGCCCAGATTGTCCGCTTGGTAGGCTCGCCAAGCCAACCAGCAGACCATGAGCGATACGGCCAGGAGAAGAATAGACCCCAAACGATTGTTGCCCTCTTGCCCTTTCGCCCATTCGAACAAGCCGACTCTCTGCTCCCAAAGTCGGCTTATCCCAGTTTGCTGCTTCGCTTTGTTGTCTACCATATCAATCCCATCAGTTCTCACTCAGCCACAGAGCGGGGCGGCCCTCATCGATATGCTCACCGGCGCTCAAAATGTCCTCCACCAGCCAGTTGGGCAACAGCTCGACGATGGCGCGCAAACGTCGCCGGCCCGCCTTGAGGAGAAACCAAGCTTGTACTCGCCCTATGGGGCCAGTTGCTCTCATGGTCTCGACGGCCTCGATGGCGCGGACGAGGGCTTTGGCCTGCTCTAAGACTCTGTCAGTGGGGCCGGTCTGGGATTCGCTGGTCATCGTCTGTCCCGGTTCCGCGTCCGGACGGGCAGCACCTCCATCTCCGCCTCTTCCGGCGTTCGCCCTCCCTTCTTCCGGTTGCAGTTGAGGCAAGCAGTGACAAGGTTGCTAGTGTCATCAGAAGCTCCACCGTGGCTAACCGGAACGACATGATCGATCTCCATCGTCTGTGAACGGCGGCCGCAGTAACGGCAGATGAAGTCATCGCGATCGAGGACAGCTTGGCGGACATTGGTTGGGATGGCTCGTGCGCCCGCTTGACTATGGTTTGCCTCCACAGTGTGCGGTCTTGGTTCTTCAAGCTGCTTAGACCATTCTTTCATGGCACGACGTTTTTGCTCTCGTGCCCGTGCCCTTGCACGTTCTCGCTCTCGTGCCCGCCGTGCCCATGAGTGTTCTTGCAGTAGAGGTCTCAGAGCTTGCTCACAGCATTGCAGCAGATGCGAGATGTTGTCTCTCAGCTGCTGATACGTGTTCTTTTTGGTCACCAGGTCATCGATTGACACGCCACGTTCACGACGACGACCTCCACGTTTATGGACTATCGTGAATTCCGGGTTGGCCTCGCCAGCGGTGCCAGTTTGTGTGGTCACTCGCAACGCCTTTTCAAGTCTGATTATGTCGGCTCGGATTAGTCTCTTTGCAAGCCGGGCAGCCATTACGCAGTGGCTAAGGGCAGCCACGTGACGTCTGGAGAGCCAGTTCTCCTCCGCGAAAGTGAGCTCTGTGATTGTTCGGGCATAGTAGCTCTCGTGGCCATCGAGCTCAATTCTGATCGTCTTGCACGTACGCGCTCGTGAGATTCGGGCTCCAGCCAGCAAAGACAAGAGGCCGCACACGGCCAAAACAGTGACTAACGAGAGCATGGTGCCGAGGTTCCCGTCGCCGCGAGTCCAAGCAGCTACAGATACCACGGCGGATACGATCAAGAGAACCACTCCCGAGGCGATAAGTACCTTCGCGCGCCGGCTTTCGTTCATGCCTGTCACCTCCGGTTCGGCAGACCTGTTCAGCCGGGCCCGCGGGAGGTGCTGATTCACCCGGCCCCGCCATGGACCGATTTCCACGGCAGTCGGTCTTCTCGGCGTCGTAGCCCGCCACTTGCCCTGCGGACCGTCCAGGCTCCTGCGCCCCCGGGCACGTTGCCAGACCACTGCCTGCTCTAGAGTCGCGCTTTTCCGCGATGGTCCGCGATCATCTCGAGTCGGGGGTCAGCTCTCCTGTGGGCCGAGATCGCGATATGCTTCTTCCACATAAGGGAGCAGTTCGCGCAGCCTGTCAACTTCCTGCAGCAGCGCCTAGAAAATCGCCTCAGCATCGAACGGTACGCTCTGTCTCCGGACCAGGTATCTCCCGGGCGGATG
>PWUU01000088.1 GCA_003562475.1 Dehalococcoidia bacterium | reverse complement strand
TGTGCCGGAGGATCCCCATAGATGGGGAGATACAGGACTACATAGCCTGCCGGGCCCACGACTGCACCCCAGCGCAGCTTCAGGAGATCGTCTACGGCCTGGCCATCGAATACCCGGAGGAACCTGCTCAGGCATCTTCCAACAGGCTGGACGTGACAAAGGAAGACGTTGACCTGGTAATCTCACGGATCAACGGCAGGAACAGGCGGCGCCTGGGATTCGATATGGGCAACAACCACAACGGTGACCACATAGCCTTCCTGACAGCACCGGAGGAGAACAGGTGCTAAGGAAGGTGCTGCTGGTGATTATGATGCCCTCGCTCCTGATCGGCGTCACAGTACTCGTACTGATCGGCCTGAGAGACTTCGACCTTCTGGTGTCAATCGCCACCAGGCTCATAATGGTCGCCGTTGTCATCGGGATCCCCGTGATGATCGCGCGGACGATCATCTTCCCGGGGAGACCGCGAGACGGAAGGAGGGGAAAGGAATGAAGCATCCGGTGAAATGTCCCAAGTGCAAGGGCAGCGGACAGGTGCCCAGGAAGGACCTCTCGCCTTTGCTGAAAGGGGCGATCGGAGTCCGCCAGACCGACGAATGCCCGGTCTGCAACGGCACGGGCTACGTGGAAGAATAGGAGAAGGGCAGGCGTTGTTCCGCATCAGAAAACCTGAAGGACTGAGGCTAAGCCGCCGGGAGGCCGTGAAGCTGGTGCTGTACACGGTAGCGATAGCGGCGGCCTCAGTCCTTGCCCGCGAGGCAGCCCATATAGTGGCCGCGGTCGCCCTCGGCGTGCCGCTGAGCGAACTCCAACCCGGTTTCCTGGGCATCAACCCGTCGGTAACCCTGCCCGAGTGGCTCACCGGTACGCCGCGCACGATAGTGCGCTATGCCGGCGGCCTTGCCGCTGGCGCCGGGCTGCTGCTCTTCTACCTCCTGCACTGCGTGCGGAGATACCGTCGCCAGCCGTCGCCCTTCTGCTGGTCCCTGGGACTCGTGACGGTCGTGCTTGCCGCCATCCAGTTCGCCACCGGCTACCTGGAGGGGCGCTACTACGGCGCCTACATCATGGGGGCGATGTCTACGTTCTCGCTCACCGATATCCTCATCTACGGCTGGGCCGTTTCGGCCGTCTTCTTCCACTCGGCAGTCTGCCCGCTGCGTCGGATCAGAGCCACCACCACACCAGTGACAAACACGCAGCCCGACCCTATCGCTTAGAGAGTAGCTACTGAAAACACTCAAGGAGATACAAGATGACTTTGCACAGATATGAGGAAATACAATGCCCCGATTGCAGCGCAAAGGATGAGGTGCTGGTCTGGGATACCATCAACGCCCAGGTCAACCCCGAAGCCAAGACAGCTCTGCTGAACAAGAAGACAAACCTGTTCGTCTGTCCTCAATGCAGAACAGCCTCCTTCATTGACACGCCCCTCCTGTACCACGATATGCAGATCGGGTACATGGCCTGGTACTTCCCCTTCTCAACGGTCAAGAGCGGGAAGATACTTGACTGGATCGATCCCGGAGGGCAGATAAGAGGGATCGAGAACTACCCCGGATGCGACTATGCCCCCAGCACCCACTACGTCTTCGACATGGACGAACTGGTGAGGTACGTCATGTTCCGCGACTTCCTGGCCGAGCAATCAAGGTGCACTAAGGGTTAACTACGCAAGAGATGAACCGCCCCTGGCCCGTCAATCCGAACCCCGAAATGTAGCGCCCAGTACCAGGGAGGAGAAATCAGTATGATCTCCCCATTTTTCCTAAAGCAGCTATCCACATAACAAGCCAGGATAACAGTCACATCCTAGGTCTTCAGGTGGGATTGACATGTGCGACGAAGTCAATGCTAGAGCCCTGCTTCGTGTTGCTGAGCACGTTCGTACTCTCCAACGGAGCCAGTTCCTTCTCAGCATGATGGTATCGACCTGCACCCGCATACCATTTCACTGACGGAAGCTCTGTTCTCACCCATCCCCATGCTGATGCCCATGTGTGTGACGACGGCATCGTATGGGGGTGGTGCAGAACAGCCGTCGGGCGTCTGCCTTTGGCCAACTGGCGAAAGCTGTTCTTCAGGTCTCTACGTACTGGGCCGGTGTTCTCCAAATTGCGATTGTTGAACATGTTCAGGTCGTGGCAACCCAGGATCATGACATGACCCACGCCCGGTAACCTAACGAAATGCGTGTCCAGATCCGGAACACGCACTAGACTACCTTGTTGACGATTCGTGGGATAGGACTTGCCTGTCCAGATCTGGTGACCTGTCCTCGTATTGACAAGAACTACCAGTTCGGCATGCAGCACACTTATGTAGTTCTCTGTAGTAGACACAGTATCCTTGGAAGAGTCTACTCCTATCGTAAGGTAGTCAGTGAACCCAGCGAGTCTCTCAAGCAGTTGGGGTGTGAGTAGCCTTCCGACCGCCAACTCACCAGCACGGAAAAGAGCCATCAGGGCATCGGCAGATGGATTCCAGCAGTCGCCAATGGAACTCCGAGTGATATCAGGTGGCCATTCGAACTCAAGAAAGGCGGCGCAGGTCATCACTAAGCTGGTCCTCACGCGCCTTATCTCATCCACGCTGTCCCAGGTGTCACAGACCAGGTTCAGTAGTTCGGCGGCATCCTCAGCACTTCCAGACCACGGGCCGTCGATTATGATGCGAGCGATCCAGGGCTCTGGGTCAAACTCCGCATCCACTTCCCATTTCGGCCTTCCTCTGCTCAGGAGGCCGTCGAACAATGCCCTATCATCCGAACGGTCGGGGTTGAGGCTGCACCATTGGTAGTCTGCGATGTTAAGCCTCACAGTAGGCCTCAAACCTTCCACGAGGGGAGCCATATCCCTGAGTGTGTCATACCATGCCCGTTGCTCATCCCGGAAAGGAGGGTCATTGTCTTTCGCTTTGTGCTCTTCACACAGGGAAATCCAGCGCTCTACTGAGAAGCCGACCTTGAAGTCGGGGGGGTAGTGCGACAGTGCGAGTCTACGGGGAACCGTGAAGTGCTGGCTCTCGTCCAGCTCGACTACGAACCCTGGTTTCGGCATAAAGAAGTCGCAGGGGTCGATCCGGCTTGCCTTCACGAAGTTGCGATGACCTCTGTGCGCTTCAAGGGAATCAAGCACCGTCTTCAACGTTCTGAAGATCGGTGTGGCACGGTAATCTGATAGCTGAGTAGACCACTGAAACCGGTGATCCCTGAGGCAGGTGCCGTAGATACGCTCCAGCATCTGCCCTATCCTGAGCTTGCACTCAGGACAGCGCTCCGAATGCCTTCGTGGCGGATCGGCCGATGTATCGAAGCTCCTCGTGGCCACCTTCTGAACCACTGACTCTGTGGACGGTCCGATTCCGCCGCACGTACATTCGACCACCTTGAACTCCTTTGACCTCAGGAAACCGTTGCTCTCCCTGCCTCCGTTGAACTCGTCGGATCTCAGCAACCGGCCGAGTGCGATCTTGTGTGCAAGGGCGATGATGTACTTGGGGGGATAGTGTCTGGAATCATGGGCCAGGCAGAAACCCCGTGAGTGTCTTCCGCGAGGAACTCCGTCACGTCTCGCCTGCTGAATGGCCTGCAAGATATGCTGCCTGCTGATTATCGCTGGAATCATCGTATCCA
>PWUU01000109.1 GCA_003562475.1 Dehalococcoidia bacterium | reverse complement strand
TCTACGATCCTTCGTCTGTGCAGCCCGAGATTGATGTGTTGCAGCGCCATATCAGTGTGCCGGCGATGGAGAGGGCAGAGGCGTCTCTCGGGACAACAGTGGGCGCAAACATTGTGATGCTGGCGGCGTGTGTGGCTGCTACTGGGCTGGGCAAACCCGAGGCGTTGGTTCGGGCAGTATCTGAGGGTTCCCCGGCGCGATTCCGCGATTTGAATTCGAGGGCACTTGAACTGGGCTTCTCTCTTCTCGGGTGAATGTGAAGGACAGCACGTCGACCTGCAGGTCACCGTTCAACGATGCTAGAATCTTCCCGGGGGCTGTGATATGTCCGGACACTCAAAGTGGGCACAGATCAAGCGACAGAAAGGCGTTGCGGATGCCCGACGCGGCCAGATATTCACCAAATGTAGCGTCTCTACCGCTTCGTTACTTGCCCGAACCTTTGCGCAACAGCTTGACACTAACCATTCGGGTGAAGAGTTCGAAGTCAGCGCAATTGCCAGATGACGATACTAGGAAGCACTACACTAGCGACCGTCAATGTCAGTCACGAGCTGACTGGCAGGAACTGAACTATCATGATGATGCCAATTCCAGTTCAGGTCCTGACACATACGCATTGAGGACTCCGACCTTGTCGGCCGAAGTGATGACAATGGCCAAATCTAGCGTGTGATGCTCTCCCTGTGAGAGGTTTGTTCCGGTGCATCTCGAACATGGCCCCGATTGTGGGGCAGGGATTGAAAAGTTGGATCGATTCAGATAGTTGGCGCTGAAAGCCACCCGATATTGCACATCAAGGATAATGTGTCATTACAGGCACTGCAAATGACACCGCAAACAGTCTGCCTAGTCGTGCTTACTCCCTACTCCTGGACGGGGTGTCTTATCAATGCCGGCGATATCCTTGGCGTACGACTTCAGGGCTTCAATATCAATGCTACGCAACACCGTCATGCGGTGGGTTTCAGGTGACCCGGCGCCATGAATGTTGGAGACGATATCACGGCTCTCGAAAGCAAGTTTCTCTATCAAGCGGCTGATGCGAACCCTGTCCTCTGTGGACACCTCTTGTCTACCTTTCAGGTATTTCCGAAGTAACTCACCAATTTCCGCATTCGCGAAGTCTTTGTCTGAGGGCAGGTCGGTAGCGATGCCGCCAGCTATCTCGATCATCATCCTGAGGACCTCATGGAGTTCCTTACCCTCGTAGAGCTTGGAGATGTTGGAAAGTAGGGGATCCACTAGCTGGATGCCGGAGGGAGTGGAACTGGAATTCACTGATGCAGCTATGGAGCAGCCGTAGATGGCCTCGGTGACCTTAAGCATCTCCGACAGCTTGTGGCTAACGTGTGACGTCTTAGCCACGCCATTGTATTCTGCCGCCGTGGCCGCGGCCCCGATGATGACGTCGCCGACGCCAGACTTACAGCCGCCATGTGAGTGCCGATGGAAGTTACCGAAGTTACGTACCATCGGGCCAGCGTACTCGTGTTCCCCGAAGAGGAAGACCCGCTCCCATGGTACGAAGACATTGTTGAAGATGACCATGTTGGCGAACTTTGTGTACTCAGCGTTACCGAGGTCACAGCGGTCCAGAGAACGCGCCTCAAGGGTTCCCCGACCGTACACGTGGATGACGCCCTCCTCATCGATTGGAATGGCGAAGGAGATTGCCCAGTCCTTGTCTTCTGGCTGCATCTCGCGAGCTGGGACCACTATGCCCCAGTGCGCACAGAGAGAGCCGGTCTGGTGTATCTTCGCGCCTCTTACCACGATGCCCTGGCTATCCTTACTTACCACGTGCAGGTATAGATCCGGATCCGCCTGCTGCGACGGTCGCAAGGAGCGGTCGCCTTTCACATCTGTGACGCCGCTGAAGACGGTGAGGTCGCCCGCCTGCAATGTATCGATAAACGCCAGCAGCCGCTTCCAGTAGTCGGTGCCGTACTTCCGGTCGCAGTCGTACACCTGCGAACCGACCGCGTTTATGGCGTCCATGCCGGTACACCGCATGAAGCACGTGCCGATCCTCTGGCTGATGAACCTTAGCATCCGCACCTTGGCAAGGAGGTCGTCCGAGTTGTCGTAGAGCTTGACGAAACGGCTGACACGTTCGCCGCTCTCATTTCGCGTGACTAGGTACCTGGCGCCTTCAGAGTCGTGCTCCATGTCGTACGTACGGGCAACGCCCTTAACCATGGGTCTGATGAGGGGGTGCTCGTAGGGATTCTCTACTCTCTCACCCAATATGTAGGTGGTGGGGCGGAGCTGTTCGAGAGAATCGAGGTAGTCCGCTCCTGTCTTTAGTGCCATGTACTCCTCCTTCGAGCTACGAGCACGCCACACAGCAAGCCGTCATTGGCCTTTCTATAGTTAGCTCCGTCTGCCGATTCCAGCGAATCGTATCATAGAATCGCCCCACCAGACGCCGACGAGTACAGTCTCTTGAACAGCTGGCCATCACGTGCCTATGATAGGTGTCCACCTGGCCGGCGAACCTCAACGTCACGAACGGTCACATTATGGGGGAGGCATGAACACACCGGATGAGAAGAGCACCAGAGACCGAATAGACGAATGGTACGAGCGACGCCAGCATCTGCTCGAAATGGGCGGTGCGAAGGCAATCGAAGAGCGCCGCAACAGGGGCCAGATGACCGCGCGCGAGCGACTGGACTACCTGTTCGACTCCGACACGTTCACCGAGATAGGCCTGTGGGTCAAGCATCGCACAACCGCGTTTGGCATGGACACACGCGAGATACCTGCAGAGGGCATCGTCACGGGATTCGGAACCGTGAACGGGCGGACTGTGGTTGCCGCGGCTGAGGACTACACCGCCATGATGGGCACTTTCGGAGAGTACCACGGTCGCAAACTGGCGCACGCCATCGCGCTTGCCAGAGAGAACGGGTGGCCCTTCGTCACCATGAACGACTCTGCCGGGGCGAGGCTGCACGAGGGTATGGACACGCTCGAGGCATATGGCTGGACCTTTCGGGCACAGATCGAGGCGTCCGGCATCATTCCGCAGATCTCACTCCTCATGGGGCCCTGCCTCGGTGGACAGGCCTACCACCCCGTGATGATGGATTTCGTCATTCAGAATCGCCGCACCGGGTTCATGGGTATCGCCGGCCCCGCCTTTGTCAAGACACAGACAGGCGAAGAGATCTGCCTTGAGGAACTCTGTGGCTGGCGAAGCCACGCCGTGAAATCGGGACAGACACATGTGGTCGCCGACTCCGATGCGGAGTGTCTCGACCGCTGCAAGGAACTTCTCTCCTATCTTCCTGCCAACAACACCGAGCAGCCGCCACGAACGTCTACCGGCGATCCGGCCGACAGGGAAAGCCCAGAGCTTGATACGCTGCTTCCCGACAATCCAAACCGCGCTTACGACATGAAGAAGGTTGTTCACGCCGTAGTGGACGAGGGCAGATACTTCGAGATCCTCCCCTACTACGCCACCAATGCCATCTGCGGTTTTGCCCGATTCAGCGGCCGGCCTGCCGGACTTGTGGCAAACCAGCCGACGGCGAGGGCCGGCGTCCTGGATATCGACTCCTGCGACAAGCTTGCGCGTTTCATCCGTTTCTGCGACCTGTACAACATTCCCCTCGTGTCGCTGGTCGACTGCCCGGGCTACCTCATCGGTTCCCAGCAGGATTGGTCGG
>PWUU01000124.1 GCA_003562475.1 Dehalococcoidia bacterium | reverse complement strand
TTCCCCACTGCGGGCATAATCTGGGGCAAAGAGGGCATAGATAACGCCTACACCACGGGGCAAGGGAAGATCGTGCTTCGGGCCAAGGCGGAGGAGGTTACGGGCAAGGGGGGCAAGAGACAGATAGTGATTACTCAGCTTCCCTATCAGGTGAACAAAGCAGCCCTGGTAGAAAGGATAGCTGAGCTGGCTAAGGCAAAGAGGATCTCGGGCATAGCCGAGGTGCGCGACGAATCAGATAGAGAAGGCATGCGCGTCGTCCTGGAGCTCAAGAAAGAGGCGCAGACTCAGCAGGTACTCAACAACCTCTACAAGTATACCGCGATGCAGTCCGCGTTTCACATCAACATGGTTGCCCTGCTCGATGGACAACCCAGAGTGATCAACCTCAAAGAGGCGCTCACTGCCTATATTGACTTCCGTTTTCGGGTCATCACCCGGCGGTCTCAGTTCGAGCTTGATAAGGCGAAGGACAGGGCCCATATCCTGGAGGGACTGCGCATCGCCCTCAACAACCTCGACCAGGTGATCAAGATCATACGGCAGTCCCAGACCGTAGAGTCGGCCCGTGCCGAGCTAATGTCGTCGCTGGCTCTGTCGCAGATTCAGGCACAGACCATCCTTGACATGCCGCTTCGCAGGTTGACCAGGCTGGAGCAGGACAAGATCACTGACGAGTATGCAGCCGTCATCAAGAGCATATCTTATCTCGAGGATGTTCTGGCCAACCCTCGCAAGGTTTTTTCGCTGATCGCCCAAGATGCTGAGGAGCTTAAGGCTAGATATGGTGATGCACGGCGAACGGTGGTTGAGACAGACGAAATCGAGGAATTCCGAACCGAGGACCTCGTTCCTCACGAGACGATGGTGGTTACCTTGACCAACAAGGGCTTCGTCAAGAGGATCTCCGCCAACACTTACAGGCTACAACGCCGCGGCGGAAAAGGCGTTATGGGAATGGTAACCCGCGACGGCGATACGGTGAGCCACGTCGTGGTAGCCGACACCCATGATAGCCTCCTGTTCTTCACACTCACCGGCAAGGTATACTGCCTTAAGTGTTACGAGGTTCCCGAGGATTCCTCTCGCACGGCCAAGGGAATTGCCCTCGTCAACCTGCTGCCCGTGGATCTCAAGGATGAGGTAACCGTGCTGCTATCCCTGACACGCTTCCCGTCAAACAGGTTTTTGTTGATGGCTACCAAGGGTGGAGCGATAAAGAAGACTCCTCTAAGCGAGTTCTCCTCTATAAGAAGGAACGGCCTTATCGCCATGGGGCTCAGGAACGAAGATGAGTTGGTTTCAGCCGGAGTGGTTGCTGATGAAGATGAGGTCATCCTGGTGAGCAGAAACGGGCAGGCGATCAGATTTCAGGTCAAGAACCTGAGGACGGCATCCCGCACGAGCGGCGGCGTACGAGGCATTCGCCTGGTCGATAGCTGTGTTGTCGGCATGGGCATGATGTTTCCCGAAGCCCATGTGCTCACGATTACCGAAAAGGGGTTCGGCAAGCTGACGCCGGCCAGGAACTACCCTGTTCATAACAGGGGAGGCAAAGGAGTACGGGCCTATCGGGTTAGCCCGATAACGGGTGATCTAGCTCTGGCCAAGCTTGTTTCGCCTCAAGGTTCTCTGGCGATGTTATCATCCAGAGGCAAGCTGGTGAATATTCCCATGGAGCAGGTCTCGATTCAGGGTAGGGGCGGCCGGGGAGCCAGGCTAATGGGCCTGTCCGAAGACGATAGCGTGGTATCAGCCACGTGGGTCTTCCGTCAGGACGAAATCCCGAGAGCCGAAAAGCTATAGATGGCGACGCCGAGGAGGCGTAGGCGAAGCCTGTCGGTTCCGAGGGCGCGCCTTCCCTTCGGCCGACCTGGGTTCAGTGAGTAGTGGTGATAATGCGTCCCCATAGAGATATGACGGGGCGACTTATGGAGGAAGAATAGGGTGGCTTTTCTCCGAGAGATAGGTCTGACTTTTGTTCCCCTGTTTGTCGCCATGGATGCAGTGGGCAACATGCCTATCTTTCTCTCCTTGACTCAGGAGATAACGCCCAAGCATCGTGGACGTGCGGCGCATCTGGCAACGCTTACCGCCCTGGGCATAGGCCTGGGATTTGTCGCTATCGGCAAAGCCATCTTCTTGCTCCTGGGCATCGAGGTGGCTGATTTTCTGGTGGCTGGCGGCATTATCCTGCTGATTCTGGCCATCAAGGATCTGGTTACCGGCAAGGCCATGGAGGGTCATGATGCCTCGTCGTCCGGCATGGTGGGGGTTGTGCCTATAGGCACGCCCGTGGTGGTCGGCCCCGCGGTGTTCACAACCCTGCTTCTGCTCATAGACCAGTACCTGGTCATCGCGGTGATCCTTTCCTTCGTCCTTAACCTGACCATACAATGGCTCCTATTCAAACAGGCCGATCGAATCGTGAAGTTCCTGGGCAATACCGGCGTGAGCGCCATATCCAAGATAATTATGCTGCTTCTGGCCGCTATTGCCGTGAAGATGATTCGCCAGGGTGTCCTGACAATTGTGGGGTGAGTCTGACCGCAACGCGATGACGGGTGTTCGAAAGAGCTGAGAACTTGGTGTATCATTACCGTCAGGGCAAGCACGAAGCAGGGTTTTTTGCCGAACAGGAGCAGCGCCATTTGTGCTGCCCCTGTGACCGGCAAGAAGAAGGAGTCTAAAGATGATAGAGTTGCGAAGAGACTGGTCGGAAGCAGCCTTTGATATGCAGAGGGAGATGGAGCGACTGATGAATGAAGTTGTCAACCGCAAACCTCCTGCAGTGCGGTTTTCCCCCAAGACCTGGCAGCCGGTAGTCGATGTCTATGAGACCGATAGCGAGGTCGTGGTACTGGTTGAACTCGCCGGTGTCAGAGACGATGAGATCGAAGTAACAATGCAGAACCGCAGACTTGTTATCAGAGGCGAAAGAAGAGATGTCAGACAGGGCATCAAGCGAACTTATTCACGGATGGAGATTTCGTGGGGAACCTTTGAGAGGAGTGTAACCATCCCTGCTGATGTAGATGAGGAGCGGGTCAAGGCTTCTTATCAAGCCGGCATCCTGGAAGTCATACTGCCCAAGCTTGGAGAAGGAAGGTCGCATCGCGTAAGCATACGAAGAGGTTAATGTCAGTGACGACAATTGTTACCAGAGGCAAGAAAGCGAAAAGACAAAAGGACGAGAGATTCCGCATTCCTGAAGAGTTGCCCGTCCTTGCCCAGGACGAAATGATCATCTATCCTTCGCTGATTGTTCCTCTGGGCACTGCCGACACTAAGGTACAGAGGCTGATAGACGAGGCTGCTGCCGGTGACAAGCTTGTCGGCTTCTTTGCCCGGCGGCCAGGTTCAGACGAAGTTGATGACCTATATCCCATAGGCACTGCTGCTCTCATCGCCCGCATGTTCAAGCTGCCTGACGGTTCGGTCCAGGTCTTCTTCCAGGGCCTCTCGCGGATCAAACTGAAGGAGATCACTCAGGTTGACCCATACCTGAAGGCCCGGGTCGAACCTATAGAGGACAAGATAGACCAGACTTCCGAACTCGAAGCCCTGGCACGAAACCTGACCGGCGTCTTCCAGAAGATCGTCGAACTGGCGCCCAATCTGCCCACCGAGCTTAACATCGCGGCACTGAACATGCCGGACCATGGTAGCCTGGCAGACTTCATCG
>PWUU01000074.1 GCA_003562475.1 Dehalococcoidia bacterium | reverse complement strand
TTTCCAGTCTCCTGTCAATACCATACACGCACGATGTTTTACACTACAGATTCTCCTGCCTCAAAGCTGAGCGGGGCCGTCCCCAAAGCTGGACGGCCTCGGCGGCTGTCAAAGTCGGGTCCCAAGAGCTCCGTGACTTCCTCCTCCAAGAGTTCCTGAATCAGCCCCTGGATCTGTCTCCTCACCCACTCCTCCAGCTGCTCTCAATACACCCTTGACCCGGATGCTCTCCTCACGAGTTCCTTCCTCATAGCGGCGTTATCTCCTCTTTGGGCCCTCAAGCCCGGTTTCTTTCACAGGCAGGGTACGCCGCCTGACCTCCTTACTTGAGGATACCCCTCCCAACATCGTGCTCCTTTCGCCTTATGCGGATTACCGTGGCGATTGCCTCCCTGTCCGTATACACTTCACTACGCCTGATGGCCAATTTGCTCCGTGACGGTAGCCTGCTCTGCCCCGGAATGCGCAATTGGCGATATGGTCTTGCAGGCTGGTCGCTGTTACAGGTAACCTGCGCTCAGGTCAAAGGTAAGGATTCCCCATACTACAGTAGAATCACGTTCCAATAGCTGAAGAGCCACAGTAGTACTATCGTGGCGACCGCAAACAATGAGTAGTGAATCCTCTCGAGAGCTCTCCAGTATCCTCTCCACCAGACTACTACTGAAAAGAGCACAACTGCCGCCCCTATGATGCCCATAGCTAGCGGCACCCAGTTGAACAGTGCATCCCACGCTGACACCTGGCCAAAAGCCGATGGTGGTAGCCCATACACAGGATCGGGTTGCATTGCTTCGGCGGACTCCAGCACCGAGATAAGAACCAGGATTCCGTACGTGAATGCCGTCCATCCGGCCAATTTCGCTACCTTCGAGGTCTGCATCGGATCCTGGCTTCTTCTGTGACGAATCCTCAGGACAACAATCCTGATTCCCCAATAGGCCAGGCTACCCAAAATGAGCAGTATGGCCAGAAGTAGCAGCAGGAAGTTGACCGTGCTGGTTTCATACCATGATGCCCTGGAATAGCTCATTGGACCATCAGTCATGAGCAAGGTCTTCCCCTTGGGATCTGTCCCGAATACAATAGTCCGGAAAGCACCACCGAAGTCCTGGGTTCTTCCTTCCCTTAGATTGTGATACACCCCAGGCTCCAGTTCTACGAAGCGATTCGTTTCACCTAAGTGGGTCACTAACAGGTAACCTTCTTGATCACTATCTATATGAATCTGTCCCATGACAAGGCGAAGGAACTTGTCCGAGGTTGTAAACGACTGCCGGTTTGCATGATACTCACCCACGAACTCTCTCGACCGTTCAGACATGCCTTCGGTAGGTGGATGCTCGGTAACGTCATTGCTGGGGAAATACCGTTCAATAAGCGAGTGAAATACTTCCGTATGTACGCGATGATCCGCGCCCGTGTAAGAGATGAAGAGCCCGAAGTTCTCCTCGGGCAATAAGTAGAAGCCAATGGAGAACATCATCGAACCACCAGGATGAAGAAGCGTTCTTCGCCCATTGAACGTACCCTCAATGAACCCATGAGCCATTCCATCCAGACGGGGGTGAGGCGTGAACTGTTGGCTGTGCATTTGTGCCACTGTACTCTCGTCAAGAATGGCGACTCCATCAAACTTCCCACCCTGAAGATGAGCCAACATGAAACGAGCCATATCCGAGGCCGTGGTGCTCATACTACCCGCAGGTACACCCGAAACGAACTCGAACTTCCCCTCTCGGAACTCTCCATCCACGTAGCGATATGCTTTCGCCATGTTGTCTGTCCAGTTATGGGGCAAAGGCTGACGGAAAGTACTGTGTGCCATGCCCAGCGGCGCAAAGATTTGGTCCTCGATATATTCCACAAACGGCACGCCCGATACTCGCTCTACAATGTATCCCGCTAGCGCGGTCCCATAATTGGAGTATGCAGGTACTTCGCCGGCCGGGAATACGCGTGCCGGCATGCGTTCACGAACGTAACGGTCCAGCGGGAGTATCCCGTCTTCCGAAAGGGAGAAGATCTCCGACAGATAGTCCTCGAATCCTGGCGTATGAGTCATGAGATGCGTTAGTGTGATTGGTTCCAGTTCAGATTGTCCTCGACCACATACAAGCCTGGCAGGAATCTGGAAGTCTAGGTATTCATTCACGTCGACATCGAGGTCGAGCTTTCCCTGCTCCACAAGTTGCATTACTGCTGTCCAGGTGAACAGCTTCCCCGTAGAACCAGTACGAAACAACGTCTTGTCGGGGTCTACGGGAATACGTTCATCCAGATCTGCGTATCCGTACCCCTTTGCGGCAATGACTTCTCCGCCGGCTACGACAGAAACCGTCGCATTCGGAACGTAGAATTCCTCCATCAGCTTGGGAATCACCGTATCGAGAAACTCCTCCATGTCAGCAGTATGTAGCGGCTGAGTGGGCGCCATTGCGGCCACCATACCCGCATCAGAGACTATGACGACGGCTGCAACTAAACTCAGTACAAACCCCTTTCTATAGACACTCACAACCCGTCTCCCTGCTGAACCATATTCACGATCGCATTCCTTATTCCGAATGTGTTGATCACGTAGTCAGTTGGAGCGTTCTTGAGCAAGTTCGGTCCATACGTGTAGTCTAGGCCAACCTCTCATTAGTCGTCAACGATCATGCGGACCACGACCTAAGCGAACTAAGCGAATTGCGAACACTACTAGCTACGCGCAAACGTATGCATGGATTTGTCGCCGCATAATAGTGGCGAAAGATCGTTTAGTTCGCTTAGTTCGTGCCACCTGTATGCTCATGCGCACACGTGGCTAACATTACGCATGCGTTCAGAGCCTAATCCTTGTAACCGTCTACCATGGCTATCGGATGCTCATCACACATTCTCACTGTTGGACCAAAGGACACGGAATCGGGGCCACAGCCAGGTAATGGCGCTCAGGAGGCGCTACACCAGTTGCTGTGGGTCCGGCCTGCACCGGGATCACTGCCCGAGCTGTGCCATTTCCTGGAGCCAGGCCGAACCCTCTTTGAGTCTATGAATCGTACGCGCGGGCACACCTGTGAAATAGACGTCTACTCCTCCCCCGACTGGGCCAGCGGGCCAGATCAGAACTTGATCGGTCAGGTTGTGTGGGATGACTGATGCAGGTCTACCTGAACCGAAATCGACGTCATAGATGTGCATGCCCGAGAAGTTGTTGGTATAGAACACGGTCGGTCTTCGGCTATTCACGGCTGTGAAGTCGAAAGGTATTACAGCGACTCTGTGCTCCATGGCGTTCACATTGAGAGAGACCAGCTTTCTGAGCCCTTCGGACGGAGTCTCCTGAATCGGCTCGAGGGTCTGCTGAATAACCCGAGCTATCTCAGCGATGCTTGCGCCGGCTGAAAAGGACCGGGTTGGCACGACCACCGACGCATTTCCCACGAAGGCCGATGGAAGACCAGCGAGTCGGCCTCGTGCATTGACCACTGTCACCTGGACGCATTCTGTCACTTCAGAATGCCCAAACAGTCTGATCAGCATATGCGTCAGCAGGGCAGAAAGGGCGACGTTCGTGCTACAAGGTACGTCGGCGGATAACCGTTGCCTGATCCCTTCAAGCGCACCGACTGAGAAGTGGAAGGGTCTCGTTCGTTCACTCAGAACACCCGTCATGAGTAGAGGCAGAAGCCTCAAGAAGGCGAGTCTGCTGATCCTCTTCCAGCCATACTCGTCGGCCATTCGCTGCACCCGGTCTTTGTCGACACAATCCGGCGTGGGAAACAGCGCCTGGTCCAGCGCAGGTGGTGTGAAGTCTGCCTGCCGACAGATTCGTCCCCAGTTATAGACCATGGTGTAGAAGGTGTCACCATCCATACAAGAGTGAGAGCACTGAATCCCCAGGACGGTGCCGTCCTGCAGTCTGGTGATCTTGACGCTCAATGGCGGATCAGTGCCGCGCGTTATCCTGGATGGTTTGATCTCAATGGAGAAACGCCTTTCCGGGTCACTGACCTCAGGTACTCCCGCCGCACGGACACTTAAGTCGTCCGTTACGGTCACGGGGACTCCGTCATTGGTCAGATGAACACCGGTCTTATCCCTCATCCTGCCTGAGAGATGTGGGTAGTGACCGAGCAGCCGTTGCAGCCCTGCCTTCATTGTGCCGACATCCAACTGCGCATCGAATACCCAGACGGCCCGGATCACGAGAGGCAGACACGCACGATCCAATGCGGTGAACTCCCACTTCGTGAGTGGATGGATACTGTCCTGTGCTCGAACGAGTTCAGTTGTAGCGCTATCCATGGTCTTCCCCTGACTGTAAGTGAGGTGAACCCCATTCTTAGGACAGTACAGTGACAGGATTAAGGTGGAGTCCTGCCGTCTTCCCTCGGTTATTGGTCGCTGTCTGACCGGCAGCGGGTTTGTCCTGGCAGACTGCATTATACACCTACGCCGGCGTCCGATAGCCGAGACCCTGGTGCGGCCGTTGGTTGTTGTAGAAGTGGAAGTAGTCAGCGAGCGCCGCCCTCGCCTCGCGGCCGTCCCGGTACGCCTTAAGATATACCTCCTCGTACTTCATCCTCCCGGAAGATGAAGACCTCTTCTATCGTGCTGTTGAGGGCCCGTGAGATCAGATAGGCCAGGGTGAGCGACGGATTGTAGCGGCCGTGCTCGATATGTCCTATCGTCTCCCTGCGCACCTCCACCATGTCCGCCAATTGCTCCTGGGTTAGATCCTCCCGCGCACGCAGCTCCTTCATGCGGGTCCTGAACACAACCTTCTTCACTGCCCCGCGCCCCTTCTCTCATATATGTTGAAGGACCACACAAACGTGAGCACCTGGAGCACGAACACCACGGCGATAGAGAGTGCCGCCGCCTCAAGTGTGCCCAGCGTGGTGACCACCACTATGGCCACGGCCAGGCCGATCAGGGAAACCACGCATGCGTTCAAGCCTGCCTTCGCGATGTTCAGGCGCATCAGCTCGTCGGATCTCTTGCGGATGAGGCCGAAGAATCCGAAGAAGCCAAAGAAGCCGAACAAGCCGTAGTTGCCGGTGACCAGTCCCAGCAAGCCCAGAAGCCCGAGGAGTCCGAGAAATCGAATTCGGTCGACGTACATGATACATCCCTCCTTGTGATTCACTTATAACATCATGATATGTATGACACGCATTATGATACATGTTTCTATCATTTGTCAAGTGGTGTTCCCGCATCCGCGAGACAAATTCCCGGGAAAACACCGGCTAACGTCGCGCAGCCTCCTGAGGTCGCTTTCCGCGGATTGATGTGTAGCCGCGGGACCACGAATTGCGGTCGCCATCCGGCACACGCCGCCGGCCGCAACCCACCTGCGACGCGCCAGCCAACCGGACTGTGTATGAACACGTGAGAGATGCGCCAGTTGCTGAGCGTTTTGAGACGGCATGCTGTTGACAATTGGTCCTGCGCAGTGGAAACTACGCAGCAGACGTGCAATGAGTAGAGTGGTGTACAGCGAGCGTCTGTTCTCAAAGTGGAGCACACTGCTGCTTGGTGCGGTTACAGCGGTGATGCTCTGGCAGGCGGTGGGACAGCTCCAGACGGCGCCGGCGGATGACCTCTCCCCGTGGTTCTTCCCGTTCATGCTGGTGCTTTTCCTGGCGCTGACCATTAACTTCGCGTGGCTGACGATCCTGGTGACCGACGAAGGAGTGACGGTCGGCTACGGCGTGATACGGACGCGGGTGCCCTGGGATGAGATCGAGGACTGCTACCGGGACGAGGCCTCTGCCATGCGTTACGGCGGATGGGGGATACGATACGGCTGGTACAAGGGCAGGCGTCGTCTCATCTACAACGTAATCGGGGGACCCCGTGCGGTGCTGCTGCGCCGCAACAGCCGCTTTCCCGAATTGGTGTTCTCCACGAGTCGGCCTCAGGAGGTAATCGACAGCGTACGGAATCACTTGAGGACAAGCGCACGGTGAACCAGCGATTCAGGGCAGCACGCTGGCAGGACTACCTTCGGGTCCTGCAGTGGCTGGCGGTCTACCTCGTGGTGGTCATTGTGAGTGCGGTCTTCCTCACCCCACAGATGCCGCCGCTGGGATTCATCGCCACCCTTCTGATCTTCGGGATCGGGCTGGTACTGCTGGTCCGATGGCACGCAGGCTTCACGGGCTACCGCTGCCGGCACTGCGAGCATGAGTTCGAGATATCCACCTTCACAGATCTCGTCAGCCCTCAGGGAACGGGGCCGGGAGGCAGCTGGAAGTACCTGCGCTGCCCGCAGTGCGGCAGGCGTTCAAGAGCCAGGGTGCTGGTAAAGAACTGAGCCCCTTCTTCAGGTAGTGGCGACCACACGCAAGGCGTCACCACGCAGCGAGTCAGTGGATTGTACGGACTGAGTGCGCCGGCTCGATGAGACAGTCGCCAGCGCCGCGTGGTATTGTTGCACCAGCAGCCCGGTCGAATACACACAGGAGGACCGATTATGGCCCATGCAGCCGGAGGAGCCGCGGCAGCAGGTGCAATCGCAGCACAGGCCGCCGCCGTAGCAAGAGCGGTGAAGGCCTCGGGTGCCATTGTCAATATGGAACCTGAAGACTTCCTGTCAATTGTACGCCGTTGCGAGAAACCCGTCGTTGTCGTAGCTTCGGGAGGCTCGTTCAGAAAGCATTACCGCTATCTCGTCGGCCACAAGGGATTCGTGTTTCATACCAAGTCCGGAGAGCAACTCATGCTGCCGGGAAAGGCCGAGGTTGTACACGCGAAGACGATCTGGATACCCGGTTAGGAACTTCACAGCCGAAGTGCATGAAGCGGAGTTGGCAGGGTGAAACACAGCAGCGGCTGCTCCACACATGCCGGGTGATACTATACGGGCCCGAAGCTATGTAGAGGCCGCAGGGCCGTCGCCGGGAATACGGGCAGGCCCCGGAAACCGCTCACCAGATACGAGAATACGCGCGTGAAGCCCTTGCGAATTCGCATCGGCTGCACGGCGCAGGTTACACAGGCAGTTGAGGAGGAGACGATATGAATTATTCGGTGATTGTTCCGGTCGTGGCCATTATCTTTGCCCTCAGCATTCCCCTGCTCGCCATCTGGACAGACTACAAGAAGGACAGGGCACTGATAGAGAAGGGACTCTATGAACCGGAGAAGCCGGAAAAGTCCGGGCCGCGGTGGCACGGAACGTTTCTGTGGGGACTGATTCTCACCCTCGTGGCCGTGGCGCTGATGGTCGAGTCTGCACAAATCCCCGGTCTTGCGTTCCAGCCCGGCCCTGTCTTGCTTGCGGTTGGCATTGCTCTTCTGGTATACAGTTTCGTAGTCAAGCTGGAGAAGCCGTCAAAGTAGCAGTCGTACTGCGCCCCCACACAGTTAGCGGTGCGCACGCACCTGCAACAGGAGGTGACAACATGCAACACTCGTGGAAACCCGTTGCCGGTGGCATCCTCGCGATCATCGCAGGCTCCCTGAACGTACTGATGACGCTTGCGATAATGCTCTACACGTATGTTCCGGCAGGCCAGTGGGGTTTCGTCCCCATGCTGCTCAACATAGGCATGGTGGCTGTGCTGCTCATTGTCTTCGGTGTGGTGGCAATAGCAGGGGGCATTTGCGCCCTGCGCCGACGCGTTTGGGGATTAGCGCTGGCAGGCTCGATCTGTGCGATCTTCTCCGTCGGAGGGCTTTTGGGCGTTGCTGCAACGGTACTTGTAGCACTCTCACATGGCGAGTTCGGGCGGTCACCCACTGCGGGCTAGGCAGTGGCCGTCCATCCCATTGCGACACACGGAGGGCGCGCAGACATTCAATCGCTGCGACCTGGCATAGCGGAATTGAATCGCGCTCGCACCAGGCCTTCGGAGCGGTTCAGCATCCCACCTGTCACTGGCCCGAGGCCCGGCTCCTACTCTCAGAGAGACTGGTTCCGTATGTAGAGCCAGAAGACAAGCCCTATGACCAGGCCGCCGAACAGGCCGGCGCCGGCACCCATGGAGAAACCGGTGAGGTAGTCAAAGCTCTGCGACCAGGCAGCCAGCAGTCCCGCCAGTATCCCCAGCACCGTCCCCAATCCCATGCTGAACGCGACAACCGACGTCGGCCGGCCCTTCACCCACCCCTTAAGGTAGGCCTGCGCCGTGAACAGGCCGACGATAATCCCCACGGACACACCACTCGTCATTCCGGCCGTCATATCGGCGCGTGCCAATGTCGCCGCAAGGGCCCATGTAGCGACGCCGAAGATGAGGCCGGTGCTGAAGCCGATTCCCACGATCTGTGCATGTCGCCTGTTCGTGTTGCTCACTGGGGCTGGGTCCTCCTTCCCTTGTGCCGCCTTCGTGCAGTCAGTCGTTCGAATCGCTGCTCCACCAGACAAACCCGTCTTCCCTATCCTGGAACAGCGTCGTGCGGCTGTGCATTCTGAGCTTATGCGACACTATCATGTCGCCCACGGATCCTCCCGCATTTCCAGCCATGAGCAGGAGCGCCAGCATGGCGGTGCCGTCGCTCCGAGCCACTATCCCCGCCACCAGGAGCCCCAGGGTGATGATCACAAACGGCCCGAGGCAGACGACGAGATACCGGTTTCTCGGCATGCGCACGTCGGAGGTAGCGTACAGCACGGGCATGACCCGGCCCAACAGCTTCGCGCCGAATCGCACTCTGCCGCCGAACACTCGAAACAGGATGCCATGAATCACCTCATGAAGAACCAGGACCGCAGCAACCCCACCAAGCAGGATGAGCAAGACCGAGGGGCCAGTGATCGTCACGCCCCCCTCTCCCGTTCCCTGATACAGTCCTCTCAGGATGAGTCCGAGCACCAGGCTCACCCCGAACACGAGCACCCCGCCAACCTGTACGGCCCAAAGCTTCGACGCTTTCAGTTCGCTGGCCATCCATCGGCCGGTAGGCTCAGGCACTGTCGCCCTACGCTGGTTGCTCTCCATTATTGTCACCCCTTTCCGACCGTGATACCGGTGTCGCGCGGCGGAATACAAACGGCAGCCACCCCACGATCGAGCAGGCGGCCCGTTTCCGGAACGGGGAGGCCGTCACGTGATGAGCCAGGCAACGCCAAGGCCGCCCAGCAGGGCGTACACGAACGTCTCGAAGTACAGTTTCCAGAGCTTCCTCTTCCTCAGGTATCGGTCTCTCATGTAGACCATTCCCTCGATGTTGTGAGGGAACGGGTTTGCACATCCCATGTCGTTGAACACGAACAGCAGGCCGAATACAAACAGGAACGCCAGGTGGAATGAGAGGCCGCTGAGCACCCCCAGGGCCGGATAGAACACCACGGAGAACAGCAGTCCACGCAGGAGCTGAGCGGGCAGGAACCACTTCTGGACGTGCCTGGACTCAGTTGGGTCGTCCATATCCCTGTGGAAGTCGTACAACCTGTCTTTGCCGCGGTACAGGTCGCCGCTGAATCTCAGAGCAGCCGCCCCGGCTATTGTGTATGAGGCGGTGTGGATGAGGATGAACCAGAAGCTGAACACTAGGTACTGCATACGCCCACTCCTTCCGTGACACCGGGACGAATCTGTATCCGCTGACCTCCGTCTCCTGGCCGGCAGGAAACACTGACACTGGAAACCAGTTGTCTGTCCGCGCACGTCGAACGCTGCGATATTGTAACATCACACTGTCCGGCCTCCGGCGCCGACCGACCCACGCGCCGGATGTTCGGAGAAGTGAACAGGCATTCCTGGACTGGAGGCACCCGTGAAGGCGGTTATCATCAAGGGCACGTACCATCGCAATGGTGTGATATCTGAGCTTGTCGAGAGCTTCATAGACGGGCTGTGTGAGGTGCGGCCCGAGGCGGAGGTCTCCCTCATAGACCTGCTGGATGCACATGTCGGCTTCTGCCGCGGCTGCGGCAGCTGCATTGAGACCACCCCGGACAAGTCGCTGGGCGACTGCTCGATCACGGAAGATGATATGAGGGACATCCTCGAGCAGGTGCTTGAGTGCGACGTGCTTGTGTTCGCGACGCCGATCTACATGTTCGGTCCCACGGCTGTCATGAAGCGGTTCATGGAGCACATGCTCCCCGTGACAAAACCATCGCGCATGGGACCGGCGGGACGACCTCAGAAGCGTCGCGACAAGGTCGGTGTGGTACTGCTCTCATCCGGGGCCCCCTACCCCATCAACGTCCTCTGGGGCATGACGCGGTATCCGTCGCGCATGCTGGGATGGCTCTGCGGCCATGCCGGTTGCGGGCGCGTCTTGCGGCTGAAGGCGGGTGGCATTCAGGCTTTTTCGAAGACCCGCGAACGATACAACCGCAAGGCCCGCGAACTCGGGCGAAGGGCTGCGCGGGCTGCGACCGGAGGCTGACGCCCGTGCACCTTCACCGTGTCGGCCTACCGCCCGCTGTCATCCACGCATAGCGGCGTCACTGTCGAGAACACTCAGGCAGACGAGGGGAGATAGACTGGAAGCACTGAGGACAGGCACAAAGGCCGGGTGATACGATGACTGTTACAGCATCCGTGCGGAGGTCGCCGCGCTGTCGCGCCGTTGGAGTTGCTACCCTTGGGGAGCCGCTCGCCGAAGGCGGAGGTTCTCTCGTGCAATCACTGTGAATCCGCACGGTTGCACGGCGCAGAGCGCACAGACATACAAGGAGGAGATGTATGGATGTCTCGGTGATAGTTCCCATTGTCGCGATCGTCTTCGTCTTCAGCATTCCGCTGCTCGCCATCTGGACGGACTACAAGAAGGACAGGGCACTTATCGAGAAGGGGCTGTATGAGCCGGAGAAGCCGGGGCCACCGGGACGTGCCACGCTGGTGTGGGGCCTCATACTCACGCTGGTAGGCGTGGCGCTGCTGATCGGCTCTTTCACCGTCCGCGAACAGCTGCTGTTGCCCGGACTGATTGTCGGAGCGGTGGGCATTGCACTGCTGGTCTACACGTTCGTCATCAAACGTGAGAAGCCAGCGGAATAGCGGTTCGCCCTTTTCGGCTTTCAGAGAGGTCAGGCCGGCTATCATTGTATCATCACTTGATTAGCATGAGATCATGGCCATGGCCTAGCTTGACAACGGGTATAGTTACTGGGCGCAGGTCAGCCCTGCACTCTTGACTGCCGGCCACGGCAGGAACCTACTCACGTATCATTGAGACTGGCCTAGCATCTCATCCCAACCTTTGTTGGCTCGATCCATGTATTCCTCGTCACTCATGAGTTGCGTGTGCAGCCGTTCTACCGTGTCCTGGCATACTTGGCCGCTTGTGACCATCTCCCGGCCGGCCTGTTTGAGCGCGTCATTGAACTCGGAGATCCTTCGCAGCAGTTCAGGATCGTCGTCAGACGACTCTCCGAGAACCTCGCCGCAGTTCCGGTAGATCTCCAGCACGATATTGGACGGGCCGGCTCGTCTGGCTATCTCGTGATACGCCTTGAGCAGGTCGAAGTTGTACGCGCCCGGGAAGCCGGAGTTGGCAACGAAGAAGTGACGTGGAAACCGTCTGATCCTCTCCTCGTGATAGAAACTGCCGTTGTCGTTTCGGCGAATGTGAGGTGTCGCCAAAGGCAGGAACCGGTCCGTAAAGTTCTTCAGCAGTCCGGTCATGAACATGCCATATACCGGCGTGGCCAGTCCCACGTAATCGGATTCGAGGTAAAGATCTATCAAACTAGTCATATCGTCGTTGATGACACACTTGCCGGGGGTCTCTGTCCAGCAGGCAAAACAGCCACGGCAGTGCCGTACATCCTTCTCGATGAGAAACACCTCTTCAGCCTGTGCTCCTGCCTCTCGGGCTCCTTCGAGCAGCGGTTCGACGATTCGATGGCTGTTGCTGTTTCGCCCGCGGGGGCTGCCATTGAAGGCGGTCATCTTCACTTTCATTCTGCATCTCCTGGTCTAGATTCACGTCAAGAGGTGGTGGCTCATGAGACCACAGTCCTAGCGCATTGGGGTCGCCCTACTTTCTGGCAGTCGCCTGCATCAATGCACGTAGTATCAAGCCGGGATTCCCCCATATCAACCCATAGAAAGCAGACACACCTTGTTGGGCCTTAGGGCTGTAGGCTATAGTCGGCGCGTCTGATTGTCAACCACTTCAGAACCGCTTCAGAACCCGATCACGCCCACCACCGCCAGATAGAGCAGTACGAAGACTGCCCCGCAGGCCAGCCACACCGCCTTGTTCCATCTCCGCAGGTGGCCGCCCCCCATCGCCTGGAATGGAAAGAAGCACAGCAGTGTGTCGAACATCCCGAGAGATACTCCGACGAGGATTACGGCCGACTCGGTGTACTGCCCTGGCAACGGCAGGTTTCCGAAGAGCACTGTCCCGAGCGCCACAAGCGTTGGGATCGTGGCTGCCAGCGCCAGTTTACCCATTCGGTCGCGTGCCTCCGTATACCTGAAACGCACATCACTATGGTAGTAGGAGCCGGCGGCTGGATAGATCACGCCAAACAGGGCTGCGAGCACGAGGCCCACCCCCACACCTGACTCCCACAGACGATAACGAAGAGGGAATCGCATGAAGGCCGCTGCTGATGCGGTGCCGGCTACGCGGAGGGCGGTATATGCAAGCACGACAGCGAATGAGATCGCGATCAGTTCGGGGGACGGCGTGTGGACAAGGTGGTCGCGGCGTACAATCGCGATGACCGTCACCAGACACAGGGCGAGTGAAGCGAGCACGAGCGACGGCACACCGCTCCTTGGTGCATCGGCAGGTTCGGAATCTGCGTTGAGTCGCAGCCGCAGCAGAAAGTGTGCCGCATCCGTGTAGTGAAACGTACGGAAGATCAGCAGCGGCCAGCGGCAGCGGAACTCTCTGATCTGGTCGGTCACACCCAGCATCTGGAAGCCGTGTGAGTGAAACATGCTCCAGGAGCGCGAGTTGTAGCCGTCTACCGCCGCGAACACCTGGTGGCATGCCCGCTCCGCGCAGGCGGCCACCGCAGCCTCGAGGAGAGCCGCTCCGACGCCGCGGCCGTGTGTGCCGGGATGCACACAGATGTAGCTGATCAGTGATGCCCGTTCCTGTCTGATGCTGAAGAAGCCGAGCGCCACCGCCCCGATGAGCCTGCCGTCTTCAGCGACTGCCACAAGCGAGTCCTTGAGTGGCGTGAAGGCCATGAAGAAAGCGCCTATGGGGCCGAAGGCGCGGAGCGTGATCGCAAGGACGGCCCATCGTTCGCCCGGCCGAATCGGCCGTATGAGGAAGCCACAATTGCCTGAACGCATGACGCGTCGCTGCCGTACGAGAGGCTACCCGCCCAAACCTTCACCCTGGCACGGTGGGCCGCCCGATTCTATACCAGTACCTTTGTGGCCCACAATATGCTGATGCTCATGTCGGCGGTCCGTATCTGTAGATGGTCGTTCCCTACCGCCACGTAACTGAAGTTATGTGTGGCGCGCAACGAACACGGGCTGTAATTGTGCACCGCATCTCTCCCGCCCACATTGTCGACTTCATCTGATGCGGCTCCGCAATGAGCTGGTACCACGCCCAAGAACCATCTTGCGGTTGCCTGGCTAACGTCGAAGTCGTACTGCTCGGGCATACCCGACATGCCGCGGGAAAGGTCACCGCCATAAGGGTGCCCTGACGCGAAATCGCGTCACTCATCACCGGTGCTAGCAGCATCCTAGCACCGGGCATACGTCGTCTCCTCCGGACGGAACTCCTTCACCCGCAACCGTACGCTCATACGCTGCGATGAGGTCAAGCCGCGACATCGATATCGTATCCAGCGCGATGCGGTTCGAAATCAGTCCCGACGGGTAGGAGATCGCTCCGCCGACACCCGCTCCGCTCACGGCATCGTACATCGCCGGACAGGTCCCACAGGCAAGCGCGCCCGACTCCCAATCCACCGTCTCAGCGCCACAGGTGGGACAGACGCAGGGTCGCACAAGAAAGGCATTGCCGACGAAGTAGCCCACGAAGCTCGCCGGATCTCCGTCCGTGGGTACCTCAAAGTGCACGTGGTCGGCCATCCTGGCAACCGATAGCAGGATGGTCACGGTGTCGCCCTCAATGATCGGCTCGGCCCACACGTGTCCCGGCGTAGTTCTCGGTGAAAGACCCTCCTGATCGAGAGTATCGTCGTTGGGGGCAGTGGGAGCTGGCGGGGTCAGCGAAGGATCAGGATCCGTCCGTGGCGCCTCGGGAGTTGTATCTGGCGGCGCCGGCTGGACGGCGGCATCCGCAGCGCTGCACGCCGTCGTCAACGCCAGCAATGAGAGTGCCAACAGCATGAAGTGGAATCGCTTGAACATAGCTAAGAGCCTCCTGAAACTCTGGATGACACAGATTCTTCGTTGGGTGCGTCTTCGCCCGTGCCAGCCACTTCGTCGACGCGCCGTAACGGCATCAACCCGCGTTCGTCGATCTCATTTCTCGACACGATACGCCCGTCAGTGAGCTCGACGATTTCCCGCGCGCACCGTGCGAGCTGTGAATTGTGCGTCACCATGACGATGGCACGGCCTTCGTCGTTCAGTTCCGTGAACAGACTCATGATCTGGCGGCCGGATGCCTGGTCCAGGTTCCCGGTGGGCTCATCGGCCAGAATCAGAGCGGGATCGTTCACCAGCGCCCGGGCCACCGCCACGCGCTGCTGCTCACCTCCGCTTAACTCGGAGGGACGGTGACCCGCACGATATGCCAAGCCGACTCGTTCGAGCATCTTCCTCGCCTGATCGACGGCACCCCCCGCCCCGCGGAAGACCAGCGGCAGCATCACGTTTTCCAGCACAGTCAGTGATGGCACGAGGTGGTATTGCTGGAAGACGTAGGCGAGTCGCCCTCGTCTGAACGTCGTTAGTTCCTCCTCCGAAAGCAGGTCGAAGCGCACGCCGTCGAAGAGGATCTCCCCTTCAGTAGTGCGGTCCACACCACCCATCACGTTCAACAGCGTCGACTTTCCGCTGCCGGAGGGCCCCATTATCGAGAGAAACGCGCCGGGTTCCACCTCAAGCGAGACCCGGTCGAGTGCCACGACCCGGGTGTCACCCAGGCCGTAGACGCGGGAGACGGACTTCAGTTCAAGCATAGGTCGCTCATCCTCCTAGGCCGAGATTCTCACCGCTTCAGCCACGCGCATGCGCGCGGCGCCGAGCGCCGGATGCAGCGTAGCAATCATGGATATCGTCGCTGCCAGAACTATCGCCAGCGGCACATACAGGAACACCGGTGTGACGACGACACCGCGCAGTATCAGCGGTCCCACAACCATGGCCAGCACAACCCCTGCCACGTAGCCGCCGAGGCCACCCAGCAGTCCGAGGGTGACGGCCTCCTGCAGGAACATCGACAGGATCTGGCGGCGTGACGCGCCCACCGCCCGCATGATGGCGATGTCCTTCCTGCGTTCCACAACCATCGCGGACATCGAGTTCATCACGCCGAACAACCCCACAAGCAGGGTGACCGAGGCGAGCATGAGTACCACGGCTCGAATGCTGTGCCACATCCCCAGTTCCGCCTCTGCCACCTGCCGGACCGCAACGGCATGGATGCCGGGTATGTGCTCGGTGAGGGCGACCGCGATGTTCTCCACCGGGCATCCGGTACAGTGTGCACGGACATCCACGATGGACACCACAGGACCCTTGCCTGAGGATGCCTGCAGCGTGGCGAGTGGCACGAACAACAGGTAGTCGTCGTTGGAGCCGCTCTCGCCCAGCACTCCCGCTACGGAGTATTCGTGGTCCGAGACCGTAACTGTGTCCCCGGCGGCGAGGCCCAATGCCTTGGCGGCAACCGCTCCCGCCACCAGTTCGTCGTTGCCGTCGAGGAATTCCCCTTCAGAGAAGTCCCACCAGATCCGTATCGCCTGTTCCTCACTCGGTGAGACACCCACGACGGTGACGTTTCGATCTCCCACCGTGGCAGGCAGGTACAATCGTGGAGCAACTATAGCTATCGGTCCGGCCATCGCTATTCCCTTGTCCTCGCGTATGGCCTCATCAGCCACGTGCTGGATCAGCGGCAGGACCGCATGGTCTAGCATCGTCTCCCCGACGGTGACCGAGCCCATGGTCAGCCCTCCCAACTCCACATCCATCCTCGCCGTGGCCGGCACTACTGTGAGGTTAGGGCCGTAGCGCTCAAGCTCCATGCGCAGGGACTGCTCTCCGGCACTTCCTACCGTGAGCATGGCGATTACGGTCATGATGCCAATGGAGACACCGAAGACCGAGTGCACCACGCGTCGCTTGCGCCGCACCATGTCCTTGACCACAATCGTGGTCAGCCTCATGACCTGTCACCTCGAGCATTCTCACTCCGCAAAGCCTGACCCGATGCACGTGTCCTCATCGGGCCAAAGGCCTCAGGCACACAGTCCCCACGTCCCTCAGTATCATAGCCCTGCATCAGATGGGCGAGTGTCTTTTCGCGGAGGACAGCCTGCATCGCGTCAGTCAGTTCGCTCCAGAGCGACCGCGTGGCACAATAGTCAGCACGGGCGCAAAGCTCAGGGTGCAGGACGCAATCCGTGGTGGTCATCGGTCCTTCCAGCAGTCGCATCACCTCACCTAGAGGCACCTCCTCGGGTCGGCGCAACAGTGAGAGACCTCCAGACGGCCCACGGGTACTCCGGAGTATGCCGCCCTGGATCAGCGGTCCGACGATGTGCTCCAGGTAGGACAGCGAGACCTCCTGGCGTTTCGCGATCTCCCTGAGCCTGACCGGCTCATTCCTGCTGTGGGTGGCGATGTCCAGCAGTGCCCTCAAGCCATACCGGGAACGCGTGCTCAGCTTCATCAGAGACTCCTTTGTCGCTAATGTCCAGCATCTTAGTCAACAATATCACGCAAGAAGCGGGGCAGCAATCTCACCTGTCCTGGGTTCTCCGCCATGAACCACGTGGTAACGGACTCGCTACCGTGGGCCACCTGTAACGCGCCACATCCGGACCAGCCCTGTGCACCCGACGTATCCGAACACAGGAGGCTGGCGGCTTACTTTACCACTCCACCCATCTGCAGAAACGAAGGAAGTGTAGCACGGGTTTATGAAGGGATTGTGAACGATCACGAATACGGAGGTGAAGAGTAACGCGGCACATCCGGCTCGCGCAGATCAGTTGTACTGCTTTGTCCAGCCTCGGAAATAGGCTCTCTTGCGAAGTATGGCTCGCTTTCAGTGTGACACATAACTGAACGTATGTGATGGTGGCAATCCTACTACGCGGCCGCCGTTGCCTGGGATTATCGGAAAAATCTGGATCGTAGACCTTCAACACAGGAGGCACACACTGTTGCCGCCTCGGTTCTAATTCGGTTATTCTGGTCACTGTCCCAAGTCACTACACGACGTGAAGCGGCATAGGAATGAACATACGGACACTATCAGCATGCATGCTCTCGGCTGCACTCCTGTTGGGCTGTACGGGAGAGGAAGAGTCGGGCTTTGGACATGGCAGCCCTCGTCCGGAATGCCGATACAGCGTCGACCCAGGGCGAACAGCGTACTACGAGGAGCCTGTGGTGGTCGTTGATGACTGGAGCGTGCCTGTCATGTTGGCGGCGCCATTGAGCGACGCATGTCCGAACGATGCAGTCCAGATCAGCAGCGACGGCCGGACGCTCTACTTCTTCTGGTCGCCGACCGTGGGCGGATCTTACGAGGAGCTACTCCACGCCCACACCGGCACGTACCGCGCCGAGAGGTTAGGAAACGACCCCGGTAGCTTTGGAGAGCCGACCTACTTCGCTCTTCAGAAGGGGGTCGAAGGCGCCTCTGTCGACGGCAAGCCAAGCTTCAGTCCCGGAGGAGACCTCGTCTACTTCCATTCGACACGCGCAGACAACCTCGGCTATCAGTCAACGCCACCGACGGATGACTACCTGGACATCTACGTTGCCACTATCTCGAACGGAGAGCCCGGCCCGGCGATCAACCTGGGCGAACCGGTCAATTCCGTGTATCTGGACGGCGAGCACGCCCTCCATCCCGACGGAGAGCGTCTCTTCCTGTCTTCTAACCGCCCAGGAGGGTTGGGAGGCGTGGATATATGGGTGTCGCACCGGACGGGCGACGAGTGGAGCGACCCCATCAATCTCGGCGCACCGATCAACTCGGAGCACTTTGAGGCTCAGCCGGGGTTCGCGGCAGACTATCCGGACACGATGTACTTCGTATCGAATCGAGATGGTCCCTCCAGCATCTATCGTTCCACATACGATGGCGAAACATGGAGTGAACCTGAGATGGTGATCACCGGTTACGTTGGAGAGCCGTCTCTGGTTGGAGACGGAAGCATCATGTACTTCGTGCATGTGCTGGTGAATGACGAAGGTGTGTACGGATCCAACATCTGGTACGTGGAGAAATTGGACTGAAGCTTGGCACCAGTTGCCGGCTACTACCAGTCGAACCACTAGAGGATAGAGGCGTGCTGTTCATAGATCAAGGAGGGGAGTAGATTGCGCGGGAGATTATCGAAGCACGGACGTCGGACTACAATAGCGCCAGGCCACACAGCTCTCTCGGCAGTCTGACCCAGCAGGAGTATGCAGAGACTACGTCAGGACTCCAAGTTGCACTGGTATCGACGGCGGGGGAAGATCACGAGGACCAGAGCGCTGCAAATATCCAGTTGAAGTGACACCGTAGTTATACATACTTGCTCACAGCAACTACGTCGTCAGCAGCATCCACCGTTCGACCGCGTTGTGGCACAGGGTCACGATGTGGCTTGTGGTCAAGGGCCGCCATGTACAGGGCGTTGGCCAGCGGTCCCACCAGGGCGACGTGGTACTTCAGCCACGCATCCATGTTCGGGCTGACATCCACACCAATGCCTGCGTCACCGAGGGCGGAGGCAATCCGATGAAGTCTCTTGCTCCTGGAGCCATCAAGCTCTCCGATGGTGATCGGCTTTCCTTTTGCAATCATCACCCTCACGACATGGCCGTCGCGTTCACCGCCCAGGTTGGCGAACCCCAGCAGCACCCGATCCCTCCCCAGCGCATCGATCATGGCCTGTGGTCCCTCCGTAGTGTTGACCATGAACAGGAACGCAGGAATGTGCGGGTTTCCGGAGAGGGCGGCAAGAGCGCCATCAAGCTGCGTCTTCTGCACGGGCACGAGACAGAAATCGTAGTGCTCATCGACGGGCATGCGATCGACCACATCTACCTTCGTCGTGGTTTGTTCTCGAGTGTCGAAGTACTCGACCACAATGCCGTGCTCCCTGATATCGTGGTACCGCTGTCCGCGTGCGACCAACGTCAGCTCATGGCCGGCATCCTGCAACCGCGCCGCATACACACTACCGAGGACGCCCGCGCCGAACACCAGTATTCGCATGCGGTCCTGTTCGTTAACCATGCCTTACCCTCCCTGATTGTCTTCATGGCCGTCGTTTCCTGCAACCGTCGACGGGCCACGCGTACCACGTCGCGATACAGGATACAGGACGCACGTTCATCCGCACCACCAGACGAGATGACGGGCGGGTCGACATACCCCCGCACTTTCGGATTGAATCTGAACGAGGACATGCAGTGTTCCTTCTCTACACGGGACGAAGGCCGGAGCTGCAGCCGGTTCACCTCCGGAACGACGGGTGGAACGTATCCTCTCCTTTCCTTCTGCTGCTGCTGCCGCGGTGCGTATGTTCATTGGCCTGTGTTAGCTAGTAGACGGGTAATGCTACCTTGACCCCAAGTTCGCCGCCGAAACGGCCGACCGTGACCAGGTTGACAGGTATATGCTTCCTGCGATGAGCAGAGGCGCCGGCCACAGTATGGCCCTGCGGCGGACCGAGACCTCGAACCCCGGTTGGCCGACTGTTCCGTTCTTCAGCTGATTCTGCATACTGCCTCCTCACTAATGAGCGCCTCTACATTCACGGGTGATCGTGGTGCGGCTGCGCAGCTCACCCGAATCGGTTGTCGTCCTCAGTGCTTCACGTCTAAGGTCGCTGACGTGTTCGCCGCAGCCGGCAATCCTGGTGTGGCATCTGCGTATGGTGGCGATCTCGTCGTAAGCGTTGCCCATGGGGTGGATGATCGCAGCGGCATTCCTGTAGGGCCTATGTCTCAGCATGTCGCTTGCGGGCTGTCTGGGTGAGTCCCAGGTCTTTGCGGGCTCAAGCCACCCCTCGGTCCCGAAGCATCCGCGGATTAGGGATAACGGATTTGGATGCGTGCACATCAACTCAAACAGCGCATTCCGATTGCCTGCGGACATACGCCTCGCTGTTGAGACGATTCTGAGAAACGCCTAATTGAAGTAGGCATAGATTCTCGGGCAGGCTCAGAGCCGCCTTCCTGCATCACGTACCCGGGCACGTGTCGAACACCGGCCATGGTCCGACAATGATCGCTCGTTCTTCCCTTATCCAGATGGTGTGAATAGTCTGTCCGCGGTCCGGAATGAGAACTGAAAGCCCATAAGGACCGTGGAGGTGGGCTGAAAACTACACCGTAATCGAGGCGTGCGTCTTAACCCCGCCTGGAATGTCAAAGTGCTGATGTTCGATTCTTTTCACCACTCCATCCTCGTCAAGCAGCAGGACACAGTACTCGCCCTGCCAGCGCTCGTCAACGTCGGCGGCACGAGTATCCAGTTCCAGCGTGAACTCGGACTCGCCCCCAGCGATATGCCCGGTACTATCGCCGCTGAAGGTCACCACATGCTTCTCACCAAGACCCCAGACACCGGTGAGGGGGCTGGGTGGTGTCGCGGGTGGGGTAGTTGGCTCTCTGCCTCCAAAGGCAACTGCCAAGACAACTATGATGGCAGTTACGGTCATTCCAATGACCGGTTTTCTTTTCACGCAGACTACCCTCTCGCTGGGACCTTCGATAGGGCTGTGAGGATTTCGGAGCACGCATCACAGTGAGAGGCTCACCCTGGATGAGCAGGTGTACCCCTTCAGGCAAACGTGTTGGTCTTCATTGTACCAGTAGCATACGTAAGCGATTAGCACAAATGGAACAAGCGCTACTCCTGCGGACATGTGCTCAACACGCCAGGAAGGGGATATCAACCTTCTGGCACGTTGCTGGGCTACTCTCAATCGAAGGGAACCGGATCATGTCTATGTGCCCGCCCGGCATGGTCGCATACGGTCAGGCTTCTATCAAGGAAGACAGTTGGGTATTGCTCACGTGCAAGACATAGTCGGCAATCACAGAGGCTCTGGCGACCCCCTCTCTACCGACATGCATGTCGCAGGCTCTATGCATCCAAACCCTAACCGGCTAACCCTCTTGTTGAAGTCAAGTCTGCCATATTCTCTTGACGCTGACAGATGGGTGGGTCAAAGAACCCGGTGAATGACACTACCGCTGGCACTGCCACCTTCCTGCTGACCATCCATCGCCAGTCGTTCCGGCACCTGCTATTATCATTCACACCAATGCCGGTGCAGGTCGTAGGCCGTTTCAGTACGCAACCGGCTTCACCAGTAAGAGCGGGATCGTCGATCTGTGCAGGATCCGGTCGGCAACGCTTCCGAGGAACAGGCGACTGAATCCTGAATGACCGTGGGTCGTCATCGCGATGAGATTGGCTCCGACCTCAGCAGAAGCTTGGATAATCATGGTTGCGGTATCGCCCGTGGCAACTCTCGTTTCTATCCTTCTTTCGTCAATGCGCAGCCGCCTCGCGATCTCTTCCAGGTAGCGTGACGCCTGGAGGCGCATTACATCCAATTCCGAGGAGCTGTAGGGTACACGTTTCGCGATCAACGGTCCTGTTGCGTAGTGGTCTGACGGGATAACGTGCATGAGCCAGACTATACCGCTACCCGACAGCCATTCCTTGTCGAGTATTGCTTCAACGTGTGGCAGCACATCCCTGCTCGCCCTGGAGCCGTCGAGAGGAACCAGGATGCGGTTCAACAGGTCTTTGCCAGCGGCGGTGGCTGGAGCCTCGAGGTGGACGAGGAGGACGGGTTTGCTTGTCTCTCGAATGACTTTGTCTGCCGTTCGGCCAACCGTCCAGTGTCCGTGACTCCTTTGACTGTGAGGTGAAGCGGCAATAAGATCTATGTCTTCTCGAGCGGCGTAGTCGGCTATTTCCCGGTTGGGCTTGCCTTCGATAGCTATTCCGTCTACCTGAACTCGGGAGTGTCGCAGGCGAGCTTGAAGCCGCGATGCCAGTGTCTCAACATACTGAACGTGTGCCTCGCGCTGCTCGTGGAGTGTCGGCGGAAATACGTGAAGGAGAGTGACGTGCGCACCAACGCGATTGCTGAGCTCCTCTACGTAAGGAAGCACCACCTCTGCGCGTGCGCAACCGTCAACTGGTGCCAGTATCCTCCCAATCATCCCTCACACCTCCTTCGCCCGCTCCTGGCGGCACTCAAACAGCCGCCTCTGGTTCTCGCCGGGTGACAAAGGGAGACTGGCTTCTCGGCACGTTGATTATAACACTGGATAGAAGTCGTGGCGCGGGTGATGCACGAATAGCACAGAGACCGTTGCGGCCGTTGATACAAGAAAGCCCCGGGTGGCCTCACTAGTCAATGCTGCGGAGACCGTCTTCTGGCATCTACCCAACTATTGATCCGGGTCCTCCGGACCGGGATCTGCCCCGGCATCCGCCCAGTGGGTCTCCGATGCCTGTTGGCTTGGTCGCCCGGGACACAGGTTACCATACCACGGAATCGATTCTTGAGCAACCCTCGGTCTGATGCGCCACCCTTAGTCTGGTGCAGATCTCAGAAGGAAACGACGGTTGCGGATCGTCGTGGGGAAGCTGACACTCAAAGCCCGACCATGCCCCGGCCGTGAAGCATCCTCGTTTACCAGTTGCCAAAGCTCATGTGCTACAGTGCTGGCCACTTTTGTACGTGAGAGAGCAGCGTGAGAACAGTCTTGGTGAACACCATGGGTTGCGAAGGGTTCTCAGGTATCATACATATGCATGACGATGGATGTGCGAATCAGAGAGGTGACAGTTCGTTCTGCGCTCACGCGTTCGAAGCTCTTCGACTACTGTGTGAATCCCTATTCGGGTTGCGCAAACGCGTGTGTGTACTGTTATGCCAGGTTTGCCACGCGATTCTCACACCCGGGAGAGAGTTGGGGCAGCTTCGTGGATGTCAGGATCAACGCTCCCTCCGTACTGCAGCGGCAACTGGAGCGTTCCCGTCCCGGCTTCGTTTACATTAGCTCTGTGTGTGATGCGTGGCAATGGCCCGAGGCCGATTATGGAATAACCCGGCGATGTCTCAGTCTGCTGCTGGAAGCTGGCTACCCGTTGTTTCTGCAAACCAAGAGCGCGCTCGCGCAGCGCGATTTCGATCTGCTGGAGGGACATGCGAATGTGCGGTTTGGCATTACGCTCACCACAGAAGATGCTGGCGTTGCGAGTGTCTTCGAACCCGGTGCATCACCCCCGATCCAGCGACTTCGCGTTCTGGAGGAGGCACGCAAGATCGGTATGCAGACCTTCGTATTTCTTGGGCCGCTGCTACCCGGCCTGTCCGATGCTGGTGAAGGGCTTCGGCGCCTGTTCTGTGCAGCAGCTGACTTGCAGCCGGATTGTCTATTTGTGGACAGGTTGAATCGTCGAGCAGGAATGTGGCCTGCCGTATCGGCGGCGGTGTGCGCCATCGATCCGTCACTCCTCTCAAGATATCGAAAGATCCTGTTTACCTCCGGGTCGATGGACTATGAGGCTGCCCTTCGGGACAGAGTGGAGCAGGTGGCAACTGCACACGGGTTGTTGGGGCGGATCGAGTGGTGCTTCTAAATGAGTCTGTCGTTCAAAAGGGGGCTGTGGTAAGAGTCCTGGAGATGCCCGTTTGTCTTGATGGCGGGTTATAATGTGCGCTTTGGATAGCATAACATGACTCCAACCCGACTCAGAGGACATCAACCATTCATCCTGATGGCGCTCAGGAATGGCGCCGACACGGAGCAAGGCCTTCGTAAGAAGTACGAGCGTCTGTTGCACTACATGGGACTGCCCGTTTCCTTTGCTGGTGAAGATCGTGGATGGAGATTCCACCGCGAGCTCGACGAGAATCTGGGCGCCCTCGTGAGAAAGGGATTCGTAAGCAAAGAAGGAGACGCCTATTCCCTCACGGCGGAGGGACAGGAACTCGCAGAGTCTGCATACCGGCGTGCGCGTGAGTCGGAGGACGGGTGGACCGCATTGATGCACAGCCCATCTGTTGCGTCCCGACTTTCGGTGATTTCGTACGTCTTCCTGGCACTGCTGAAGCTGGCAGCGGGATTCACCTTTCGTAGTGCGGCACTGGTGGCAGACGGACTGGACAGCCTCATTGATGTCCTGTCTGCATCCATTGTGCTCCTTGGTGTGCGATTCGGAAAGGAGCTGATGTCGGCGGCATTTGTGGTTGCGGTAATGGGGTTGCTCTCCAGTCTCATCATATACGAGGGAATCACGCGGTTGATGCTGTCAGCGGTCGTTGCAACCCCCCCGGCGGCATTCGGGGCGGTAATAGTCTCTGCGGGAGTCTCGTATGCGCTCAGCGTCTATCAGCGTGTGGTGGGTAAGCGTGGGGGGAGCCTTGCGCTGATCTCGCAGTCGGTAGATAGCCGCAGTCACGTATTTCAGGCAGCAGCGGTACTGATTGGTCTGGTCTTCGCACGATTTGGAATCTACGCAGTCGACGCGATTGTAGCGTTGCTCATAGCTCTCCTCATTCTGCGCGCTGCTGTAGAGCTGGCCATCGAGCTTTCTCATGTGGCCCGAAGTACAGACATCAAGGGCGATACCGGAGCAGATGATGAGCGCGGGTTTGACTGGCACAGGTGGAACTTCTTCAAGATATGGACGCTGTTAACGATCAAGGAGGTCAGTAATCGCCGGGACGTCGTCCTGCGCTATGACCAGACCTTCACTCCGGATGACTTGCCACATGCGACGCATCGTAGCCCTGCAGCAGGATTCGACTACCGGAAGCACGTCGATGGCATACTCGAGGAGCTCTTTGAGGAAGGGTTGATCACGTTGATAGGAGCACAACTGTATCTCACGGATGTCGGGAAGGGGAAGCTGAATGCGAGTCTCCGCCGTAGAAGGCTGGGGTTCTTCTTCTAGTATGCAGAAGGAGGCAGCAGGACATTGCGTGGGTCTATTTGCTCACGTATGAGCAACAACTCATCCTGGCTGGGTGGCGATGTTACGGAGACAGATTGCGGCACATAGTCGTGAACGAAGCCTGTCTCTTCGACCACCTCATCGAGTGTGATTCCGGGATGCATGGACTCGAGTTGCGCGAGCTTGGTGTCGCGATCGAACCGGAAGACTCCTTTATCGGTCAGAATCATGCAGGGCCCACCCTGATGGAGCCCTGCCGCTTCTCTGCAGCCGGGGCCCTGGAGATAACCTGCACCCGAGATGAAGTCAACCCTGTCGACAAAGTTGCGCTTCTCATGGGGCAGGATGATGATCTCACGCCCGAAGAGTGAGAAGTGACCTGGCTGATTGACCGGCCCAATGAGGCGAACCTTCGGACGGGCATAGTCGCCTATCGCTACAGTATTACAGTTGCCGTACTTGTCGACCTGTGCTGCGGAGCCAAATCCGACGTCGATCTCGTGGCGGGCTGCGACGTACGACATGGACAGGCTGTTGTTGAAGGCCTCTGCCGGCCACCGTCCCAGGGCTGTCCCAAACTCGCTCTCCATTTGGGTGGGCACACTGCTTACAGTAGGATTCATCACCCATCCAGCAACGAGCATCCACGAATTTGGGGCATGTGTGTACTGGGCAAGCGCCATCCCGACGATGGGGATACGGGTCAGCATGAGTATTGTCTGTGGGCCCGTGGAGAGCCCGAGAAACCACAGCTCATTGTCTCGCAACTCGCGTGCGATGACCGTTGCCATGATCTCGTAGATGCTGGCGGGCTGGCGTGTCACAGAATACCCCCGATCTGTCGAAGGTTCGCGAGTCTCGCCGCGCCAATCAGTTCAAGGTATGCGTCGTGTGTCTGCACCGAGTAAACATAGTCATCGAGATAGCGATTGAATCCTTCAGTGGTTCGCGCAACCGATGCGTAGTGTCCGAGGTGATTCCTGTCTTGGTCATACACGTGCAGGCAGGAGAAAGGATGAGCGCCATATGGCGCCTCAACGATGGCGGTCGTTCTGAATCGTGGAATGAGGTTAAGGTAGGGTGACTGTTTCACCCTATCGTGGGACACTATCTGTTCGACCGTTACAATCAAGTTCCTTGTGGTGCGTGTGGCGGTGAGGTCGAGATCCTCAGGTAGCTGTCGGTATGGAAAGAAGAGAACGTTTCCGTATCTGTCACCTGCCGGTGCGTGGATGATTACCCATTCAGGCTCGGCGGCTGACACCGCATGATAGGTGCCGCTTCCGAACGGGTCGCAGATCTCTCTTATGTCCGGGTTGACGCGCGGGAGGTCGGTACCTATCATCTCACGTGTGGTGAAGAACGGCATGCCCCGTGCACTGCATGCAAACCGTTCAAACGCCACGGGCTCGCTGTATTCGGAAAGCTCTATTTCTCCTGCCTCGACAGCTCTCCTGAAGCAGGGTGCCGTGCCGAACTCTTCAAGCCCTACGTAGGAGAATTCCAGCCGTCTTACCCGGCCTGCGCCGATAAGTATGTCGACGTCGCTCGCGCTTACGTGACCGACGATGGTGAGGTTTCGAGTTCCCTGGCGAATGAGCTCATAGACGAAGGCCATGGGATGGTTATGTACGGCCATCCCGCCGAGGTGGATGCGACTGCCACTCTTGATAAGGGCTGCCGCCTCGGCCAGACTGCGAAGCTTGATCTCAGGTACGTTCATGATGGAGCATGTCGTAATAGATCACTCGTGGGCGCGTATTTCGGGGTGATCACCGCTGCTGCGCAAGACACGATCACCCCGGGGCCCATACCGTTCTTGCATGGACGACATCAGCCTTGCCGGGCAGCACAAATTCGTTCCTGAGGTTCGTGTGGAATACGAACCCCTTGTAGCCAACAAGGTGCCGGAAGGATCTGCTGAGGAACCATCCTGTGGCGATGACCACGAGTGGTTTCTCGCGCTTGTGCACGATCGCCGGGAAGCCGTCGGGCTCCATATTTGCGAACGCCCCGGAAGCTTTGGTTGCCCGTGCAATAGCTGCTGCAGCCGCTGCCCTTGCTGCTCCTGCGGCATGAGCCATGACGATTCCTCCTCGTTCCATTGGATGTGTGGCATTCGAAGTGACTGCGCGGCGCCCTGGCGCTATACTATGCCGCTCACAATAGGATAACTGCTATCGAGGAGTCAAGCAATGGTCGTCCCACCGGGATGGTGTCGAGAGCGGCCAACGGACGAATTCCTTCCGAGGTTTGCGACGGTGGAACAACCTGTCGAACTCCCCTGCATTCGTTGTGGCATCTGCTGCAGCGTATACCAGGTGCGTATCTCACGTGCAGAAGCAGAACGGATAGCCAAGTACCTCGGTATAGACTACTGGAACTGGGTCGGCCGCTACCATGAGCCTCGCTGGCCGGATCCCGCGAGCCACCTGATCAAGCATGATGCAAGAGGCTGCGTATTCCTTCGTCGGGATCAAACTGACGCAAGATTCTCGTTGTGCGGTATCTACGATGCGCGTCCCGACTCCTGTCGCAACTGGAATGCCGGAATACTGAAGCCAGCCTGCCAGGAAGGACTGAGGCGTTACTGGCAGGTTGATGTGACCTGCGACGGACGAATGACAGGTAGCTGCGAATCACTCGCTCGGCTGGAGCTGTTCATGCGACATGATTGAGATACCGGCAGCGTCCCCGACAGCAAGATTCGTATTCGAGAGGATTCTGTTAGACTGTCTGCAGTCGGTCTGCTAGAATACGTTCAATAGTCGGATTCGACTACTGAGTTGAGTCCGGATCGCATGCCGGGTCAGGAGTGGCAAGAATCCGCGGTGCACTACAGGAGAATAGGTGTGACTGATAAAGCGACTCAGTATCCATGTAATGACAGAGATCAGGCACTATGGCTGCTGCTTGAGCAGACAAGGAACGCTATTTACAAGGCGAGAGAGCTTGAACTGGAGGAGTACGGCGTATCCACAGTACAGGCTGGTGTAATGTTCGTCATACACACCATGGGTGGACGAACGAGGCCAGCCGAGATTGCACGTTGGCTGGTAAGAGAACCGCACTCCATCTCTGGATTACTGTCACGGATGGAGAGGGACGGTCTGATCAAGCGCGTTCCGGATCCGGAGCGCAAGAATGCGGTTTCCATTATGCTCACCGACCGGGGCCGCGACATCTGTTTCAAGACGTTTCAGCGTGAGTCAGTGAGGCAGATTCTGAAGGGTCTCTCGGATCGAGAGCGCAAGCAGCTGATGATTTCTCTCATCGGTCTTCGTGATAGGGCGCTCAAGGACCGAAGAGCGCGGAGCAGGCCGCCGTTCCCCTCACTGAAGAGCGCCGGCATAGTGGCTGACTGATTGAGGATGCGGTCCGACGACGTTCATGGCGCAGCAGACGCGATCAGGCAGGATCCGGTGCTGAAGAATGCAACGTTCGCTGCTGGATGCTTCTGGAGTGTCGAAGAGGCATTCAGGCGGGTTCCGGGAGTTGTCGATGTAACCGTCGGCTACACCGGGGGTACACTCGCGAATCCGACCTATGAGCGGGTCTGTACAGGGAATACAGGTCATGCAGAGTCGGTCCTTATTACCTACAATCCTGCGATGGTGTCGTACGAAACGTTGCTTGACGTGTTCTGGGCGAGTCACGACCCGACACAGCTGAACAGGCAGGGGCCGGACGTCGGCCCGCAGTATCGCTCCGCTATCTTCTACCATGATAGTGAACAGAAGGGTAAGGCGATGAGGTCACGAGCCCAGCTGGAATCTACAGGGCGGTACAGTCGCCCTATTGTCACTGAGATCAAAGGCGCTGCAACCTTCTGGCCTGCCGAGGAATATCATCAGCAGTATCTGGAGAAGCGCCGCGGTCATCGCCGCTGTGTCGGTTGACGGAATGTCGCTGAGGGAATGCCACTCGGGGTCTAGGCGTTGCGCTCTTCTTCGTCAGCTTCAGTATGTGCACGATCGTAGGATGTGAGTTCCGCGTCTGGTCGTGAGGTGGTGGTTGCGGGGGTATCCTGTCCTGTTGTGCTCTCCGCTGCTCCTGCTGTCTCGGCGGTTACGGAAGTGAACTCCTCACGGGCGAGGGCGACAAAGACTATGCTAACGATGCCAAGTATCGTTGCTGGAGGCATCAGTGCGCATATCGAGCCAGCAAGTGCTAAACCCCAGTGACGACGTTGGAGTGCGGTGATGCCGCCGATGAGAGCCACTATGCCTGTCCCAAGGAATAGTGCGCCGATCAGGACTACTGTCATGAGTGCGAACCTGTAGGCCGCCGCAACCGGCATCAGCAGGGAGAGCATCAGCCCGAATAGGAGGATAAGCGCGCCCGCGACAATCGCCAGTACTCCTGCTACTGTTGATCTCCAGGTCTTCTGCATGGTCTACCTCCAGGGAGTTCACCAAGACTAGTCGAACTCGTTCTTCCCCATCACGATGAAGACAATTGCCAGTGCGCCAAGGATGGTCACTTGAGGGGGAAACAAGGCACAGATTGCTCCGGCGAGGGCGAGAGGCCAGTTCCTTCGGCGAACGGCATATGAACCACCGAGAATGGCCACCGTGCCCAGAATGAAGAGAGGAATCGCGGCGCCGCCGAGTATCGGCAGCGGAATAAATGAGAGAATACCCGGCAGCCCGACTGCGGCGAGCACTCCTGAGAGGATGCCACCGAGAAAGAGGAAAAGGAGTCCCAGCGCCACACTGAGCGCTCCGGCTACAATGCTAAGGACGCCTCCGCTGACGGGTTTCCACGTTCGTTGCACCGGTCGATCCCCCTGCTTCCCTCGTGTCTTAACTTACATAACATGTGTGTAGCTCTGATCTTCTGGCTACTCAAACTCATCTCGGGACATGACCACGAAGACGATTGCCAGAATGCCGAGCAGTGTCTGTGCCGGAATGAGCGCGCAGATGCCGCCTGCAAGCGCCAGCCCCCACCTCTTTCGCTGAATGGCACTGATCCCACCCAGCAGAGTGACGGTGCCGAGCAGAAGTAGCGGCAGTCCTATTGCTGCGATGAGAGGGAATGGCACCATGAAAGCGAGTTCCGGCAAGTCAGCGAGACGCAGCCCGCCTGCCACGGCTCCTGCGAGGAGAACGATTGCCGCTCCTGCGACGAGATGCAGAGCTCCCGCGATTATCTCAAGAATCCCGGCAGTTGTTGGTTTCCAGGATTTCGGTTTCATTTCCCTGTCTGTGCTGGTCACTCTACTGCGACACAATGTGGGATGTCAACGACAAGTGGAGAGCATGAGGCAAGGCGGATGGAGAGGTGACGACATGCCGCAGCTTGCGCACTGGGGTGGCAATTACCCCCGGCGAAGTCTCTTGCATGTCCGGCGCTGGTCATGGGACCCGCAACATTTGTCATAACCTCAGTATCCGCGCTTCTTGTTGACGATACCATCGAGGCGGCCGCCCTTCACATACTGCTCCAGATTGTGTACGAACAGGTCCTGTACCATCAGGGGGTATGCCGGTACGTTGCCCGCGATATGAGGACTGTAGATGAGATTTGGCAGGTCCCACAGGGGACTGTTCTGGGGTAATGGCTCCGTCTCGAATACGTCGAGCGCTGCTGCCGCTATTTGCTTGCTTCTAAGCGCGAGCGCAAGCGCAGCCTCGTCGATCGTTGGGCCCCGCGAGACATTCACGAGCAACGCATCCCTCTTCATGACAGAGAACTGGTCAGGCCCGATCAAATGGTACGTATCTGGAGTGAGTGGCGTTGTCAGTACCACGAAATCGCTCTCAGACAGGAGTCGGTTGAGCTGTTCGATGGGAAGCAGCAGATCTGCAAACCGTGCTTTTCCAGGCGCCTTTGTTGACCTGCGGGTGGTAATGACCCGCATCTCGAACGCTTGTGCGACACGTGCCACCCTTTGGCCGATGTTGCCATACCCGACTATGCCCATAGTCTTGCCCCTCAGGGTGCCGGTCTGAAAAGGTTCCCAGCGCTTTGCCGCTTTCTGTTTGGCGCATTCAAGGGTTCCTTTTACGTGCACAAGGCACGCTTGTATGACAAGCTCAGCCGGTCCATAGCTATGGACTCCGGCCACATTGGTCAGAGTAATGGAGCTCTTGCGAAACTCAGCGTCCATGAGCACCCTGTCCACTCCTGCGCGGGTGACCTGAATCCACTTCAGGTTGGGTGCTCGACTGAAGAGTTGCGCGGGGATCCGTATTCCGGCATAGACCTCGGCTGTGCTCAGGAGCCGGTCGAGGAGTTCCTTGGCTTCACCGTCGCCTTCTGTTTCGGCGGTAAGCAGTTTGCCAATGTGGAGTGCATTAATACGCGGATCGATGGCCTCGATGCGAGGCAGCGCATCCTCGGTTATCTCATCGTTCACCAGAACGTTGATGGGCTCCATGTGGCGTCCTCCTTTGCGCTCGGGTTGCGGAATGTCCTGTGTTCAGTTCTGTCGATCCAGGCTCTTGCAGGCACTACCGAACATCGGCAGTTGCACGCCTGTCCACGGACTGACGAACACATCTGTGGTGTCAGTATCCTCGCCGCTTGTTGACTAAATTTCGTAGCTTCTCTCCATTCAGGTAGCGCTTGAGGTTGTTCAGGAAGACCTCCAGCACCATCTCGGGGTATTCTGCAAGCCATCCAGCAATGTGCGGGCTGTAGAAAAAATTCGGGAGAGTAAGAAGGGGACTGTCATCCGGCAAGGGCTCAACTGCGAAGACATCCATAGCTGCACCTGCGATGACACCGTGCTCTAGCGCACTGGCGAGAGCAGCTTCATCCACGATAGGGCCGCGCGATACATTGACAAGGAATGCGGATCGCTTCATGCGGGCAAGCTGCTCCTCACCTATAAGGTGATGAGTCTCCCGGGTGAGGGGGAGTGTCAGAACCACGAAGTCACTGTCCTTCAGCAGTCTCCAGAGCTGAGTGGTGGGCAGGACCAGATCCGCGTAGCGTGCGCTGCCTGGTGCCGCTTGTGAACGGCGAAGGCCGATGACCCCCATCTCGAAGGAATTAGCCATGCGTGCAACACGTCGACCAATGTGGCCGAAACCAACAATCCCCATTGTCTTGCCCCGCAAGATGATGGGATTGTATGGTTGCCACAGTCGTTCCTCTTTCTGCCTGTAGCACTCGCGCACGTTCTTCGCAAGTGTGAGACACGCGGTGAACGCGAACTCGGCGATGGCGAAGCTGTGTAGATTAGCTGCATTTGTCAGTACGACACTGCTGGCTCTAAGCGTATCATCCAGCGCGTGGTCCACTCCCGCGCTCGTAAGTTGCACCCACTTGAGACGTGGTGCCCTTCGCAGCAGTCTGTCTGGAAGCCGCATGCCCGCGACCACCTCCGCGGTTTCGAGCAAGTCGTCCAGCTCCCTGGAGGCTACGGTATCACCTGCTCTCTCTGCCTTCATCATGCGGCCGATGTGGAGGACTTCGAGGCGCGAATCCATGGCGGCGATGCGTGGCACTGTGTCCTCAAACAGGGGTGAGTTCACAAGAACTCTGAGCGCTTTCATGGTCCGCCTTCCGTGACCGGGTTTACAAGACGCTACAACCTCAGTCAACCCAAGGTCAAGCCGTCTTCATCACAGGTTACTTCGAAAGGTTTGGCGGCGGTGAGGTCACGGGAAGCGTGAAGGAGAAGATGCTTCCCTTCCTGAGCTCGCTTCGAACCGATACTGACCCTCCGTGTGCTTCGATGAGCTGTTTGACGATGGCCAGGCCTATCCCCGATCCGGATCGACTGCGCTCACGTGCGGGGTCAACCTTGAAGAAGTGCTCAAACACGTGAGGCAGGTCCTCGGGAGAAATACCCGAGCCCGTATCACTGACCGAGACTGTGAGAAACGGCTCAGACTGTCGATCTACCCGCACTTCGATGTCGCCCCTACGTGGAGTATGTCTCATCGCGTTGTCCAGCAGGTTGCGGAGGACCTGTCCGATTCGGACAGGATCGGCATGTACGTCGGGGAAAGTCGTGTCGGGAAGTACCAGCGTCAGGTTAATACCTTGTGACGAAGCCCACTCTCGATAGGGAGCGACGATCGACGTCGCGAGAGCAGAGAGATCGACGGCTTCGCGTCTAAGGCTTAGCTGTCCTGCTTCTGCCAGTGAAAGATCTCTGAGATCGGTGATGAGGCGCGACAGCAATACCGCCTCTTCGTGCACCGGAGTGATCGTCTCCCGGGAGGGAACGACCACGCCGTCCTGCCATGCCTCGAGGTTTCCCTGGATGATGCTAAGAGGAGTCCTCAGTTCGTGAACGACGTCCGCGAGCAGTTGTCTCCGTCTCTTCTCATTCTCTTCCAACTTCTCGGCCATGCTGTTGAAGGCCACTGCAAGCTCGCCTATCTCGTCGCTGGTTTGAGGGACTACCCGCTGAGACAGATCCCCATCCCGAATGCGCTGAGCCGAAGCCTTGAGATTGTTGACGGGGTTGGTGATGAGTCGGCTGAAGATGACCGCGAGTCCAATGGCGGCAATCCCGGCGACCACGGCTGCCTGCCACAACGAGGTTCGAATCGCATCCAGATACGCCAGTTCGAGCGTTCCAGTCACGGAGCGACCCTGATGATCCCCTCCCCCACCGTGTGACTCGCAGCAGTTATCCGGACATACCTGTCTACAGTAGTCGGCGAACTCGGCCTCAACTCGCTGACCCACCCAGAGTGCGACGACGAGGACTGCCACCAGCGAAACAAGGACGAACAGGATGCTAAGCTTGAGTGTCAGACTGCGCATTCGTGCCTGCCTCCAGCTTGTAGCCGACGCCCCGCACCGTGGTCAATGGGGTGGGTGTGTCGGGCGAGGCTTCGAGCATCTTCTGTCGGATGTTCTTGATATGTGCATCTATGGTGCGCTCATATCCCTCGAAGTCGATGCCGAATACGTGGTCCAACAACTGCGTTCTCGAATAGACATGTCCCTGGTTGCGCGCCAGGAACTCGATGATGGCGAACTCTCTGGAAGTCAGTCGCAATGGCTTGTCTCGATAGGTGACCTCATAGCGGGATGGGTCGACAACGAGATCGGTGAGCACCATGGCACGCCGGTTGTCTACTGAAGGATCGCGACGCCTGAGAACGGCCTTCACCCGGGCAACCACTTCTCTCGGGCTGAACGGCTTGGTCACATAGTCGTCTGCGCCCAACTCCAGTCCGACAACCCGGTCGGCCTCTTCATCGCGAGCGGTGAGCATGATGATGGGAACGCTGGAGCGCTGGCGCAGTGCCCTGCAAACCTCGAGGCCGTCCATTCCGGGCAGATTGAGGTCCAGAAGAACGAGGTCCGAGTGTCGGCGCTCGACGACCTCCAGTGCAGTGACTCCGTCTGTGGCGCACAGTACGCCGTAGCCGCTGCGCTCGAGATAGGCGCGCAGCAGATCGCACACTTTGGGTTCGTCGTCGACAACCAGAATCGTTCCTGCAGCCATGTCTTCCGCACTCTCCAGGATGGCGGAAGGCATGGTATCACAGTTGGTCGAATTGTAATGATGTTGAAAGCTCATTGACGTTCAGTGGAGACCGGCCCCGCAGGTGCGCCGGGGCCGGTACAAGTCAAGGCGTGGACGTGAGGTCCTGATAGATTTGCCGGTGCCTGTAGCACCCACTCGCCCGGTGCTACGAATTCCCTGTGTACCACGGTGAATTGGGCGGATACTCGTTTAGGGGCTCCGAGTCACACCTGGAACATCCGCTATAACCCGCCGATTGAGTCGTCTCTACCGGCGGAGCATCACGAAAGCGGCAGCATTCCCGGAACTCCTTACCAGTGTTCCCGTCCTTGCAGCATGCGAGGCTCTCGCCCTCGGCCACGAGGGGACAGTCAACCGGGCACGCCCCTGCCACGTAGCACTCCTCTCCGCAGTTGCCGTCGTGGTCCTGAGTGCAAACCCTGCACCATTCCCCAGCCTGAGTCCGTGTTGAATCCGTGAATCCCGCACGCAATATACAGGGCATGGACAGTCTGCTACCGCCCGACAGAATGGTCGACCAATCCCCTTCAGTCGCGTTCTGTAATCCCGTGAACTGGTCTGCAGCAACTGCCAGGCCTCCACCCAGAAGCATGAGCGGCATGGAGATTGCAAGTGCAATCACCATCTTCCCCCTCTTTCTCATACCGGCCTCCTTGCACCAGGATCCATATGACCTCTTGGAGGTGCGATTGCAAGGTTAGCAATGGAATGTGAAGCCAGCGTGAAGAAGTATTTGCGATTGCGTGAACCTCGACCGATACCAGCAACGCGCTCTTTTTCGGAAGCTGCCTTCAGATCACGCACAGCTTTGAAGAGGGGCTCTGTGATACAATGAACGGGCCCATTCTGGTCTGCGTATGGGAATCTGGAGGCCGCAACAACCGTTGGTAGTGACTTGCGGTGGATTGGAGAATGTCGAGGATTCCCTTTTACGGCGGGTCCGGTTGGATGAGGCAGACAGTCCATGTGCCGATAGCTGTCTGTGAAGGAGGTGCCGCATGAGAATCGGCGATTTCTTGGGTGGTCTCTTCGGCAAGAAACGTGGCCCTCAGAGTGCCCGGACAGTCATTGGTGAAAGCCCCGCACAACCCCTCACTCCCGCGGACCTCGCGAGACAGGAGAAGCTTCGCCAGGACGCCTCGAGGCACGAAGGCATTCTCAATCAGGAGTTTGCCAGAACGCTGGAACGTGCCGATGAGGGACTGGGGTTTCCCGAGTCATCGGAAGACCCTCTGGCGTTTCTTGGGAATCTCGAGCCTCTGGGGCTATCGTCCGAAGAGCGTCAGGTAGTGCGAGAGTGGACCAGAGAGCTGGTGGAAGAGCGTGGGGTACGGGCGGTCTGGAACTCCCGACTTCGCCTTAAGCTTGAGCTACGATACCTGGCATCCGAATCCGGGCTGCACAAAGGGATAGGACGGTTCTCGGGTGACAGGAGTCATTAGAGACTGACGGAAGTACGAACCTGGTCACATCTCACGCGAGATGAGATGTGCTCAAGATACGTGCTGAGATGGCCGGGCGTGCGTCTCCCGGGCGGAGTGCACGAGAGGGCCAGAGTGGGCAGGCTGGCAGGCGTAATTGACGCACGGACACCACCAGTACAAGAAGACGCAATGACTCCCGCCATCGTCAGCTATGCAGGCAGGGGTCTCGAAAGTGGACGGTTCACCTGTATTCGATAACCTCCCTTATCTTGCTGCGGTGCGCCACAGTGTCAGGAGGTTCAAGCCGGATCCGGTTCCCCGTGGAGTCGCCGAAATGACACTCGATGTCGCTTGCCTTGCGCCGTCCACAACGAACAGTTAGCCATGCGTGTACGTCGTTGTCGAGGATGAATTCGTAAGGCGCGAGGTAGCACGATTGGTGGCCTCCCTGCTGGATGAAGCACGCACACGTGCCCCCCTCGTCTAAGTGGAGTGTCTCTGGGCAGCCGTTTCTCTGGCAGCGCCTGTTGTTATCATCGCGCCGGAGAATCGACGTGTGATGGAAGGGTATCCGCGCATCCTTCGCGGCAATGCGTTGCGGCGATGGAGGCTCGCGACCTGTGTCTACAGTCTCCAGCCGGTGCCACGGGCCCTGGCCTCGCGACCGCGTGAGGCACGCTGCAGGATGGGCAACCCGAGATGGAGACACGCGAGTTGCCGGGCATTCCCGACTACTTCACCGTGGATCACATCGTTCCTCTCGGCTGCCCGCACGAAAAGGAGGCGGCAAGGGCTGCGGCGCTCGCACGTGCTCGAGAACTGGGCCCGCGACGCCGCTCCCTCGAAAGGATTGTCTGCCGGGAGCGGTATGACATGACGAAAATACGGTGTAACGAAGCTGTAATAGAGTGCATCCGGTCCCAGGCAGTAACCGGGGTAGCGCGTGCCTCGAATCTATCGCGCGATGAAGCGTCCGGAGGGTGTTACCACCCCTGAGCGATGTAACGCGGTGTGGTGAAGGTCCCCGGTGGGACGATGCACACCCGCGAGAAGACGCCATCGAACAAGGTTGCGCTGTTGGCGTATGGACACTCGCTGTTTCTCTCGTCAGGGGGTCAGCGGCGGCATCATCTTGCTGCGCGTTTCCATGAGCCCGTTGTTGCTCTCGCGTTTCGTGAGGATGGCGGCCTGTGACGCGGCGAAGCGCGCGACGGGAACTCGATAGGGCGAACAGCTCACGTAGTCGACTCCTATCTGGTGGAAGAATTTCACCGATTCAGGGTCGCCACCGTGCTCGCCGCACACACCGATCTTCAAATCAGAATTGGTTCTCTTGCCGCGCTCGACGCATGTTCGCATCAACTCGCCAACAGCAGCCCTGTCGATGGTCACAAACGGGTCTTGCTTGAGGATGCCTTTCTCGACGTATGCAGTGAGGAATGTTCCGATATCGTCACGACTGTAGCCATAGGTCGATTGCGTCAGGTCGTTTGTGCCGAACGAGAAGAAGTCGCAGTATGGGGCAAGGCGATCCCCGATCAGCGCTGCTCGTGGGAGTTCTATCATGATGCCAAACTTGAAATTCGAGTCGGGGAATTTCATCCTGGATCTGACTTCCTCTGCCGAAGTGAAGACCAGTTGGCGGAGGATAGCCAGTTCCTCCTCGGCGCTCACGAACGGCAGCATGATCTCTGGCTGTACGGTGACGCCTTCGCGCATGAGCTCATATGCAGCCTCGATTATGGCCCTGACCTGCATCTCGTAGATCTCGGGAAATGTGATTCCGAGACGACAGCCGCGGTGGCCGAGCATCGGGTTGAACTGCTCGAGCCCATGCACACGCTCTCTAACACGACGATATGGGAGGCGGAGGCGCTTGGCAAGCGCGGTCAGCTCGTCCTCGTCGTGGGGGAGAGGCAGGAACTCGTGCAGTGGCGGATCGAGGAGCCGGACGGTTACAGGGAGGCCTTCCATCACCTGGAAGATGTCGGTGAAGTCGCTCTTCTGAAACGGAAGCAGTTCCTCGAGGGCGCTGACGCGCTCGCTGTGGTCCTGAGCCAGGATGGCTTTGCGGAAGTGGTCGATGCGGTCCTGTTGGAAAAACATGTGTTCGGTTCGGCAGAGACCGATTCCTTCCGCGCCGAACTGACGCGCGACGCGAGAATCAGAGGCGGTGTCTGCGTTCGTCATCACGCCTATCTGCTTTACAAGGTCGGCCCACAACATGAGCTCCTGGAACTCAGTGCTGAGCTCGGGTCGTGTCGTGGGAAGCTGGCCGATGATTACCTCGCCGGTAGTGCCATCTATGGTGATCCAGTCGCCCTTAGTGACAATCCGGTTCCCGACAATGAACTCATCCTTGTCTTCATGGATGTCGATGGCGGAGGCACCAACCACGCAGCACTTGCCCATACCGCGGGCGACGACTGCCGCGTGCGATGTGATGCCGCCACGGGTGGTGAGAATGCCGACAGCGGCATTGATGCCGCGGATGTCGTCGGCCGACGTCTCCGACCTCACCAGAATGTATGAGCCACCGTCCTTTGACTGCATCTCGATAAGCTCGTCCGGGTTGAAGGCGACGCGGCCGGATGCTGCGCCGGGAGAAGCCGGAAGTCCACGAGCCACCACCTCGCGCCTGGCGCCAGGATCGATGATCGGGTGTAGCACCTGTTCGAGCTGCTGGGGTGTGATTCTGAGAAACGCGTCTGTCGCGCCCATCACTCGCTCGCGCGTGAGATCTGTCGCCACCTTGATAGAGGCCTGTGCCGCTCTCTTGCCGGCGCGGGTCTGGAGTATCCACAGCTTGCCGTTCTCTACGGTGAACTCGATATCCTGAATATCCTTGAAGTGCTTCTCGAGTCGCCGTGCCATCGCTTCAAGCTGTTCGTAGGCCGCGGGCATGAGGTCCTGCATCTCTTCGACTGGACGTGGGGTGGAGGTGCCGGCAACGATATCCTCCCCCTGAGCGTTGGGCAGGAACTCCCCGGTGAGGACCTTCTGGCCCGTCGATGGGTCTCGAGAGAAGACCACGCCTGTCCCGCAGTCATCGCCCATGTTGCCAAACACCATCGACTGAATCGTTGCCGCAGTGCCAAGGTCGTGGGAGATTTCGTTCATTTCCCGGTAGGCTATGGCGCGGGGTGTGTTCCACGAGTTGAAGACGGCCTCGATGGCCGTCCAGAGCTGGTCTCGAGGGTCCAGCGGGAATTCCTTTTCGGAGAACTTCTTCACTTCTTCACGAAGCAACTCTGTGAGTCCAGGCAGGTCTTCTGCAGGAAGATCGCTATCCAACCGTACGCCTCGCTCATGTTTGATCTGGTTCTCGACGTTGTTCAGTACCGCGTCGGGCACACCAAGCACCACGTTGCTGTACATCTTGATGAGACGCCGAAAACTATCCCATGCGAAACGCGGATTATTCGTTTTCTTGGCGAGCCCGCGCACCGAATCCTCGTTCAACCCGAGGTCGAGGACGGTATCCATCATGCCGGGCATGGAGACTCGGGATCCTGATCGAACGGACAGCAGGAGAGGATCGTCCCTGTCACCGAAGGCCAATCCGCGTGCGTTCTCCAGGCTTGTAAGAGCCTGCTCCACTTCTTCTTCAAGACCATCGGGGAGAGTCCTGTTGTTCTTAAGGTAGTGGTTACATGCGTCAGTTGTGATAGTGAAGCCCGGCGGGACGGGTACGCCCATACGCGCCATCTCAGCGAGATTGGCCCCCTTACCTCCAAGCAGGTCCTTGAGATCTGCTCTGCCTTCGGCCGTCCCGTCACCGAACGAGTACACGTATTTTCTGGTCATCGATCCTCCTGCTGGAACCCACAGGCTCCGGTATTGAGCTCGGTGCGGCGATGCGAATACCAGAATAATCGGATTCCGGTCTATCCTGTTAACCAGCGCCCTCAAGACAAATGAAGGGCCCTGTCTTTACAATGGAACAGGGCCTAAGCCCGTCAGTTGCTTCCCGCACACCAGCCTGCATGTCTCATGATGCAGCGACATTCTAGTCGTGCTCGTATACGAATGTCAAACACTCGTGAACTACGATTAGGGCAATCTTGCGGAGGAAATCTTGGAATCTTATGTGGAACTGTTGCGATTGCGAACCATGGCGAAGCCGGGTTGTACGACTAGATCTCAGCCTGCTGCTCGTCGCCGTCCGGCGCCAATGTAAGACCAGAGACGTGGGCATCCGGATCATTCGGAACAGCGTTCACGACCACTCCCTCGCCTGCGACGCCGATTGCCTCGGGAACGTCCACCGAGGAGAAGTACCACAAGAGAAGACTGATGCCAAGTAGTGGCACGACGATTGCGAGAACCATGATGATCCGCAGAGTGCGGGAATAATGAAACGCTGTGTCGTCCATGGTACTCCTCTGGACATCATCCGGTCCCGCCGGCATATGTCACTGCTATCTGTACAACGATGGTGCACACGGCTGGTTTAGGATGATGGTTGAGTTCCCCTCCGGGCGTTGTGATGCTCCTGGTGCTCTCGGCATGGCGCTGGACACTCGGTACACTCGGGCGTGCACGGCTCGACGTGGACGGTCACCGTCGTTCCCCTGTAGAGGGCCCGTATCTGGTCCTCGACCTCCTCGGCGATACGGTGGCCCTCTTCAACAGTGTGGTCGCGCGAGACGACAATGTGAGCAACCACGTGACGCTGACTGCCCGCCTTCCGGGTACGAAGGCTATGGTAATTGGCTATTTCTTCATGTTGTCCCAGCAATTGACGTATTTTGCGTTCTTCTTTCTCTGGAAGCTTCGTGTCCATGAGGTTCCTGATAGCCTTGCGCAGTGTGCCGTGGGCGGTTCGGGCGATGAGCGCCACCACTATGAGTGCCACCACGGGGTCCAACACGGGCTGTCCGGTTATTCTTACGAGAATCAGTCCGATGAACACCGCCACCGAACTCATCACGTCTGCCATCAGGTCGCGCCCCGTGGCTTCGAGCGCGACCGAATCTGCTGCCTTCGCTATTCTCAGGACGTACCGTGACACAGCCACATTTATCGCGATCGCAACGCCTGTTGCGATGATGCCAGCTTCCACCATCTGGACGGCGGTACCTTCTGCAAGCCGCTGTATCGCCTGGTAGGCGATAATGCCCGCTGCGATGAATATGATTGTGGCAATGCTCGCTCCAGCGATATCCTCGGCCCTGCCGTGGCCAAAATGGTGCTCCCTGTCCGGGGGCTTTCCAGAAACACGCACGGCGACGTAGCCAATCAGGGCTGCCGAAAGGTCGAGGAGGCTGTGCAGGGCGTCCGCGAGGATCCCGATACTGCCCGTGGCGGCGGCAGCTGCCACCTTGAGCACAAAGAGCGATGAGATGGTGACGATCGCGGTCTTCGCGACCTTTACTTTGGTGGACTGGATAGAGGAATCGCTCTGGTTATCCATAGGGAAGGATTTTACGCTCTCTGGCGCGGAAATGGCAGTGAGGAAGGCTAAGTGTCTTGCGCCGCCTCTTGTATGGCAGCACATTATTATCGTTCTGCTGACCGGCGAGACTTCGAGGAGCGGTTACCTTCGTGCCTGTGATGATGCTCGATATTGCGCCGGGTGACATGGCGGCTATGGCTGAACTGCGACGCGCTGCGTGGCGCCCGATTCCTTTCGCGCGTTCCTGTCGCCGGAGAATTACCGGCTGATTGTCGCGTCGTGGTTAGCTGTACTCCGATGGGTGATGTGGTACTATGATGCGGCTATTGCCGTGACGTACATAAGAGTCGTGGCGCATGTATGAGAAGCTGCTGGTCGAAAAACACGGTGACCTCATGAAGGTGAGGTTCAATAATCCGCGCCTGCATAATGCGCTGGATGGACAGATGCTTCGTGAGATGATAGCGTTGTGCCGGCAGCTGGACGAAGATGACCAGACCCGTTTCGTCGTTTTCACGGGAGAGGGGAGATCGTTCATGGCTGGCGTCGACCTGAAGAGCGATGCGATGTCCGTAGAGAATGACCCGGCATCGGCGCGACGGCATCAGCGTATTGGACAGGACCTGGTCAAGCGCTTGCGCGACGTGGAGCAGATAACCGTGGCGGCGGTGAATGGGGCGTGCATAGGCGCGGGCGTTGCGATCGCTATCGCCTGTGACCTCCGGGTCGCAGCTGACGATTCCACATGGTCGCTGCCAAACACGAGCCTCGGCTACTTCTTCTCCTGGGCCTGTACGCCTCTACTTGTGACCGTGGTAGGTCCTGCCAACGCGAAAGACCTCATCCTGACGCGCAGGCAGGTGAGTGCTGCGGAGGCGTGTGAGATGAACCTGGCGAACATGTGTGTACCTGCGGTGACGCTAATGCCGTCAGTAGAAGGTGTGGTTGATCGCATGCGGTCGGGTGGCCCGCTCGCCATGCGTATGGCCAAGAAGCTCGTGAATGCATCGGCACCCGCGTGGTTTGGTGATGTGTCAGCAGCCGAGCCGGAGCTCATCGAGCGATTGTATGCTTCCGGGGAGCCTGCAGAAGGATCTGCGGCGTTTCTCGAGAAGCGGACGCCCCGTTGGGGCACGGAGGAGATCTGCGATGAGCGATGAAAGAAGGCATTTCCAGAGCGGCCAGGAGCTACGTGGTCAGGCGTCAGGCCATCCCGAGGACTCCCGCCATCCTGGTGGGAAGTCCGGGAGGCGTGAAGACGCTGATACGGTGCCTTCTGATAGCGACTCAGGTTGTTGTTGCGGTCTGACTGGACCTGGTGGCCGGTTGCGCGTGGCTCTCCTCGTGGTGGCAGCCGTTGTGATTGTTGGGATCCTGGTCTCGGGTTTTTCGATGGCAGGCTAGCTCTGATCCCGCGAGAGCAGCTTCGCCTCTGGCAGGCGGCGCAGCGCCACGGTTGCAAGAGGTGCAACCAGCGCTCCCAGTCCGAGCACGAGGAACGGGATCCCCCAGCTCGTGGCTGTAGTTGGGTCGATTCCTTTCGTGTTGGTGATCTCGAGAAGATTGCCAAAGACCATTGGAGAGACAACGGTTAGTGAGAAGCCTGCAGCAGATTGAAGTCCAAGGGCCAGCGAACGTCGATTTGCGTTCACCAACTCGGTGAGCCCTGCCTTGTAGATGCCCGAATCGGCAATGACCCAGAAACCCAGCCACAGTCCGACGAGTACGACCAGTTCGAGGGGTCTTCCGAACAGGAATCCGAATGTGCACTGGACAATGAGGCTGGCGAGCGATGCGATGATGATGGCCTTGAGGCGACCGATACGGTCCGAGAGCGACCCGACAAACCAGACTGCGGGTACGCCCGCGAAGATGACCAGTGCGGATAGCATGCCGCCGATGGAGACGGCCTGTGCTTCACCGTAGCCTGCGTGCAGGACGTTTGCCACATAGTAAGGCCCGATCCATCCCCAGAACGCGTAAAGCTCCCACATGTGGCCCATGTAGGCGAGCGATATGAGCAACTGAGCTGCCAGCAGCGTGCGCCTGGTACCGCCGTAGCTGGAAGGATCGATGTCGGCGGTCGGCGGGGATTCTGAATTGCCCGGCGAATCCTCGTTCGGTCCTGTGTCACGAACGAGGAAGAAGACAATGAATGCAGCCACGAAGACAGGGATAGATGTCCCCAGCATTCCTACCCGCCAGCCATGGGCAGCAGCGAGAGGTGCCGCTACCAGGTAGCCACCTCCGTAGGCGGCAGTGAGAGCGGCTGTGTAGGCGCCTATGGCCTTTCCCCTCTCCTTCGGCGAGAACCAGGAAGAGAGAAACGCCATGCCCGGTGCATAGATGGCGCCGCACGAGAGGCCAACAGCCAGCCTGAGCACAAGGATGCTCGCGAAGTCGCGCGCCAGGAACAGGAATGCTGTGGACGAGATCGCTGCGAGAAGCGTTGCCCAGGCGACTACTCTCCGGGGTCCGATACGGTCGGCGAGCCACCCGGTGAAGACGACGATGACGACATACCCCACCTGGAAGACCGACAGGATGGCTCCCATCTGGCCTGCGCCGAGGCCGAAGTCCTGTGCGAGGTAGGCAGCGACCGCGGAGAAGCTGTACCAGGGCATGTAGCCCAGCAGCATCGCGATGCACATGAGGACGAGGACACGTGTCTTCGTGTGCCGCATTTGCCCCTCCTCACGTCGAGAGCGTTACAGGTGACATGTGCAGGCAGGGAAGGTGAGGGTGACGATGGCCCCTGCAATCCAATCTGTGGCGATGGTAGACGGATTCGATAATGATGTAAAGCTCTCGCACGATGGAATGTGCAACAGAGAAGGCCGGGACGACAGGGTCACTCAACTGATGAAAAACCTGAATAGCTCCACCACTGCGAGCGTATCACGTGCGCAGTAGGCGAGTAGATTCTCCCTGATCTCCTGTTTTCGCTCCTGCGCCGTCTCGGGTCGCAGCATCTCCGCATAGGCCATCGATGCCAATGTGCCGTCGGCGATGGCAAGGTCGTCGTATCCCAGGTGTGGTATGAGTGCAGGAACGACCGACTTGATAGAGAATGAGCCGTGAAACTCCGGATGGTAGCAATGAGCGCGCACAAGCTCCAGCATGTCAACCATCCTTCCACCCAGGAGCGCTCGAAGGCGATCTGAGAGTGCGGGAAGTGCCTCTGCCAGTTCGCGTATGCGCGCGGCCTCATAGCTGGAGTAAACGAGCACCGGTCCCGAGTCGCCCAGGGCGGCCAGGAGGCTCTCTGCGAACGGCTCCTGAGGAGTACTATCTCCTTCGTACAGGAACTCCTGGTGGTGCAGGCTCCCGTCCTCCTGCAATGAATGCACAGACCACTGGAATGGGATGACCTGATACGGACGTGTGCCCTTGTAGAGGGGAAGCGCGGGATTGAATGCCTCCAGGTCAAGGAAGTGAACAGGTCGGCTAAGTTGCCGCAGCTGGTCCGCCAACGATGGAGCAAGGTAGAATCGATTATCCGCCACGCAGTCGCGTACCCTGCGTTGCAGGGCGTTTAATCCCGGGAAGGACCTGGGGATGTCCCGGATATCCTCTATTCCTGCTTCTTTGAGAGAAGACAGCAGACTTTCACCAGCACGGGGAAGCTGTGTTGTGGGATGTTCCGACTGGCCTGCGTGACAGTGTCCGTAGAACTCGCAGAGATACGGTCTGATGCAGTGTCTGCCGGGGCTTACATCCGGTGGCTCGAGGCTGTCGAGCGCATGTCTCATCCCTGCGAGGAGTGAAGGAACCTCGGACAGCAATGCTTCACACTCGCCGGTTACATCTACGATCCGAAAGAGCCGGCTCAGGTCGTATGCGCCTCCCTGGTACACGTAGGTAGTGTTGAGATGACAAACACAGGCATGCCGTATCTGTATGCCAGAGCCACGGAGTACGTACCATTGGATCCCTACGTCGTAGAGATGTTCCTCCTTGACCTTGCTCGTCGACTTGACCTCCATGATGTCGAACCGGGTCCGCTCCACGGGAACGAGCAGATCTACACGGATTCTCACTCCGTCATGTGCGAAAGCTGCTTCGTATAGAGGAGAAGGTGTGGATGCGCGCAGTGCCTCTTGTGTTGAGGCCATGGCGCCTGAATGGTTTGTGTAATCCTCGGAGATGAGTTTGCCGTCTGGAAAGAGGCCCTGCGCGAGCACTCCGACTTCAGTACCGGAGTCGAAGAGCACCTGTTGCTGTTTCGTCACCGGGTCTGCCAGTGAATTGTGGAAGCATGCCAGGTAGAGGCGCTTGTGGCATTGCAGCCCGGCCGTAAACCGGGACTTCGAGAGCAGGGGAGGCCTCCTCTGACGCAGGGTGCTCACGTCACAGACTCCCGACAAGACTGGGGAGGCCTGTTTCTCCCCCAAGAAGACGCGGCCTTTATCGCTGTCACTGGGGAAGTGGGAGTGCCAGCAGTTGTGTCTCCGAGGCCAACGTATGTTCGTCGGAACTGACGTCTCTCGAGTCGATGCCGCAATGCTGTGACTGAACTCACATCCTCTCCGTTTCTCGCCATCCGGCGACTCTATGGGTAGCGGTTGCGAGCTGACGTGATAGTCCTCGGGTCCATGATAGGACATGGTCTGTGGTGTTTCAAGGCCTGGGGACCGATGACAATGGAGCATGGTTGTGTGGGACTTGTTGCGCTCAATGGCAAATTGGCTCTTCGGTCTTCTTGTACAATGTCTGGACAGCTGTCGTGGTGGGGTGTGGCTCTTGCGAGGGCGAGGCGGTCACAATATTATGTCTTGTGGGCCGGGAGAGTCGGTGAAACACAAGAACTATCCTTCGATTGGGGCTTGTGGTATTGATTGTTACCTCTGCCCGATGCACCATGTCAGGAAGGATGACGGCTGTCCCGGGTGTACAGCACCCGTCGCCTCAGGCACAGGCGGCCGGTGGTGTGTGATTGCTCGCTGTGCGGTGCGCGACCGGCAGTATGAAACGTGTGGGGAATGCCCGGAGTTTCCGTGCGTACGTCTCGAAGGACTGGACGAGAGTGATTCTTTCGTCACTCATCGAAATACGATGGAGAACCTGCGGTGCATACGAGAAAACGGTATCGCAGGTTTCGTGGTTCGACAGGAGCGACGTGTCGCCGTACTGCGTTCGATGCTGACGGAGTTTGACGACGGGCGATCAAAGAGCCATTTCTGTCTGGCATGTGCGTTGCTTCCCACAGATAAGCTGGAGACCGCACTCAGTGAGGCCTTAGTAGAGGTAGATGAAGCGGGCCTTGGGGAAGATCGCAAGAGTCGTGCGAGAGTCATGCGAGAGAGACTCAGGTTGTTGGCTGAGGGCATGGGAGTAGAGTTGAGGCTCAGGAGGCGATGATGAGATGTCGTCCTGAATCGCTGTCGGACTGATGGCGAGGCATGTCATCACGAACGATTTGACAAACCGGTTGACGACTGTCTACTATGCTGACCCATATTACCAATAGGCAAAGGCTGCGAACGGGACTAGTAAGTCCACAAGCGGATCTCAGAGAGCCGGGTAAGGTGTGAGCCGGCGATAGCGCGTGGAGTGAATGGACCCGGGAGCCGCAGGCCGAAAGGGCATTCCCGAGTAGGCCCTGACGGAGAGGGCACAGTTATCAAAGCCCAGGGTATAGCTCCTCTTGAGGGGTGGTACCTGACAAGAGGGGGCCACGCATATTCCATGTGTGGTCAACCAGGGTGGCACCGCGAAGGGCAGAAGCCCCTCGTCCCTAGAGACGAGGGGCTTTTCTTGTTCTTGAGACGATTGAAGGAGGAATGTGATGTACTACCCGGCGCTCGAAGACGTACGACGCTACGCAGAGGGAGGAAAGTGGGTGCCCGTCTGGCGCGAGGTCGTCTCGGATCTCGAGACGCCGGTCTCGGCGTTCCTCAAGGTTCACCGCGACGGCCCGTGTTTTCTGCTGGAGAGCGTCGAGGGCGGCCAGCGACTTGCCCGCTATAGCTTCATCGGCACCGAGCCTTACCTGGTGCTCACAACGAGGAGCGACGATGGAGTCGACCCATTGATTGGCCTCTCGCAGGCGATGGGCCAGTTTCAGGTTGCCCGTGTGCCCGGCCTGCCGCGACTCTGCGGTGGCGCTGTCGGCTACCTGTCCTATGAAGCAGCAGGTCGATTCGAGAGGCTTCCAAGCCCTTCGGCTGATCCGCTTGGACTACCCGAGTCCTGCTTTATGTTCGTACACACTATGCTCGTGTACGATCACGTGACACACACCATAAGGGTGTTGAGCCACGTGAAACCGGAGGGCAACCTTGAGGACTGCTACGGACAGGCAGTTGCCAGAATAGACTCACTTGTCACCCGCCTGCAACAGCCGCTGGAGACGTCTCCACAGGATGAATCGGCAGGAGTGGCGTACGACTCGTTCCGGTCTAACTTCAGCCGGGAGGATTTCGAGCATGCCGTGATGAAGGTGAAGGATCTCGTTGGTGAAGGCGAGGCCATACAGGTAGTCCTCTCTCAGCGTCTCAGTCGCCCGACTTCTGCTGCGCCGTTCGACATTTACCGGGCACTTCGCACGATCAACCCATCGCCCTACATGTTCTACCTTGATTGTGGCGGGTTTCAACTGGTTGGTGCGTCTCCCGAGATACTGGTTCGTGTTGAGGATGGCAAGGTCATGACGCGTCCGCTGGCCGGCACGAGACGACGTGGGCTGACGGTCGAGGAAGACGTCCGGCTGGAGCAGGAATTACGCATGGACGAGAAAGAGAGGGCAGAGCACATCATGCTGGTCGACCTCGGCCGCAACGACATCGGACGCGTGAGCGAGCCAGGTTCTGTTGTGGTGAGCGACCTCATGGACGTGGAGCGATACTCGCATGTGATGCACCTGGTGACCCATGTGGAGGGCAAGCTGCGCATCGATCTGACGGCGCTCGATGCACTTCGCGCGTGCTTCCCGGCGGGGACGGTGTCCGGCGCACCAAAGGTCCGGGCGATGGAGATAATTGCCGATCTAGAGCTGGAGCGACGGGGACCGTATGCCGGCGCGGTTGGATACCTTTCGTACTCGGGCAACATGGATATGGCAATCACAATACGAACCATTGTTGCCTCACAGGGTGTGGTGCATGCGCAGAGCGGATGCGGCATTGTCTATGACAGCGTGCCGGCACAGGAGTTCGATGAGACGATGAACAAAGCATGCGCGTTGCTCAAGGCGATCGACCAGGCGGAGGGCACGCAACGCGAGAGGGAGGTGTCCGATGCTACTGCTCATCGATAACTATGACAGCTTCACCTACAACCTGTGCCAGTACCTCTCTGAGCTGGGCGAAAGAGTGGTGGTCGTGCGCAACGACCAGAAGACGGTTGATGAGATTGCTGAGATGCTGCCCGAACGTATTGTGGTGTCCCCCGGGCCTTCCACCCCGGAGCGTGCCGGTGTCTCGAACGAAGTTGTCAGGCGATTGGGGCCGCACTTGCCGATGCTCGGAGTGTGTCTTGGGCACCAGTGTATTGGCCACGCTTACGGTGGACGTGTGCATAGGGCTCCTGAGATTATGCACGGGAAAGCATCACATGTGTATCACGACGGCAGTGCGCTCTTCGCCGGGCTTCCCAATCCATTCGTGGCAATCCGCTATCACTCACTCATAGTGGAACGACTGGAGTTACCGGAGTGCCTGGAGGTGACTGCATGGACATCCGACGGCCTCATCATGGGGCTGCGGCACAGGGAGTATCCGGTACAGGGAGTGCAGTTTCATCCAGAGTCGTTCATGACGGAAAATGGCAAGGAATTGCTGCGCAACTTCCTGGAAGGAGCAGTGCGATGATTCGAGATGCCATCGCGTCCGTTGTTGCGGGGCGTTCTCTCGATATGTCGGTGGCGTCCCGGGTAATGCATGAGGTGATGGAGGGAGAGGCTACGCCCGCACAGGTAGCGGCCTTCGTTGTAGGACTGAGAATGAAGGGGGAGATGACAGAGGAGATAGCAGGCCTGGCCGCGGCGATGAGGGAGCGAGCGGTGCGTATCGATCCAGGTGCGGAGCTGGATACGTGCGGCACTGGAGGAGACGGGTCACAGAGCTTCAACATTTCCACGGCGGCGGCCTTCGTAGCGGCTGCCGCCGGGGTTCGTGTTGCCAAGCATGGAAACAGGGCTATGAGCAGTCGTTGCGGCAGCGCGGATGTGCTGGAATCGCTTGGGGTGCAACTCGATCTGCGGCCGGGTGATGTGGAGCGTTGCATCAGGGATGCTGGTATTGGCTTCCTGTTTGCTCCTGTGTTTCATCCTGCAATGAAGCATGCAGCGGGGCCACGACGAGAGATAGGAATTCGTACCGTATTTAACATACTGGGACCGCTCTGCAATCCGGCAGATGCGCGTGCGCAGTTGCTCGGTGTCGCGGAACCGGCGCTGGTGGAGACCATGGCCGGGGTACTGCATCGTCTCGGCTGCCGTCGGGCCATGGTGGTGCATGGTGAAGACGGCCTGGATGAGGTCACGCTGTCCTGCAGGACTCTGGTGTGCGAACTGGAGGGAGGACGGCTGCGAAAGTACACGCTGTCGCCTGGTGACCTGGGCTTGCCCTTTGTGTCCCGTGAACAACTTGTGGGTGGGAACAGCGAGGAAAACGCTGAGTTACTGCGTGATGTGCTGGCAGGGAAACCCGGTCCACACAGTGATGTAGTTCTCGCGAATGCCGCGGCAGCACTCTATGTGGCGGGAGCGGCTGACTCGGTGAGAGAAGCGGTGCCTATCGCGAGAGATGCGCTGGAATCGAGTAGAGCGTTGTCGAAGCTGGAAGAACTCATCCGAATAAGCCGCAGTGGGACAGAGGTGGTGGCATGACCGCACTGTCTGAAATAGTGGCCGGTGTGCGTGAGGAGCTGGAAATTCGCAAGTCACTGTGCACCGCCGCAATGATGGAGGCGGCTGCAGCGGCCCGGGCCCCCGCACGCGATTTTGCTGCGGCGCTTCAAGGTTGCGGTGTCAGCCTTATCGCCGAGGTGAAGCGGGCATCTCCGTCCCGTGGTGTCATACGGACCGACATCGATCCGGTGCAGGTGGCGCGTACGTACGCCGCTGCCGGGACTGACGCTATCTCCGTCATTACAGAGTCGAGGCGTTTTGGTGGCAGCCTCTCGTCTCTGGCTGGTATTGTGGACGCTGTCGGATCGGACGGCCCCCCGGTGTTGCTGAAGGACTTCATCGTTGATCCCTATCAGGTGTACGAGGCGCGAGCTCATGGCGCTGATTGTGTCCTCCTCATCGCGGCACTACTGGTGCAGCCACAACTGCTGCACATGCTCCACCTGAGCCGGATGCTGGGCATGCGTTGCCTCGTAGAGGTTCACGACGAAGCTGAGTTGGATCGGGCTGTCGACAGTGGTGCACTCATCATTGGCATCAACAACAGAGATCTTAGAACTCTCGCTGTGGACCTCTCGACCTTCGAGCGTCTGCGCCCCGGGATTCCTGCCGGTCGGCTGGTGGTTGGAGAGAGCGGCATAAGGCGCCGTGAGGATATCGAGCGGCTGGCATTGGTCGGTCTGGACGCCGTGCTTGTGGGCGAGGCCATCATGTCCGCGCCCGATATCGGTGCGAAAGTGAGGGAGTTGCGTTGTCCAGGGTCAAAGTGAAGGTGTGTGGACTCCAGGATGAGGCGCATGTGCTGGCGGCTGCCCGAGCGGACGTCGACTATGTCGGAATTGTGTTTGCGGCCAGCAGACGACAGGTGACTCCATCACAGGCTCGGCGGTTGGTGCGATCACTCGATGGGTTATCGAAACGGCCGGCCGTGGTGGGAGTGTTTGTGAACGAGGCGCAACAGAGGGTGAATGCCATCGCAGAGCAGTGTGGACTGGATCTGGTGCAGCTCAATGGTGAGGAGGGATGCGTCTACTGTGCAGGTATAACGCGTCCGGTCATCAGGACATTCCGCATCTTTGCCGAAACAAAGACGGCCGACCTCGTGAGACAGATAGAGAGCTACGTACGCATCAATGAACACCGTCCCGTGTCGTTCCTGTTGGATACGGGCGTCGACGGAGCGCATGGTGGCACTGGCAGGACGTTCGACTGGCGTGTGGCGAGAGAAGCGTCAGCGTCGTATTCGGTGATAGTGGCGGGCGGCCTCGATGCAGCTAATGTCGGCCAACTCGTTGTTCAGGCACGTCCGTACGGGGTCGATGTCTCCTCCGGAGTAGAGCGGGACGGCAGGAAAGACCCCATACTCATAGAAGCCTTTGTGCGTGCTGTGAGAAAGGCGGAAAAGGAGATTGTTTGTGGAATCAGCAATAACGTTGCCTGATGCCAGGGGATACTTTGGCGACTATGGTGGGCGGTTCGTCCCTGAGACGTTGATCCCGGCCCTGGAGGAACTGACGGGTGGCTATGAAGAGGCAATCACTGACTGGTCCTTCAACTCTGAACTGGAAGGACTCCTCAAAGACTACGTGGGTAGACCGACGCCTCTCTTTCAAGCAGACTGCCTCAGTGCCCATTGTGGGGATGCAAAGATTCTGCTGAAACGGGAGGATCTGGCGCATACCGGCGCGCACAAGATCAATAATGCGCTCGGGCAGGCCCTTCTCGCGCGCCGGATGGGCAAACAGCGCATCGTGGCGGAGACCGGTGCGGGGCAGCACGGCGTTGCGACGGCAGCAGTGTGTGCGAAACTGGGGCTGCAGTGCGTCGTGTATATGGGAGAAGAGGACGTACGGCGTCAGTCGCTCAATGTGTTTCGCATGAAGCTGATGGGGGCCGAAGTTCGTCCAGTCGCATCCGGAGGACGTACGCTTAAGGACGCTATTAACGAGGCGATACGCGATTGGGTGACGAATGTAGAGAGCACCTACTACCTGCTTGGCTCCGTGGTGGGACCAGCACCCTATCCCACAGTGGTGCGGCACTTCCAGTCGATCATAGGGCGGGAAACACGTGATCAGGTGCTCCAGCTCTCCGGGCGCTTGCCCGACTACATAGTGGCGTGTGTGGGTGGAGGCAGCAATGCCATTGGCATATTCCATCCGTTCATTGGAGACGAAACGGTGCAGCTTGTCGGTGTTGAGGCGGGGGGTAAGGGACTGGACGCGTCCCTGCATGCCGCATCGCTTGCAGCGGGCACGGTTGGCGTGTTGCACGGAGCGAAGTCCTACGTGCTGCAGGATGAGCAGGGCCAGATCCTGAGCACACACAGCGTGTCGGCTGGTCTCGATTACCCGGGAGTGGGACCGGAACACAGCTACCTCAAAGACTCGGGCAGGGCGGCATACGTTGCAGTGGACGACAGTCAAGCGCTCGAAGCATTCAAGTTGTTGTGCCGGACCGAGGGAATCACGCCGGCACTGGAATCGGCTCATGCGGTGGCGTACTCTGTGGAATTGGCCGGGAGGTGTGGCCGCGAGGATATCATCGTCGTGAATGTGAGCGGCCGCGGAGACAAGGATATGGGGATCGTCGTCGACGTTCTTGGAGGTGAGCTGTGAGCAGGCTTCAGAAGGTGTTCGAGCCCCCTGGCTCAAAGGCGCTCATCGCATATGTGACTGTTGGGTATCCTGACGTCGACACGACACTGCGGCTCGCGCCGCTGCTGGCGAAGAACGGGTGCGACGTTGTTGAGCTTGGCATCCCGTTTTCCGACCCGCTTGCGGATGGGGCGACGATACAGCAGGCGAGCCATGTGGCTCTGGCGAACGGAGTCACGCCCGATGTCTGTCTCGATATAGCATCTCATCTGTCGGACGAGATGGAAACACCCCTCGTGTTCATGAGCTACTACAACCCGGTGCTTCGTAAGGGGCTGAACCATTTCTGCGGGGCGTCGGTCAACTCGGGTGTGAGCGGTCTCATCGTTCCGGACTTGCCGCCAGATGAGGGGGGCGCATTGGAGCAGGCAGGTGCTTACCATGGCCTCGATATCATCTACCTGGTTGCCCGGAACAGCACCGATGCGCGGCTCGAATATGTGGCCAGGAGGTCTCGAGGGTTTCTCTACCTGGTGTCACTGACCGGCGTGACGGGTGCACGCACAGTGCTGGACGAGGGACTGAAGTCCTTCGTTGCGCGTGCCCGTATGAGGACATCGCTGCCACTGTGCGTGGGTTTCGGCATCTCGTCGCCGTCGCAGGCGACAAGCGTGGCCAGCGTTGCCGATGGCGTTATCGTGGGCAGCCGGTTACTACAGCTTGTGGACAGCGATCGTAGCCTTGCCAGTGTTGGGGAGTTTGTGCAGCGGCTGCGAATGGCGGTGGATGCCGCACCTGGATGAGACGCTGCGTCGTGGGAGCATGTCGTTTTCCGGCGTCATACCTCTGTGAGGTGCGCTCGGCTCCTGAGGACGTCGAGCGTGTAGCCTCCCTTTGTGATGAGGATCAGGTAGATTGCGAACAGGGCGACGAGTGCACCGAGGCTCGCGGCCGCGCTCGCAAACGCCAGCCCCAGGATAAGGGGTAGAACGATTATCCCGGCGCGCAGGATGAGCCGCAATCGAAACACGATTCGCGCAGGAACGTCGCTTCCAAAGAGCAGGCCACCCTTTACGGCGTGTCGCCACATGAGCAGGAGCAGCAGCAACAACAGGAACACATGGCCGGTGTAGAGAACGAGGACATCACGGGTGATTCCTACCTCGTGCAGTACCGCTGTCGATAAGGGAACGAGTAGAACGACCAATAACAGGACTGTGTGTAACAGCAGAAGTGCGCCGCTGGATCTTGTCAGGTAGTGGAACTGGATATGGTGGAGGAGCCAGCATGTGAGCAGGATGAGGAGGCTCACCAGGCAGGCAACCGTGGTTGGCCACAGCGTGCGTATGGACTCAAACAGGTGAGTTGCGGTAAGGCCAGACGAGATGGTCCGGTCCACCAATTGCAGGACGATCAGGGCCATGGCGACGGCAAAGGCTGTGCCGGCGAGGTGCGCTAGTTGATGAACAGCCCGACGCTGGCGCTCCAGCGTTTCGTGTGACGCGGGCTCCAACTCCTCCCAGGGCAGCCGCATGCCCTGCAACAATAGCACCCGTTGACGGGGGGTGCAAGGCTGGAGGTGTCGACTACAGGCGCGAATTATCTGTCGTGGCTGAAGACTCAATCTGTTGGAACAGACTGGCGGAGTGCGAGGACCATCTGTCGCACCTCTTCAACGACCAGTTCAGGCTGGTCCAGGTGAATATAGTGGCCGCTCCGTTGTGCAACTATCCACTCACCATGGGGTGAGAGCCTGACGTAAGCCCGGGCAAGCTGTTGCCAGATTTGCTCGACCTCTTCGGCGTCGTCGCGCTGCAATCCCCGGTTACTCAGCAACTCTCGAACCATCTTATGGGGTGAATGATAGATGACCTTCAGCGGGACCTGAGGGAAAGTGCCGGCGCTCCGGACCTCCGAGCTGTTAGCGGGTGTCCTGTTCTGCTCGTACTCGCTCAGGATGGCGTTGTAGGCCTTCGGTAGCGCGAGGTGCTGCCAGATGACCTCGCGGACCGTTGCGGGAAGCGTGGACTGATTGCTGAGTAGTTTTGTCTCGACAAAGGGTCGGAAGAGACGCAAGAGTCCCAACTTGCGTAGAACACCCGCGGACCTGGGGTAGGGCAGCGTATCGATCCCGCTCATCTGATATGCATGAGGCTTGAGCTCTGCCTTGAATCGCTGTTGGTTCGACGAGACCGGGTCGAGGAACACCGCGCCGGCGACCTGATCCGGATACAGTCTGCCGAACAACTGAGCGTAGAGCCCGCCTTGTGAATGGCCTATGAGGATGTAAGGCCCGCCGAGACCGGCTCTCTCCAGCATTCTGTGTAGCTCGGCCACGACCTGGAAGCTTGTGCGTGGGTACTTGCCTGACCGACTCCAACCATAGCCAGCACGGTCGTACGTCACGACTGTTGTCATCCTCGCCAGCTCGTCCTGGATGCGCCACCACTCAGCCCCCGGGCTACCCAACGCAGGCTCTATGAGTATCACTGGTGTGCCGTTGCCCTTGATTCGCGTGTAGAGACGGACGCCATTAGCTGAGATGAGGCGGCCAGATGGATATGGCGTGCGCTCCCAGCTGAGTGCAGCTACATGCGTGTAGATATTCGCGGCCACGAACCCGAGCAGAAGCGCGCCAAGAACCAGCAGTACTCCGGTGGTTGCGGCTGAACTCATCGATACTGTCGCCAATCCTCCTCTGCCCGTCCCAATAGTAGCATTATGGCGACGTTTCGTCCCGTGTGTAATCGAGAATCGCATGACAGAGAGGCAGTATCGTCGACGTGCACGTGAGTGGGGATCGTGGCGCTATTCCATTGCGGCAGCACACGCCTGGCTCCAGGCACTGTTGCTGTCACAGCCAGCTCAAGCCCATGCCCGAGCTTCCGGCAAGCCCCCGATGTGGTGTATACTAATAGTAGTGGGCATGAGAGTTGGAAGTATATTCTTAACCTAATCACATGAATCATCACATGGTGCGGTCGCTGAAGGAACTCATAGTGGCAGGTGAATATGAACTGGCGGCGTATCGCCTTATTTGTGGAACGATGTACGCATATCTCGCGCATCGGCAGGCTGGGGCAACTCTGTTACCCTCCTTACGAACGAAAGTAGAACGGGCTCTTAATGAGTCTCCAGAGGTGAAGAAGCGGCGCAATGGATAAGAGGCGAACCCGGAAGACGCAGACACGAGAGACAGGGTTCTATGCCGTTGCGCTCTCCGAAGCTGAGCGGCTTGAAATGGATGTTGCGTGTCGTATCGAGGGTGTTGACGACGAGATAGCGCTGCTTCGTGTGCGTTTGCGGGAGATGATGGCTGAATCGCCTGAACGTATCGATCTTCAGCTTGATCTGGCGAACACAATCGCACGCCTCGTGAAAACGCGCTACCAGATTTCGAGCCAGCAGAAGAAGTCGCTCAAGGCAGCAATCACCAAGGTACTCGAGGAGGTCGCGGTGCCTCTCGGCATCGGTATTGGCGTGGCAGTTGGAGGCACACTCAAGCGCTAGCGGTGCCGATGACTAGGCGAGCGCGATTGCGTCTATCTCTACGAGCGCACCTTTCGCCAGTCGTGAAACCTCAACTGTTGAGCGTGCGGGTGGCAGCTCCGGGAAGTACTGGCCATATGCCTCGTTCATGAGGCCAAATTCGTCCATGTTGGTGATGAAGACGGTACACTTGACGACGCTGTCGAGGCCGACACCTGATGCCGCCAGAATTGCCTTCGCGTTGTCAAGGCATTGTCTGGTTTGAGCGCTCATTCCATCCGGCATGGTGCCCGATGGGTCGATGGGTAACTGGCCGGAGACGAAGACAAAGCCAGCCGCCTTGATGGCAGGCGAATAAGGGGCTGTGGGCCTTGGCACACCTGGCACAAAGACTGCCTCTCGTATCATGAAACCCTCCTCTATTATACCCTGGTTGGACTCTGTCACTGTACCACTGTGAAACCGTCCCTACAACCACGTCGGCAAAGGAGGGTGGGCCCACGTTTGAACAGAAGTGATGAACGTGCCTGATCCGCTTCCTTACTCTTGATGCCAGTCTGTTGCCTGCTTCGGTCGAGAGGAGCGCTATGCACAGGGGGAAGCCAGTAAGAGGAGTGCGGAATTCTGCTTGCGGCCGGAGTCTGTGCGTTGTCGTGGACACTTATCCCGGACGCAACAAGAGTCAGGCCCGGTTACGGGGCTTGTGGCTGCTGTCGGCCGGGCTCCGGTAGTCCCGGCGTGACGTCCGTGGACAGGTTGCTGCGCGACAGATAGCGGCGGCGCAGGATGAAGATCAGGATGACTGCGGTAGTGAGGGTGATAACGGTATCCACGTATGCGACGTGGGCTTCCAGTTCCCACATATGAGGATAGCCGTTGAGCCAGTGAAACAGGATTGCAAGCGGAATACTTCCGCCTGAGCCATTGAAGATGACGGTTGCCGTGATGCTGAGAGCGATGCCACCGGCGAAGAATCTGACGATCGCAGGAATGCTGTCACCACCCGGTGACCAGTCCATTACGGTGCCGGGTAGGAGCCATGGCAGGTACCAGAGGGACCAGACGGCTCCAATGATAATGGCGGCCAGCAGACCGTTGACGCGGCGCTGGAGCAGGGGCAGCGCGAAGCCTCGCCATCCAAGTTCGCCAAGGGGCCCGGTGGTTGCAGCCATGACGGCGGCTACCAGCATTGCTCCCGCGGGGAGCGCGGTGTTCAGGATTTCAGGGGGACTCGGGTCATCTGCCAGTCCCCACGCAAGTAGCTTGAGCAACGGAACGCCAACTACGACGGCAGTCCACCAGCGCCACTTGAATCGTACCTGTAGCATGCGTTGCAGATAGGCTTTCAGTCCCCTGTGTCCCTGCGTTAGTGCCACAACAGTCAATGCCGACAGCGTTGGAGCCCAGAAGAACAGGAAGTGAAGTGGTGAGTACCTGTCGAGAGAGACATCGAATGCGCCAGTGGCCCAGGCTAGCAACAGGAGCATGCCGGGAACTCCCCACGAAAGGACAAATGTTAAGAGAAAGAAGACTATTAGCCTGTGCGTCCGCATGTATCGATACTAGCGAGAACACCTGTTCTGTGCAATGTGGTGAGCATTCTTACGCCAACGCAATAGAATAAAGAATTCCAGCAGCGAGAGATAGCACGCTAATGACTGCGAGATAGAACACTAGTGTCCGAACTCCAAACTCCTTACGAAGGACAAGAATGGTACTCCAGCTCGTCACCGGTCCGACAATGAGCAGGAGCATGCCTGCACCGATGTTCATCCCCTGTGTTGCCAGCGCGTGCACAAGGGGAACACTGGCGGTCGAACATGTGTACATGACTATGCCGACCGGCAGCGCCACCGCATACGCGACTCCGCCCTCGAGATACTCTCCCACGAAACGTCCAATGGGGGTCACGGCTGCTACAACTGCCGCAAGTGCAAGGCCGAGGAGTATCTCCGGGCCAATGTTGCGAGGCATTGTGATAAACGAGTAGCGAAGTGCCTGTGTCATGCGGTTGCCGGTCTGCGGCTTGCATGCGCATGATTCACCTGTACACGCGGCGGGGTCGGCAGCCGGCAGCCTTATGAACCTGGTTCGGCAAAGATCGCAGCAGAAGTAGTACCGGGTCCCCTCGTGCCTGGTAGTGACAACATCGGGCTTGGATGTGTCCACCTGCATGCCGCACACCGGATCTGTGACGCTCGTGCCGGATGAACCCCGTGGGGGAGGTGTGAATCGGAGCCGGTTGCCAGCGAGTCCTATGACGAGGCCCAGGACAATGACGGCAATGAAGATGTAGACGGTGAACCGGAGACCAAGAAGTCCATAGCTGACAAGAAGTGCTGGGACCGAGGTAGCGGGCGTTGCCACAAGAAAGGAGAGAACCGGGCCCAGTCGGGCACCTTTGTCGTGCAGGCTGATGGCTACCGGCAGGGAGCCGACACAGCAGATCGGCAGCGCAGTACCAGCCAGAGTGGCATAGAGCAATGGGCGCAGGCCGGCGTCCCCCAGATGTCTCGTGATCCAGTCGGAAGGGGCGAATACCTGAATGAGACCGCTGAGGAAGAATCCCAGTGCCAGGTAGGGAAACACTTCCTGGACGTAGTGCCAGAAGTGCCTGGCCACCTCAAACACTATTTCCATTCGGTCATTTTCCGTGTGACTGGTGTGTCAGACGCCCGCAATCATCCCGAACAATACCGCGTTCACGGAGGTCCGTCAAAACGCCAGTTGTGCTGCGGTCCTTTCAACCATACTATCGACTTCAGCGTTCATGACGTCTCGAACCAAATGGTGAAGTTATGAACAGCTTTGTCCACCGGAATGCGCCCGTACATTGTGTGCGCCGTGTGCAGGGAGCGAATGAATCTGCATCTGCTCCAACGAGGGGTCGCGACGCTCCGTGGTGGCATGTTCGTCTTCTCGTCAGCTCACTCGAAGGCGGATGTGGAAGCGACTCTGGAAGCGCTTGAGGTGACCCTTGACGCGATGACGGAGGAAGAATCGATTCCCGATGAGCTATTGGTGACCTGGGCCCGGTTGAAAGTGTAATGCGGGCGGCCTGCGCTACTGTGGGTGTGTCGAAACGGCCCTGCCTGTCGGCAAACTGTGCGTCCAGGACGATGCCCGTGTCGAGCGCTGCGACCAGTACTGGTGAGAAATGAGTGGCATCCCATGCGGCGGGCACTCCCATTCGGTCGATTCCCCATCGATTGGTGTACGTATCCTGATGCAACTGAGAGACGCTGGTTGCTGCGGCGGAGATGACCTCCAGGGCACCCGCCTTTTCAGTGAAAGGTGTTTCGACCACCTGTGTGGACGGAGAAGTCCAATCATCTTGAGGGATGGTGATGATGGCATCGTTCGAGATCGTACCTGTGAATACGGCGATGGCGAGCATACCGGCCGCCATCAGCATCGCCCGGAGCTTTTCACGACGGCGCTCACTGTATGTGTGCGCTGGGAGGGAACGCATCGCACAGGAGTGCCAATTGTGCTTAGAACATAGTGCGTGACGAAATCGCTACGTGATAAGTGCGGGTTACCGATTCCGTAGGAACGGTACGGTTTCGGGCGACAACTAGAGGGCATGGGTTCCCGTTCCGTGATCCACGTGAGCTGCGGCAAATATGGTCTACGATGGTCTAAGGAAGCTCGGAGAGGTATAGACGGTGAAGAGTCATATCGTGTACTTCCGAGACGACACCACTCGTGACCTGACAGGTCCGATGATTCAGTTCTCTGATCCTTGAGGCTGTTGGCGAGGACAGACTGTAGACCAGAGACGTGCATTGAGTGTATCCTTGGCGCGGGGAATACGTCGCATGTGAGTTCATGACGGAGGAATCATGCAGCTGGATCAAGGGATCTTCCTTGCGGCTTTTGGTGGTGGCGTGGCGGCCGGGATCGTGGTGCTTGGCATAGAGTTGATAAGGCGGTACTGGGAGCGTCCGCTCGTGAAGGTGACAGTTGGCGTTGGGCTGTCAATTGGAGACGATGCCGAGTCTCATGATGCCCAACTGGTGCTGGAGGCAGCAAACGTGCATGGGCAACCGGTGACCCTGGTAAGTTGTGGTCTGATTCTCAGCACGGGCCATCGCGTGGTGCTTCCGCGCTCACAGATGAGTGAGTTTCCCATTGAGCTTGGGCTTCAGCGCCCTGTAGTCAAGACGGTTCCCGTGGAGCAGTTGCTGAAGAGGCTTGAGGTGTGGGGTTGTGTACCTGACGATGTGCGATTTGCGTATTTCACCTCATCGACGGGCCGTATGTTCAAGACCAGGCTGGCAAAGGACATAGCCGCCGCGCTCTCACGCGGGTGTGAGGGTGCAGAGGTGTTCGAGGCGTACAGGGAATCGCGACCTGAGATGCTGTCCGATTCTCCTCAAGCGCTGGCAGCGGGGCGTCGCGGTGAAGGCCACCGTCTCTCGCGGGCCACGTTCAGACGTTTGACCCGTCGCTGATTGGTTTGGCAGGCTGCTGCCCGCATGGTAGTGGCAGCGCCTGCAAGCGGAGCTTAGATGCCTCGCGCTCTCAGTAGGGATCGACAGCGATCCGCCGGTTAAGACCCCCCGATAGCTGGAGCATCGCCAGTCCCCGCTCATCGTTTCCGGATCCTGCCGCCCCGGGCATGTGCGGTCGTGTGTGCTCGTGTGGCACTGACACGAGTTGTCTTGAAGAAGACCGGCAATGTCGAGCCCCCGAAGCGTTGCTGCAGGAGGTGAGAGAACGGAGAGATGATTGGACACAGGGGTGTGTGCCTGATTCGACAGGTGGGTTGTAGAGATGAAGTGGGGGACCGAACAGTAAAGAGCAAATAGTGAGAAGGAGTAAACTGCTCAAGGTTCTTGTCACGCGATGGATGAGTACGGCGACCAGGTAGAAGACCTGGGGCCAACTCTGAGGCCGCCAGGATTGGGCAGGTGGTACCCGGCGCTTTCCGTGCGCAATCTTCCCTGCGAGATTAGACAACGTCCTCGAACACGGCGCCCGTATTCGCAGAGCTGACGAGTCTGCTATATCTTGCGAGGAACCCCTTCTTCACCTTGGGGGTGAACGGGGGCAGAGACTCGAGGCGCTCCGCTATCTCCCTTTCGTCCACCTTTATCTCGAGTCGCCTGTTGTTGACATCGATGCGAATAATATCGCCGTCACGAACAGCTGCAATGGGTCCCCTGGCGGCAGCTTCCGGGGAGACGTGTCCGATGGCGGCGCCGCGCGAGCCGCCTGAGAATCGGCCGTCGGTGATGAGCGCAACGTTCGTATCCGCACCCATACCGGAAAGCATCGATGTCGGAGTCAGCATCTCGCGCATGCCCGGACCGCCCTTCGGCCCTTCGTAGCGTATGACGATGACGTCGCCGGGCTGGAAGATGCGTGACGATATGGCTCTGGTAGCCTCTTCCTCGCTGTTGAAGCAGCGAGCAGGGCCCTCATGGATCATCATATCGTCCGCGACTCCGGCAGTCTTCACCACGGCGCCGTCCGGGGCCAGGTTGCCGAATAGCATTGCGACGCCGCCAGTCTTATGCAGTGGTTCCTTGAACGGGCGAATGACACGGCGGTCGCGTACCTCCGCGTCGCGATAGACATCGCCGATGGTCTTGCCAAGTACCGTCATGGCGCCCGGCCTGAGCCTCTTGGAAATCTCCTTCATCACTGCAGGGATGCCGCCGGCGATATCCAGGTCGGCAAGTCCGAACTTCCCATAAGGACGCAGATTGCAGAGGTGCGGGACGGAGTCGCTAATCTCATTGATGCGCTTCAGCGGGAAATCGACTCCGGTGGCATGCGCGATGGCGGGTACGTGGAGGATGGTGTTCGTACTGCCGCCCAGAGCCATGTCCACCGCAAATGCATTATGAAATGCGTCGGGTGTAAGTATGTCGCTCGGCTTCAGCCCTTTCTGGTAAACGTCCATCACCTGCTTTCCTGCGAGGAATGCGAGTTGGAGTCGCCTTCCTTCCGGAGCGGGTATAGTCCCGTTTCCCGGTAGCCCGAGGCCGAGGACTTCGGTGAGGCAGTTCATCGTGTTCGCGGTGGCGATGGGGGAACAGGAGCCGCACCCGGGGCAGGCTCGCTGTTCGAGCTCGTCGAGTTGCTTCTCGGTCATCCGGCGAGTCAGTACCTTGCCCACAGCTTCGAAGCAGTGAATGAGGTCGATGTCTATCGGGCCATCCTCTCCCATGATGCGACCAGGCAGCATGGGGCCGCCGGAGACGAAGATGCAGGGCAGGTTGAGCCGTGCGGCGGCCATGAGCATGCCGGGTACGATCTTGTCGCAGTTGGGGATGAACACGAGCGCGTCGAAGCCATGGGCCTCGGCCATGATCTCGACGGCGTCTGCAATGAGTTCCCTGCTCGGCAGGCTGAACTTCATGCCAGGGTGGTTCATGGCGATGCCATCGCATACGCCAATTGTGTTGAACTCAAACGGGACACCGCCAGCTGCGCGAATACCTTCCCTGACGGCATTGGAAACGGATTGCAGGTGCATGTGCCCGGGAATGACTGTGGTGTAGCTGTTGACGACACCAACAAATGGTTTGTCGAAGTCTTCCTTCGGGTGGCCGAGTGCATACAACAGCGAGCGGTGCGGTGCACGCTCGACGCCTTTTCTTACCGAGTCGCTCTTCATGGGTAATCCTCCTTGAAAGTCTCTCAGGGAGAGGTAGCTGCAATCTGTGCATTATCGGCCAGGTCTCTCACTGCGTCAATCCGGCCGGGCAGGAATCATAGTTGCATCATGGTGGCGATTACCACCAGTGTGGTGAACGCAAGCCAGACGACCAGTGGCGTGATCAGGGATGCGGCTTCGATAGAACGTTGACGGACGATCACGATAGAGGCAATGGCGATGAGGACAGTGCCGACATTCCCCACAAGTCTGATGGTGAGGTCGACGGCAGACAGTGAATAGATCGGCCAGAAGAGGCAGACGACGATCAGCAGAGTCACCATGGTTCGCGCCAGAGTCACGCCGATTATGGTGTAGGAGTTCAGCTGCCAACGTGCGGCTCCCAGCAACGCAAACAGGGCTATCCATACAAGTGCTGCGACCCATCCTGGCGGGGCAAACCAGGGTACAGCATCGGCCGGTGTGTCTCGACCAAGCCAGAGGGTCATGCCGTTGGCCAACAATCCGAGCCCCATCGATAGCCCCAGGTTCAGTCCGAGGGCTTGTCTATCGTCCCTGTTGAGTGCGTCTGCAAGACGCAGAAGTAGCGACATCTTCCTTGTTCCGTCAGTCGGCCTAACCCTGCTCGTGTGGTATCGATTAGAGTAGCAACTCCGGCCTCCCCGTGCCGGCTGCCTGAACAGTGGCTATAGGAACGTCGGCCTCCTTGCCGACTCGTGTCAGGGCATCTTCCGAGGTCAGGCCGATGGCCAGGATCATGTCGGCACCCGCTGCGGCATACTTCTTTGACCTCGCTATGAGCTCATCCACGCCCTCGTAGTCATCGGTCCGGGCCATGATGAGCAGGTCAGGGTTGCCTCGTGCCTCCACTGCGGCACGAATCTTGCCTACCATCTCATCACTGCTCAATAGTTGGCCGCCTCCGAGCGCCGAGCAACGCAATGGCCTCTTGAGGTCCTCAATGTACATTCCCGCTGCCCCGACTTGCTCAACCAGCTGGACGGTTCTGCGGACGGTCAATGGATCACCGAAGCCATCCTCACAGTCCACAACGAGTGGCGTAGAGACCGCCCCTATTATTCTCCGTGCGGTATCGAGTAGTTCGGTCTGTGTGATGCTGCCAGAGTCGGGCTTGCCGATCATCGACCACGAGGTCAACGATCCGAATAGAGTCAGTATCTCGAACCCTTCCTGTTCTGCAACGATTGCACTGAAGGCGTCCCAGACTCCGACGCTCACGACAGGACCGGGCCTGCGCAGCAACTGGCGCAGCTTCGCTGCCTGTGTCTTCACAGCACCACCTCCTGCTCTTGCCCTCTTCCCAGTCAAGCAATTGTAGCTATGTCACGACCCCCAAAGTCAACGTCTTTCCCTCACAGGTGTCCGGCTAGCCGGCTCACCTGGCACCTGCCGTCCGTGGCATTCTTGCCTTATCAACTCCCGACGTGATCGATGGTGCAGCCTGTCCCGGCTTGGTCACAGGGCATCTGTTCAACCATGCATGTCGCAGCGCCTGTTACGAAGGACCGCTTGCTTTCTGTGTGGAGGTTGGCAGGCTCAGTCTGCCAGGCCCGATGCCGACGCAAGGACTGACACAGTCAGGCTACGACGTTTGCGAGCGACATATCAGCGTAAGATACAATTCCGACAGTTGATCCGGTTCCCGTCGCGTGGAAAGGAGGCGTAGATGTCAGTACGCAGCGACATTCTCGCATATCTGGATGGGCAGCGGCCCTTGCTGGTCTCACTGGCGAAGGATATCTGGCAGCATCCACAGACCGGATTCAAGGAGACATATGCGGCGACGCTCCTGTCGAGCACGCTACGCGAGGCAGGTTTCCGCGTCACCGCGCCAGTTGCTGGTATTGCAGTGGCATTTGTTGCCGAGTGGGGTAGCGGTACGCCTGTGATAGGGATCCTCGGAGAATATGATGCGTTGCCAGGCCTTTCGCAGCAGGTCAGTGCGAAGAGGCAACCGGTCGAACCCAATACACCGGGCCACGCCTGCGGACACAACCTTCTCGGTGTCGCTGGGCTGGGGAGTGCCCTTGCGCTGAAGCATGTTATGGAGAAGTATGGAATCGTCGGCACTGTACGCTTCTTCGGGTGTCCAGCTGAAGAAACGCTCATGGGAAAGGTATTCATGGCGCGCGCTGGTGTGTTTGGGGGACTCGATGCTGTCCTGACGTGGCATCCTATGTATGCGAATACGCTTTGGGCTGCATCCTCGATGGCACTCAACTCATTCAAGCTGACGTTTCATGGCAGAGCGGCGCACGCAGCCTCAGCTCCTGAGGCTGGTCGTAGCGCACTTGATGCAGTAGTGCTCACCGATGTTGGCACCAACTTTCTTCGGGAACATATCGTTTCCGATGCGCGTATCCACTGCATCGTGACGGAGGGTGGTGATGCTCCTAATATCGTGCCCGCGTGTGCGCAAAGCTGGTACTATGTACGCGCTCCCAGGAGATCCCAGGTGGAACACATCTACGAACGTGTCCTCAACGTCGCCCGTGGCGCTGCTCTCATGACTGATACTGCCATGGAGGTCGAGATGGTGGCAGCCTGCCACGAATACCTTCCGAACGAGTCAATACAGGCGGTGCTGCTCAAGAACATGAGAGAAGTCGGTCCGCCTCATTTCGATGCCGCTGACCTGACCTTTGCAGAAGAGCTCAAGAATACGGTTCCCTCCGGAACGGTGAATGACATGCTTGATGCCTATGGCATGACTTCCGATGAGATTGGAGACCCGTTGTGTGGAGCAGTTCTGGACGAAGTTGGTACGCTTACCAGGGGCGCGGTGCAGCCGGTATCGACGGATGTTGGTGACGTATCGCAGATCGTGCCGACGGGTCAACTTACGGCCTGTTGTATGCCTCTTGGTGTCCCGTTGCACTCGTGGCAGGCGGTCGCATCGTGCGGGTCGGAGATTGGGTTCAAAGGAATGCATTTCGTAGCGAAATCGTTGGCGCTCACCGCACTGGACTTGTTGCAGAGTCCCGCGCTTGTGGAGGCGGCGCGTCAGGAGTTCGAGCGGACTACCGGCGGCAAGGAGTACCTGTGCCCGATACCTGGTGACTTGAAGCCTCCGGAGTACTGATGAAAGGGGGACAACTGGCATGAGCGAGTCCATTTCCCAGTGTCGAGAGCCTCTCTGCAGCATGCTGGCGACATTGCACTCGTGGGTGACGAGCACCTATCCTGATACTGTGGTCGTTGAAACCGATTCAATAGACAGGGAAGGGTGGATAGACTACGCCGCGCCCGTCGGTGAGGGAAGCGAAGTGGTATTTGCAGGCATACGTTTCCGCCGGAACAAGCCGGCAGGGATGACTGTGGTGCTTGCTGCCAGGCCAGAACGGGATCAGGAAGAGTGGGTGCATGAAGATGTGGGCAAGATTCGACCGCTGGGCTTCGCTTTTGGCCTTCCCAGACCGTTCCAGAAGAGCATGTCTGAGGAAGAGTGGCGCTATGCATTCGATCTCGTATCCCAGGCGCGTGCCGCTGTAGCTCGTTTGTGACATTGTCTATACTACCGTCGCGCTCGTCTCGCGGGTTGTCGTGGCTTGTTGCCGGTCTATGTGTCGAAAGTGCGATACTCCGGTCCCATGTCCACTGTGGTAGTCAGTCCGCCATCGACTGCCAGCGTTTGTCCGGTGATGTAGTCCGACTCGTTGGCGCTGAGAAAAAGCACTGCGGCTGTTATGTCCGCCGGTTTGCCCCATCCCAGAGGTATGGTTTCGCCGATACGTTTGGCGGCAGGAGTCAGCCGTAGCTTCTCGTTGATGGGGGTTGCGGTATAACCCGGGGCAACGCTGTTCACCCGTATCCCGTACGGAGCCAGTTCCAGCGCCCATTGTCGAGTCAGACCGTTAACTCCGGCCTTCGAGGCTGCGTATGCGGTGGAGATGCAGCCAACGATGCCCGCAACAGACGAGATGTTAACTATCTTGCCGTACCCCCGCTCCATCATGTGAGGCACGACTGCTCTTGCGCACAGGAATGGACCCTTAAGGTCGGTATCTATCTCCCTGTTCCAGTCTTCATCGGTTGTGCCAACGAGGCTTCGGCGGCTGATCACACCTGCGTTGTTAACGAGAACGTCTATGCGCCCGTAGGTGTGGAGCGCTTCCTCGACCATTTGCTCTACCTCGTGTGTCCTGGTAACGTCGCATGGGACCGCGATGGATCTGTTGCCGGTCTCCCTGAGTGCAGTTGCGGTGCGTATGGCTGCTGCTTCGTCGATGTCGACGCACACGACGATTCCGCCCTCGGAGGCGAAACCGTGACAGTAGTCTTCGCCCAGTCCCGATCCTCCTCCGGTGACGATGATGACCTTATTGTGGAACCGTTGTGTGTCCAAAGGCAGTCCTCCTTTCCGGGTCATCCAACTCATGGTGCGTCTCCACATGGACCAGCTCTAGTCGGTGGGCTGCGTGGAGTCGGCCTGCTCAGTTTAGGCACCCGACTGTCTCTCGTCAATGGATTGAGCTCGTTCACTGGTGACTCATCACCTCCTTTCGATTGGGATGGGCCTCTCCCGACCATGTGAGAGGCATGTAGAACATAATGACGAGTTGCTTTGACGTTGCTCAATACCGTGGCGTAGAATGCGCGATAGTTCTATCGGGGGCCTCGTTTCACTGATGCGTAGCAGGCCACAAGAGGGCAACTCGAGCATATGGATGCCGATAGCGATCCAGGAAACCGTTGTACCGTAAGCTGGCTGAGGAGCAGCCTGGCGATAGGGAGCGTCGTAATGGGGCGCATTGACACAAGCGGTGTCGCCGTGATGCTGCCGTTTGTGCGCGACAGGGCACCATAGAGTGCCAACAGAGGATAGCGCCTCAATCGCCACTCTCAGCCAGCGAGGGTGGCGATCTTCTTTTTCGGTTCTGCGGGTGCATCGCGGGTCGGCGTGGCCGCACCTGGGGGTGAGTGTCATGCAGAAGCTGGATGAAAGGACTTTTGGGGAACTGATTGAGTCCCGCAACCTGAAGACGCTCCGTAAGCAGTTGACTGCCATGGAGCCTCTCGACATCGCGATGCTTCTTGAGTCGACCTCCGAGGAGCAGATGGCGCTCGCCTTTCGCCTGTTACCGAAGGACCTTGCCGTGGAGGTTTTCGATGACTTCGATGGTTCCACACAACATCGCCTCTTGGAGTCGATGGCGAATCGTGCCGCGAGCCAGCTTCTCGAAGCGATGTCTCCAGACGACCGGACGGAATTGCTCGAGGAAGTTCCTGCCTCTGTGGCCCGCAGGTTGTTAGGGCTGCTGTCTGCCGAGCAGCGTCAGGTCACGCTGCACCTCCTTGGCTACGAGGAGGGCACTGCGGGGCGCGAGATGACGCCGTACTTCGTTGACCTGCGCAGCAACATGACTGTTGAACAGGCGATGGAGCGGATACGCCGACTCTCGGTGGACCGTGAGACCATCTACGAGTGTTATGTGATTGATCCACAGCGCCACCTGAAGGGAACAGTGTCTCTCCGGGAGCTCGTACTTGCGAACCGGGACAGCAAAGTCGGAGACATTGCGAGGCCGAACCCCAAGAGAGTGTTCACCCACACCGATCGTGAGGAAGCAGCCAGAATACTGCGAGAGAACAGACTGCTGGCGGTCCCAGTGGTCGATCGTGAGGAGCGGCTTGTCGGAATTATCACCCAGGACGATGTGGCAGATATTGTGGAGGAAGAGGTCACCGAGGATATCTATCGCTTTGGTGCGGTGCAGGGCACGGAACGCAGCTATTTCACCACGCGCATCATCAGCGTAGCACGTCGTCGCATTTCGTGGCTCTTGCTCCTGCTGGTTGTCAACACGGTGACTGCATCGGTTATTGCCGCCCAGGAGGCACTTCTCGCAGAAGTGGTGCTGCTGGCTGCGTTTATTCCGTTGCTCATTGACACCGGTGGGAACATTGGTGCTCAGTCGGCAACTGTCGTCATCAGAGGACTGGCAACGGGGGAGATAAGACCTCGCCGGGCGCTGTGGATTATTGGTCGAGAGGTGAGCGTAGGTTTGTTGTTGGGACTGTTGCTTGGGGTGGCCGTACTCGTCTGGGCCTACTGGCTGGGTCGCGATCTCCAGGTCTCACTGGTGGTCGCCATGACACTTCTCTCTGTGGCGACACTGGCTACTGCTGTCGGTAGTGCGTTGCCCTTCGTGTTTCGACTTTCGAAGGTTGACCCTGCGCTTGTGTCCGCGCCGTTGATTACGACGATGATGGACATAGCGGGAGTCGCGCTGTACTTCGCGGTGGCCCATCTCATCCTGTTCACCTAGAAGCTCGCATCCTGCTGTGGTTGTCGACGTCGGCGAAGCGCCCGGGTGCGGGCTGCCTGCTGGAGGCAAGGACGGTACAGGGCTCTGCGACGCGGACGCGTGGTGGCTGATGCAGGCCTGGATGTGAGGGGTTTCTCGTCCGGCCTGGATAGTTTCTGAGGCGGAATACGTTGACCCGGAGAAACGTCAGGCATAGAATGCCAGCAGCAATTGCCAGATGATTGCGGCGATTGAGAAACAGTGTCGCAGCGTCGGTGACTTGACCGCATGGCTGTAGAAATCGATACAGGCGACCGCTCAGATGCCGATTTGCGCAGACTCGTGAGAGCGACAGCGTACGCGAGGGTACCGCGCACACGCTGTTTCATGGATGCAGGTCAGGAGTGCCCGGCAAGCGACGGGGTGCCCCGGTTCTTTCTGTGAGGCACAACGCACTGGTCGCCGCCCTCTCCTTGTACAGGGTGGCCATTCCTCTTCTCACAGACGGCGCATCAGGAGTAACTGCATGGAGACACTTGACGAGAAGGCGTTCGAGGAATTGATTGAGTCCCGTAACCTCAAGATCCTTCGCGAGCATTTGATGGCGATGGATCCAGTGGACATTTCCATATTGCTCGAGTCGGTGCCTGAAGAAGAGATGGCACTCGCGTTCCGCCTGTTGCCGAAGGATGTCGCGGTAGAGGTCTTCGATGACTTCGATGGACCGACGCAACACCGCCTGCTCGAGTCTCTAACCCACCATGCTGTAGGCCAACTGCTCGAGGCGATGTCGCCGGACGACCGGGCTGAACTACTTGAGGAGGTACCCGCATCCGTCACGCGCAGACTGCTGGGCCTGCTCTCTGCCGAGCAGCGTCAGGTCACGCTACAGCTTCTTGGTTACGAGGAGGGTACTGCGGGGCGCGAGATGACGCCGTACTTCGTTGACCTCCGAAGCAACATGACTGTTGAACAGGCAATGGAGCGGATACATCGCCTCTCGATGGACCGCGAGACCATCTATGTGTGTTATGTGATCGACCCGCAACGGCACCTTCAAGGCACGGTCTCACTGAGGGAACTGGTACTGGCGAGCCCCGACAGCAAGGTTGGGGATATCGTGAGCCCAAATCCCAAGAGAGTGTTCACGCACAGCGATCGTGAGGAGGCGGCGAGAGTGTTACGTGACAATGAGCTTCTCGCTGTGCCCGTCGTTGATCGGGAAGACCGACTGGTTGGCATCATCACGCAGGACGACGTCGCCGACATCATGGAAGAGGAGGTAACCGAGGACATCTACCGCTTTGGTGCGGTACAGGGCACGGAGCGAGGCTATTTCACGACGCGTGTCTTCAGCGTGGTACGTCGGCGGATATCCTGGCTCTTGTTGCTGCTGGTCGTGAACACTGCCACGGCGTCCATCATCGCAGGACAGGAGGCGCTGCTCGCCGAGGTGGTGCTGCTTGCTGCGTTCATTCCCTTGCTCATTGGCACTGGCGGTAACATTGGCGCTCAGTCTGCAACGGTGGTTATAAGGGGACTGGCGACAGGGGAGATACGTCCGCGTCGAGCGGTATCGATTATTGGAAGAGAGGTGAGTGTGGGGTTGCTGCTGGGAATGGCTTTGGGCCTTGCTGTGCTGCTCTGGGCGTTCTGGCTCGGACGCGACTCGCGGGTGTCAATGGTTGTCGCCTTGACACTCGTCTCGGTGGCTGTACTGGCGACTGCCGTTGGAAGTGTGCTCCCTTTCCTGTTTCGTCTATCTAAGGTCGATCCCGCGCTCGTGTCGGCCCCCCTGGTCACCACGGTTATGGATATATCGGGCGTTGGAGTGTATTTCGCCGTGGCGCATATGCTGCTGAGGCTGTAACGCTGCATGCGCCTGAGGGGTGTCGGAACCGGTGCAGAAGAATCTCTCAAACGGTCTATGTGGCCTGGTCGAAGCCGTGTGCCTCTTTCGCGCCGCACAAGTGCAAGTTGCAGTTCGCTGTTGCCGGTGTACTCTCACGCCATAGTAAGATCCGAGTGCCGCACCAATGTAGCCCGTGTCACCGGTCACCAGTCGTGTCAGGAGTGAACACTCCTTCTCCTCGAGAGCCAGGCGCCTTCTGACGGGTTATCCTGTGCGACGGGAGTGTGCAGTCGGGGCCGTCGAATTCGCCTGTTCGTGGGGCGACGTTGTACCATGAGAGCGCATGAAGATAATAGCCATTGATGGCAGTCCGCACTCGGAACAGGGCAACACGGCACTGCTTCTTGAGCAGTTCATCGCGGGGGCACTCGAAGCGGGTGCATTCGTGGAGCGGGTGTCTGCCGGCACGCTGCATGCGGAAACATGCTGCGGCAAAATGGTCTGCTGGTATCGTACGCCCGGGGTGTGCATACACAGGGACGATGTCACAGGGCTGGTCGACCGCATGGCGCTCGCAGATGTGTGGGTATTGTCGACGCCTGTCCACCTGGGAGGCATGACCCAGCAGATGGTGCGGGTCATGGAGCGTACTGTGCGTCTGCTCTCACCGTGCTTTGAGATTCACGATTCACGGACCCGACACGTAGCGTCTCGGCACACCGTGGAAAAGGCGGTGGTGCTCATCTCTACCTGCGGGTACTACGAGGAGATTGCCTTTGATCCGCTTGTCAGCCAGGTGAAGGATCTGAGTCGCTCGCACCACAGGCGTTTCGCCGGCGCATTGCTGCGGCCGCACGGTCTCGCGCTACGATTCATGCAGGCCAACGGTCTGGATGTGCGAGGTGTTCTTGACGCAGCGCGGCAAGCCGGGAGTGAACTGGTGAAGAACGGGACGATGAACGAGAGGACGCTTCAATCGGTCGGGCAACCACTCGTCTCACAAGAGGAATTTGTCTGGATGATGAACAGCGCGTTCGAGAGGCGCATGGGTTGTCAGGCCGATCGGACACCGGGCTGCTCTCAGGAGGTAATGTAATGCGACACAAGGAAGTGAAGCCGTGAGATTGGCCCTAGGACTTCTGTGGCTTTCGATGATTGCCTTGGCGCTGATCCTGGGACCTTTCGCCGGATGCACTCCCGACCAGAGAATCGCCGACGAAGCATACGAGAGAGGATACGCTGATGGCTTCGCAGCGGCGCAAGAGGACGCTGTCTCTGTGGAAGAGGCGTACGCGCTGGGCTATGAAGATGGTCTTGCCGCTGGCGAGGAGAAACGTATGACTGAAGTATGTCAGAGTTGCTACGGGCTCGGATTCTCTGAGGGTTATGAGTATGGTTATGCAGATGGCTCAGCGGCACGGGACCGTGCGGACATGGATTAGATCCTTTCCGCAGCGCTGTGGAAGGAGAGGCCGGTGAAGTCGGGCCAGGCGACTTCATCCGGCCTCGTCTTTGTTGTGCCCTCTCAGGCGCCAGTTCCCAGCAGCCCATCCTCCGCCTCGGCCAGCGCCAGCCTGGCTTGTATGAGCTTTCGGTATTGCGCCAGCAGCTTGCTCGAATCGCCGGCGGCAGCCGCTTTGGCCATGTCCCCCTCGATCTCAGCGACAGTGAGACGCTGGTAGTAGTCCAGCGACTCCTTGAAGTGGGCCATTACTATCTTGCCGGTAAGGATTGGATGGTTATTGGTAACGTTCGCATCAGGAAAGACCAGGCCGTGCTCAAGCTCCACGTCGAGGCCCGTCTTGAAGTCTTCCAGGTCCACCGGCATGTGGGTGACGTTGACAATCGACAGAATCCTGGCGGCCTCTTCAGGCAGGACGTTCGCCTCTTTGAGTTCAGTCCAATCACGGATACCTATCTCTCTACAGACTCTCTTTACCTCGCTGACGGTGATGTACTCAGGCAACTGCATTTCCTCCTCCTTTGCACTCTCGCTGTTCACGCCATTCTTCTCGTCCTTGTCGCATGACGCGCCATGCTCTCCCGGCGCGATAGGGAGCATCCGGATGTACCATCATAACCCGGAGCGCACCACGGCGGATAGCGTGGCCTGCACACAATTCACGCAGGGTAATCCGATTGGTGTAGTATCGTGTTATCGTGGAAGTCAGCGAATAGGAGGAATCTAATGCCGGAGCCGATAGAGACAAGGGCGACAGAGGAAGAGATGAAGCGGGTTAAGCGATGCTGGGCGCTACCGCAGATACAGTTGGGGCCAGGTGCCCTGGCGCACCTGTATGCATCGGACAACATGACAGTCAGCTTCATCGTGCAGGATGCGCACTGTTCGTTCAAGGTACACAGCCACGAGCCGGAGGAGATTGTCATCGTGCTGGAGGGAGAGCGCGACGAAATACTGGATGGCAAGCTCTACCGTATCAGGGCAGGGGACATCATGACGGTACCGTCCGGTTCAGAGCACGGCTACTACACGCACGAGTCTGGCTGCAAGGTGATCGAGGTATTCTCTCCGCCCCGGCTCGACCTTCATGCACGGCTGGAGATGTCGTAGCTGCCGTGTAGTATGCCGTTGCCTCTATGCCTGCGTGTCCTAATTTGAGCTCGCCGGCAGATTGCCTGCGGCTGCGTGCAATTCATTGCCAAAGTAGATCTTGGTGTGTGGCCAGGGGATTTCGATGCCCTCGGCGTCGAAGCGCTCCTTGAGTCGTCGCCGCAGCTCCCCGGCCAGCGCCCATTGCCTGATCGGCTTGGTGTCGGCCAGAATCTTCACCTCAATGCCGCTCTCGCCGAAGCTGTCGACTCTCTCTGCGCGAGGCGCGCTGAGCAGGTCCTTTCCCCAGTCAGCGGCAGTCATCATTTCCTGGCCGACCTGGTTGATGACCTCGAACACGCGGGTGATGTTTTCCTTGTACGCGACGGTGACATTCATGTTGATGCGCGACCAGTCGCGCGTCATGTTGCTTGCCATATCGATCTTGCTGTTCGGGATGATGTGGAGTGTGCCGTGAAGATCTCGAAGCAGGGTTCGCCGTAGCGTGATACCTTCGACGAGTCCACCTGTGCCCGCAACGATAGCGACCTCCCCGACTCTATACCAGTCTTCCATAAGAATGAAGAAGCCGTGAAGGTAGTCGCGAATGATGTTCTGTGCAGCGAGACCTATCGCAAGGGCGCCGAGACCAAGCGTGGCGAGCAACGGACCGATGTTCATTCCCAGTTCGCTAAGAATCATCAGACCGGCTACCACCCATACGATTCCACCCGTCACCTGCACGAGTACCGTGCTCACGGTCTTGCCTCTTTCAGCGAGTTGCGGCTGCCCGTTTTCATTAAGGCCCCGTATGCGCATTGAGATGGCCCTTCGAATGAGCCGGGCGAGCAAGGCGCGGACAATCACCGCCAGGAGGACTATCAGGAATATCCTTGAGGCTGCCACTGCAATGGCCCATGAGTAGATCTGCATCGTATCGAGGTCAGGCATGTTCACCTCCTGAGCTTCCTGTCCGTTCAGTCAGTCTCCCGGGGACATGTGCCCCGCCACTAGAGGTTCCGCATCGATTCAAGCACCCATATCGACGGGCTTTCCCGCCGAAAGGATATCCCGGACCACACCGGACGCTCAAATCCACGGCACTGGATACCCGACTTCAGGTGAAGCGGCATCGCAGGACTCCAGAACCGGAAACGGGCACTATTGCGCCCGTGTAGCAGCAGCAATCAGTGGGTCGGATGCCCGCACTCTACAAAGCAATCGGTCGTGAACGCTGGTCGTGCCGTTGACAATTGTCTATCCGGAGTACCCGGCAGTCTTCCTGCCGGTCATCTCCTCAATCGTGAAAGTGCAGATCAGTACGTCCATGTGTTCACTGTCGGCTTCAGGAGTGCCCTGGCGGGAGGCCAGCGTGCGGAACCGGGATTTTTGCTCCTCGGAATCGCTAAGCGAGACCGTGCCGTAGCAGATGACCGAGCCCCACTGACTCTCTACCAGTTCATCAACCTGAAAGCAGGCCTGTGCATTGGCTTGCAGATAGGTGGTTGTCTTGCCCTCCGTCGAGACCTTGAACCAGACCTTATTTCCATCGTAGAAGTGCGACACGGGCACGACGTAGGCCTCGTTTTCGAAGGCAAGTCCCAGGTGGCCGTAGGAGACTTTGCGCAGAAGGGAGTGCATCTCCTCCGCCGTCATCTCGACTGCTGTGCTGTGAACGCTCTCCATAGTAGACACTCCCGTTACGGTTACCCGATGCTGTGCGGCCTGGAGACGGCCGGGAATAAGTGCATTATCCCGGCAGCGCCCCTCTTGGTCCGGGGAGCTTGAAAACGTGCTCCTCGACGATATAGCGACGGGTGCGCCGCGTATCCTGAAAGCGTTCCTCGTCCTGCCTCAGTTCTGCAGCTTCCGGGGAGTCACGCCATTCAAGATAGTCCTGCAGTGCATCCATGTCATCGAACCACAGTTCCGAGATGCCGTCGGCGTCGTCATCGGAACCGGTTGGCTGCACCGGCACGTTCTGGGTGTAGTGTAACAGTCCCGGGGTAAGGCGTAACATCAGTGGCCCGTGTGTACTAAGCCAGTAAGAAAGAAACTGCTCGGACCTGGTGCCGGGTTTGCGGTAGACGAGCGCGATAATCTTCATCATGGCGGCTTCCCCCTCGGGCATTGTGGTGAACAGTCTTCATTCTAGCCCGATGGAGTCGGCGTGGGAAGCCCTGGATGGTGCTATGGCACGAAGGTTGTGCGAAAACCATGAACTGCTGACGCGAACCGTTGTAGAATAGGGTCAGGGAGCGCAACTGTGAGCTTGTGGCTGGCACTCTTCAGGTGTGAGAAGCTGGACCGAGAGACATACTGACGGGCATCAGCGGATGGAACAGGATGCACATTGTCATCGGCAGGTTCAAGGAGGCTCGCCTTGTGCAGAAAGGATTGGCGCGGCCACTTGGATTCACTGAGGTGGTGTCCAGATAGGATCGTCGCGAGTATTCTGGCTGACGGAATACCCTCCTGGCGACGCACCTGATCAGGTAAGTAGCAGTGATGGGATTACGGAGTGAATCGATGAAGTGGGGATGGATCCGGCTGAGCAGAGTGGAGTGGACCGTAGTGATTGTGGTAGCCATTGTGCTCGCTGTGGCCGCAGTCCTCTGGTTTGGCGCGGGGACAGCAGGCGATCGCAGTCTGTGCGGAGCGATATCCTGAGCCGGGGTCTCCTGGCGTGCCTTTTCGTCAGGTCAAGCGTAGTGCCGACCGGAACTGAACACGTGACCTGGCGCTCTACGGTGAGTTGTTCCTCTCTACGCTGGTGCGCGCGTGGCGCCGGACAGTTGCGCCGGTGACTCGCATCTTGTGTTGAGGTTGTGAGAAACGCCATTCGGAAGGTATGAGCCTCAACGTCCTCCGTAAGACTCCGGAATTGACGTACCTATCTCGACCGGCTCTTGATCCGGATGCCCGGGCGCTATTGCCGGTGGATGGTGTGCTCCGCTGCATCAGGCAGGACTGGCAGGAAACGCCATGCATGGGCCAGGATACTTGACTGAGGTGGTCACTGACGTACTCGCACAGGTATACTGACCCGAACACAAGTCCTGATGCGGTTCCACCAATCATGTCACAGAGGAGGTTGCAGTGACGATACTGGGAGTACTGGTGTTGACTGCGATGATAGCTGCAGGCGTCGTGCTTATCGTGCTGGGTGTGATGGGTGTAAGGCGGGCCAGGACCTGGATGGTGCGCAGCCTTACCATACTTGTGATGCTGGTCGGGACCACGTACCTGATTATGCTCGGTGTGGCGATCGGGATCCAACGTGAACCGTGGAGTGAAATGCTGGTATTGTTCGTGGTCGCCGTGGTGTTAGCGGGGTTCATATTCTGGGTGAGCGTGCTGGCGGACTGTCTTCTCAACGAGCCAAGCGACGGCATGGGCAAGCTGGTCTGGGTACTGGCCATCGTGCTCACGTTTGTCATTGGAGCTGCGATCTACCACTTTGGAAGACGCCCGCGCAGATTGCTCGAGCCATCGAAATAGCGGCCCGCCGAGCATGCGGGCAGCCTCTTTCCGCCATCTTATAGCTGGTGGTCAGTCTATCTTCTTGAACATGCGCCCCGGTGTGCCACAGATGGGGCATGAGGAAGGCGCTTCCATTTCTGACGTGAACCCGCACACCGGGCAGACATAGTACACGTAGGTCTCGCACTTCTCCCCAAGAGAGTTCAGCGCGCTCTCGAACAGTCTGGCGTGGACCTTCTCCACTTCATTCGCATAGTGGAAGGTCTGCTGCGCTTCGCTGTTCCCCTCGGACTTCGCGGCCTCGATCATCTCGGGGTACATGTGCGTGAATTCGTAATTCTCTCCGGAGATCGCCTCCTGCAAGTTTTCCTTTGTGCTGCGGATGCCCTTCAGTGTCCTCAAGTGGTTGTGGGCATGCACGGTCTCTGCCTCGGCTGCCGCTCTGAACAGGCGCGCGACCTGCCCGTAGCCTTCGTCATCGGCTGCCTTCGCAAATGCGAGATACTTGCGATTCGCCTGTGACTCCCCCGCGAACGCTTGATTCAAGTAGTCTTCGGACTTCGACATTCTCTTCCTCCCGCATGGTTCACATTCGTGCGTCAATGCACGGAGACGTAGTCTACCGTGTCGAGGCACACAGTGACAAAGACGCATGCCGTAGAGGAAAGCCCGGGTGGAGAGCAGGCTGGCCTGTTCCACTCCGTGCGACAGCGCAGGACGCTGACCCGGCAATCGTGCATTGATAGACTATGACTTATCACAGCCGGCGAGAAGAGGAGAACAGTCAGGATGGCCAGAAAACTCCGTATGCTGAGAGCGAGCGATCTGAATGGGACACTCGACATGAGGGACGTACTGGCACTTATAGAACAGGCGTTTGTCGAGCGAGGGCTTGGACGTACCGAGATGCCGCCAAAGAGCTACCTGCACTTTCCTGCGCACCAGGGTGTGCTGCTCATCATGCCGGGCAACCTGCCGCAGATGAACGAGGCCGCGGTCAAGCTTATCAACGTCCACACCCGCAATCCGGCGGATTACAACCTTCCCACGCTTATCGCCACCATCGTGCTCATCAGTCCTGACACCGGCGAGCCGGTGTGCATCATGGACGGCACGTACGTTACCGGCATGCGGACCGGTGCGGTTTCTGGAGTGGCGACAAAGCTTCTAGCCAGGAAGGATGCCAGCGTGCTGGGAATCGTAGGCGCGGGTTTTCAGGGGCCGTTTCAACTTGAAGCAGTCAGGCACGTGATGGCTGTGGAGATGGTGCTGGTGACTGACCTGATCCCCGAGCGGGCGAAGAAGCTGGCGGATATGGCAGCAGGATTCGGACTCGCTGCGCGAGTGTGTGAAACGGTGGAAGAGGTAGTTCGTGGTTGTGACGTACTTGTGACGGCGACACCCAGCGATCGCCCTATTGTCAGGGAGGAGTGGGTGCATGATGGCATGCACATCAATTGCGTCGGCACCTACGCCAAAGGGAAGCAGGAGATAGAGGCGACCATCCTGAAACGCGCGGTAGTGGTTGTCGACGACTGGGAGCAGGCCAGCCATGCCGGCGAGATCAACGTGCCGGTGAGTCGTGGACAATTCGACCGTTCAGGCGTGTATGCAGAGTTGCCCGAGATCGCCGCCGGCCTCAAGCCCGGACGCACCGACGATCGTGCCATCACGGTCTTCGATACCACGGGCCTTGCCATCCAGGATGTCGTCACCGCCTGGAAGGCGTTCGAGGTTGCAGAACGGAAGAATCTGGGCTCGGTTATCGAGCCGCTGTACCTATAGCCGGCACTGTTGAACCGGGCTGGCGTTCCCGATCACAACGAGACGTGACTCACAGCGACCGCAATGTCCACGGCAGCACCGCCAGAAAAGCGAATAGCCCTGCCGTCGCAGTGTACTTGAGGACGATGAATGGTGTGGGGTTAAGAGTCCCGGGGGAGGTCGCTGCGGCCATCATCGTTCCATCGATGAAGCCCACTACAAATCCGAAGATGGCGCCGACGACCAGCCCCTGGGGGATGCGGCGCACCTCATTGAGGCCCCATGAGCCTCCTCCGGCAAGGAATCCGAATCCTGCGTAGAGCCAGAGATGTGCGTTGGGAGGGGTGACAAAATCGATGATGAGGGCGATGATCAGGCCAATGGCGCCCCATATCACTGCAGCCCGAGCTATCACGACATCTAATCCTTCACGAAGATTGAGGCAGGCTCGCATCCCTTCAAGGGTTATCAATCCTGGAGCTATTATGCTGGTGGGTGTGGCGGCCGGCTGGCCGCGGACGAACTGACTATAGACATGGGGCCGGTGGGTGTCAAGAGGAGCCGCTTGCGATGAGTCGTATCAGCGTTGTTACCAACCCTCGCCGCTTCGCCGCAGGACGTGTGTCGGAGGGGTGGCTTTCCAAAACGCCGCCGGGTGGCACTCAGAGTGCCACCCGGCGGGGGTCGTTAGTAACCCGGCGTCTGTGATCAACCTGCGAGAGGTATGCTGTCGTTGTGACGGCGACTGTCCCTTTCAGTTACGGGTATGGCTTCCGTCGCAAGCCTGTCCTGAATGGACGGAGTCGGTCCCTCGCTCGCATTGTCTCCCTTGGCCGCACAGGCGGACAGGAAGAGCATCATCATCAGACCGCCAACGGTGTATAGCCCACTCGCGTACATGTCCACCTGGTCCTCCTCTCGTTCGGTTCCTGCGCGAACGGGATGCGCTTGCGCGGGCGCATCACGCCGCCTGCCTCCGTTACTTTGCGATGCTAACAGGCAATTGTTAAGACTCCATGAATCGCCGCGGCATTCAGTCTGAAACAGCCCGATTTTCTCAGCCTGGTATGAGGGTCTCATTGTGGGCATCAACGAGATCTGCCAGTGACATCACTATGTTGCCAGCAGTCATCCTGTAGTGAACCGCAGCCTTCGGATAGTCGACGCAGGCCCCTTCAATTCCGGTGCCGTCCCTGGCGTCAAACAGTGTGTGACAGGCATCGCAGTCCAGGACATTGCCGTCAAGCGTGAATCCACGCGAGCGGCACGGCGGGCACGCATTTGCCCTGACCTGTATTCTGTCGTCGAGAATGTATGCCATGAAAGCGAGCGAACTCCCCTCGTATTCGATGTCGAAATGCAGGTTACGGTGCTGCTCGACCATGGTAAGTGGTACTTTTGCAGAGTCACCGTCCACCTGCACGTCCACCCAAGTTCCGGGTATGGGTTCGGTTTGTGGCACGGTCGATGCGCACGCAGTGAGAAACACGGCCAGTGTTGCTATAAGCAAGACGATAATCCGACTGCTGTATCGTTTCACGAATACTACCTCCCTTACTGCAGAAAATGGAACGGCAACTGTGAATCGTTGGTGAGTCGATCCGTAACGGCCTGGCTGAGGAGTCTGGCTGCCGCACTCTGGTGGCTTTGGCGAGAGTTGTGCAGCGACCGTTTGCCACGCAGCGTCAGTGCAGACAGATTGAGGGGCTTCAGGCTTTCCGATTCCGAGTCGTCAGCGACACCCGGCGCATTGAAGTGGCGATGGGAGATCCCGCCGCCCCTCGAACAGTCTCTCTTCACCGGAGGCTGTGCGTTGATAGGCGACCTGCAGGTCATCGAGAACCATGACAATTCGCTCAGAGAATAGCGAGGTCATAATCCATCCCACCGGATAGTCTCGTGCCTCATCCTTGGCGATACCAGTTACCGGGTCAAACCTCGTGTCGCAGGAGTCACAGATCAGGATATCCGGACGCCATTGAACGGATTCCTCACGGCAGTGGGGACAGACGGCTGCCCGGACGAGGAATGCCCTGTCCACGAAATGACCGATGAACCGGGCCGTTCCGCCGTCGTAAGGTATCTCGAAATATACATGGTCAGACATCTGTGCCACCGACCGGAGGATCGTTACTGTGGTATCGTCGACCAGGGGTTCTGCCCACACGTGTTTGGAGTTGGTTCGTTCTGATATGCCGGTGAACTCGCTCTCGTCAGGTGTGGCAGGGGATATTGTGTCCTCTTCGTTCTCCTCGTTCTCTTCGCCACCGGGAACACCTGCCGGCTCCTCCACTACCGGTGGAGGGGGACTCTGCTCGATCAGACCCATGATCTCGCTGCATCCGGCTGTGATGGCCAGCAGCGGTATGGCGAGCAACAGCAACAGGTGTCGAATTGTCATATGTGATTACCTCCTTGAGGCGGCACGCCCATTATAGTATCATCAGAGAGTCCGGGAGGAGCATCCGCCATTTGATTATCGACGCCTCGCAGAGGCGGCAGCATCCTGTCAAAGACCTTGGAACGTGAGACGACACGCCCGTCGGTCAACTCGACGATTTCACGTGCGCATTGTGCAAGCTGCAGGTTGTGCGTGACCATCACCACTGCCCGTCCTTCATCGTTCAGTTCCGTGAAAAGCCTCATAATCTGTCTGCCCGATGCCTGATCGAGGTTCCCCGTGGGCTCGTCGGCCAGTATGAGTGCCGGATTGTTCACCAGGGCTCTCGCAATAGCCACACGCTGCTGTTCGCCACCACTCAGCTCTGAAGGGCGGTGAGAAGCTCGATGCTTCAGTCCCACGCGTTCGAGCATCTGCCAGGTGCGTGTAATATCGCGGCCAGCTGCTCGAAAGACGATCGGGAGAGCCACATTCTCAATAACGGTCAGTGAGGGGACCAGGTGATACTGCTGGAACACGTACGCGAGGCGATTACGGCGAAATGTGGTCAACTCCTCTTCAGACAGGAGGTCGAAGCGCTGATCGTCGAACAGTATCTCTCCACCAGTGATGCGGTCGACTCCACCCATGACGTTCAGCAACGTTGACTTGCCGCTGCCGGATGGTCCCATGATGGACAGAAACTGGCCCGGTTCGACCTTCAGCGATACACGATCGAGTGCCACGACCCGGGCATCCCCCTCACCATAAATGCGCGATACACACTTCAACTCGAGCATGTGGTCACACTCCCTAGGAAGAGGTTCTCACGGAGTCTGCTACCCTCATGCGAGAGGCCGTGAGTGCGGGATGCAGCGCCGCAATCATTGAAATGGCTGCAGCCAGGCCGATTGCGAGTAGCACGTATTCGAGCACCGGGGTCACCATTGCGCCGCCGAGAATCAGCGGGCCGACGACGGTCGCGAGCGCCACTCCGGCCAGGTAGCCGCCGATTCCTCCCAGTAATCCCAGCAGGAAGGCTTCCTGCAGGAACATCGACAGTATCTGGCGTCGGGATGCTCCGACGGCCCTCATAATCCCAATGTCCTTTCTACGCTCCGCAACCATGGCCGACATAGCATTCGTTACGCCGAACAATCCGACGAGCAACGTCACCGTTGCGAGCATGAGCACTATGGCGCGCATGCTGTGCCACATCCCCAGTTCCGCTTCTGCTACCTGACGGACGGCCACCGCGTGGAGACCGGGGATATCCGTCGTGAGCGCGTGCGCAATCCTCTCCACGGGACAACCGGTGCAGAGTGCCCGTACGTCTACTGTGGACACCACCGGGCCTTGTCCGGATGTCTCCTGAAGTGTTGCGAGCGGGACGAACAGCAGGAAGTCGTCGTTGGATCCGCTCTCTCCCAGCACACCGGCGACGTGATACTCGTGACCGGAAATGCTGACCGTGTCGCCAGCCACCAGGCCGAGCGATTTGGCCGCCACCGCGCCTGCGACGAGATCATCGGATTCTTGAAGGTGTCCTCCATCGGAATAATCCCACCAGACACGGATCGCCCTCTCCTCACTCGGCGCTACTCCCACTACTGTCACGCTGCGATCATCCATGGTCGCAGGAAGGTACAATCGCGGCGCCACAATCGCGATTGGGCCAGGATCCGAAATGCCCATGTCGGCACGAATTGCATCGTCTGCAGCCTCTTGAATCAGTGGCAGGACAGCCTCGTCGAGCATGGTCTCACCGACCGTTATGGAGCCCATGGTCAACCCGCCGAGTTCTACGTCGAGTCGGGCGGTGGCAGGCACAATGGTCAGATTTGGCCCGTATCTCTCGAGCTCCATTCGAAGAAGCTGCTCTCCGGAGTTCGCCACGGTGAGCATGGCAATGACGGTCATGATGCCTATCGACACACCAAACACAGAGTGAGCTACGCGGCGCTTACGCCGCAGCATGTCCTTCAGAACTATATTGGTCAGTTTCACGGCTGCTTCTCCTGCGTCTCGCTGAACTCAGTCACACCTGATCTCGAGACCGGGTTGTGAAGTCGCTTGAAGGATTCCGGTGCGCAGGAGTCTTCTGCCTTTTCATCGTCACCTCTCATCAGGTCGGCAAGCGTTCTCGAGTCGAAAACTGCATGCATCGCGTCGGCGAGCTCGGTCCACAGCGACCGTGTGGCGCAGTGAGAAGATCGCGGGCAGACCTCGGGGTGTATGACGCAGTCTGTGGTGCTGAGCGATCCCTCGAGGAGTCCCATCACCTCCCTCAGCGGGATGTCCTTCGGTCGACGCAGTAGGGATACTCCGCCACCAGGACCGCGTGTGCTCCTCAGAATGCCGCCCGAGATAAGCGGTCCGACGATATGCTCAAGGTAGGAGAGAGACACGTCCTGTCGCCGTGCAATCTCCTTGAGTCTCACCGGCTCGTTTCTGCTATGAGTAGCGATGTCTACCAGTGCCCTCATTCCATATCGGGGACGCGTGCCCAGTCTCATTGCCAGCTCCTCAGTGAGTATTGTTGACTAACGTACTCAACAATACACATTCTGAGAGACTTCGTCAACTTCGCTACTCCCCTGAGTGCTAAAGGCACGATCCCACGCGATTACTTGCCGCCCATTGCTCCCGCGTGGGAATTCGCTTGTTTCGGCTTGGCAGCCTGCAATATGAGGATGTCGGGGCAGGTGAGACGTGCCGTTGCCATCCCTCCCGCAGCGCACGCGGAATGTGGACTCGGCATACGTACTCATAAGATTGCGAAGTAAGCGGTGAACGCCCATGGGATGGGGAATGGAGGAGAGAGCCGTCTAGAAGCAACTCAGCATCACCTGGTCGACCGGCTTTGCGCTGCGGTTACATCAATCGTGGACGAACGTGTGGTTGCAGCTACGCGAAGTGTCTTCTCTCATTCGGCTGGAGCTGTGTTCCGCGGGTCGTGCCCTCTGCGACTTTGCGGCAATGATAGCCCTGCACTGCAAACGTTGTGAAGAGCGGAAAACACCGCGGTTTCCTGAGCAAGGTCCATCCGAACAGCTTCCAGTAGTGTCTTCTGCCTCTCTCCCTGATTCCGATCGTCCACATGCATCGCAGCAATGCACGTATGTAGCGGGGGCTGAAATTGCCTCTACGCGGGCCGTGTGGCTGGTATTCCCTGAGAAACGTGAGAATACGGTCGTAGTAGTGTTGTGGTGTGTAGATTGTAGTCACTACGTGCCTGTAACCATTGGCCAGTGCCTCCAATCCCATCTTCGGCACGAAGTTTGTGGATCCGTCTGTGTTGTTGCCTGTCCCTCCCTGCAACAGACGGTTCTCGGCCTGCAGTCGCTTGTAAAGCGATGTTCCGGGAGGAGCCATGAGCACTCCGACCATTGCAGTCACGATGCCGCTGTCCTGGATGAAGTTGATCTGGTTCCGGAAAATTGAGGGAGGGTCGCCATCGAACCCAACAATGAACCCACCTTGTACCTGGAGCCCGTGATGCTGGATCCGTTTGACTGACGCGAGAAGGTCGCGACCCTTATTGGGCATCTTGTTACACTCGATCAGACTTTGCTCATTTGGACTCTCGATTCCGACGAAGACCGTGTCGAAACCCGCCTCGACCATCGACTGCATCAAGTCATCATCGTCTGCCAGGTTGATCGATGCTTCGGTCAGGAACCAGAATGGATATCCTCTGGACTTGCTCCATGCGCAAATGGCCGGAAGAACGTCAGCCTTCAGCTTTTGCTTGTTACCGATGAAGTTGTCATCCGTAAAGAAGATGCCTCCTCGCCACCCGTGATGGTAGAGCGCATCCAGCTCGGCCAGTACCTGCTCGCGCGTCTTCGTGCGCGGCACACGGCCGTTCATGATGACGATGTCGCAGAATTCGCAATTGTAGGGACAGCCACGCGAGTACTGTAGACACATCATGTGATAGCGATGATTGTGTACGAGCGACCACATGGGAATAGGACTCGATTCAATGTCCGGCAACTCTGGTGAAGAGTAGACGTGCGCAGCGTGTCCGTTTTCCATGTCCTCAAGCAGGCGTGGCAGTATATTCTCCGCCTCGCCATAGACGAGGTGGTCGACATCATCGAATCCGAAATCCTCGTACCCCGGTCTGAAGAGCGGCCCTCCGGCAACCACCTTCGTGTTGTATCTCTTGCATCTATCCATTACGTGCCGGGCAGAATCCTGTTGCACAACCATCGCGCTGATGAACACATAGTCAGCCCAGGCTAAGTCTGCGTCGGCCAGTCGGGTTACGTTCATGTCGACAAGCCTCTTGTTCCACTCGAGGGGCAGCATGGATGCCACGGTGAGCAGTCCGAGCGGCGGGAATGACGCCTGGCGAGAGACGAAGCGGAGCGCATGCTTGAAGCTCCAGAATGTCTCGGGAATCTGGGGATACACGAGTAGCACATTCATAACGACCTCCATCGCGCTCCCGTCAGGGTAAGTGGGGGAGGGTGGTGACGGCAGGGAGTACTGACGGGCGCGAGACGCACCATGCGTCACTGAACACTAAGGTAGCACATTGATGCCGTTCTATCACACCGTCAACGGTGAGATGAGTGGCGCGGTTTCGACGGGGACCGCACTGTCCTTTGGCATCGTCCGACGTGTGACGCGTGGCCCGAAGTATGACGCACGGTCGGGCCCGTTGTTGTCCGTCGACAATGTGGAGGGGGGAGTAGCTGCCCTTCGTCAGACGGGCAGGTGCTTCTCCCGGCGACTCCCGTCACCCAGCGCTGCAAGAAAGTTCCTGCCGAGCGTGGTCACGATATCAGAGTCGTAGTCCTCAACGGCACCCTGATCGCAGAGCGCTGCAAGTGACGGATCTATGGGTATGCGGCCGAGAAGAGGCGCATTGGCCACCTGTGCCATCTCGTCGCCCCTGCCGGGTCCGAACAGCTCCATTCTCTTGCCGGTTTCAGGGATATAGAGGTAACTCATGTTTTCGACGACGCCGATTACCCGTTTCTGCATCATCTCTGCCATGTTGATGGTCTTGCGGACAATCATCTCCACCAGGTCCTGCGGCGTGAACACCACCACGACACCGTCGATGGGGAATGCCTGCATGACCGTGAGGACCGCATCGGCTGTGCCGGGCGGCAAATCGATGAGGAGGAAGTCCAGCCGACCCCACAGCACGTCCTGGCCGAACTGTCGCAGTGCCTTATCGATGAGCGGTCCGCGCCAGATGACCGGCTGATCGCTGCGCTCCAGCAACAGGTTCATGGACATAACCGGTTTTCCGGTCGCAGACACCACCGGAAGCATGCCGCTCGAACTGCCACACGGCCTCTCCTGAATGCCAAACATCCTTGGAATGCTGGGCCCGGTGAGGTCTGCATCGAGGATACCGACGCGGTACCCGGCACGGCCGAGTGCAACCGCTAGAAGCCCGGTGACGAGAGATTTTCCGACGCCACCCTTACCACTCATCACGGCGACAGTGTGTGCTATGTCGTTCGCCTCCCCGGTAGTCATGTGTGCAAACTGTACCAGGATATCCTGGCCGGTAATGCTGGAGACTGCCATCCGGATGCTCTCTTCGATGGATTGTTTCGCATCATCGATGAGGGCCGCATCTCCGAGCACGATGCGAACTTGTCCATCAACCTGATCGATGCTGCGAAGCAGGCCGAGTTGCAGGACACTTCGTCCGGCACCCGGAACGATCACTGAATCAAGCAGTTGCGCTATCCGTTCTTCCATGTCTTTCCTCTCCTGTCAGCATAGATGGCTTTCGTGTCCGTGGTCGCAGATGTTCTCTCCTGCCTCCAGCGAGCCAGCCAGGTATGCTGCCACAATCTGCTCAGGATCGCTCTCGCGGGCACCGAGGACGACCTCCACACGGTTCTCCGCAAAGAGACCGACTGCCCTTGGCCCCATGCCACCTGCGATTATCACCGAGACGCCCTGTTCCGCGAGCCACCCTGGCAGGAGTCCTGGCTGGTGGCCTGGTGACGGTAGGAACTCCTTGCCGGCTACCTCTCCGGTGCTCTCGTTGATGTCGAATATGGCAAACGCTTCGCAATGCCCGAAGTGGGCTGCAAGCCTGCCGCCGTTAACAGGTACTGCATATCGCATTGTTACTCTCCTCCGGCCCCGCGCAGGGCAAAGAATTAGACTATATGACGGTATTGAGTTGCCTGGACGCCGCCTCCCACGCCTGCTCTATCGGGCCCGTGAGGCGGGCATCGCTGGTGTACTCGACGATCGATACGCCCTGCACCTGCGCTTTCGTCACTTGCGTGTCAAACGGGACTCTGGCTACTACCCTGATGTCCTGTTGGCCGCAATAGTCCTCGATCTGCCGGGTTCCCTCTTCATTGATGTCGAACTTGTTTATGCACACGAGAGCTGGTATCCCGAAGTGGCGACAGACCGCCAGGACGCGCTCCATATCGTGGATTCCCGATACCGATGGTTCCGTCACGATACATGCGAGGCTGGCGCCTGAGAGGGAAGAGATAACGGCACAGCCAATACCGGGAGGCCCGTCGTTGATGGTAACACCGATACCCTCGCGTACCGCGGTTTCTTTCGCCTTCTGCCGAACCAGGTGGACCAGCTTGCCGGAGTTCTCCTGTGCGATGCCGAGGCGCGCGTGTACCAGCGGGCCGAACCGTGTGTCCGATAGGTACCAGTGGCCTGCAAGATTGTCATGCATTCGTATGGCATTGTCCGGGCAGATACGCGCGCAAAGTCCGCAACCCTCACAACCGATTCTGTCTATCGTGAAGTCGTGAATCGCTTCGAAACGGCACGCCTCCCCGCAGAGCCCGCAGCGAGAGCATCTCTCCACGTCAATCTCGGCCACTTGACCGCTCCAGAATTCGTGTTCCTCGCGCGGAGAGGGAGAGAGCAACAGGTGCAGGTCTGCCGCGTCCACGTCGCAGTCAGAAATGACCTTCCTCCCCGCCAGTGAAGCGAAGGCACCAACGATGCTTGTCTTGCCGGTACCACCTTTGCCGCTGAGAACAACGAGCTCCTTTACGCTCATTTGACAAGCTCCTGTATCTTCCTGAACAGCGCGAAGAATTGCTCCCGATACTCTGGCAGCGCCTCTACAAGTGGCACCCCGCGAGAGTACGATCGTGCGATACGCTCGTCGAACGGAATTGTCATCAGCACGGGTATCTCCTGTGCCTGGCAGTACCTTTCGGTGCGGTCATCTCCCAGGTCGGCGCGATTGATGATGGTCCCGTACGGCACACCAAGCTCACGCATGGTTTCAACGGCGAGGCGCAGGTCGTGCAGACCGAAGGGAGTCGGCTCCGTGACCAGGACGCAGAAATCGCTTCCTCTGACTGCCTCGACCACAGGACAGGCCGTTCCGGGCGAGGCGTCGATGACGGTCAGGCCTTTTGTTCCTGTGTGGCGCTTCACCTCACGGATGATGGGTGGGGCCATCGGCTGTCCGATTGTGAGCACTCCATCAACGAAACTGACTCCATCAGCGTCCCCGACCTCCACCACTCCTATTTCATGGGGCACCTCTGTGATGGCTCCCACGGGACAAAACCGTGTGCATGCGCCACAGCCGTGGCAGAGTTCCTTGAAGACGAGAACCGCAGTGCCGAGCACAGCGATTGCATTGAAGGCGCAGACATCGTGGCACATGCCACAGTAGATGCACTGTGACTCGTCGACAAACGGTACCGGAATCGCTACCGGTTCCGAGTGGACGGGTCGCGCACGCATGTAGATGTGGTCGTTCGGTTCTTCGACATCACAATCGAGCAGCGTCACCGGCAGCGATTCCTTCAGGGTCAGGACGAGACTGGTAGCCACGAGCGTCTTGCCCGTACCTCCCTTTCCGCTCGCAATTGAGACTATCATCGACTATGCTCGCGTTAATCTGGCGCCGCGCCCGGCCCCTCGACGTGGTCCGCGCCCCGTTCCAGCGCCCTGTCCCGGTGGTCCGGTTCCATCACCCCATGGCATTCTCGCACCTCCACAATGGTGCGGTAGCGAAAGTCGCAGCACGCCCGCGGCTCGTCGCACCAGGAGCATACCCTGCTGCCGCAGCACCTCTCCCGTACCAGTTGTTCACTCGCGTTTGTGTAGCTCGTCAATACGCCGATTTACCTGTTCCACCTGACTGCGGAGGGTTTCCAGTTGCCCCTGCAATTCTTCAAGCAGTGCAACGAGAGGCGAATCGGCGCCTGAAGATGGGGATGGCCGGGGCTGCGCCGCTCCCATGCCAGGTTTCCCCGGCGCCGATACTCC
>PWUU01000010.1 GCA_003562475.1 Dehalococcoidia bacterium | reverse complement strand
GTGGGACGGGTGGCCGGGGTTGGTGCATCGGAAAATATGTGTAGGGGACAGATATATCTGTCCCGCAGGCCCTACAGGGACGTGGTTCCGGTGATGGCGATTAGGTGCGATGCGGGCCTGTGACGGAACGATGGCGGGCCGGATGTATCCGGCCCCTGCGAATAGGGGTGTGGGCGTGCGGGGGCGTGGTTCGCGTGATGGCGATCCGGTTCAAGGTGGGCCAGTGACGGGCGGGTGGCGCAATTCCGGTTCTCGTGTAGGGGTCGGTTCCCACACCGACCCGTGGGACGGGTGGTCGGGGGTATATGCGGGGGCGGGATATATCCCGCCCGCCACCCGTTGATTCCCCTGGTGATCGGCCCTGCGAACCCCGTCGACGGCCCCTCGGGCCGTTCCTGTATCGCGCGCATGATAATCAGTACGGTGTCCCCGAACTAAGGCAGGAATGGGAACCATTACTGTTGCACTATGTGTCCCTGCGTGATACACTGTTCCGCGTTTGTGATGTGATGGGTGACCATGGTACGTGGTGGCGGTGACTGAAAGTCCCATATACATAGAGGACTATTTGATGTGCCGGAATACCTCCCAGGTTATTGACAGTGTGGGTACGAATGCCTATTATGACGACCATACGAACGCGGTAGGATTTGGTAGGTCGGTACAGTTCCTGTAACGCGTTAATTATTGCATGCATGTTTGTCCTTGTGTAGCGATTAATGGCGTGGAAATAGAGGAGGAAACGAACATGAAAGGACTTATAAAGAGAGTGGGTTCGGGTCAGCGCGGCTTTACGCTCATCGAGCTGCTGGTGGTCGTCGCCATCCTCGGCATCATCGCCGCGGTGGTCATCCTGAACATCGGCGGCTTCCTGGGAAGGGGTGCCGTTGAGGCGGCCAATACGGAGCTGCACCAGGTGCAGACGGCGGTGATCGCGGCAATGACCGAGGGCGACCTTGGCCCAGGTGAGGAAGAAGGTGATCCCGACACGATTGCAGGTGACGTTGGCCCAGAAACAGATCACCCCGCTCGGCACTATCTCTTGAATCCTGGTGGACTTCAGGCTGTTTACACTGTAAACGATCAGGGGCTTGTCACGGACGGTGATCCTACGGGCGGTCAGTGGGATGGCAGGGTCCACTGGGATGGTGATCAGTGGGCCGCAGGGACTGCTCCTGAGTGACCCCGACCCCGACGGATAGTAATGCGTCCTACGTTGACCTGACGGTTTGGTAAGGAGGCGCCACCCCGATATAGAAGGATGTGGCGCCTCCGTAGTATTAGTCCATGGGCATCGAAGTCACGAAGCGCAGAAGGCGAATGTCGACTGGGGCCCATCAGGAATCAATGCGAAGGTAAATGACATCGCGTGTGACTCATGTCTTGGGACCCGCTAGAAGGCACCGGAATTTACCTCAAATACCCCAGTTTCGTCCCCACTATCTCCTCCACCTCGTCGCGGTTGCGGCAGTAGGTCAGCAGGGCGTCCGCATCGATGTATCCCTGCGTGTAGAGGCGGGCGAGCGACTGGTCCATGGTCATCATTCCCTGCTTCGAGCTGGTGCGGATGACGTTGTGGAGCTGGTGGATCTTGCCGTCGCGGATGAGGTTCTTCACCGCTGACGTGGCGAGCATTATCTCTACCGCCGCGATGCGGCCCCTGCCCCCTGTCCGGGGCACCAGCGTCTGGCCCAGCACGGCGATGAGCGTGGCGGCGAGCCGTATGTGCGCGAGGTAGCGCTGCTCCGGTGGAAAGAGGCCGACCACCCGGTCGATGGCCTCCGGCGCGCCGGTGGCGTGCCCGGTGGTTAGCACAAGGTGCCCCGTCTCCGCTACGGTGAGGACCGCCGCCGCCGTCTCCACATCCCGCATCTCCCCCACCAGTATCACGTCCGGGTCCTGGCGCAGCACGTGCTTCAGCGCGGTGGCGAACGAAAGCGTGTCGGTGCCGAGCTGCCGCTGGGTGATGGCCGACTTCAGATTGGTGTGCGTGTACTCTATGGGGTCCTCTATGGTCACCACGTGACCGGTGCGGTGGTGGTTGATGTGGTTGATCATTGTGGCAAGGGAAGTGGTCTTGCCGCTGCCGGTGGGGCCGGACACGATAACCAGCCCGTGCTGTTTCTGGGCGAGGGTCTTGTAGACCTCGGGGAGTTGCAGCCCGTCGATGGTCGGCACCTCCGCCGGCAGGAGGCGTATGGCGAAGCTGATGTGGCCGCGCTGTCGCGCGGCGTTGCAGCGCAGGCGCCCCACGTCGGGCAGCTCGGTGCCGAAGTCGAGCTCCAGGTTCGCTTCGAATTCCGCCTGCTGGTCGGCGGTGGTCATGCGCATCAGGGCGGTGTGTACATCATGGGAGGTCATCGCCCCGTGGCCGTCCAGGATGCACAGCGCGCCGTCGATGCGCGCCATCGGTGGTGCGTCAACCACGAGATGGAGGTCGGAGGCGAGGTGTTCCTTGGCGAGTCGTAAGAGTTCAATAATGTCGGTCATGCAACGGCAATGATAGCACAAGGTACGGGGTACAAAAGAGGGGTTGGTGCATCGGCAGAATATGTGTAGGGGACAGATATATCTGTCCCGCAGGGCGCCGCACAGGGAATATGGTTCCGGTGGTGGCGATCCGGGTCGGTGTGGGAACCGACCCCTACGGGGGATTCGACCGATACCCCGCCCGGGCTGGGTCCGGTTCGGTGTGGGAACCGACCCCTACGGGGTGTGGGATGAATGATGGGAGGGATTCTCGCTGTCCAGATCCCACTGCGCCGGATTGCCGATGATGTAATCCCTGATCTGCTCCAGTGATCGTTCGTCGCGGATCACGTGCTCGTAGTAGTTACGTTGCCATAGCGCGGCCCTGGTTGCAGGTCTGTTGTTCGGTGCGAGGAGGTCTCGATAGCGTTTCGTGCTGAGGGTCTTGAACCGGCGGATCAGTTCCGGCAATCCGGGGATCGTGGTCGGTTCTGTCGGGTGGTTGACGGGGTGCATGCCGGCGTTGCCCGTGTAGGGGTCGGTTCCCACACCGACCCGTGAAGGTATGGTGGGATGGTGGTGATCCAAGTTCAGTAGCAGGATGCCATGGATATGGTTGGGCATGACGACGAAGGCGTCCGTTTCGACGCCCGTGTAGTTCAGAGGTAGTTCAGCCCAGGTTCGCGCGACCGTGCGCCCGATGTCGTTTAGACAGGCATCCCCGTCAACGATGTGGCCGAAAAGGCAGGCCTTGTGTGCTACGCATATGGTGACGAAGTAGGCGCCCGGTTGGGAGTAATCGTAGTGCTGGAGGCGGATCGATTTGCGGTTGGGTCGGTCACCCGAATCGAGAGGCGAGCGTTCGTAGGGTCCCACGCATATAGTGTACACGGCATGGGTACCGCCGCACAGGGGATATGGTTCCGGTGGTGGTGATCCGGGTCGGTGTGGGAGCCGACCCCTACGGGGGATTATCGATCCGCCTCCATCCGGCCCCTACTTATGTAATGTGATGCTGAACGCGATCCTGATGTCGTCGGGGCGCATGCGGGTCAGGGTCACCAGCGACCACCTGCCGCTGGCGCGTAGCTGGCGCGCGTAGGTGAACACCGCATGCTCGGTGTTGCCCCAACCGCTCACGTCGACGATCGACTCACCGTGGTTGATGGAACCCAGGTGCACGCCTCCGGGCGTACGGTGTATCTCGCCGAGGTCGGTGTTGATGGCCTGTTCCTGCAGCGTGAAGCTGCGCAACCGGCTGTCCAGGACGTCGGCCCGCGCTTCCTTCTCCCCGGCCAGCGCCTCATCGTCCTCCACCCGTGCCGCCAGGATGTCGCGTTCCTCCTCCAGGGCGCTTCGCTGGGCAGCGACCTGGGCTCCAAGGCTCACCACCAACTGGTTGTTGGCCGACTCCCTGCCTCTGAGCGCCTCCGTGAGCCCGTGGGCGTTGAACACCATGAAGCCCAAGGCGGCGACCGCGAGTCCGCCGACGATGAGCGCAGGCGGAAAGAGCAACTCCGATAACGGACGCGGTTTCGGGATGTACGTCTCCGGAAGCGCATTGAAGTTGATGCGCGAGTAGGCCTCGGCACCCCTGCCGGCGGTTTCCTTGAGTACGAACCCGATCACCGGCGCGTACAGGAACGGAACGAAGCCCTCGGGGCTCTCGAGGGGCGTCTTCAGCGGCTCGATGCGTCGCTCTCCCCTCCCGAGCAACTCCTGCCAGAGGTCCTGCTGCTCTCCAAGCTCTCCGGACACCAGAATGGGGATGTCGTCCGCCACCGGCGTGCCGGGGTGTCCGGAGTTGTAGAAGGTGACCGCCCGCTGCAACTCCTGCCGCACCAGTTTCAGCCGGTCGGCGGGTGAGGCGGAGCGCGACACCGCGACGCTGCGAATGACCTCGGGCATGGCGTCGATCTTGACCACGATGTCGAGGCTGGCCTGTTGCAGGTCGACGATGAGCGCGCTCGGCTCGGCGGTCGACCGCGCCAGCGCGAGCGGCGCGATGTCCATTACGTGGGGGTTGAGGCCGGCGCGTTTGAGCGTTCGCATCACGGCGTCCACAGTGGTCCGGGCTGCCGCGGCGACGTAGACCTGGGTCTCGCCCGGCTTGCCCGGCAGCGTCTGCCACGAGATGTAGAGCTGGTCGAGGGACATACCGAAGGCGCGGCTTGCCTCACGCCTCACGGCCTCGGGCAGCATGTTCTTTGGCAGATCCGGCAGCGTAAGGAGGCGGTAGAGGCAGTTGACGCCGCTGATGCCGGCAATAATGCGCTGTGATCCGGGCAGCTCCTTTGCCCACAGCAGGCGCACCTTCTCGGCGACGGCGGGCTCATCGACGATGAAGCCGTCCCGCACCAGGCCGGCCTCAAGCGGTTCGGCGGCCCACTGGCGCGGCCGCTTGCCGCTCACGCTGAGCAGCCGGATGGACGAATCGTCGATGTAGACGGCAATCGCGTCCCTGGCCATGGGTCAGTCTGCCTCCTGCGGGATATACACCACGCGGAACTGGAACGATACGGTGGATATCGTGTCAACTGCGTCCTCCTCAGGGGGGCGGGGCACTGACATGTCCACGTAATCGATGACGCCGGACTCATAGGCATCGCTGACCTTCAGCAGGAAGCTCAGCAGCGAGGGCGGCACTGCCGCCTCGGCGTTGACGCTCACCGTGTACCTGTGGAACGTGATGCCCCCCGATTCCTCGGCCGTTGGCCCTGAACAGGTGAGCGAGGTGATAGTGCAATTCGCCTCGGTCGCGGCCCGGTAGAGCGTCTCGTGTATTTCGATGGAGTGCGTGTAGCCGCGGTATCTCTGGGTGATCGAGGCCTCACGGCTCGCGGCGCTCCTGGCGCGGCCCTCGGCGCTGCGAGCACGGCTCTCCAGCTCGGCGATCTCGGCCTCAAGGTCCGACAGGTCTGTTGCCCGCAATCTCTCAATGGTCAGTTCGGAGTGCGCGATAGAGGCCAGCAGGTCATCCTGCTCCGTCTGAAGCCGGTTGTTGTAGATGAAGCCGATGCCCAGCAATGCTGCGACGACGATGATGGTGAGAACCCACTTGGCCTTTACTCCGGGCGCCGGTAATCGTGCCATGTCGTGACTCTCGGTGTGCGAACGTGTGAAGTGTAAAGGTGCCCATGACCTAAGTCAATAGCCTTAGGAGGGTCTATGGATGGTCTACGATTCGGTCCGCGCTAAGTGTTCAGAGAAGACCCCGCACCAGGCCTCTCGTTGTGCTGGTTCCCGCATCAGAACGCGTGGCCGAAGATGGAGTACATCGCCGCCATCATGGACACTGCGATGAATCCGACGATGCCGCCGATGATGATGGTCAGCGCCGGAGTAATCATCGCAATCATCGCCTTGGTCTTCTCGTCGGACTCGGCCTCGTAGCTCTCGGCCACCGTCGACAGTGTGTCGTCGAGGTGACCCGTCTGCTCTCCCACCGCCGTCATCTGCACCATCAGCGGCAGGAAGAGGCTGTTTCTCCTCATGGGGCCGGAAAGCCCCCCACCCGCAATCATGCCCTGCTGCAGTTCCGAGTAGGCCTGTTGCATCGCCTTGTTACTCGTGCTCTGCACGATGAGTGGCATGGCCTCCGGCAGGGGCAGTCCACTGCCGTACAGCAGCGCCATGCTGCGGCAGGCGTTCGAGAGCTCGTTCAGGAGATTGATGCGCCCTATTCGGGGCAGCGTGAGCATGAGGTAGCCCCACTGCAGCCTCCCGGAGGGTGTCCTGGTGTAGATGAAGCCCGCGGCTATCGCCGCGAGGAACGCAATGGCGACGTACTGCCCGTACGCCTGGGTCCAGCTTGTGAAGCTCAACAGCGCGCGCGTCGGCGCGGGCAACTCCGCGGCAAACGAGGCGTACAATCCTACGAACGAGGGGAGGACGTACGTCACCATGATGGCGATGACCGCGATGGCCACCAGTATGACGACGATCGGGTACGTGAGCGCGTTCTTGACGCTCTTGCGCGTCACGTAGCTGCGCTCCATGTAGTCGGCGGCGCGCCGCAACACGGTCTCCAGCGTACCCGTCTTCTCGCCCACGGCGACCAGCCTGGTATACATGGGCGAAAACGTGCGCCTGTGCTGTGCCAGCGTCTCGGAGAGCGGCAATCCGCCACGAACGCTCATCACCACCTCTCCCAGTATCCGCCTCAGCGCCTTGTTCTCCGCCTGTGCCGCCAGCAGCTCCAGGGACGTCACCGCGTCCGTGCCGGATTCCAGCAGCAGCGCGAACTGCCGCGAGAACATGATGACCTCCATGGGCTTCACCTCGGGGGTGATGCTCATGTTCAGCTTGCTGTCCTGCCTGATGAACGGGACGCTCTCTTTCAGGCTGAGAACGCCAAGGCCGCCAGACGCGAGGACGTCCACCGCCGCCTGCTCGCTGGAGGCGCTCAGCTTACCCTTGACCATCCTGTTGTCGTCTGTCCGTGCAACGTATTCGAAATCCATGGCTCTCTACTCTATGAAGTAGGCGTTTCTCAATACCTCTGCGGGCGTGGTGATGCCATTCTTCACCTTCAGCATGCCGTCCTTCATCAGAGGCACCATGCCATCCTCCATGGCCTGCTGCCGCACCTCCGTCGTCGCCGCGCCCTTCAGAACCATCATCCGCAGCTTGTCGCTTATCGCCAGCACCTCGAACAGGCCGATGCGACCCCTGTAACCGGTGTTGGCGCAGAGGTCGCACCCCTTACCGTAGCGGAACCTGCTGCGGTGCTCTCCGAGCTCGTTGTGGTAGGCGAGCTGCTCCATCAGCGTTCCCTCCCGTTCCACGACACAGTTGGTGCAGATGCGTCGCGCCATGCGCTGCGCCACCACGCCGATGACGGACGATGACACGAGGAACGGCTCGATGCCGAGGTCGAGCAGGCGGAATACCACGCCGGTCGCGTCATTCGCATGTATTGAGGATAGCACAAGATGGCCCGTGAGCGCTGATTGCACCGCGATACGCGCGGTCTCTGCGTCACGAATTTCTCCGACCAGTATCGTATCCGGGTCCAGCCGCAGTATCGAGCGCAGACCGCTGGCAAACGTCAGCCCAGCCTTGGGGTTGACCTGTATCTGGTTGATGTTCGGGAAGCGGTACTCCACCGGATCCTCGATGGTGATAATCTTCTGTGAGCTGCGGTCCATCTGGTTGATGGACGCGTACAGTGTGGTCGTCTTACCGGAGCCGGTCGGCCCGCTCACCAGTATCATACCGAAGGCCACCTTCAGCATGTTCTGGTACTGCGCGAGCGCCTCCCTTGAGAACCCGAGATGGGGCAGAGCGATGAGGCCGAGCGACTTGTCCAGGAGGCGCATGACCGTGGCTTCCCCGTGAACGGTCGGCACCGTGCCGACCCGCACGTCGATCTCGCGTCCCTTGGTGTCGGTGGTGAACTGGCCGTCCTGCGGCCGCAGGTGGTCGGCGATGTTCATGTCCGCGAGTATCTTCACGCGGGAGGTAAGCGGCAGGTGGATCTTGAGGGGGAGCGACATCACCTCCTGCAACGTGCCGTCCACACGGTAGCGCACGCGGAGGTGGCTGTCCTGCGGCTCAAGGTGAATATCCGAGGCGCGCGCCTTGGCGGCCTCGTCCACGATGAGCCGGAGCGCGCTGGCTACAGGCGTGTCCTCGGCCGCCTCGAGAAGCGACTGCTCATCCATGTCGTCGGCGGTACCAGACCAGGTCGGGATGCGCGAGAGGTGGCTCTGGATGTCGCCGAAGGCGCCGCGGTAGTTCATGTCGATGGCGTCAAGCACCTCGCGCTCTGTGGCGCCGACAGGCTCAATCCGCTTCCGGCTCTGGAGCCCCAGCGCCTCGAGCGCGAAGATGTCCGACGGGTTGGCCATGGCAACCTGCAGCGCGTCGTTGACAATCGCCAGCGGCATTGCCTTGAAGCGCCGCGCCATCGATTCAGGGACGAGGTTGAGTACCTCTGGATCGGCGCGAGAGCGAATGACCTGCCCCGTCGGGGCCGCTTCGCCGAATATCTCCTCGACCGCGTACTGGAGGGTCGGCCCAACAGGCATCTCCGCCTCTTGCCCTGTTTCCGCCACCTCCGCCTCTTGCCCTGTTTCCGCCACCTCCTTCGAGCCGGGCACCGTGATGGCCCGTATGCGTTGCAGGCCGGCGAACTGCTTTGCCTCGGGCGTCAGCTCGCCGGATACCAGCAGCACCTTCTCGAGAATGCCGGAGTCGTATGCCTTCGCGTCGAATACCGAAACGTGGCTCAACGTGACGTGCCGCGCGTCTACCTCGTCGATGCCCAGCCGGTGGGTGACGAAGCCGTCGCTGAACGTGGCGAGCGCGTTGAACGTGTACTCGGCGCCGGAACGGCCCTGGACCTTCGCGTTCCTCTCTATCCTGTAGCCCAGCGCGGCCAGCGATTCCATGATGTCCGAGGTGCTGTTCCAGTGCGTGAGGCTCTTGCTCTCAGGCAGCGACGTGGGTAGTGGAGTCTCCAAAAACTCCTCAAGGCTCTCCCGGGTGAACACATTGATGCGCTGGTTCCGGGCAAAGCGCTCCGCCACCTCGTCCAGTGCGGGGAACGCAACGAATACCTTATCGCGAATGCCGCAGTCGTAGCACCTGTCGTCGAAACCGAACACGGCGCCCAGTCCCAGCGGGCTGCCATCATCCGTTATCGCCGCCTCGACGGCGATGGTGTACGTCATGAAGCCATCGTCACGCGTGGCAACCATGTTGAAGCGGTGCGTGGCGCCGGATTTGCCGGTGCGTGCGACGTCTTCACCGTCCGTGTGCACGATGTAGCCCTGCCGGCCCAGCCGTTCAATCAAGCGGTCAAGCATAGCGGTCGCTGTGCTGTCAGTGGGGGTTTTCATTTTCCTGATAGTAGCATACCTATGGCGAGTGATGAACGCGGCAGGGTGTAAATCCCGGATTAATTAGTACGAAAGCTCCATGCCTGCGGTACACTTTTCTCCTGGAACCGGTGAAGCGGTGTGTCACGACCGGGAAACCTCATTCTTTGTGCACCTATTCTCCGGACTTTCGGCCGATTCTATTGACAAAGCTGCACGTCGCTAAGACAATGGTAACTTAATGGCCAGGAGACTGGTGTCCTCGGTTGTCGCCCTTTCCCTCTTCCTGTCGTCCTCCCTGGCAACCCTGCTCGTCCCCGTGGGGCCGGTCCTCGCGCAGTTTGAAGCACTCAGGTGGTCCACTATCCGCACGCCGAGCGACGAGGACTTCATGGTCGTCACCCCCTCCGAGGTGAGCGTGCTGGTGCTGGGCTCCGACGACATCTGGTACGCGGCGGACATTCCAAACGAAGGCCTCTATCGCAGCGACGACGGCGGCATCACGTGGCAGGATGACATTCTCGATAACCTGCTGGACGCCGATCCGGCGCCGACACTGCCCGTGTGGGACCTCGCGGTCGCGCCCGACGACCCGGACTTCGTCGTCGCGGTCACCGACGGCCGGCAGGAGGTGTATCTGTCCGAGGATGGAGGGGGGAATTGGCGCCACATAACGGACGGTGCTGGTTGGAGCGCTCCGCTTCAGATTGCGAGCGTAGCAATCACTCCGCCTTTGGATTCACCGAATAATCGCTTCATAGCTGTTGGGCTGCGGTATCCCGATGGAGCCGCAGATGGAGATGTGTGGTTGGGAAGTCCGGGACTGTTAGGTATTTGGACGTGGAATGCGCAAAGCCTGGAGAAGGACGGGGATGTTATGGACGTCAGCAGCGTTGCCTTCTCACCGAACTTCCTCTCTGACAAAGTCATCGTCGCAGTGGCCGGTGATACGACTGGGACCTTTCTAGCTACTGGCCGGAATGTCAGTCATACTGAGACAGACTGGGAGATCATAGAGCCCAATCCGTTCGTGGAGTTGTGCGAGACGGGTGAGAGTTCCCCAACTGAGAACCAGCTCATCCATTCCAGCATCGTCTTGCCACCCACCTACGACGGCGATGAGGCCGCACGTCGCCGTGTCTACGTGGGCTACGCATCTGAACACGGATCTGCCGACGATGTGTATCGTGTGGACAACCACAGAGTGACGCGGCTGGGACTTTCCAGTTGGCTGGATCGGGAGAAGGTCCCTGTGTTCTCGATGGCGCTGCACGGCAACGTGCTGATGGTCGGTGAGGTGGATGCCGATTCCGCCGACGGGCGCGCGAGGATTCACATTACGGACGATCCGACTGTCGCTGGGCAGTGTGAGTGGTACGAGCCAGAGAAGCGTCCGTCCGGCGGCTACGGCACCGGTGTGGGCAACGCCATCGTGGCGTTTACCCCTGACGGCTCGTGGGCCGTCTGCGGCACGAGCACGAACTCGGTGACCACCGCAGCCGAGTGGGCCAACACCACGCTCCCGGGGCCGTGGAACGGCAGCGCGCTTGACGAGAGCGCCATCTCGCGTGCGGCGCGCGGCGATGGCTATGAGATCTGGAACCAGATCAGCCTCATCGATACCGATATAGATGAGTTGAACGACTACTCGCTTCAGCTCGTGGAAGAGGACCACACGCTGTACCTGGCCTCCGTCGGCTCCGGACTGAACAGCATCTGGAGGTCGTACGCAGAGGAGGAAGATGAGCTCGGCGAGCGCTGGGAGCGGATCGAGTTCTTCGATGGTCCCGACGACGTCATTCTGCGCCGTCCGCCGGGGACCGGCGCTACCGGTCACATCTACTACGCGGTGCGCGGAACGAATCAGCTCTACGAGTCCACCAACCGGGGCCAGACCTGGTCACTCGTCCGCAACTGCCCGGACGATCTCACGGACGTGGCAATCGTGCACAGCGACCGTATCTACGTCCTCTCGGATGAGCTTCTCGCCATAGGCCGCGTGGAACAGATACGTGAGTTCGAAGTCTGGCGCTGGACGTATAACATCGACACCGGGCTGCAGTCGGGAAACACGATTCGCTCCTTCGGCAACAACTTCGTTTTCGTGGGGGATGATGGCGACGGAGAGATCGCGGTCTCGAAGGACGGAGGCGAGACGTTCGAGCTCCTGCCGGCACTGCCCCAGCCGGGAACAGTGCACATGGCGCTCGACGATGATTTTGCACGGAACCGGATTCTGTACGCTGCCACCGAGATAGGCATGAGCGCCATCTACCGCTGGGTCATCGACCGCGCCACTTCATGGACGACCCTTCAGCCGCCTGAGGCCGGCTACTCCGGACTGTCGCACCTGCGCGGCGTCCTCTACGGTGCATTCGGCGAGGGTGTGGTCCGGACGCTGGTGCCGAGGAACCCGACGGTGAACGTGATCGACTGGGATACCCTGACGGTGGGACTCACCCCCGGGACCGATTTCCGGCCCGATACGCTTCGCACATCCAGCAACGATATGGTCAATATCTGGGCCATAGATGGCCGGCCGTACGACTACCAAGCCGAGATAGGGCGCCTCTGGGTCTACTCCGACACGTTCGTTGTGCCGACCCCATGGCCGGTATCTCCGGCGCTCAACGAGGTGATCCCCTGTGACATGTGCGGCTGCGTGGCCGAACTCTTCTGCTTCCGGTGGAAGCCGATGCCGAAGGCGGAGACGTGGGACCTGTGGATTGCCATGGATGAGAACTTCCGCTTCGTGCTTCACAAAGAGGAGGATATCAAGCCTGTCTGTTGCGATTCTCCTGGGATATGCGAATTCGAAATCCCATTTGTCTTCAAGTGCGACACCACCTACTACTGGCGCGTGCGTGCGGTCAGCACTACCGAGGGGGAGCGTGTGCGCAGCCGCTGGTCCCCCTCGATGCACTTCCTCGTGGGTGCGGGATCAATTGTGGACGGCATGCACGTGGCCCCAATCATATGGGCACCCGAGCCGGGAGCGCGTGACGTGCCCCGCGATCCGGAGTTCTCGTGGACCGGATTCCAGTCGACCGAGTTCTACGAGCTCGAGATCGCGGCTGATGAGCACTTCAGCGCCGTGATTGCGCGTGAGCAACCTGACGGCTCCGCGTACGTCTACCCGAGCCTGCTGCAGTGGGGAGAGACGTACTTCTGGCGCGTACGTGCGTTGCGGCCCTATCCGAGCGAGTGGTCCATGGCCTCGTTTACGGTGATGGCGCAACCCGAACCCCCGAAGGCGCCTCCTGAGCCCACATTGCCGACGCTGGTGATGGGTATGGAACCGGCTGACGCGCCCTTCTGGGTCTGGCTCGTCATCGGACTCCTCACCCTCCTCATTATGTGCGTCGTGGTGTATGTTGTCGTCGACCGCCGCCGTTAGCGCGGCCCGGAACATGTCGCAGGCAGCACACCACATTGATTGTGCGGCTGTTGTGTCGCTGTTTTTCCCGGAATAGAACTCTGTTCTATTGACAGGAGGCCGTCGTATGGTAGTATGGTACCAGTACAGACGTACCATATGGGTCCAGCATGAACAGGCGACGCTCCAATTTCGAGATAATCGCGGAGATGCTGAAAGTCGGCGAGAACGGCGCCGGCAAGACCGAGTTGATGTACACGGTGAACATGAGCTACGCCCAACTCCAGAAGTACCTCAAGTTTCTGCTCGGCAACGGGCTCGTCCACACGGTACAGGTAGGAAACCCCAGCGTGCGGTATCATGTAACCGAGAAAGGCGCCGAGTTGCTGAAGAGCATCGATGCCGTGATGAGCATCCTCGATATCGATGCGTGACTACGAGGCCGGACACGCTATCTCATTCCGCCAGCACGGAACCTATGTAAGGAGGAACTACTTCAATGTCAGAGAGGCGAATGCTGGTTGTCGACGCCGACCTTGTGAAGAAGATAGATGAGAACAGGGGAGAGCTGAGCCGGTCAGAGTTCATTGACCTTCTTATCGAAGGTCAGTTGCGCCAAAAAGGCGAGAATGAGAAGCAGACGTCCCGGCAGGACGACGTGGTCACCCGCGAGGAGTTTGTCCAGTTCCAGGAAGGCGCGAAGGAGCTGCTGCGCAGTTTCCTGGACTTCTTCATCAACTATGGCCTCGAGCTCGGCCGCGAACCCCGCGACGAGGAGTTCGAACAGCTCAGCCGTAAGTTGAGAGCGCTGGCGCGCTCACACCGCGACTGACCATCCACAGTGCAGACGATCCCACACCGCCCCACCCCGGGGCGGTTTTTTCTGCTTCGCCCACCCCCCGCACTCTCAGGATGGAACATTGTTCTAGAACACAATCTCTAGGCACGGCCCTCGACTGTTGTCATAGTTATGTGGTACGGCAGTGTGCTGGCTGCCGGCAGTGGTCCGGTGTGGTACGTGGTGCCAAAGAGTGAGTGAAGTACGGAGGTGCACAACAATGGTACGACCTATAGATCTCCTGCGAGAGGGGAGAAAGGAAGAGATGTGGCAGATGTGCTGCGGGTTCATGGACCTCGACATCGAGCAGTTCATGGCCATCCAGCGGCGCCTGATGACGGAGCAACTCCAGCTATTGAAGGCGAGCAGCCTGGGGCGCAAGCTGATGAAAGGCGCGATGCCTTCAACCATCGATGAGTTCCGCGCGGTGGTGCCGCTGACCACGTATGACGACTACATTCCGGAGTTGACCGACAAGATGGTGGAGACGCTGCCCGCGCCCCCTGTCCAGTGGGTGCGGACGTCCGGCTATACCGGCAAGTACGAGATCAAGTGGATACCGATGTCTGCGCGGTATGTTGAGGAGTTCGAGAAGCTGTGCGCCGCGATTGTCCTGCTCTGCACCGCGAACTACAGAGGAGATACGCGGGGGATGAAGGAGCACCTCCGGGTGCTCTCCACTTTCGCGGCTCCGCCCTACGCGTCCGGTGTCATCGCGGCGCTGCTGCAGAGGGCGGTCAATTGCGACTTCCTGCCGTCGAATGCCGAAGAGCTGTCCTTCATCGACAAGGTGAAGAAAGGCTTTTCCCAGGCGCTGGACGTGGGGCTCGACGGTTTTGGAGGGCTTCCCTCCGTCCTGGTGACGGTCGGCGAGCAGTTGAAGCAACAGTCCAGCCAGATGGATAAGAAGGAGCTGCTGAGGCGCCGCAGGGCGCTGCTCCGCGTACTCAAGGGCAAGATCAGGAGCCGGCTTGCCGGCCGGCCGATGCTGCCCAAAGACCTCTGGACCGTCAGGGGCATCCTGGGTGGAGGCACCGATTCGGCTGTGTTCAAGAAGCGCGTGAACGAGCTGTGGGGGCGGACCCCGCTCGAGCTCTATGTCGGCTCCGAGGGCGGCATCTACGCGGTGCAGGCGTGGGATTACTCCGGTATGACCTTCACCCCGAATCTGAATTTCTACGAGTTCATTCCCGAGCGTGAGCACTTCAAGTGGCAGGCGGATCATACGTACACGCCGAAGACCGTGCTCCTCGACGAGGTAAAGGAAGGAGAGGTGTACGAGATCATCCTCACCAACCTGCACGGCGGCGCGCTCACCCGCTATCGCGTGGGCGACGTGGTGCGGATTACCTCGCTTCGTAACGAGACCGCCGGGATCGACCTGCCCCAGATGGTGTTCGAGCGTCGCGCGGACGACCTCATCGACATCGCAGGGTTCGGGCGCCTGACCGAGCGTGTCATCTGGGAGGCCATCGAGACTGCGGGTGTTTCGTACGTCGACTGGACCGCGAGGAAGGAGATCGTCGAGGACCAGGCGTTCCTGCACATCTACCTGGAGCCGTCGGTCTCTCCCGCGCCCTCGGAGAAGGCGTTCACGGCTGAACTGTACCGGCGGTTCAGGGAACTGGACAAGGAGTACAACTTCAACATCTACTCCATATTCGGAGAGGAGGAGGAACCACCTGCGGATCTTCCGTTGAAGGTGACCTACCTCTCCCCGGGAGCCTTCAGGCGGTACATCGTGCGACGCCAGAACGAGGGTGCCGATCTCGGGCACCTGAAACCACCCCACATCAACCCGTCGGATGCGGTACTCGCTGCCCTGGCCGAGCCTGCGGTCGAAGTCGAACGCGTGGTTGTCGAGTCGAAAGAGCGCATCAATGCGTAGAAGAGGGCACGACGTATGCGAGGGGGCGGCCGGATGGCCGCTCCCCTCGTGCGATTCGGCGTGGCGCCCGCGGCGCCACCCCTGACCTGAGTACTGTATGGCCGCCGCAAACCCCGCACGTTCCTGTCCCGGGACATTAACCCAGTACCTTTGTCCATGTTGACGACATCTACCTTTATGCCATAATTGGCGCATGAACACCCACGTGGTGATCCCCTTCATCGCGTCGGTCGCATATCTCGGTCTGCTCTCGCTGCTCCTGGCGAACCGTCCGTGGGGACCGAGGCAGAAGCTGTTTGTCGCCTTTGTCTCGGTGGCGTTCTTCTACAGCTTCTTCGATCTGTTTGCGCGCAGCGACTTCTTCATGGACCATAAGTACCTGCTCGCGCAGATCGTCATCTGCATGGCCATATGGGCTGTGGTGCAGTTCCACTACTTCATACGGCCCTATTTCAGCAGAACCCCTGTCCGCATTCCGCTGGCCTACCTGTTTGTGATTGCGTGCGTCGCGATGAGCGTGGCAGGTGTCGTGCCGCGCGAGATAATCGTGACGGAGCACGGCCTCACCGTGTACTACGGCGTTCCTCTGCTCATCCTCGGGCTCACGATATTCCTGGTGCTGGGTGTCAGGGACGCCCGGGCCCTTATCGTGTGTCACAGGCGTTCCACTGAAGCGGTGGAGAGAAACCAGATCGACTACCTGATCGCGAGCATAGCGCTCTTCAGCTTCTTCCTGCTGCTCGTGTTCGTGCCGGGGTTCGGCGCCTATCCGGTGGCCCACATCGGCAACCTGCTGGTCGCCTGCGTGCTCACGTACGCGGTGGTGGCGCATCGCCTGCTGGATATCGGCGTGTTCATGCGCCGCGGCATCGTTCTCGTGCTGCTCTACGGCGGTGGCATTGCAGTGATTCTCTCCCTGCTCGAGCTCGGTCACCTGCTTTTCGATGTTGATTTCGACATGCGCACTGCCCTCGCGATGATCGCCATCGGAGTCCCGGTCGTCCTCTTTATTACCAACTTTGTGCGCGACACCGTGCAGCGCAAGATCGAAGCGGCATTTGTCGGCAACAGGTACGAGGCGCGACGGCAGTTGAAGGAGTTCATCGAGCGTATCTACGATGTGCCGACGCTGGAGCAGTTCGGGCGCCAGCTTGTGTCGCTGCTTGCACGTTCGGTCGACGCAAAGGCCATATATCTGCTGCTTCCTGATGAGCGGAGCGGTGATTTCGCTGCGTACTTCTCACACCCGCCGGGCTCTTTGCAGGGAGATGGTCTGGTGCTGTCGCTCAGGCAGACCAGCCCGATCCTCGCGTGGCTCGAACGGAAAGGACGGATGCTGCCGGTGCGGCACCTGAGCATACTTCCGGAGTTTCAGGCGCTGTGGACTCGGGAGCGGGACGACCTTCGTGCAGCCGGTGTGGAGCTGTTTCTGCCGGTGGCGAATCGCGGCCAGGTGGTCGCCGTGCTGGCAACCGGCGGAAGAGCAGGCGGTAAACCTTACTCCGTGGAGGAGCTGGAGCTCATGAGTGTGGTCACCACCCGCGTGGCCGCGAGCATGGAGAAGCAGTATCTCTACGAGCAGCTGCAGCGCCAGGATCAGGAGCTTACGCTGTTGAACCGTGTCGCCACCGTGGTGACCTCCAGCCTTGATATGAATGACACCTTCGACGGGTTTGCGCGGGAACTGAAGAAGGTGGTGCCGCTCGACTACGCTGCGGTCGCCCTTGCGGATGGCGACAGGGTGAAGCTTGAGGCGGTGTACGGAGAGGTCTCGGCTAAGGACCTCGCGGCCATGTCGCACTCGTTGCAGGGTACGGCGACCGAGTGGATTATGCGGCATCGTCGCTCGATCAACCAGCCCGACCTCCATGCGGTCACTACGTTCTGGCCGGACGTACACTACGCACGTGAAGGAATTCGGTCGCTCGTGCACGCTCCCCTTATCGTGCGCGACCAGGTCGTGGGCACACTGCTCGTGGGCGGCTGCGAACCCAACGTATACCAGGAAGAACACGTCAGGCTCCTGGAGCAGGTCGCCTCCCAGATTGCCACGCCGATAGAAAACGCACGGCTCTATGCCCGCGCGGAGCAGCGCAGCCGGATCGACGAGCTGACGGGCCTGTACAACAGGCGGCATTTCGAGGAGCGGCTCAAGACCGAGGTGTCGCGCCATGCCCGGCACGATGGCGTGTTCGCCGTGCTCATGACGGACCTCGATGCGTTCAAGGCGTACAACGATATGTACGGCCATCCCTCAGGCGATGTGCTGTTGAAGCAGGTTGCCGACCTGGTATCGAAGGCGATTCGCGATTCGGACCAGGCGTTTCGCTACGGAGGTGATGAGTTCGCCGTCATCCTGCCACGGACCACTCCCGAGGATGCCTACATGGTTGCCGAGAGGGTAAGGCTTCGCGTGGCGAAAGAGATGGAGGCGCGGCGCAGCGGCGTGACGTGCAGCATCGGCCTCGTCAGCTATCCCGCGGACGGCGTGATGCCCGGCGAACTTGTTGCGACCGCTGACACGGCGCTGTACTACGCCAAGAACACCGGTGGCAACCGCACGTACGTCTCTGCGAAGATATTCGCCGATGCGGAGGCGCGTGTCGAGCTCAGGAGCAATCACCGTGGCAGCGGACTGAGCGCCGTCTACGCACTGGCGGCTGCAGTGGATGCGAAAGATCACTATACCTACGGGCACTCGCGCAGGGTGAATACCTACGCCGTGGTTCTTGCGGAGTCGCTGGGGCTACCCCCGGATGAGGTGTCCAGGATAAGCACATCGGCGCTGCTCCACGACATTGGCAAGATAGGAGTTCCCGACCGCATCCTGAATAAGAAAGGCGAGCTGGATGCAAAGGAATGGGAGGCCATCAAGTCACATCCGCGACTCGGCGCGAATATCGTCGGCAATGTGCACGACCTCTCCCCCTGCGTGGGCAGCATCCTGTACCACCATGAGAAGTGGGACGGTAGTGGATACCCTGAAGGGCTTCGCGGCAAGTCGATCCCACTTGGCGCCCGTATACTGGCCGTGGCCGACGCGTTTGCCGCAATGGCGTCGATCCGCCCCTATCGGAAGGCGCTAGCCGACGATGAGGCGCTGGAGCGATTGAAGCAGGGTGCAGGGTCGCAGTTCGATCCCGACCTGGTGGATGTGTTCGTACAGGAAGTCGAGGCGGGGCTGCCGCGCAAGTACAAGGTGAGCCAGGTGCCGCCTATCGAGCAAACCTGACGGGCTCCGTCAGGCCGCCGGCTTTCTCACCAGTGCGCAGATGTTGCGTATATCCTCTCTCGCGGGATCACCCCCTTGCATGCCGTGACCGATGCGGGCTATTTCGAACCCGCATTCCGCCAGTAAGTGGTGCAATTCGTCGACCGTGAACAGGTGGTAGTATCGCTGGAGCCTGACGCCTTCGCTGCACCAGGGCACGAGCTGGTCCCGGGGTGTCCCGTGGAACCTGGGTTGCGCGTAGTTCCACACGCTGAGGAAGGCTTCCCCTGCCGGACGGAGAATGCGGCGGAGCTCGGCAAGGGCCTCCTTGCGGGATGCCGCTCCTTCCACGTGGTGGTAGCTGGCGATTGCTATTGCGTAGTCGAATGAGCTATCGCCGAACGGCAGGTGTGACAGGTCGCCACGGACCAGGCCGGCACGGAACCCGTGTTTCGCCATGTACCTTCGTGCTTCGAACAGCATGCCGATCGAGTGGTCCAGTCCGACCAGGTCGAATCCGCTCCTGAACGGCAGGAAATCCGCCCCGTGGCCGCACCCCAGGTTCACCACTCTTCCGTGCCGCCACCTTCGAGATATCTCCTCGAGCTCGTGTTGCAGCAGTGGCCAGTGCCTGACCCGGTACCAGGCAGGGGCCATGCGGTCGAACACGTTCCTTTTTGTACCCATCTCAAGCGCCTGCTAGACTCAAGCCTAGCATGAGGAAGGCCACGCGAACCATCTCCGGAGTGACTCCGGTCGCCGTCATGGCGAAGCCACATCCGTGTCCTGGCCGGTGCGTCTACTGTCCAACGGCTGAAGGAGCGCCCAAGAGCTATACTGGGGAGTCGCCCGCTGTGCTGCGGGCGATGCGGTGCGGTTTCGATCCGTACGAGCAGGTTCTGGTGCGCCTTCGCTCACTGGAGAGCATGGGCCACCCGGTGGACAAGATCGAGCTCATCGTGATGGGCGGCACGTTCCTCTCTTATCCGGTCGATTACCAGTACTGGTTCGTTAAGTCGTGCTACGACGCGCTCAACGGCGCGATAGCCGGGGATCTCGCTGCGGCGACGCTGCTGAATGAGTCGGCCCGACATCGCTGCGTCGGAATGTGCGTGGAGACGAGGCCCGACTGGTGTGGCGAGGAGGAGATAGCCCGGCTTCTCGATTTCGGGACCACCCGTGTCGAGCTGGGGGTGCAGACGCTTGATGACAGGATTCACGAGTTGACACGCCGCGGTCACGGGGTGGTGGATGTGATCGAGGCCACCTCGCGGTTGAGAGCGCGCGGGTTCAAGGTGTACTACCACTGGATGCCCGGGCTGCCGGGCTCTTCGCCGGAGCTGGACCTGGCGCTCACCCGCCGGCTGTTCGATGAGCTGCAGTTTCGTCCTGACGGATTGAAACTGTACCCGACGGTGGTTGTGCAGGGCTCCGAGCTCGAAAAGTGGCACGCCGATGGCCGGTTCGTGCCGCGCAGCCTCGAGGAGATGACGGACCTCCTCGCACGAATGAAGACACTGGTGCCTCCGTACGTGCGCATTGCGCGGCTCATGCGGGACATACCCCGCAAGTTCATCATCGCGGGGTGCGACGACCTGGCGCTCAGGGCGACTATCAGGCAGCGGATGGTTGAGATGGGGACAACCTGCCAGTGCGTGCGGTGTCGGGAGTATGGACACCGCAGGCGGGACGGCTGGCGCGTCGGCGAACCTTTGCTGAAGCGACTGGACTATGAGACGCTCGATGGCAGGGAGACCATGCTTTCGTACGAAGATGCTGAGGGGACCCTGTTCGCGTTGCTGCGTCTCTCATGCGGTGGGGGAGAGCCGGGGCCGTCCGTCGCTGAGCTTCCGGTGGCTACGGTGCGTGAGCTGCATGTCTACGGCCCGGAGATGGCCCTTGGGGAGCGGGATGGCACTGCGGCGCAGCACAGGGGCCTGGGCGCGGCGCTGCTGCGGGAGGCCGAGCACATCGCCGTAAACGAGCATAGATCTGTGTCGCTGAGGGTGCTCAGTGGAGTCGGGGCCAGGGGCTACTACAGGCAGCTTGGCTATGAGCTGAACGGCCCGTTCATGGTGAAGCCGCTGCCGGCAGCCGTGACACCCTAGATAAAACGATCCTTAAGCCGCCTGACAACCTCGTCAACGTCATCGCCTCTCTGCCGAATCCTCGCGATTGTGTCGGCAACTCGTTCCTGCCGCGCGGCTTCCCTCATGTCTGAGAGCTTCTCGTAGAGACCCATCCTCCTGCCGAGCTGGAAGTTCAACCGCTCCTCGTCGGGCATGGCGAGGTACTCCCGGATGACGGAGAGCATTGCCTCCTTGTCCTGCGGGAGCTTGCCCTCCACCTCCATCAGCAGGTTGAGGATGTGGTCGCTCTTCAGTTCGCTGATGACCTCGAGGCCCTGAATCATGTCCGCGATCTCGCGGACCACGTCATCCTCGCTCTGTAGCTGGAAGCTGCCGTCCTGCAGGTGCGACCAGAGTGGCATCGTCGGTGACACGTGGAGACTGCGCAGCCGTATGTATTCCGGGTTGATCGCGTTCAGCACGCGCGTCGTCTCGCGGACGTGACCTTCGGCCATCGCCTTGCCGCCGAGGCCCGGCATGACGTACTCGCATAGCGAGAAGCCCGCCTCGTTGAGCTTCTGTCCTGCCGCGATCTGCTGCTCGGATGTCGCACCCTTCTGCATGTACTGGAGCAGAGGATCGTAGCCGGTCTCGAGTCCCATGTGGATTCTCACCAGCCCTGCTTCCCGTATCTGTGTGAGCTCGTCGAGAGTCTTGTGAGCGGCGGTGTGCGACCTGCTGTACGAGGTGACTCTCGACAGGCCGGGGAACGCCTCGCGCAGGCGCAGCAGAATTCGGACGAGGTCCGGTGTTCGCATGATCAGCGTATTGGAATCCTGCAGGAATACGGACTCGCCGCCTCCATAGAGGAAAAGCGCGACGTTGCGCACACAGGGGTCGTTGTAAGGCTGGCTCAGCAGCGCGGCTGCCGCGAGCTGCACGTTGCCGCCGTACCCGAGCTCGTGAGAAGCGTCGACTATCCTGTCGCGCACCTCACGCGCGGCGTCGATGTCCCGCTCGATCTCCTCGACGGATCGCAGTGAGAACTTCGTGTCCTTGTAGCAGTGGCAGAAGAGACACTTGTTCCAGGGGCAGTTCCTGGTAGCCCGGATGAGGAGCGAGTAGGCCTCGCTCGGCGGACGGATTGGACCCAGTTCGAACCCCGTGTAGAGTTCCGTGGCATGAGTATCGTGCTGCATTCGTGGAATTGTAGCGGCAAGGGAGGGGCGAGACAAATCAGGTCGGTCCCTCCGCATCGTGTGATACGATTAGGCGTCCATGGCGCCGCAACAGCCTCGAGTGCAAGTCGTGTCCTTCGACGCTGAAGGCACGCTGGCCACTCACACATTCTCGCGGGCGATATGGCAGGGGATAGTGCCACAACTGTATGGGCGAAAGCATGGACTTCTGTTTGAAGAGGCGACGGAACGAGTGTTTGCCCAGTATCAGAGCGTCGGCCCGAACCGGCGCGAGTGGTACGACATTGGCTACTGGTTTGAGCGGCTGGGTCTCGGTGAGCCGCTCCCCGTTATCGAGGCTCACCGGCACCTCATCGAGTTTTATGAGGAGACGGAGTACGTGCTGCGTGCGCTCAGCGGGCGGTACATTCTCGTCGTCGCCTCCTCCACTCCGCTTGAGTTCCTGAGGCCGCTGCTACGGGATGTTGAAGACCTGTTCACGCACTACTTCTCGGCGACCTCGACCCTCGGCAGACTGAAAGATGAGGAGTTCTTCCGGTGGATGTGTGGAGAGTTGCGTGTCGCACCAGCAGGGATTGTGCATGTTGGCGACAGCCGGGAACGGGATTATCAGAGTCCTGTTTCCGCGGGTTTGGTGGCGCTGCATCTGGACAGGTCGAGATCGGTGAACAACTGTCTCCACACTCTCACCGATCTGCTGTGGCACCTGGAGGCGACAGAGGCCGGGTAGCGGAATTTGCCTCGTCGACTTGACAACCGGGGCGCGGCGTACTACTATGCCGCGCAATCGAATAAGCCAGAGGCGTTGAACGGGGATAGTACAGCTCAAGGCGAGGTTCAGAGAGTCGGGTAAGGTGTGAGCCGATACCGGCGCGGAGTTGGAATGGTCCCGGGAGCCCCAAACCGAACGGTTGGCTGCCCAGTAGGCTTTGGCGCAAGGACAGCGTTATCAGAGTCCGGGGTATAGCCGTTGAGGCGGTACCCGCTAAGATTGGTCGCAAGACCAAATGAGGGTGGCACCGCGAAGGAAGAGCCTCTCGCCCCTCGGCGAGAGGCTCTTTGTTTTGCGAGGAGGGTATCTGATGAGAATGACATGGCTGAGATGGCGCCGGCCGGCGCCATGAAGAAGCAGGACCAACCCGGCTACAACGAACGCAACGAAGTTCAGGAGGAGCGTCATGTCAGACGATATCGTCAAGTACACACTCAGTGAGAGAGACCTGCCACGCCACTGGTACAATGTGCAGGCCGACCTTCCCGAGCCTCTCCCCCCGCCCCTTCACCCGATGACGGGCCAGCCTCTTACCCCTCCGGACCTTGCGCCACTGTTCCCCATGGACCTCATTATGCAGGAGGTGAGCACGGAGCGGTGGATCGAGATTCCCGACGAGGTGATGGATGTCTATCGAATGTGGAGGCCGACCACGCTGTTTCGGGCCCGGCGCCTGGAGAAAGCCCTGGGAACACCTGCGAAGATATTCTACAAGTACGAGGGTGTCAGTCCGCCCGGGAGCCACAAACCCAACACATCGGTAGCCCAGGCCTACTACAACAAGAAGGAGGGGGTCAAGCGGATCGCCACCGAGACGGGTGCGGGGCAGTGGGGCAGTGCACTGTCCTTTGCCGGCGCCTGCTTTGGGATCGAGATCAAGGTCTACATGGTGCGGGTGAGCTACGACCAGAAACCGTACCGTCGCATCATGATGGAAACGTGGGGTGCCAACTGCGTCCCCAGTCCGAGTCCCGACACCAACGTCGGCAGGCAGATGCTCGCCGAGGATCCGGATTGTCCCGGCAGCCTCGGACTGGCCATCAGTGAGGCGGTTGAGGATGCCATGTCACGGGATGATACGCATTACTCGCTCGGCAGCGTGCTGAATCACGTGCTGCTGCACAACACCGTTAACGGACTCGAGGCGAAGAAGCTGATGGAGGAGGCGGATGCGTATCCGGACATAATCATCGGCTGCGCCGGCGGCGGCTCGAATGCAGCGGGTCTTTTCCTTCCCTTCCTGAAGGACAAGCTCGACGGCACCAGGCCGGACCTGCGCGTCATCAATGTGGAGCCCTATAGCTGTCCGACCCTTACCAAGGGGCCGTATGCGTACGACTATGGCGACTCGGCCAAGCTCGCGCCGATAGTCAAGATGTACACGCTCGGACACGGGTTCATGCCGCCCCCGATCCATGCGGGAGGCCTTCGCTACCACGGGATGGCGCCCATCACGTGTCACCTGCTGAAACTCGGTTATGTGGAGGCAAAGGCGGTGCACCAGTTGGAGACGTTTGAGGCTGGCGTCACCTTTGCCAGGACCGAGGGCATCATCAGCGCACCCGAGACGATGCACGCGATCCGTGTGGTCATTGATGAAGCCCTTGCCTGCAAGGAGACCGGCGAGGCCAGGACCATTCTCTTCAACCACAGCGGCCACGGCCACTTCGATATGCACGCCTACGATGCGTATCTTTCCGGCAAGCTGGAGGACTACGAGTACCCTGATGACCTCATCAACCGGGCACTTGCCGACCTTCCCAGGGTTGGGTAGTGGGTTGCGCTGCCGGTGGACCGGAACGCTCCGGCCCACCGGCAGCGAGGTCCCGGATCAACCCGCCTTCGACCCGGCTCTCCATCGCTAATTGACGTTGCAGTGACAACCCGCCACTGTGTATCATTTCAAGCTAGAACATCGTCCACCCGTACCCCCCTGTCTCAGGCAAGATGGTTCCACTACAGAAGAGAGGAAGGAAGTAATGAACAAAGACGAGATATTCAAGCGCATCAAGGAACTGATTGTCGAGTTGCTCGAGATCGATGAGGCCGAGGTCAAGCCCGAGGCCTCTTTCATGGATGATTTTGGGGCGGACAGTCTGGATATTATTGAACTCCTGACTGCCGTCGAGGAAGCGTTTAAGGTCGAGATTCCGGACGATGACGCAGGCAAGTTGCAGACCGTCCAGAATGCAGTAGACTACGTGGCGGCGAAGGTGGGATGAACAGGCACCGGCGTGTTGTCGTAACAGGCCTTGGCGCGGTGACGCCTCTTGCCACCGGTGTTGGACGTTCATGGGAACGACTGGTGAAAGGCGAGTCGGGCGTTGGCCCTATCACCAGGTTCGATGCGACTGGCTTCAAGACAAGGATAGCTGCCGAAGTGAAGGACTTCACCCCCGAAGACTTCATGGAGAAGAAGCGGGCCCGGCGGACGGATCCATTCATCCACTATGCCCTGGCGGCTACTGTCATGGCTATGGAGGATTCCGGTCTGCAGGTGAATGAGCACAACTCGGACCGTGTCGGAATTATCTACGGCACCTGTATCGGCGGGATGACGACCTATGAGAAGAACCTGGCGGCATTTCTTGAAGGCGGCGCTGACAGAATATCTCCATTCTTCATAACAGGCTTCATACCGAACATGGCGCTGGCGGAGATAGCCATTGCCTATGGCATCCAGGGGCCGGCACAGTGTGTCATCACTGCCTGCGCAACCGGAGCAAACGCCATAGGCGATGCGTATCGCCACATCCAGTACGGCAAGGCCGATGTCATGATTGCCGGTGGTTCTGAGGCGTACATCCTGCCGGTTGGAGTGGCAGGGCTTAGCAGGATGGGAGCGTTATCGTCCCGGAATGACGAGCCAACGAAGGCGTGCCGGCCATTCGACAAGGATAGGGACGGCTTTGTGCTGGGGGAGGGAGCGGGCACCCTGATTCTCGAGGACCTGGAGCACGCGCTCAAGCGTGGCGCGCCAATCTACGGCGAAGTCCTGGGTTACGCGACCAACGTCGATGGCTTCCATATCACCGAGGCAGACACCACGAACCAGGCTCGTTGTGTCAGTCTTGCCCTCGCAGATGCGGGGCTCGAGCCCGAGCAGGTGGACTACGTCAATGCACACGGGACCTCGACGCCCAGCAACGATATCTCCGAGACGGGGGCCCTGAAGATTGTCTTCGGAGACCATGCGCGGAAGCTCGCTATCAGCTCGAACAAGTCCATGATAGGCCACCTGCTGGCGGGAGCCGGCACGGTGGAAGCCATCTTCACCCTGCTGTCCATTCGCGACTCGATTGTTCCACCAACCGTCAACCTGGATAACCCTGATCCGCAGTGCGACCTTGACTATGTGCCCAATGTGGCACGCGCGATGAATGTAAACGTCGCCGTTTCGGAATCGTTCGGTTTTGGCGGCTCGAATGCCACCGTGGTACTGGGCAAGTACCAGGGCTGAGCACCTGCCGCGATGCGGATGCAACCGGGCTGGCGCCTTCGCTCCGGCAGGGCGCCAGCCTCTTGCTGTCCTGACCCCTCAGGCCGGCCGAATGAGCTTACGCGCCGAGCGTCCTTCCCCATGCAACTGCAATCTCACTCAGCCGCTCCACCGGGCGAGCGAGAAGCGGTCGCGCAGTCTGCCGCACCAGGTTCCTGTCTTCCTCGGCGGTGATGTACTCGACCGGCGACTTGCCGTCGATGCGCGCGAGGAAGAGGCCGGGTAAGAGGTGGGCTGTCCGCGACTCTATGTCGGCTGCAGGTTCCCAGTCGACAAGTGAAAGGTAGGAGGTCGCAAGCGACTCGAAGCATGCGAGAAACCCGTGGCGGGTGGAGGGAGTCCAGACACACTTCAACAACAGGTGGTTCAGACAGAATGCGAGGTCGAATGCCGGGTCTCCGTAGAACGCGCACTCCGGGTCGAGCAGGACGGGGCCTCTCGGACCGTTGAGGATGTTCTTGGGGCTCACGTCGCCGTGTACCAGCGTGCGTTTCGTGTGCATGGTGGTGTGAATGAGCGTGAAGAGGCGCTCTTCAAGATCGGGGTGGACACGGGCGGTTGCCTCGAGGTAAGACTCCATCCGTGAGGCGTAGAAGATGGCATCGGTGGGAAAGAGGCCGGCGATCTCGTGTCGTGCGGCGGTGTACGAATGGATTGCTGCCAGCCGGCGCCCTACGCGGGCTGCGAACCCGACATCGGCCAGTCCATCACGAAGCTGATGCTTCCACAAAGGGTAGCTTCCCGGCTCAAGATACTCCATGACGAAGAAGTATGCTTCGGTATCCCGGGCCACCAGTCCCGGAGCCGCGCCGGGGGCGGCTCTGCCGGCGATCTCGTAGTAGAGCCACTCGTAGAGATTGCGCTCAACCGGCACGAACCAGTCGGCCTTGACCTTGAGCCTGTGCAGGGCGCGCTTGATGCAGACGGTTCGTTGTGGCAGGTCCACCTTCCAGATGTCGGAGGCAATACCGCCGGTAAGCGGGGTCAACGTTGCTTCCTCGCCCTCTCGTAACAGACCCAGCCGCCTGAGCGCAAGGCGCATGGGCTCGGGGTCCATTGCCGGGTCGGCGTGTGCGGAATCCCGATCCCCGTCGGATGGGTCATGGATGGCGGTGTCATCCAAAGCCAACGAAAGCCTCCGCCCGGGCCGGCAGCCATGTTGCCTGCCCCGGCATACGGGAACCTATGTGAGGCGTCCGCCCCGGTAGGGCGTCGGCCCGGGCGTTGCCCCCGATGTGGTGGCGCTCAACCTGCTCGCCATGTGCGTCGAGACGACCCCGGAGATCTCGCGGGCGAGGGATTCGTCGACTGAGAGGTCGGACCTGCGGCCGGTGACAATCCTGACGCTCATTCGTTTTCCTTCATGAGCGTGAACTCGATGGCGGCGGCTATTTCACCATAGTTCTCGAATGGCCCGATCTTCACGTAGCGTGCTATGCCCTGCGAGTCGATCAGGAAAGTAGTGGGGGGGAACCCGATACGGTAATCCGCTGCAACCCGGCCATCGAAATCCAGCGGGACTTCCATGTGAATGGTGGCGTCCCCAAAGTACCGGCTGACAGCCGACTCCGAATCGCCGATATTGAGCGCCACAACCCGGGCCGTTCCCTCATACGCCTTTCCCACGGCATCCAGGTATGGCATCTCCTCCCTGCACGGCGGGCAATCGAGATACCAGAAGTTGAGCAGGACGACTTTGCCCTGAAGATTTGAGAGAGTCAATTCACCCCCGCCGAGCATTGGCAGCGTGAAGTCCGGCGCGGCAATCTCGATTTCCATCAGTCCCATTTCCTCGGGAGATGCCGGCGGCGCCGGTGTGTCGTCACCGCGGGAGCAGCCGGCAGCTGCCAGCGGCACTACGGCGAGCAGGGAGAGTGCAAGCAGTGCACGCGGCAGGTGAGCACATAGTCGCTTCCTCATGATGATGAGCCCCTTTCAGTGTTTCGGGCCATGCTCATATCCTGCCGGTGAACATGAGCACTCCCACAACTATCAACGTAATAGAGCCAAGGATGGTTGCCAGATAGGCGTGCCGGGTCAGCACCTGCATGAGCCTGGTGCCGGTCGGGGTGCCCAGCAGGCCGCCCATGATGACGAAAGGCACACCCAGCCCCAGGCTGTATGCGATGAGAGGAGGGACGGCGGCGAGGACATCACCTCCGTACGCGGCCATGGCGAGCACGCCCCCGATTATGGGGCCGATGCATGGCGTCCATCCTATCGCGAATATCGAGCCGAGCATGAATGAGCGGACGTAGCCGGTACCCCTCGCTTTGTCCATGCTGAGGCGGCTCTGGAAATTCAACTGGGGTATCCTGGTGGAGGCGTAGAGAAGCACGCCGAATAGTATGAGGAGGGTTCCGGCAATGCGCTGCTTGATGAGCATCGGGACAGCGCCGAACACCACCTGCAGCGCGGTTCCCATGAGCAGGAACACCAGGCCGAATCCGCCGACGAACAGTATCGTGCTGATGAGGATATGCCGTCGCGTCGGAGGCTCACCGGTCAGTACCGTGAGCCCGGCGATGTTCGCCAGGTACACAGGCACAAGTGGCACGACGCAGGGTGACGCGAACGAAGCGATGCCAAGTCCGAATGCGAGTGGTAGTGCGACGTCTCCCATGGGTGGCTACCCTACCGGCCAGGTGCGGCTCATAGAACCGAATGATAGCATGATATAATACGAAGCCAATTCCTGGGGCTGTAGCTCAGCTGGGAGAGCGCCTCCTTTGCACGGAGGAAGTCAGGGGTTCGAGTCCCCTCAGCTCCACCATCCTTGACAGCACGGGTCCACTGCATCATCTCGGCCGTCAGTCCAGGGGGGTGGCCGCGACGCTTGCGAGCTCTCAGGGCATGCCGGCCTCCCTGGCGATAGCGGGCAAGCCGGCCGAACAGCGTCGACCTCCGCACTCCAGGCACCCTGGCCACCACCGTCAGTGGTTGTCCATCCTGCACCACCAACCCCACTCGTCTAAGCAGTCCCGTGAGTTCATTATAGGTAAGCCGTCGCGCATCTGTTTGTCTCATTCCTCAAGAAGAATGACCTGCTGTGTAAGGCCAATCTCACTAGATGAGACCATTAGTAAGTATGGTGTCCCCTTAATTCCGTATTTCCCTCTGGTAGGGACACGATGCCTCGTGCCCGTTGGCGGTGCGGGGAGGGGTACAGGAAGGGGCGAGATACGTCCCGCCCGCCCGTTGGTTCGTGTGGTGATCGGCGCTGGTTCCCACACCGACCCGCTGCACGGGTGGTGCCGAGGTCCGTCGTAGGGGTCGATTCCCACATCGACCCGCCGGATGGGCGGTGCCGAGGTCCGTCGTAGGGGTCGATTCCCACATCGACCCGCCGGACGGGGCCTGGGGTATACGTAGGGGCGGGATACATCCCGCGCGCCCGTTGGTTCGTCTGGTGGTCGGCGCCGGTTCCCACACCGACCCGCAGGGTGGGTGGTGCCGAGGTCCGTCGTAGGGGTCGATTCCCGCATCGACCCGCCGGACGGGGCCTGGGGTATACGTAGGGGCGGGATACATCCCGCCCGCCCGTTGGTTCGTGTGGTGATCGGCGCTGTGAACGCCGCCACCCGCGTCTCGCGACGTGCGAGGTCAGATTGCGTAAACCACGTCCGTCACTGTCTGCGAATTAAGTATGGTGTCCCCTCAATTGGCATTCATCACTCGGCCTTCGGTGGAAGTCAAGAGACTTGGGACCATACTACAATCTTCGGAACTGTTAGGATTTGTTCCGAAAACATCGCAGGTGGCAACCAGACGAGGTGTTCAAGGAATAGCTATGGACGATAGGTGGATCACGGTAAAGGACGTTGCGGAATATCTCCAGTTGAGCACGGACCAGATTTACCGATTGGCCCAGCAGGGGAAGATCCCGGCATTCAGGGTTGGTGGTCGCTGGCGCTTCAAGCGAGAGAAGATAGACCAATGGGTGGAGAATCAGGGAGTTGGCCGGAAGGCTTCATGACGGGTTAGGAGAGAGACGCAAGACATGCCGGCTATCAGTGAGATGGCCGTGCTCTCCGAGGAAGCTGAGAAGGGCGATATTCTCGGGACAGAAAAGCTATACAACACAGATGCTACCATGTCGGGAGATGCTACTACCTGGTAACGTCGGATGTGGCCGGTGGGGGAGTTTCACTTATGAGCTGTGCAGCTCCCGTTATCAGGTTGAGTAAGGCAGGCAACATATGAGCAATACACAGCATGACAGGATAGCGGAGGCCCTGGCGAAGAAGAAAGCCGCCATCTATCCTCCGAACAAGGGGGCGGACGTTGTGACGTCCAGCCAGGCGATTGAGGTTGAGGTTGACGAGGGCAAGCTGAGCGAGGGCATGCAGCAGTTGCAGGGGTACCGAAGGCCGCGCTACTTGGCCGTGCCCACTGACCTGGTCGGGGCAGCCAAAGAGAAAACCAGGGGCGCCCGGGTGGGTGTGATGGATGAAACCGGTCGCATACGGAAACAGGCTGGCGGGAAGAACAAACGGAAGGGGTGATGAATCGTGGCCAAAGCTGGTAGTTACAGAAGCAAGCTGCGGGAAGAAGTCAAATCGCTTTCCGAGGACAGAGTGAAGGCGGTGGCCGATTTTGCCGCCTATCTCAGAGAGAGAGAGGAGTGGGAGGCAACGGCGGAAATCCTGGGCAATGAGGAACTGGCGCAGCAGGTGAAGAGGTCTCGGAAAGCCTGGGCCGAGGAGAGGAAAGAGGAGTTTGTCTCTCTGGAGGAGATGAAGGCGAAGCTGAATGCATGAAGTTGTCCTGAGCCGGGATGCCGCCAGAGCCCTGGAGAAGGGTTACTCCAGCGATGAAACGCCGCATCATCGCGGCTCTGGAACGGGTCAAGGCCAATCCCCACAGCGGAAAGAGGCTCCGGGGTGAGCTGGAAGGACTGGTCAGCTTGCGTATCGGCGGGATGCGGGCTGTTTATGAAGTGGACGCTGAGCATGAGACAGTGGTCGTCCACGCCATTGGCCCACGGGGCGATATCTACAGGAAATGAGCGGCGCCTGCGCGATATATGGAGCGTGACTTGTATCGGATGCTGATCAGAGCGACCACCTTATTACGGAGTGGCCGGATGCCGGGCTGCTGGACATGTCCGAAGAAGCGTGGGACTACGTGCTTGACACGAATCTGAAAGGCGTGTTCTTCTATTATCCAGTCCGCAGCCAGGCACAAACATCATCGCCCCGGGGAGCGTGGACTCGCCGATACTGTACGTCGACAGAAGCCCTGAGCAGGTGCAGTAGTACAGGGACCGCGCGATCCGGCACACGGCGATCGGCAGGCTGGGGCTTCCCGAAGACATAGCCAACGCCGTGCTCTTCCTGGCCTCCGATCATGCCTCGTTCATCGACGGGCAGACTATCGCTGTGGATGGAGGCAGGTTCGACCTGATGTAGGCCGGTGACACGCAGTAGGTCGCTGAGCTCAGTCCACAGGTAAGCTTGACCATGAGACACGCCGGTCGTACCATCAGCCGGGGGACAAGCCGGGGGAACGTGAGTTCGCGTGGACCCGACACCGAGAATTCTGGTATCGACGGCCGCACCGATGGCGATGACTGGTGCGGCCGGCACAGACAAAAAGGGGGACCCATGACCGAACAGATGACGCTTTCGCAACTCTACGCCAGCGGGCGCGAAGGACTCGAGGCGGCCGGCTACAAGAGGTCGTTGCCGCCGGACGCCACCCTGGGCACGCCGCTCCTCACAAACAGGGCGTACCTGGACTCGCTCTTCTTCATTCCACGATTCCTGTCGTCGTCTGCAGCGAACATCCGCTCCAGCATCGTCGGCGTGCCGGTCGAGGTGCCGGTATTCTGCGGGCCGATGGGTGGATGGAACCAGCTTGGCGAGACTGCGCTGGAGGGATGCGCCCGAGGACTCAAGGCTGCAGGGTCGATGATGATGCTTGGCATCGGTGGCAGCGACGAGATGCAGAGGGCGATCGACACGGGAGTGCCGGTGGCCAAGATAGTCAAGCCTTACCGCAACACCGATCTCATCTTCAGCAAGATGGAAGACGCTGAGCGTCGGGGCTGTGTGGCGGTCGGTATGGACATCGACCATTTCCACGGACGCCTCGTCGGCGATGCGGTCGACCTGGAGGACACCTTCGCGCCACAGAGCGAGCAGACGATGCGGCAGGCGATTGCTTCGACCCATTTGCCGTTCATTATCAAAGGTGTCCTCGGGGTCGATGACGCCAGGAAGGCGGTAGAACTGGGCGCCAGGGCGGTGATTGTCAGCAATCACGGGCGGGCAGCCATTGATTGCACGCTACCGTCGGTGGTGGCCCTGCCCGATGTGGTCGCCGCCGTAGGCTCGATGATCGAGGTCTATGTCGACACCGGGTTCAAGACCGGCAATGACATCGTCAAGGCGCTGGCTCTGGGCGCGCGGGCGGTTGGATTCGCCAACTCAGTGCTGCTCGCCTGGGGTTCCGGCCGCGAGGAGGGCGTCAGGCGTCTGGTTGAGTTGCTCGGCGCCGAGATGCGGCGCACCATGTCCGCCCTCGGATGCGCCGATTGTGCGGCGGTGAGGGGTGTTGAGCTGCGCCGGGTTACGACGTAGCCTTGAACTCGGGCTGGCGCAGGGGGCGGTCGGCGATGTGTTGCCTGCGGTCAGGTGCTGTCGGTCAAGTTGTGGTGATGGAGACGGGTGGCGCGTCCCGGACGCAGGTGTCTCGCATTGCGCCTCCGCGGGGCTCCGAAGGTGTGCGCCGAACTCCCGCGATCCCCGGGAGACCGTCACCCCGTTCAGTGCCGGCGTTGGGATGCCATAATACGAGGCCGATCCACGGGGCTGTAGCTCAGCTGGGAGAGCGCCTCCTTTGCACGGAGGAAGTCAGGGGTTCGAGTCCCCTCAGCTCCATTCAGCTTCAGCAGAACCAGCCGAAGTCATCAATAGGTAGAACAGGCTGTTCTTTTCCATGGTCCCAGGTAGCAAGCAGTCAGAACGTCAAGCCGGATAATCTGTTGGAGTCCTACAAGAAACCAATCGTGAGTTGCCAAGACGCTTGCATTCGCTCAATACTCTCTTGTGACTTCTAATTTCACTTCTTGGTATCCTCTACACCTGGGATTCCTCGATTGGAAATATCGGGGAAAGTGCGTGGGGCTCATATGAGGAGGCTCAAGAGGGAGGAGATTGGAGAACTGGGATTGTACGAATTCCAGGGATACATAGGTGCAATGACGAGCCCTACCTTTGGCGGATGGAAGGGAACCGACAGGTTGATTGAGTTGCTGAATATCGAAAGTATGGAAAGACCAAAGATACTGGAGGCTGGATGTTCTACAGGCTACATTACCAGGTATGTAGCGCAGAGATTCGACTGCGAAATAGTTGGGGTAGACATTTCGGGCTTGCTTCTGGACATAGCTGAAGAAGAATCACGCAAACTGAACCTGAAGAATATCAGCTTCAGGTATGCAAATGTGGAGGACCTGCCATTCTCGGACAATACGTTCGATGCTGTGTATGGAGAAGCAATAACCGCCCTGGTTCCTGACCCTCTTAAGGTCCTCAATGAGTACAAGCGGGTCCTGAAACCGGGTGGCAAAGTCGCCACCCTGGACCTGTTGATGAGAGAGTCGCTCAGCCAAGAGCTGGTGGAAGAGACGAATGAAGTGATGTCCGGCGTCCTTGGTACCACAGTTAAGATCCGTAGCTTTCAGGAGTGGCAACAGATTTTCGAAGAATCAGGATTCGGCAGCATCCAGATACATCGCTATTATGAAGACCTGTTCAAGAGAGAATACTCTACCGGTGCGAAGGCGAGAATCACCTGCAAGCTGCTTTACCATCTGATAGTAAACAGGGAAGTTCGCCGGAAGCTGATCCCGCCACTGAGATTCGCCAAGAAGTTCCAGAAGGCATTGAAGGGAGGCAATTACGGGTATCTCATCTTTGCGGGAGTGAAATGAGACTTGGTAGGTTTCTGGAGTGCCGTGGTACACGTTCCTAGAGATTGTCGCCTCGAAGTAGCAAGGATGTACTGTTTGCTGAGGCAACAGACCGGCAATTTGTGTAACTGACCTCGGAAGCCATGGACTGTTGAGACGATACCTACACGGTGGTACCGAAAACAGAGTTGAAAGTTCTACCTACTGACGCCCTGGCTCCGCCAGTGTTGACCTCATAGATCCACTGCATCATCCCTGCCGTCAGTCCGAGGGCGGCCTCCGAACTAGCGAGCTTTCAGGGCATGCTGGCGCCCCTGGCGATAGCGGGCAAGCCGGCCGAACAGCGTCGATCTCTGCACTCCAGGCACCCGGCCCACCACCGTTGCCGGTTGTCCATCCTGCATCGCTAACCCCCCTCGTCTAAGCAGTCCCGTGAGTTCACTGTGCGTAAGCCGTCGCGCATCTGTTTGTCTCATTCCCCAAGAAGAATGACCTGTTGTGTGAGGTTAATCTCTACATGAGACCATTAGTAAGTATGGTGTCCCCTTAATTCCGTATTTCCCTCCGGTAGGGGCACGATGCCTCGTGCCCGTTGGCGGTGCGGGGAGGGGTGTAGGAAGGGGCGGGATACATCCCGCCCGCCCGTTGGTTCGTGTGGTGATCGGCGCTGTGAACGCCGCCACCCGCGTCTCGCGACGTGCGAGGTCAGATTGTGTAAACCAGGTCCGTCACTGTCTGCGAACTAAGTATGGTGTCCCCTTAATTGGCATTCATCACTCTTCCTCCGAAGGAAGTCAAGACTGTAGCCCTTTGGCACATTGCAATGTGTTGCCAAACAAGTCAAACTGTTGCCAGAGTTCAACAAGCAGAGGTGAGAGCGTGGTAATGCAGCAAGAGTGGCTTACGGTAGAGGAGGCCGCCGAGTACTTGAGGGTCTCCAAGCGGACCATCTACAGGCTTTGCCAGGAGGGAGAGCTGGTAGGTTATAGAACCAGCAAGAGGGGCTACTGGCGTTTCCGCAAAGAGGATTTGGACAAAGCACTGAAGAAGGGGATACCCGAGGACGAGATGGAAGAACTGGTGGCGCTTACGGCCACAGCAGACCCGGTGCTCGCCGAAATCTGGGACAACGAGAAGGACGAAGCCTATGACCGGGTATAGTCGGGGAGATGTGGTCCTCGTTGGCTTTGTCTTCCCCGACGAGACCGGGGTTAAGCGGCGCCCTGCCCTGGTAGTGAGTTCAGATGCCTACCACCAGGGCCGCGAGGAGGTCATCATCGCCGCTATAACCAGCAGGACCGACCGCGTGCTGGTAGGCGACTACCTTATTACGGACTGGCGGGATGCCGGGCTGCTTTTCCCTTCGGTGGCCACAGGCATCATCAGGACGATAAAGCAGGGCATGATCGCCTGCAGGCTCGGCTCCCTGGGTGAGCGAGACTTGCGGGGAGTAGACAAGAACCTGAAACTGGCAATGGGATTGGAGGCGTAAGATGACAAGCGTAGCCTCCCAGCACGACCAAAGGTTGACTGAGGGCCACCTGCGCCAGTTGGACAGCTTGGACCGTTTGCGCCACTTCTTGGCCGACCTGAACTATCGGGTAGGGGACGAGCCAGTTTCGACCGGGAGCTGGAGCCCAGAACTCAGAGCTATCGCCGGGGAGGGCGACCTGCATGTTGTAGCGAGGCATGATGATTCTGTGATCACCGATTGCCGCCTCACCCGGCTGCAGCTTATCCCCGAACGTGACATTGTAACAAGGCTTCTTCGTCAATATGGGCGTGGCACAATGAGTATGTTTCAATCCACGCCCCCGCACGGAGGGCGACGGAGGCCAAGATTGGACCAATCGACGATTCAACAGTTTCAATCCACGCCCCCGCACGGAGGGCGACCCAGGCGCAGAGCCGCTCAGAACGTCTTCAAGAAGTTTCAATCCACGCCCCCGCACGGAGGGCGACGAGCGATTGACTGGCATGTGCCCGAGGACGAGGTTGTTTCAATCCACGCCCCCGCACGGAGGGCGACTTGTCTCACCGTCCCGGTACACCCGGCTCGAAGCGTTTCAATCCACGCCCCCGCACGGAGGGCGACCTGTTCTGGGGCTTCGACACAGCCCAGGACGACCTGTTTCAATCCACGCCCCCGCACGGAGGGCGACCGCAGGGCGCTCCTGCACTTCTCTCCGAAGTGGACGTTTCAATCCACGCCCCCGCACGGAGGGCGACACACCACACCGCAGCCATACCAGACCATACCGACGTTTCAATCCACGCCCCCGCACGGAGGGCGACGATTGAAGGAGGAGAAATGAATAGGGAGACAACGGGTTTCAATCCACGCCCCCGCACGGAGGGCGACCAATCAGGGCTACTTGCACATCGCCGTCTATGACGAGTTTCAATCCACGCCCCCGCACGGAGGGCGACAGGCATGGCACGCCGGCGCCCGCAGGACCGCCAGGTTTCAATCCACGCCCCCGCACGGAGGGCGACCTGCGCTCAGAGCGAACCAGTGCATACTTGTAACCGTTTCAATCCACGCCCCCGCACGGAGGGCGACTGTGTCGTGAACGTGGAATATGGTTATGGCAAAGTGTTTCAATCCACGCCCCCGCACGGAGGGCGACCATCAACAGTCTCGCGGTGCGCATGCCCGACAGGGTTTCAATCCACGCCCCCGCACGGAGGGCGACCGAGAACCCGAACCTAAGCCACCCATAATGCAACCTGTTTCAATCCACGCCCCCGCACGGAGGGCGACCCACCTCCGCTTATCATTCCGTACAACACCAACAAGTTTCAATCCACGCCCCCGCACGGAGGGCGACTCCTGGCGGGAGTCGGGGTACAGCGACGGCACAATGTTTCAATCCACGCCCCCGCACGGAGGGCGACGTGTAGTCGGTCAGCCCGTCGACCTTGTAGGTGATGTTTCAATCCACGCCCCCGCACGGAGGGCGACCCAGGCGTTCGGCCAGGGAGACGACGAAGACGATGTTTCAATCCACGCCCCCGCACGGAGGGCGACACGTGATAGGGATAGTCATCGGCGGGATCGTGGCGTTTCAATCCACGCCCCCGCACGGAGGGCGACCGCATCACGCGGACACTAACCGGAGTCAGGGCCGAGTTTCAATCCACGCCCCCGCACGGAGGGCGACAGGCTTACAATAGTCTACAGGACTGTCAGACGAGGTTTCAATCCACGCCCCCGCACGGAGGGCGACATCCACATGCCCCGCTGGGCCTCGCGCATCACACGGTTTCAATCCACGCCCCCGCACGGAGGGCGACCTACTGGTCGCGCAATCAGCACGGCAGCTTCAAGGTTTCAATCCACGCCCCCGCACGGAGGGCGACACGAACTAACTGTCGTGAAGGCCACGAATAGACGAGTTTCAATCCACGCCCCCGCACGGAGGGCGACGCGAGGGCAGGCGCGTCTACACCATCGAGGGAGAGGTTTCAATCCACGCCCCCGCACGGAGGGCGACCGGGATTCTGCCGGGACTGGCAGCGGCTCAAACGGTTTCAATCCACGCCCCCGCACGGAGGGCGACGTTTCGGCGCCCCACTCTAGGCACAACCGGAATATGTTTCAATCCACGCCCCCGCACGGAGGGCGACATGGCGTATTCCTTGCCGCCGCAACCATTGTTCATGTTTCAATCCACGCCCCCGCACGGAGGGCGACCTGTCCGAGGCGACGGAGGACTACCGACATGACGATGTTTCAATCCACGCCCCCGCACGGAGGGCGACAGGGTGCATTGGTGGCTGACGACGAAGCTATCAAGTTTCAATCCACGCCCCCGCACGGAGGGCGACACTTATCCAGTTCATCTTCCGTGGCCGTCTCAGTGTTTCAATCCACGCCCCCGCACGGAGGGCGACCCGTCTTCCCATTCTTCTTGGGAACCTCTACATAGTTTCAATCCACGCCCCCGCACGGAGGGCGACTTGCCTCCTCAATCTGTCGGATATATTCCATGTAGGTTTCAATCCACGCCCCCGCACGGAGGGCGACCCGACCAACGAACTCACGCATACCTTCATTCGTGTTTCAATCCACGCCCCCGCACGGAGGGCGACACGGAAACGGGGGAGATCGCGTATCTGTCGGAATGTGTTTCAATCCACGCCCCCGCACGGAGGGCGACCATACGACACGGCATTGGAGATACCTGTAATCGTTGTTTCAATCCACGCCCCCGCACGGAGGGCGACCAGGCGCCGTTGTCTGCGTTCTCGGCCTTGGTGTTGTTTCAATCCACGCCCCCGCACGGAGGGCGACATGCCAAGGTCCGCAGGTTACCAGATTGTGAGACGTTTCAATCCACGCCCCCGCACGGAGGGCGACGCCAAGGTTGAGTGAATCTGCGTTCAGTTATGTAGAGGTTTCAATCCACGCCCCCGCACGGAGGGCGACACGTGCGCGACGGCCTGTGGCTGCCATCCGTGACGTTTCAATCCACGCCCCCGCACGGAGGGCGACTCAACTCCCCCCAATGCTCGGCGCACTTCACCAGTTTCAATCCACGCCCCCGCACGGAGGGCGACATAGTGGGATTGCTGTTCGCGGGCGGAGCAGGCTTGTTTCAATCCACGCCCCCGCACGGAGGGCGACACGTGTGGGAGGTGCGCAAGCGGCAGGAGGAGAATGTTTCAATCCACGCCCCCGCACGGAGGGCGACGAGGAGGGCTTGCACATGAAGCCAATCATCACCGAGGTTTCAATCCACGCCCCCGCACGGAGGGCGACGAGGAGGGCTTGCACATGAAGCCAATCATCACCGAGGTTTCAATCCACGCCCCCGCACGGAGGGCGACCCATCCTGCAGCGGCATACCCGCCTGATTCCCATGTTTCAATCCACGCCCCCGCACGGAGGGCGACATAATGTAGCTGGAGGTACATCATGCCAAGAAGGTTTCAATCCACGCCCCCGCACGGAGGGCGACAGGGATGCGGAAATCAAATGGCAGCGCAACCGGCTGGTTTCAATCCACGCCCCCGCACGGAGGGCGACCAAACACACCAAGCGACAGCAGCCTAACTGGACTGTTTCAATCCACGCCCCCGCACGGAGGGCGACCTTCAAACTCAAGCACAAACACCCACGGGTTAGGTTTCAATCCACGCCCCCGCACGGAGGGCGACGCGCAGCACCAGATGCAGCGATCATTATTATCATGTTTCAATCCACGCCCCCGCACGGAGGGCGACGCCCGTGGTCCCACGCAGCGAGTTACTGACGGCAGTTTCAATCCACGCCCCCGCACGGAGGGCGACTGCACCAATTGGGGTTGTTAATAGACGACGGTGAGGTTTCAATCCACGCCCCCGCACGGAGGGCGACATGATTGGTTGTCGGCCCAGGATACCGAGGAATGAAGTTTCAATCCACGCCCCCGCACGGAGGGCGACTACGGCCTTGAGTGCCTCGAT
>PWUU01000116.1 GCA_003562475.1 Dehalococcoidia bacterium | reverse complement strand
CGGGTGCTGCGGCGCTTCCTGCCTCGCTACAACTCCAGATTCGTGCTGCCGGCTGCTGAGCCCGGGAGCGCCTACCGCACTCCTGACCCTGACCTCAACCTCTCCACCATCCTCTGCCTCAAACACATGCGTACCGCAGGTCGCGACAACGTGGTGCGATTCAAGACACGCCGTCTCCAGATACTTCCGTCTCACGGCAGGAAAAGCTACGCCAGGGCCCGCGTCGAGATCCACGAGAGTCTGAACGGCAGCATCGCCCTCTATTACGCCGGCAGGCACCTCAACACCACCCCTGCCCCTCTCGAGGCTTCCGCCCTCAGGCAATCCCACACGCCCTCAGCGCAACTACCTGGGCTGCCTGCCAGTCCAGCTCCCACTCATCGCAAGCCGGCGCCGGATCACCCATGGCGCAGACCTTTTGCTCCAAAACGAACAGGGAGGACATTTTCGCTGACCGCTTAAGCGGACATTATCGCTGGACACCAACATACCTAATCGAGGATAGCTCCCTATGAATGCAAACGTGTACAATACACGTATCCCAACAGATTCTTCAGATCAGTTATGGAAGACCATGCCAATCGCACCGCTGCCATCGCAGACGCGTACGCCGCTTTCCTGCGTCTGCTCGATTCTGAGGATAAGTACGGCTGCGTCTTGTTCGCACTATCAACTCTCGCCTCCGAAGAGATCGACATACCCTCGCTGTATGAAGGGATCCTGGCTCCTGCAGCACGTGAACTGCGCTGTACCTTTCGCAATCGGCCGCTCTGCGTATGGGAGGAGCACGTGCGCACTTCAATACTTCGGACGGTTCTCGAGTGCTGTTACCCTGAACTCATCAAGGCGCGACGCCAGGTTGCCACACACCAGACGAAGGGATCCGGAATCATTGTGTGTCCAACGGAGGAGTACCACGAACTTGGAGCGCGAATGGCTGCTGACCTGTTCACATTGCAGGGCTTCGATGTGGTGTTCGTGGGTGCGAACACGCCGCAGCAGGACATCCTCGACGCAGTTGCCGTGACCAGCCCTGTGTTCGTGGGAGTCAGCGTGACAAGCTCGTACAACCTGATTCCTGCCCGAAGGGTAATCCAGCAACTGGTGAGACTGCGAACAGACAAGGGTGCAGCATTCACCATTATCGCCGGCGGACAGGCATTCACGAAGGATGCCACGCTCGCATCGTCACTTGGTGCCGATGTTCTCGCACTAAGCTACGCCGATATATGCCGCTTCGCAGAGGAGACACCGTGGTACTCCCACTGAGAATCGCGGCACGCTTCCTGCTCTCCGGCAAGGCGCAGACGCTGCTCATAATCGTCGGTATTTCCATTGCCGTTTCGGTGCAGGTCTTTGTTGGATTACTGATCGACAGACTCCAGGAAGGCCTCATCGAGCAGACCGTCGGGAATTCACCGCAGGTGACAATCCGTTCCTCGGGGGAGAACGTGACGATCAGTCGGTGGGAGCGCATCGTCTCCAGCCTGGATTCGTACAATGCAACACGATATGTGGGTGTGGCGGCGACCTCAAACGCGTTCGTCAGCAAAGGCACCGAATCAGTACCGGTCGTGATCCGCGGCCTGGACAGAGTGGCGCTGGACAACATCTATGGACTGTCTCGCAACATTTATGCCGGGGATACCATTACGTCCGGTGGAGAAGCCCTCATTGGCAGGACATTAAGTGACAAGCTCGGCGTGACTGTTGGTGACCGCCTTCCAGTCAGCACCCTGGCCGGCACGCGCGTCGACTACAGGGTTGCCGGCATCTTTGATCTTGGCGTTGGCGCCATCGACGGTGGCTGGGTGGTCACGAACCTGCGCACCACACAGAGCCTGTTCGGCTTCGGAGATCGTGTTACGTCTATCGAGATCACGGTGGACGACGTCTTCGCGGCTGACGCCGTTGCTGCAGACGTGAGTGCTTTGCTGGACACCAACCGACTTGAAATCACGAACTGGAAGGAAGAGAACGGGCAGCTGCTTAACGCACTTGAGAGCCAGTCACTATCGAACAACATCATCCAGGCTGTGATAATCCTCTCGGTCGCCGTAGCTATCGCCAGCCTTCTTTCGATTACCGTCCTCCAGAAGCGAAGACAGCTTGGCATCCTCAAGGCCATGGGCATTAAGGATGGAGCCGCAAGCCTCATATTCGTCTACCAGGGACTGCTGCTCGGCGTGGCTGCCAGCGCAGTAGGGATTGCTCTTGGCCTTGGCCTGCTCTTTGCATTCACACAGTTTGCAACGACGGGTGGCGAATCGGTCATAGAATTCGCTGTGGATCCGACGTTTATAATCCGCACCCTGGTAATTGTTATCAGTGCGTCGGGTATAGCCGGGCTCTTTCCTGCCAGCAGATCACTACGTCTTAACCCGATTGACGTCATTCGCGAAGGGTGAAACGGATGGGACAGGTCATCGAGCTGCGCCAGATAGACAAGGTGTACAAGGGGCCACCAGATGTACAGGTGCTCTTCGGCATAGATCTTGCATTTGAAGAGGGCTCATTCAATTCGATCGTCGGTGAATCGGGGAGTGGTAAGTCCACGCTTATGAATATCATCGGCACGTTAGACACTCCGTCCGACGGCGAGGTGTTCATCGCGGGACAGAGGACGGGAAACCTGCGAAGGAACAGACTGGCAGAGTTGAGAAACCGCACTATAGGATTCGTGTTCCAGTTTCACTATCTCCTGCCGGAGTTCACTGCGATTGACAATGTGCTCATGCCGTACGTCATAGGAGGAAAGCGTCTGAGTAGCGAGGTTCTTGAATGGGCAGATGAGCTATTCGATCTGATGGGTGTGACTGCAGTGAAACGAAAACCGGCCACGAGAATGTCGGGCGGCCAGCAGCAGCGCGTAGCGATAATCCGTTCATTGATCAACAAGCCCAGGATCGTGCTGGCGGACGAACCCACGGGCAACCTGGATTCCGTGAACTCCGCGGCAACATATGAGCGGTTCAGGGACATTAATCAGCGTTACGGCACCACATTCGTCATAGTGACCCATGACCGGCGCATCGCAGAACAGACTGACCGGATCGTCGAGATTCGTGACGGCCGACTCGTCCTGGACATCAACAGGTAGACCAAGACTCCGTTATGCAACATTCGAGGGACCATGCGGCCCCTCGCAATTGGATCAGGTCGATTGTTACAGCCAGACATGCGATTCGCGATCTATCTGTTTGGTGTGCGCGTCACACTGGATATCCGCGAGCTTCTTGACGATGTTCTTGGAATGCTCGATGTTGTGGTCACGATAGATTGCTACCTTCTCGATAACTGGCGCGCCTCCACCATGCAGGTAGTCGACCAGTTTGTGACCACCCCAGGCGGACGCCATGCAAAATAGTCAATGAGTCTATTCCTTCATTTATCCATGCTGCGGGAGTCTTACCACTTTCCTGCTTTTCCACCCAAACCGGCATACATCCAGAATAGCTCTGTACATCAACTCGCGGGGTGACTATCATGGCTCAAGCGTACTGCATGAAGTGCCGGTAGAAGGTTGATGTCAAGGACGCCAGGCAGATCACGCTCAAGAATGGGCGGCCAGCCGTCCAGGGCACGTGTGTTGGTTGTGGGACAAAGGTGTTCAGAATAGGTAAGGCCTGAGGTAGCTGCTAGGCGAGTTCTGAGTACTGTTGGTTACGAACAGTCGTGAGTGTAGAATCACACTCGTGTGGAGAACCTGAGATGCACCCCGTTTAGACTGGAGGGATGAATAAGTTATAGTGTGGCCACGGGAAAGGAAGTGGCATGAACCGAAGGAAGTGGTCCAACGAGGAGAAGGTCACCATCGTCCTGGAGAT
>PWUU01000036.1 GCA_003562475.1 Dehalococcoidia bacterium | reverse complement strand
TCCTGGGCAGTCTCCGACGGGAGTGTTTATACCACTTTGTGATTCTGAGCGAGCGACAGATGCACCGGCTGGTCAAGAAGTACAAGGCGTACTTCAACCATGCTCGGCCTCACCAGGGCATTGAGCAGCACGTACCGGGTCGCACAGCGAGATTGGAAGCACCACCCGTCACTGCAACGCTCTCATCGCGGCCGGTGCTCAACGGCTTGCATCACGAGTATCACGCTGAGGAAGCGCCTGTGGCTCTGAGTTGCTTCTCTACCGCCCCAGCCAGCAACGGTTGGGGCGGTCTTCATCCCCACCAACCGCCCTCTCAGCCTGATTTCAGAACACGTGTTGTCGCTCGCCGCAGAGATACCTCTGTGAGCCGCGCCAAGCATGTCTTCCCGGCCTTAACTGCGGAGCGCCACCCCCACTATAGGTTGCCCCCGGAAACACTATACTCCTGCTTGGCAAGAACAAGCTTAGAGAAACACTGCTGATGATTGAGGTAGATATGTGCTGGCAGATATCGTGACAAGGCACCCCCATCTCTGCGTGCAGTGAGACTGGACTGCTCAACGTGGCTCAGCCTTCCAAGCACGCTAGAGGATGGAGCCCGTCATCAATGCGAACTTGAGTCTTTTTTTGGTGCAGCAAAACACTGCATCCAGGGGTGTGTCGGTTGCGCAGCCACCTCTTCGCACTCTTGCATCCTCGGCCCAGTTTGGCACGGACTTATACGAGCTACGACAGCTCCAGATGCCGTGGCTTCCGAAAAGTCGGGTAAGTCTTCGCCCCGGACAGTGACGTATTCGCTCATTGAGGGAAGAGTTCGCTCACACAACTGCCCTCGCTGAGTCCGTTCAGGAACTCTTGCACACTTTGCCCTGGGATGGGGTGCAGAGCGCCTTTCTGGCAGTAACTGTTATCGGGGACGATAACGTAGGAGCGCTCAGCCCACGAAGAGTTGGGCAGATACCTGGAACCACGGCCAGTCAGCTGTGAAACGGAGTGAAGAGTCTGCGCGCAGACACTGACACCAGCAAGAGAAAGTCTAGACTGTGGCTTCGCCAGCGCAGACAATCGTTTCACTGGCGCGAAACTCCTCTTGACACGACGCGACCCAGCCTGTATACTGGGCAACACTGACGGACTGCACCTCGACCTTTGCCAGTTCGGCGCCTGCCGCTGATCCTTGATGAGCACCTTAGAACAAACCACTGGCCCAACATTTCCGGGAGCCCGATTCCTACGGAGCCCAAAGGTACTGGTTCTCGGCGGCATCTCAGCATTGCACACGAAACCCTTGTCGACAAATGGCGAACAGAAGACTCTCCCGGGCTTATGTTTGCGAAGCACGCGAGGTATTTGGGAGACAGCAGCACCCACCGGTACCGCGACCCATCCGCGCTGGCGCGGCGCGGACAGGCGTCGTCCGATAGGAGAGGCCGACGGTGTGTGGTCCAAGACAGCAGACCAGAACGCGGCAGCGCGTCCGGCGGGCCCTAGCCGGCATCTGACGCCATCGCCGGGAGGCAGTGGTCGCCGCCGCCTATTCCATCTTCTGGGAAGGAGCAGGAGGAAATGGGAAGGGGCAGACCGTTCAAGGAATTCCATGAGTACTTGACACAGTCAACAGGAAGGCTCCCACGGGTGTCTCTGGACGAGTACGTTGATAGCCCGGCTACTGCTTTCTTGAGGTATTGCGTTCAAGCTCACTACTCCATACTGTACTGCATCGAGTACTTCCCCGGCACTGACACAGCAACCGGACGGTTGGAGCACATATCGTCCGGACTGTTGCCTGCCATCATGGGCCACTTCGAGACCTATCAGAAATACTTGTTCTCCGGCATATTCGAGCAGAGCAGTCTGCTCGAGACCTTCGATGTCGATAAGTTCTTCAGAGGTCTGCAGAATGACTTCGGCTTGAAGATCGACCCGGTGAGGTTAGCGGCCTATCGGGGCTTCAGTGCCACGTCCGGCATTGTTCTTGCCGATAGCCTGTCGGGTTGGCATCAGCCCGAGAGGGTGAATACTCTGTTCAAGGCGCTCGTGAACGCGACTCCCTTCGACACAACTAGCCGAAGGAGACTCCAAGTGCTGTGGCAGCTTCGGCACTCTATAGTTCACACGGGTGGCAGCATCACTCTACCGGATGCTCAGAAAGTCGAGGACCTTGCTCCATTTGCGGATCAACTCATAGTGTTCGAGAAGAACTTCATAAGCGAAGTGTGCAGGAAGTTCCACCCGCTGGTATCCGAGGCCACAGAGAACGTGCAGAAAGCATTCCGCGAACAGATGGTACCCCCGCACGCCGACGCAGCAAGGAAACGACTGGACAGCCTCTTCCGAGTCAAGTCACAGATCAGCGCTTGGCTGGAGTAGGTGTTACGGTTCAGCGCCCCTGCACTTCGAACGATGGCTAACCTGGCCCGCGGGACCGCTTACTCGCACACAACCATCTGGGCGGGGATGTCGCGGGGCAGGATGTTGGCGCGAGCGCGTACGACGATTCGACAGCAGAACTGGGAGTCAACCTACCCGGAGGAATCAGTATGACGAAGTACGGCAGAACAGCGATAACTGCAGTTCGGCTCTTCACGACTGGCCTTGCTGAGTCTCCAAGGGCAGCCTGGTCCACGGCGGCCCGCGATATCTTCGGACCGAGCACATCCAGCGCTGAGAAGGGGTGCCCACGGGATGCCTTCTTGGGTCTCTGTGAGGAAGGACTGGTTAGGGGAATCCCAGCTGGTCAGTACACTCGGTCCGAGAAGAACAAGCGATATGCTCTCGACGCCCTGACAGTGCTAAGGCGGAACCCCGAGTTAGCCACCCATTCACGTGTTCTCTGGGATGTAGTAATGGGTGACGAAGCCAAGGTGCACAATGGTCAAATGGATGTCGTCACCGCTCTCTGGGAACAGGGACTGGTTGTTCTGCGCGCAGGAGAACGATAGAGGTGCATGCGAGACTCCTGTCGGCGTTGATGCAGTAGAACGCATTCCCGGGGCGCACACCGGATTTGTGCGAGGGGCGCTGGGGAGACCGGCGATTCTGGCACGTTGGCGCACTACGGAAGACACAATCATCGGCATCGCTTGCCCTGATCGGCGACCACTAGAAATCGAGTCACACAGGTGATGACACATGTGGGTTACCGAGAATCAACTGGATGAATGGGTCCGGGGTAACGCCCGAGACGCGCAAGGTGTCATCGTTGAGTTCGTGTGGCGACTCGTGGCAGCGTCCTGTCCCAAGCCACGCGAGCGCCGTTTTCCCCTGGAAGATAGTATTGGTCAACATGGCCCCGATGGGGTATTGGATGTCGATCTCTCTTTCGCCCCCTTTGTTCCGGAAGGACGCTCGTACTGGGAGATAGGTACAGGACTCAGAGCAGGAGAGAAGGCCACCTCTGACTACAACGATCTCACGAACGCGGTACCTGAAAGCATGCGTCTCGAGGCTACCTTTGTATTCGTAACACCACGTTCCGGCCGACGAGGCTGGGAATACAGTTGGGAAGAGGACGCACAAGCCTCCTGGCTCGAAGACCGCCGCAGAAGAGCAGAATGGCAAGACGTCCGAATCATTGATGGCACAAAACTGATTGACTGGGTTCATCAGTTCCCAGCTGTCGAGCTATGGCTTGCAAAGAAGGTAGGAGGTGTCTCAGCAGAGCGGGTAGAGACACCTGAACAGCGCTGGGCCGTAGTCAAGTCGATTGGGGCACCACCTCCTCTGACACCAGGCCTTTTCTTGGCGAATCGCGCCGAAGCCGTTGAGGGACTCAAGAAAGTCTGCGACGCCGTAATTTGACAATGGCACATTACGGTGGTGCATTTGCGGTTGATTCAAGCATTAGCTGCTGGCGCTTCAGCCGACTGGCCCGGGAACGAGTACGATTGACAAGGTGCTCGGCGACGAGCACGATT
>PWUU01000019.1 GCA_003562475.1 Dehalococcoidia bacterium | reverse complement strand
TGGCGGAGAGGGTGGGATTCGAACCCACGGTCGCTTGCGCGACACGCGCTCTCCAGGCGCGCCTGATCGGCCACTCCAGCACCTCTCCGCGGAGAGGGTGGGATTTGAACCCACGGTGCATTGCTGCACACCGCTTTTCGAGAGCGGCACCATAAGCCACTCGGTCACCTCTCCAAACGTGCGGATTATAGCACACGCACAACGAGGCGCCGGGTGCCAACAGGATCAAGCGCGCCTCTTTCCACACACTTTGATAAAGAGCCTTCCAAGGCTTGACACCACTATGAGGCTCTGACACACTAAGTTTATACGACCATCGTGTCCGACTCTATGTCTTGGGCGGTTGTGCGGCACGTAAGTCTTCACTATTCCGGATGCCTGATTCTCGTTGATGGGGTCGTCTTCGCTGGGGGGTGTCGCCATGTTTGCGTAGAGTGGCCCGATTAGACACACAACAAATGGAGGTGAAGAGTAATGACAAAGCGAACGATACTGTTACTTGCGGCGGCGCTCTTGGTGGTTAGTGGCGGAGTCGTCGGCTGTGCGCCCCCGGAGCCGGTTCCTCCGACACCGACACCCACACCCACACCCACGCCCACACCGACACCCGAGGACCCCGCACCCGAGGTCATCCGCTGGCGAATGCAATCGTGGGCAGCCGCAGCCGACCTGACGCACAAAGCATGCGAGCGATACGCGGCTGTGGTCGAAGAGATCAGCGGTGGTCGCCTGGTAATCGACACATTCTCTGCTGGCGGCGTGGTACCTGTTCGTAAGGAGCACGAGGCAGCAATGGCAGGCACCGTTGAGGCAATCTACGCACCTGACGGCTGGATGGAGGCCTATCACATATCAAGCTACCTGTTTTCGCAGTATGTTGACGGCCCGACTGGTGTTCAGCTCATGTTCTGGGACCTGGCAGGTGGTGGACGGGAGTTAGCGCACGAACTCGTGAGAGACCACCCGGTGCACTTCGTCGGACCGCTTACTGTCCACCCGGCAGAGGTGGACTTCCATGCAAACGTGCGGGTTGAAAGCCTTGCAGATTTGCAGGGCGTGAAGCTGCGCATGGGCTCGGCTCCACTGGCCGAGATCTACAACAGGCTTGGGGCCGCCGCAGTCATTCTGTCTGGTGCGGAAATCTATGAAGCGGCACAGCGTGGAGTCATCGACGGATTCGAGTATGTCACCCCTTCGGTTAACTGGTCGATGGGATTCCAGGAAGTCGCTGACTACATGTACATTTCTCCGGTACGCGCGCCGGCAGACCGCCAGTCCATTTGGGTAAACGAGGCTGCCTGGAATAGGCTCTCACCAGAGCTTCGGTTGATCGCGACCCAGACGGCCGAGGCACTTGTGCCCCTCTTCTTCGCCGAGACAATCGTCAAGGACGCTGTCGCAATGGATGCATTCAGAGACTATGGTGTCGAAATCCTTGCCACTCCTACGGATATCGAGGAACAGCTCAAGATTGTGGCAGCAGAGTACTTTGGCGAGATAGCTGCTGTGGACCCGTTCTTTGCGAAAGTGCTGGAGTCACAGCGTGTTTTCAAAGAATGGTGTGAGGAGCAGAATATCCAGTAGCATCGTTGTCGTCAGAGCCTGACTGGACGGAGGAGCCAAGCCCTTCCCGAGCACTGTTCGGGAAGGGCTTGGCCTAGCCGTCGATCACATCAGGCGAAAGCAGAGGCAAATGAGACGAGTGCTAAGAACGATCGACTCCTTGAGCAACTATGTCGGCCGGGCTGCATGTCTACTGGCAATCGTACTCATACTGGTTCTAGTCAATGAGACCATATTGCGCTACGTGTTCAACAGACCAACCATGTGGGGATACGAATTGTCCTATATGGTCGGGGCCAGCATGGCCGTACTTGGCTGGTCTTACACACACCTTCGGAAAGGCCATGTACGAGTGGATATTATCTACAGTCGCCTTTCGTGCCGTAGCCAGGCGATAATCAATGTCGCCTGCTCCATCATTTTCCTTGCTCCACTGCTGTATGTTCTGGTACGGGCCGGATACAACAGCATTGCGTTTGCTCTTAGAATGAACGAGATACTGACTGAGAGCAGTTGGATGCCTCCAGCTTGGCCGATAAGGACAATCGTCTTTGTCGGATTTGTGTTGTTTGCTCTCCAGTGCATTGCACAGTTCGCACGCGATATGTATGCGCTCGTCAGGAACAGGGCATATGATTAGCATCAGCCCGGAACTTGTCACAGTCATCATGCTTGGAGGCGTACTCCTTGGCGTCCTGACCGGTTTTCCGCTCGCCATCCCCATCGGCGGAATGGCGGTCATCATGGGCTTTCTCCTCTACGGCACACCTTCGTTTCACCTCATTTACAGCAGGGTCTACTCGATGCTCACTAACTACACGCTCCTGGCCGTGCCATGCTTCATATTCATGGGTGGAATGCTGGAGAGATCCGGTATCGCTGCGCGAATGTATGATGCCCTCTACCTTTGGCTTGGGGGTCTGCGAGGTGGCCTGGCTATTGTCACCGTCCTCCTCGGCACAGTGCTCGCAGCGTGTGTTGGTGTCATCGCCGCATCTATCACCATGCTGGCAATGGTGGCCCTGCCGGCTATGATGAGCCGGGGGTATGACAAAGGTCTGGCCAGCGGTGCAGTGATCGCGGGAGGGTGCCTGGGCATTCTCATACCACCCAGCATCATGCTCATCATCTACGGCCCCATGGCCATGATATCGGTCGGCCGGTTGTTCATGGCAGCGTTTGTCCCAGGCTTCCTGCTCTCCCTTCTATATATGGGCTACATTGCCGTACGGTGCGTGCTCCAGCCCAGCGTCGGTCCACCTATTGCTGTTGAAGAGCGAGCAGTCCCATTGGCCGTCAAGACGAAACTGCTGGTGACCTCGTTGCTACCAACTGTCGCACTCATCCTGGCAGTCCTGGGTGTAATCTTTCTGGGAATTGCGGCCCCAACTGAAGCTTCTGCCTCTGGCGCACTAGTGGCCACGATTCTCGCGCTCCTGTACAGGCGACTCAACTTCAGAGTGCTGTACGGTACCGCACTTGAGACGCTCAGACTAACCAGCATGATCCTGCTCATCGGTAGTTGTGCGTTCGCCTTTGTCGGCATCTTCCTGAGCGCGGGTTGCGGTCGAGTGGTTGAGGAGTTCATCCTTTCGGCTCCTGGCGGTCGTTGGGGTGCGTTTGTCACAGTCATGCTCGTGATCTTCTTACTCGGGTTCTTCATCGACTGGATCGGCATCCTCTTCATCGTCGTCCCTATCATCTCTCCCTTGGCGCCGGCGCTGGGTTTTGATCCGCTATGGTTCGCGATGATGATCTGCATCAACCTTCAAACCTCGTTCATGACACCACCTTTCGCCGTGGGCATCTTCTTCCTTCGCGGGAGCGCCAGCCCGGCACTGGGCTTGACTATGCCAGACATAATCAGGGGCGTCACCCCGTTTGTCATTCTCGTACTGGTTGCCCTCGTTCTTTGCATAGTATTCCCACAGATAATCACATGGCTGCCGGGACAAATGATCAGATAACGGCCCGTGAACTCGAGATAGAGGACAGTCGCCCTGGTGGACTGTCCTCTTTCGGAGCCGTGCCGATGGCCTTGAAGATTGACTCCAGTAATTCGACAGATCGTGCCACTGCTCCCTTTCGCGCTTCTGCTGTAGTAGAATGAACGAGCATTGATCTGGCTCCAGTTCTTCACCTGTCTTGTCGCGATACTCATCGCTGGTACCCGCCTTGTAAAGTACGCGGACGTAATTGCCGAGAAGAGCAAGCTGGGCCGCATCTGGGTTGGCCTTGCCGTGGTAGCCATGATCACCGCTATGCCGGAGATGGCCACCGGTATCAGTGCTGCGACACTCGTAGACTCTCCTGACCTGGCCATGGGCACGCTGATCGGGAGCTGCTGCTTCAATCTGTCCCTCATCGCTGTGCTCGACATCGCAAACAAGAAACGTCCTGTGCTGGCTCACATCAGTGATCGGCACCTGCCAGGTGTACGGTGGGGGTTTCTGCTCCTTGGCATTGCTGGACTGGGCCTCTTCCTGGCCCCCAGGGTTTCGATGCCAATGCTCGGCTGGCTCAGTATACCCGGACTGCTACTCATGGCGATGTACATCTACGCGCTGCGTAGAATCCTTTCCGCCGAACGCCAGAGTCGCACCACCGAGGCTGATGTCACCGCAAGGTACTTCACCCTTACACTCAGGGGCGCGCTCATGCGGTTCTTCGGTGCTGCAGCGGTGGTTATCACCGCTGGTATCTGGCTCTCCTTCGTCGGAGACGCGATTGCGACTGCAACCGGATGGGGTACCAGTTTCGTTGGCAATCTACTACTGGCGGCGGCAACTTCGGCTCCGGAGTTGGTTGTCTGCATTGCAGCGGTGCGAATGGGTTTTCGAGACATAGCAATCGCGGATCTCCTTGGAGCCAATATGCTGGACACGGGAATAGTAGGACTTGTGGACGCCGTATATCTGCGAGGTTCGTTGTTCGCCGGCGCTTCGCAGATCAACCTCATCGTTATCGTATGCGCCGCCCTCATGGTAGGGGTCACCGGCCTTGCCATATGGCGAAAGAACAATCGCTATATTGCATGGCGCATCAGCTGGTACGGGCCAGTCCTTGTCGTACTCTACATCACCGTGGCCTATGTCTTGTTCACCTGCGGCGCCGGTTGACGTACCAACCTGCAAGTAGCCTGCTGTTGCGGACCCAGGTATGCCAGTGATAAACTAGCGCCCGAATGGCCCCTGTAGCTCAGTGGATAGAGCACTGGCCTCCGGAGCCAGCGGCAAGGGTTCGAGTCCCTTCAGGGGTACTTTTTGCTACTTCCACACCGTAAGGAGGGTTTCCCATGGCCGAAATGCTAGAGGTGAGGTGGCATGGCCGAGGTGGGTTGGGGGCGGTGACCTCGGCGGAGCTCGTTGCTCGTGCTGCAGCAGGCCAAGGCAAGTTCACTCAGTCGTTCCCCAGCTTCGGGCCTGAGAGGAGAGGAGCGCCAGTAGTTGCTTTCCTCCGCATCAGCAATGAGTTCATTCGCACCCGCACCAACATTCGCACGCCTGACTTCTCGGTCGTCATCGACCCGCGATTGCTCAGAGTTGTCGATGTGACCGAGGGACTCAAAGACAACGGCATGCTGATCATTAACTCTTCTCGTACCCCGGCTGAGTTGAAGGCCGCCTACGGCTACCAGTGGCCGGTCGCATCCGTCGACGCCACTCATATCGCATTGGATACGATTGGAGTACCCATCACCAATACGGCCATGATTGGTGCGTTCCTGAAACTGTCGCCCGTGATCCAGCTGGAGGCAATGAAGGAAGCACTCCAGGAACGGTTCGGTTCACGCGCTTCACAGAATCTGGAGGCAATGCGGCGGGCGTACGAGGAAGTGCGTGTCGAAGGAGCAGCATAATGGCAATGAAGGGATACAAGTATCCAGGTGAAGTGCCATGGAACGACATCGAGCTCGGGGCGATCGTTTCCGAGCCGGGAAGTGCCAGTTTCAAACGTACCGGCGACTGGAGGACGGAGAGACCTGAGGTCGACAAGGAGAAATGCATCAAGTGTGGCATCTGCTGGCTGCACTGTCCCGATGCGGCTATCATCCCAATGGATGACGGATATTTCCTCCCGGAACTGTACTACTGCAAGGGCTGTGGCATCTGCGCGGCGGTCTGCCCAACGGACGCTATCACCATGATAGAGGAGGTCGAGTAGTGAGCAAACGAGTAGTGCTCGAGGCTTCCTACGCGGTGGCCGAGGCCGTTAAGATGGCCGACGTCGATATAGTGGCGGCTTACCCAATTACACCTCAAACTCACATTCCTGAGCGACTGGCGGAGATGGTCGCAGATGGAGAGCTTGATGCAGCCTACGTTCCCGTTGAATCGGAGCACTCAGCAATGAGTTGCGTACTGGGATCAGCGGCTGTGGGTGCCCGTTCATTCACAACTACTGCCGGCCAGGGACTCGAACTCATGCATGAAGCACTCTACATCGCGTCCTCCCACCGATACCCTATCGTTCTGGCAGTCTGCAACAGGGCACTGTCGGCGCCGATTAACATATGGTGTGACCACTCCGATGTGATGGCCTGTCGTGACACCGGCTGGATCCAGGTGTTCTGCCAGAACAACCAGGAATCATTCGATATGACCCTCTGGGCTTTTCGAGTTGCAGAGGACTCGAATGTAATGTTCCCTGTCATGGTCAACCTTGACGGATTTACCCTTTCGCATGTCACCGAGCCACTCATCCTGCCCGATCAGGACGATGTGAATCGATTCCTACCGGCGTACCGGTACCGCCTGGCGCTCAATCCTGATTCTCCAACCTCTCACGGATGCTTCGGGCTCCCGGACATTTACACTGAGGTCAAGTACTCCCAGGAGCTTGCCCTCCGCAATTCACGCTCGGTTATCGACAAGGGCTGGAAGGAATTCGCCAACATCTTCGGTCGCAACTATTCCGCCGTTGAGACCTACAAAGCAGATGGCGCGTCGACGCTGCTCGTCACCATGGGGAGCCTTGGCGAGACAGCCAAGATGGTCGTCGACGAGAAGCGCGCACTGGGACAGGCGGTCGGTCATCTCAATCTCCGCCTGTGGCGGCCGTTCCCGTTTTCCGATTTTCGTGAAGCGGTGAAGGACATCAAGACGCTGGTGGTCCTCGATCGTTGTTTCTCATTTGGAGGTCCGTGCGGCCCGGTCGCATCCGAACTCCGGTCTGCACTCTACGACGTTGCGTCACGGCCAAAGGTCGTCAGTTTTATCGGCGGCATCGGTGGACGAGAGGTAGATGCCGAGGCATTTGGCTACATGATCGACCGCGGTAACGAGATTTCTGAAAAAGGCTCCGACTCTCTATACGAGCCAATCCTCGTGCGTGGTCTCAAGATTGGCACCGGAGTAAGGGGGTAGTCATGGCATCAGATTTTGTGAAGGTAGGTAAGCACCAGATCGACCGCAAAGAGTATCTCGCCGAGGGGCATACGTTCTGCACCGGCTGTGGCGAGGCGCTCGCTATACGGCTTGTATGCAAGGCTGTCGGCGAGAGCGCGATCATCGCCATGGCGACCGGGTGTGACGAAGTCTGCACCTCACCATTGCCTGTCACTTCATGGCGCGTCCCCTGGCTCCACACCCTCTTCGAGAACACAGGCGCTGAGATCTCCGGCATCGAGGCCGGACTGAAGGCGATGATGCGCAAGGGAAAGGTGCCGGAGAGAGACGTGAAGTTCGTTGCTATGGCTGGAGATGGTGGCACAAGCGACATCGGTCTACAGTCACTCTCAGGTGCAATGGAACGTGGGCATGATTTCCTCTACGTCTGTTGGGACAACGAGGCATACATGAATACCGGCATCCAGCGCTCCAGTGCAACGCCCTATGGAGCTTCCACGAGTACGGCGCCGGCTGGAAGACTCAGCATTGGACAGAATACTCAGAAGAAGAACCTCGTCGAGATCTTTGCCGCACATGGGATCCCGTACGTAGCCACAGCCTGTCCCAGCTATCCCTTCGACCTCATGAACAAGGTGAAAAAGGGGGTTGATACCAAAGGCCCAGCCTACATCCACGTGCTTGCAGTGTGCCCCACCGGATGGCGCACGGTCTCCGGTCGGACCATCGAGATTGGGAAGCTCGCAACCGAGACCGGTATCTTCCCTCTGTACGAGATTGAGAACGGGAGGTACCGCATCACTGTCGAGCCCAAGACACTCAAACCCGTTGAGGAGTATTTGCTGGCGCAGGGTCGCTTTCGGCACCTGTCTCCGGCGGAGATTGCAAACATACAGGAAAGGGTCAACCGCGACTACGCGCTGCTCAAGGATAGGGCGGCTCGTTCGGCTGCCAGGTAGACTTCTCACAGTCTTTCGTATACGAAATATGCTATCATACACGCGGATGGTTCCGCATTTCACGAGCCCTGCCATGCGGTATCGCATGTCCGTATATAACAACCCGCCTAATCGTATTCGATTTATGCTGTCATTCCAGCAGGAAGTGAAGGAGGTATCACGCTATGCCTGAGATGCTTGAGGTGAGGTGGCACGGGCGAGGAGGTATGGGAACCGTAACATCCGCAGAACTGTTCGCGGCAGCTGTCATTGACGAAGGCAAGTTCGCACAGTCGTTTCCCAGTTTCGGGCCTGAGCGGCGTGGAGCGCCGGTGACCGCGTTCCTGCGAATCAGCGACGAGTTTATACGTATCCGCACCGATATTGCGAAGCCGGATATCCTCGTCGTCATCGATCCCAAGCTCCTTGATCAGATCGATGTGACTGTGGGTCTGAAGGACACTGGCAAGATCATCGTGAACTCTCCACTAAGTGCAAAGGCGCTCAAGAAGAAGTACGGGTTCAAGTGGCCGGTCGCGTCGATTGATGGTCTGAAGATCGCCCGTGAGACGATCAAGCTGCCGATCGCCAACACGGCGATGATGGGAGCGTTGAATCGAGTAACCGGCGCGGTCAAGATGGAGACGCTGGAGAAGCAACTTGAAGAGAGGTTCGGTGATCGGGCTGCCGCCAATATCACGGCGATGACGCGAGCGTACAACGAACTCGATATGGAGGACTAGCAGATGGCAAAAGAACAGGTAAGACCATCCGCGCTTCCCAAGTGGCAGGACTGTGCTTTCGGCAATATCCTGCCCTACGCAGGGGGCGCCAAACACTTCAAGACCGGCGACTGGCGCACAGACAGGCCAGTAGTGGACAAGAGCAAGTGCACCAAGTGCGGCATGTGCTGGCTCATGTGTCCCGACGCCTGTATCATCCAAACCGAAGACGGCACATATGATGCCAATCTCTTCTACTGCAAAGGGTGTGGCATCTGTGTGAGAGTCTGTCCGAAAGATGCAATTACATTGGTTGAGGAGGGAGCCGAATGAGTAGACGTGTACCGCTGGAAGGTTCATTCGCTACTGCTGAAGCAGCAAGAATGGCGGATGTCGATGTGGTTGCCGCATACCCTATCACTCCGCAGACGCATATCATCGAGCGCGTAGCCGAGTTCGTATACAATGGCACTCTCAAGGCCGCGTTTGTCCCTGTGGAATCAGAACACTCTGCCATGAGCGCATGCTGGGGGGCTTCAGGCGCCGGCGCCAGGACCTTCACTGCAACCGCATCGCAGGGTTTCTTCCTGATGCACGAGGTCCTGTACTTCGTCGCAGGCATGCGCCTGCCCGTGGTGATGGCCGTCTCCAACCGGGCGGTTGCTCCGCCAGCCAACATCTGGGGGGACTACTCTGACGCGATGAGTGCCAGCTACACGGGCTGGTTGCAGGTTTTCGCGGCCAACAACCAGGAGATCTTCGACTTCACACTGTCCGCGTTTCGCATTGCTGAGGACCCTCGCGTCCTATTGCCCTTCATGGTGCATATGGACGGCTTCACCCTGTCTCACGTGGTTGAGGCAGTGATATTGCCGGAGCAGGAAGAAGTGGATGCGTTCCTGCCTCCCTACGTACATCCGTACGCGTACAACCCGGATAACCCCTGCTGCTATGGCAGCGTCATGAGTCCTGCCACCTACGGCGAGTTGAAGAAAGCCCAGGACGTCCACGTTCGTGGAACTATCCCGGTCGTCAAAGAGGTGTGGAAGGACTTCGGCGATCGATTCGGACGTTACTACAATCCCATCGACTCGTACAACACAGAGGGCGCGAAGACGCTCATCATGGTCACGGGGGCCCTGAGCGAGACCGCTAAGGTCGCCGTCGACAAGAGGCGTGAGGAAGGTGAGAGCGTCGGTCTGCTGACTCTCCATCTCTGGAGGCCGTTCCCGTTTGAGGATCTCTACAGGGCCGTTGAAGGCGCAGAGCACCTGATTGTCTTCGACCGTGCTCCAACGCTCGGTGGACCGACCGGTCCTATCATCGGTGAGGTAAAGGCGGCCCTCTTTGGAGTTCGTAACGACCTGAAGGTCGCCGGAATCCTCGGCGCCTTCTGCGGACGGAACCTCGAGATATTCGAGTTCGAGGAGGTTATCGACCGTGGCAACGCCATCTGTGAGCGTGGTTTACAAGATATGGTCGAGACCGTAGGTATAAGGGGGTAGCCAGCCATGGAAAGCGAATTCATCAAGTTCGGAAAGCACCAGGTTGCCAAGGAGGAGTTTCTGTCGTCCGGCCACAGGGCCTGCCAGGGCTGTGGCCTGGCAATCAACATTCGCCTCGCCCTGAAGGTCCTCGGGAGGGATACGATCTGCATGACCCCGGCCAGTTGCTGGGCGGGCGTTGGCTCGGCTTATCCTGACGCCGCGTGGGAAGTGCCGTGGATGCAGACGCTGTTTGAGAACGTGTCCGCCGTGGCAGGTGGTATCAGTACTGCATACGATATCCTGACAGAGAAAGGAAAACGAGCCCCTCGAAAGATCAACGCGGCCTGTTTTGCCGGTGATGGCGCCACTGCAGACATTGGGCTTGGTGCACTCTCGGGAGTTCTCGAGCGTGGCCACGACATCGTGTACATCTGCATGGACAACGAGGCATACATGAACACCGGCATCCAGCGCTCGAGCGCCACGCCTCATGGTGCCTCGACCTCGACTACCCCAGTAGGTGTGGTATATGCTGGGCAACAGACGCAGAAAAAGGACGTTCCGGCAATCATCGCTGAACACAAGATCCCTTATGTGGCAACCGCGTGTGTAAGCTATCCTTTCGACTACATGGCAAAGATACGGAAAGCCGCTGAGGTTAAGGGACCAGCGTACGTTCATGTGTACTCGGTCTGTCCAACGGGCTGGCGTTCGGTGCCGGACATGACTGTCGAGATCGGCAAGCTCGCGGTGGAGACGGGAGTCTTTCCCCTTTGGGAGGCGGAGAACAGCGTATACAAACTCAACGTGAACCCCACCAAGCTGAAGCCGATTGACGAATACCTGAGATTGCAGGGCCGGTTCCGGCACTTCAAGGCCGACGAGATTGCGGAGATGCAGGAGCTTGTCAACAAGAACTGGGCTGCGCTTAAGAGAAGAATTGAGGCATCGCAGGTAGAAGCCTGACTGTGCCTTTCGGCGCTTCGCGGATAATCGGTGCGGGGTGTGGCGCAGTTGGTAGCGCGCATGGTTTGGGACCATGAGGTCGGAGGTTCGAGTCCTCTCACCCCGACCATCCGGGTGACTCTTACGGGGCAAGCCTGAAAGGGCTTCGCCCCGTTTCGCTGCGCGGGCATTCAGCGAACGTCACATGGATTGATTTGATACCTGCTGGCTGGTAGACTGAGTCGCACTAACCGGATAATCCTGCCGCGTAACTACTCACAAGGAGGACTTCTCAATGGACATCAGTACTGTAGGCGTCGTCGGCGCGGGCACGATGGGCAGTGGAATCGCCCAGGTAGCAGCCCAGGTCGCAGGACTCAACGTCGTGCTCAATGATATCAAGCAAGAATTTGTGGACCGCGGCATCACTGCCATCGACAAGAACCTGCAGCGCCAGGTAGAGAAAGAGCGCATAACTACCGATCAGAAGGCTGAGATTCTGTCCAGAATCGGTAGGAGCACCGACCTCGCAGATATGAAGGACGTCGATTTTCTCATCGAAGCTGCGACCGAGACGCTTGAGCTTAAGCTCGAACTGTTTCGCACGCTGGATGAAGTCTGTAAGCCCGGCGTCATACTGGCGACCAACACCTCATCGATCCCAATTACGCGGCTGGCGGCAGCCACAAGACGGGCTGACACCGTCGTTGGTATGCATTTTTTCAACCCAGCGCCAGTCATGAAACTGGTCGAGATCATCAATGGTCTTGCAACCACACGCGCAACGTATGACGCCACGGCAGCGCTTGCCGTGAAGATGGGCAAGAGCCCCGTCGAGGCAAACGACTTCCCTGGATTCATCGCCAACAGGATTATGGTCCCCATGATGAACGAGGCGATGTACGCACTCTATGAAGGCGTCGGAACTGTGGAGTCTATCGACGCTTGCCTGAAGCTTGGCTTCAACCACCCGATGGGGCCACTGGAGTTAGCTGACCTCATCGGCCTTGACGTTCTCCTGCACGTCATGAATGTGCTGTACGACGGCTTCTCCGACCCGAAGTACCGCCCGTGCCCGCTCCTCAAGAAATACGTCGCAGCAGGGTATCTGGGCAGAAAGACCGGGCGCGGGTTCTACGACTACTCCGGCAAGTAAGCAATCGCGGAGAGATAACGGAGGATACAGATGGAATTCAACAATCTCACGGTGGAGATCTCCAGGCCTATCGCCATTCTGACAGTGAACCGGCCGAAGGTACTGAACGCACTCAATCTCGAGACAGTGGGCGAGCTTGGGGCGGCATTCTCGATGCTGGCAGACCATGACCAGGTGAGGGCCCTCATACTGACAGGATCCGGAGAGAAAGCCTTCATTGCCGGTGCTGACATTACCGAGTTTCGCGGTAAGACTGCACCTGACATGATCCCCTTCGCCAGGAAAGGCCACGACGTCGCACGTGTCATGGAATCAATGGGCAAGCCGATTATCGCTGCGGTCAATGGCTACGCTCTTGGGGGTGGCTGCGAGATAGCCATGGCATGCGACATAAGACTTGCGTCTGACACGGCCCGTTTCGGGCAGCCTGAGATCCTGCTCGGACTGATTCCGGGCATGGGGGGAACCCAGCGTCTTGCGCGTCTGGTGGGCCTCGGCATTGCACGCGAGTTGGTCTATAGCGGCGAACAGATTAGCGCGCAACGCGCGTACGAAATCGGTCTGATCAACCGTGTCTTTCCCGCGGATCAACTCATGGAGGAAGCGAAGAAGCTCGCTGGTAAGCTGGCTTCTATGCCTTCCCACGCGATGAAGATGGCCAAGCTGGCAACGAACTATGGCTATGACCAGTCGCTGGACAACGGCCTCATGCTTGAGACTCAGTGTTTTGCACATTGCTGGAGCCATCCTGATCTTGAAGAGGGTGTTGCGGCATTCCTGGAGAAGCGGAAGGCCGACTTCCACAACGACTAGCTGCTATAATGACGCGCACAAGCGGGAGTAACTCAGTGGAAGAGTTCCTGCCTTCCAAGCAGGCTGTCGCGGGTTCGAATCCCGTCTCCCGCTCCACCACTCGCAAGGAGGGTGCCTGCTTCCGGTTCTACGTCAATAAGTGTGACGCTCCTCATGCAGCGATGGGCTGAGCCTCCGTTCTGCTGGAGAGTAGTATTCTCTGTCTGAAGTTGGCGGGGTTGCGGTAGCCGTAGGCCACTCTCTTGATGACCTTGATGCGGTTGTTTTTGCCTTCGAGGAAGCCGCTGGTGTAGGGGAAGTCGAAGTAGTTCAGGATCTCCTCGCGCCAGAGGCGCAGCATGGGGAAGAGGGCGCGGAACGGGGCGGGGCCCTGGTCGCGGACCGAGCATTCCCACTGTATGAGCCTTGCCTCAGCCTCTTGTCTGCTTGTGCAGCGATACCAGGCTCTGAACGCCTCCTTGAGCAGCCACGCACGATGCACCTGGAGGTAGCGCCTGAGCAGCGCCATGAGCCGGGCGCGCGACTCCGGCGTCAATCGCTCCTGTCCTTTCAGCAGGAGATACCGGGCACGAAAGAGCTCGCCGCGCTTGCCCTGCCGTGGTTCCAGGCCGGTGCGGACCTGATCCAATGCTCGGTGCACGTGCAGCAGGACGTGAAACTTGTCTACCACCACCCTGGCCTGTGGCAGGCAGAGCACCACTGCCTGACGGAACGCCTCATGCATATCCATCACCACCACTCTCGCCTCCTCCGCGTGCGGCAGCGCAGTGAAGAAGTCAGCTACCTCCTGCTGCCGGTGCCCGCTGACTACTCCGGTGACCTCCTTGTGCTCCAGATCGACAATCGCGGTGTCGTACACCTGACCCTTCCTGATGGAGAACTCATCCAAGCCCAGCACCCTGGCTGGGTGAGGACTTGCTCTCGCGCCCAGCAGCCTCCTCGCCTCCTCGGTCACACAACCACGCACAAGCGTCTCTCCCACCCCTTCCTTACGCGCCACCTGGCGCACCGTGTGGTCTATCGCCTCATGCCCCAGGTAGCTGCGGAACCGCTCGCTTGTCCGCTTTCTCCTGCCGCACACCGGATCAGACTCGCTGAATACCTTGCCGCACGCGCCACACCGAAAGCGCCGCTTCGTCAATGCCAGGTAGACCGGCTTGTCCCATAACCTCCTGTCCCGTTTCACCTGCACCTTCCTGCTGTGCACCCTCGCCGTCTTCTCGCCACATTCCGGACATTCCGCATCCCTCACCCGGTACTCCACCTGTACCTTGATGCCCCAGTCCGTCTCCTCCTCGTCCCTCACCCGCAACTCGCGCAGCCCCAACGCCACAGTGATACAATCATCTCGCACCTGCTTCTCCTCCTTCTTTGAGTTATTTCGTTACCCAACGCTACAGAGGGAAGCAGGTGCTTGCAACTCACCCCTCTCCATCACACTTAAGAGTGTAGAGCCAGTGAATGCGCCCCCGGCTGTATGCTGATTTGAGTGGAAAAGCAGGAAGGTGGTAAGACTCCCGGAGCATGGATAAATGAAGGAAGGAGGTCTTACCACCGATGGGGTTAATTCATAG
>PWUU01000123.1 GCA_003562475.1 Dehalococcoidia bacterium | reverse complement strand
TCGAGCACACTCAGCTTGTTGTCGCACCCGGTGAGCATTTTCATCATGTGGCTGTGTTCGAGAGTCAGGAGAGTCTGGAGCGGTGCTTGATCGACTTCTCTCTGCTCGTGACTAACTTCGATGCACAGTACGAAGATGCAGTGGAGAGGGTACAACGCATGGCCCTGGAACCGGGGGAGATGGGTATCCGGATTACCGTGCCGGACAGATGACACGCGATAACTCAGCCAGCCCCTAGCGTGAGGGCAGGGGACAGGATCAAATCGGACCAACCTGGGTATGTCTTCGAATATCGGGCATCTGGCTCTCCTGATTTCTGGCTGGCTGACACCTTGAACAAAGCTACCGTCAAGTATCGCCGCCCGGGGGTCCCGTCACAGATTGGCCGATAGGAACTAAATGAACTAAGTGCTTTCCAATCATCACTATTAGCTTGTTAGCATGTGCCTGCACTGCCGAGTAATGGTTAGAAAGGGTCTAGTGTTCTTGGTTTACATCAGCGATTGATCGTGCATCCAGGCTAAGGAGTGCATCGACGAGCCTGTCTGTCAGCTTCTCCTGGGTGCAGGCGTTTTTCCCTGAACAGTTGAAGGAGGACAGGATCGTTGACCATCAGCAGGCTGATTGGGAACAGGATCGACGATTGGATGCGCCGGCCATAGCGTATACTGGGCTAAATATTGGCGTGTCGGCTTTCTACGGGTTGATATTCGGAATTCAGTGTCGATGGGTATGACCAGGGAATTCTCATCATGAATGCGAAGAGGAGGCTGACATGAAAGTAGTCTACCATCCTCGCTATCTTGAGGCCTATGCCTCAAACCCGGCTGCCCTGCCGGGAAGGATCGAGGCTATTCTTCAAGAGCTACAGGGTCTGTTCGATTTCAGCGAGCCGGAATCGGCTACAGAGGCAGACCTCAGATTGGTGCACAGCCGATGGCATGTAGATTCTGTAAAGCGAGACTCCCGTCTCTACGAAGTAGCTATTCTTGCGGTTGGGGGAGCCATTGAAGCTGCTGAGTTGGCCGTGACTGGTGAGCCAGCCTTCGCTCTGATTCGGCCACCCGGCCATCATGCGAGCAGCGACAGTTACTGGGGTTTCTGCTTCTTCAATAACATAGCTATAGCCATATCGAAGCTGATTGCGACTGGTCGGATCGGACGAGCCTTTATATTGGACTTCGACCTCCATTACGGTGATGGCACCGACAACATACTCAGGGGTCCTCTGATAGACTATTTTCATCCCGAGGCCCAGGAGCGCGGAGCCTTCATAGAGGTCATACGGAGACGTCTTGCCTCCGAGAGCGGCTACGACATACTAGCCGTCTCTGCCGGCTTCGATAGGCATGAGGAGGACTGGGGCGGAATGCTCCACACCAGGGACTATGGCACCATAGGCGAGATGGTCAAGGAAGCGGCCCACAGGGTATGTGGAGGTAGACGATTCGGTGTTCTTGAGGGAGGCTACAATCATGCTGTCCTTGGCAAGAATGTGATGGCGTTTCTTGAGGGCCTGGACACGTGAGAACCGTAGGGAAGGTGCTCGAGCTCAGGGTGGATTGCGCGTTTCGTGAGGTGGACTCCGTGCTTAGGACAGAGGCAAGACTTGGGTGAAGTCCGCGGTCTTCTTTACCCGTCTTCTGCGGTGCTGCTGGTAGTTCTGTTTCTTAGATAACCCGAATTGTACGCCGCTGTCGGCGTGCGGTTGCTGGGGCCCTGGTAATGCGCTTATTGTTGTAGAAATGGAAGTAGTCGTTGAGCGCCATCTTGGCCTTGAATGCCGGGCTGTGTGTCCGGCTTGTGGCACAAAGGTCTTCAGGATCGGGAAAGCCTGGAAGTGGGAGTCTCGTCAAAGAGCAGCACCCATGATCACGAGTGATTTCACACAGCACCGTACCTCGTGAGATACTATAATTCCCTGTGTCAGACTTGTGATCATGAAGAGGTCAGGCGGCAGCACGTCGCTACAGCTATGGCGGTGACTTCTGGGCCTTCTTCACCTGGAGCGCACAGTCACCCAATAACCTTGAACGACATAAAGTGTGCGAGGAGCGTCATGAAAGTGATTCCCGAACAACTCGCCGGAGTAGGTCTGCCGGACGATCTGGCAGATGTGCTGGGTCGAGCTCCCCGGCTTCGCATCGCCGGCAGTGTGGACGATCTGGTCGATTGGGCCACCGGCGATGACCGGTGTGATTTGTTTGAGGTTGCCTACACGCTACCTGACGGGCGCCGGCTGGTAGAGGCAACCGTCGCCCGAGTTCGTAATGGTATATCGGTAAGCTACGTAGAGACTTATATGCGTCGACGCGACCCCGATTGCATGGTGATTGGGGACAACCGGGTCACAGACAAACCACGATTCCACGATCGCTTCGGGTATGACTTCGGCAGCCTGCGCGAGGAAACAATGGAGTGGCTCGCAGGACAGGATCTGGCTGCGTTCTTCTTCAAGACCGGCTTTCGTGATCTCGGCGCGCACGCTATGGCGATAGTCCCTGCAAACGCGGGGTTCTTCGCCCTTGGACTCGCCATGCTCCAGGGTATTCTTCCTTATGATTCGCTCATCGCCGGCTTCAAGCCGACGGTATTCGTGTTGGTAGCCCCACCATTCCGCCACACACATTTCGGCGGCAAGCAAGTCGTGGTACACAATCGTGCACCAGGCCGCCACGAAATATTCTCATACAACCTCTATCCTGGACCAAGTGCCAAGAAAGGAATCTACGGAACACTTATTCGAAAAGGAGAGAAAGAAGGGTGGGTTGCTGCCCACGCCTCCGCAGTGCAGGTGGTGACACCATACGACAACATCATCACCATCATGCATGAGGGCGCGAGCGGTGGCGGCAAGAGCGAGATGCTGGAGCAACCTCCGCGGCTACCCGACGGTCGTCTGCTCAAAGGCACCAACATCATCACCGGCGAGCAACGGCTTCTCGAGATTCCACGTACATGTGAGCTCTATCCTGTGTGCGATGACATGGCCTTATGTCACCCATCCATCCAGAAAGAAGATGGACGCTTGAGGATCGTGGATGCCGAGGAAGCCTGGTTCGTCCGGGTCGATCACATTCATGAGTACGGGACCGACCGTGATCTCGAACGTTTGACCGTGAAACCTCCTGCGCCTCTGCTGTTTCTCAACATCGACGCCATACCCAACAGCACTGCCCTCATCTGGGAACACATTGAAGATGCCCCCGGAGTCACCTGTCCCAACCCCCGCGTGATCATTCCGCGGGCCATATATCCAAACACAGTGAACAGACCGGTCAGCGTCGATATCCGCAGCATGGGTTTACGCACTCCTCCGTGCACCAAAGAAAGACCCAGCTATGGCATTGTTGGGCTCTTTCACGTGCTGCCACCAGCACTTGCCTGGCTCTGGCGCCTGGCAGTCCCGCGAGGCGAATCGAACCCAAGCGTCGTTGACACTACCGGCATGAGCAGCGAAGGAGTCGGCAGTTACTGGCCTTTCGCCACTGGAACAATGGTCGACCAGGCAAACCTTTTGTTTGAGCAGTTCGAGAAGACCAGCCGCATCCGCTACATACTGATACCAAACCAGTACATCGGGGCCTGGAAGACGGGATTTATGCCGCAATGGCTCGCGCGTGATTATCTGGCCAGACGCGGTAACGCGCGGTTCCGGCCCGGACAGCTTGTCCCTGCACGTTGCTCCCTTCTGGGTTTCGCCCTGGACTCCATGAGAATCGAAGGGGTGCCCATCGCGAAGGCGTTTCTCCAGGTTGATACTCAGCCGGAGGTAGGAGAGGAAGGCTATGATGCAGGCGCAGCTATCCTGAGACAGTTCTTCGTTACACACGTTCGCCAGTTTCTTAACCCATCGTTGACGGCCAAGGCACGACAAATCATCGAATGCTGCCTCGACAACGGAGCATTGGACGACTACTTAGCTCTCCTCCCGGGCATGGATCGCATGGTGGAACCAATCGACACCACCAGCTAGCCCCACCACCCACGCTGCGCGGTGTCGAGACGACACACGGCCGCGATTTCGTGGCTTGAGTGCGGATTCCGGCATCAGGCCACTGACACAAGTGACCACGCGTCCAGAGCAAAGGGACCGGCTGATCGGAGTGAAGCGACATCGGGAGGTCTGGACACTGTTACTCCTGAGCATCTAAGATAAGCTGAGTGCAACGGTCGATACGAGGAGTCATCCACATGCCGTCGAAGAGTCTGCTCATCACTGCTCGTTCGTTCGGCAAGAACGATCCGATGCATGTCGTCACGCTGGAGGAAGCCGGCTTCACTATCGTCGAGTGCAGGGAGTCTCCGAACATGGACAGGAGCTGCCTCGAAGCGATTGTGTCCGATGTCGAATCATGGGTCGTTTCTGCATTCCCGATCGATGACGCACTTCTCTCCAGATGCTCGAGTCTGCGCCTTATCATCAAGCATGGCATAGGCGTAGACAATATCGACATCCCGGCGGCAACGAAGAGGAACATCATCGTCATGAATGCACCTCAGGTGAATCCTATCCCAGTGGCTGACCTGGCGATGACGCTGCTTCTCTCCTTCACCCGCCGCATTGTGGAGGCTCACCAGTGTGTCGTGTCGGGAAACTGGAGCCAGTTCCTCGGCACGGGTGTGGACGGCAAGACCCTCGGCATAATCGGACTGGGGCGAATTGGCCTCGCGGTGGCCGACAGGGCAAAGGCCTTTGGTATGACGCTTCTTGGCTTCGATCCGTATGCAGGTGCTCGCGTCAGTGTCCAGCGGAGTGATATAGGGGTGGTTGACCTGGAGCACCTGCTGCGAGTTTGCGATTTCATAAGCCTCAATGTGCCGCTCTCCAACGAAACTGAAGGGCTGATCGACCGCAAGGCGCTGAAGCTCATGAAGCCAGACGCGGTGGTCATCAACACCTCCAGGGGGAAGATAGTTGATGAGGCCGCCATCTATGAAGCTTTGAGTGAGAAGCGTATCGCGGGATATGCAACCGATGTGTTTGAACGGGAGCCGCCAACAGGCTCGCCCCTGCTTGAGCTTCCGAATGTCCTGCTGACGCCGCACATCGGCTGGTACACCAGGGACGCAATGAAGTCGCTTGGCGACCAGGTGGTAGACAGTATCCTCTCGGTGTACCGGGGTGAGACTCCTGGCAACATATTGAATCGAGAGGTGCTGTCCGCGTTTCCTGACGGACTATGGTTCGAGAGCTAGTGGACAAAGGGCGATGGATCAGAAGGGAGGAGAGCGACGATTCCACGCGGTGGTTTGACATTGTGAACGAAGCCGGAAGATAGAGCGTTGAGTGGAAGGAGACGGTAGATGATACAAGGTTCAATCGTTCCCAACATCACCATCTTCGACGAGAAGGGGGAGCTCGATCGCGAGAAGACGAAGTGGCACATGTGGTGGATGTTCGAACATGGTGTCGATGGGCTGTTCCTGACGGGCTCCTATGGGGCAGGCCCTCTGATGTCGGTCGAAGAGCGCATCGAGGTCTACCGCCTTGCGAGAGAAGTGGCCGATGAGTTCTCAGGCAAGTTCCTGCTCCCACACGTCGGCTGCATCGATACTGAATCCAGCGTCAGGCTGGCGAAAGAGGCGGAGCGGATAGGCGTCGTTGCGGTCGGTGCGGTGCCACCGTTCTACTACAAGCACTCGGACGACGTTGTGCTCCAGTACTACAAGGAGATCATCGAGGCGGTCAGAATCCCGGTGTTCGCTTACAACAACCCTGAAACGAGCAGGTTCACGTTCAGCTTCAAGATGGTCCAGCGTCTGCAGAAGCTTGGCCTTGCGGGACTGAAGGACAGTCCGCTGAACATCGGCTTCATCTCAAGGGTCGCTTACGACGCGCAGGTGAACAACAAGGACTTCCAGGTGATCATCGGCACCTCGACGGGATGGCTGCCGCTGTACCACATGGGCGTTCGTGCAACCATTGCCGGGATGAACAACTGGGCACCGGAGATCATAACGGCCACGCTGAAATGGACATTCGCCGGAAATGAGGCCATGGCCAAGAAGGCCTACCTCGTCATGATGGATGTAAGCGCGAAGCTGCATTTCACCGATAGCACCATCGCCTCACACATGGCGCTCTACGCGCGGGGATTCGACGCAGGCTACCCCAGGAAACCGATGCTGCTGCCTCCGTTCTCAGATCCAAAATACCAAGAGATTCGAGACGACATCCGGACAGCGTTTGAGACACTTGGGCTGGAGTTTACCACTGGCGCGCACAATATCATCGAGGCGTGAGGTGAACCTCTGCCTTGGTCTGCGGGGGAATATGGTATGAGGAAGGAAGTTTGCGTGGGTCTCGATGTGGGCACGAGCGCGTTGAAATACACCGCGATTGAACTGTCCACCGGCACTGTGGTCGCCCAACGCCGCGTGGAGTATGCGCGACAGGATACTGCTGTTGGCGTAGTCCCCATGCGTATGTATACCGAGGCGCTGGACCATCTGCTCGGTGATCTTGTGCGTGAGTTCATGGTGCGCTCAGTGGCGCTCACCACTGCGTGGTACTCGGCCATCGCGCCGACGGACGAAGGCGAGATGGTCTATCAGTGGAACAGTGCCTGGGAGCGGAACCTTGACGTTGAGCGCGAGTTGGCAGGCTACTTCGATGCATCGGGCTGCCACATCGACATTCTCTTCCCTATCTACAAACTGATGACGGCGCACCTTCTGCGGAACATGACCTTCAAGCCGTACGGGATGAAGGAGTACCTCATAGAGTGGCTGACGGGTGAGCGGGCGACTGACTATTCGACTGCCTCAGCATCGGGACTCATGGATATCCGGAAGCGCGACTGGAATGAGCCGCTGCTGGACAGGCTCGGCTACCGGCGAGAAGAGATGCCACGACTGTTGCGACATAACACAGTTGTTGGTGAGGCGAAGATCAAGGGCGAATCAGTCGTGATCGTTCCCGGCCTTGGCGACGGAGGATCGGCCAGTTACGCGTGCAAGGCAATAAGCGAGGTGGCCGCCAACGTTGGAAGCACAATGGCTGCGCGAGAGCTTTCGCCCGTTATCCGCCACAGCTCGCCTGAACAAACGTGGACGTTCGTCGTGGACGAATCGCGCTATGTGAATGGTGGTATCTCCTCCAATGGTGGCTCGGTGCTTGAGTGGGCGCGCAAGGTGAAGTGGGCTATCGATGAGGTGGAGGTTAGACACGGCGGTGAACGGTTTTACCCCTGGCTCCATGGTGAGAGGACACCTTTCTGGAGTGCCGATCTACGAGGAACGTTTACCGGTATTGACGTTCAAACCGACCTGACTACGCTTTCATCGGCGATCGTGAAGGGTGTTGCATTCACCCTCAGCCGCATGGTGAACACCATGACGCACGCACGCTCGTGCCCTTCCGGCGTCGTGGTTGCCGGCGGTGGCGTTCGCTTCTCGGAGATGTTGCGTGTGGTGCAAGGTAGTGTCAGTGTGCCGCTCACCATACTCAAGAGCTTTGATTATCTGGCATCGGACGGTGCCGCGCTTTCGGCCGCAGAGGCGCTTGATGTTCCACTCGATCTGCACCACGACATCGAGACGGTTCTCGAACCGAACGATGCGTTTCGGGCCGACTACGAAGCGTGGATCGCGGAAGCTGGTACTGTTGCCTCATCGGTATACCACGTGTCCTCGTAAGTGGGCACGTGTAGCGCCGCAGCATATCCCGTGGAATCCTTCGCCTGGAGAAGTTATGTCTGATGGCGCCAGAATGTTGATCGCTCCGGTCGAGCGGTCCTCATGCCAGGGTCTCATGTGATTAGCTCAAGGCCGTTCTCGTGGCAGGACTGAGTTCACAAGTGGTATCGTTGCTGGGGGCGGGTCAGGAGTAACCTGCCCCCGGAAAAGGAGCCCGGTCTCAGCATAAGACTTACGAGTGTAGGGCCGTGGTAACGCATCACCTCTCGCGGTGCATCAACGAGCACCGGCGAGCCGGCGATCATACTCAAGCACAGCATGCATGAGCACAGTCGCACCAGCAGTCAAATCATCGGGCCGTACTGACTCCGCCTCGCTGTGGCTGATGCCTCCCTCGCACGGGATAAACACCAGCGCGGCCGGCGCAACTCTCGCGATGTACAAAGCATCATGGCCGGGCCCGGAGACCATGTCGCGATGGCGATAGCCAAGTCGCTCGGCGGCGTCGCGAACCACGTTGACACAGGTCTCATCGAACTTCATGGGCATCATCTTCAACACGTTCTCCATGGCAATCTCAGTGCGGCTCTCACCACCTGTCTGTTTGACGAGAGAGTCGGTCTCCCGCTCCATCCGCAGGAGCACCTGCTCATCCGGATCGCGAAGATCGATCGTGAAAAAGACACGGCCGGGAATTACGTTACGCGAGTTAGGAGTTACCTCAACAAGACCCACGGTGGACATCGCGGCAGGAGGGTGGTCCAGAGCAATCCTGTTCACTCCAACGGTGATCCTGGCGCACGCCAGCATTGCATCCTTCCGCACAGGCATCGGGGTGCTGCCCGCGTGACTCGCGCGGCCGGTAACAGTAAGCTCGTACCAGAGCTGTCCCTGGGCTCCGGTCACGACACCGATGGTCAATCCCTCGGACTCCAGGATCGGCCCCTGCTCAATATGCAGTTCAAAGTATCCGGCGAGACGATGGTCCCCCACAGGAGCCTCGCCGAGGTAGCCGATACGCTCAAGTTCCTCCCGGAACGACTTCCCTTCACGGTCCCTGGTGCTGTAGATGAAGTCCAGCGTATAGATACCGGAAAAGGCGCCGGACGCAAGCATCGCTGGCGAGAAGCGGGATCCCTCTTCGTTCGTCCAGTTGATGAGCTCCAGGGGTGATTCCGTGGTGTATCCGTTCTCCTCAAGCGTGCGCAGAATCTCCAGCCCGGATAGCACGCCGGCAATCCCGTCGAACCTGCCCCCAAGCGGCTGCGTATCGAGGTGACTGCCTATCGCAATAGGATCGCGCGAGTTGTCCTTGCCCGCACGGCGAGCGAAGATGCTCCCGGCTTCGTCTACCGTGACCGAGCAGCCTGCAGCCTTGCAGGCGCCCGCGAACCAGTCGCGGACCTCCCGATCCAGGTCGGTCAATGTCAACCGCGTAATGCCACCCTCAGGCGTCGCACCTATCTTCCCCGTCTCGACAATCGTCTCCCAGAGGCGTTCCCCGTTCACACTAAGGTCCTGCATGATTCCTCCTTACCATAGACAACGGTTAGCCTGATAGACACCGCGGCGATTCTAGCACCACCCGATCAGTACACGCCGTGGACACCTGTCTCTCTCTGTGGCACAACACCTCCAATACATCCCTGCTGGACAACCACACATCGCGTTTCGTGGAGTGCGACTCAAGAAGCGGTCCCCCCTGGCATACCCGAGGGACACACCGGCTTCATCGACGCTCTTTGCACCAAACCTGCAAGGTGCGACTGGTAACACAAGACGCAGACTGCGATATCGGTTCATGTCATGACCTCGACTGCGGTGGCACCGGCAACTCGAGCCGCGTCCGCTCCAGTACCTCGCGAATGCAAGGAAGCCGGGCCCGGCAACCCCGCTCTAGTCCGGATCCGCTGCTGCATAAGGGCCGTAGTCATAGAACGACCGCTCAGCGCCGGGGAAGAACCGGAACGGATCCAACTGGGAGAAGAGTCCACCAAGGGGAACGAGTTGCCCCACATCTCTGGCGAGATTCAACGCCAGTCCCATATCCTTAGAGTACGCAAACCATAGTGCTCCCTTCTTGCCTGCGCAGTAGTCCTTCACGTGCTCCTGCGCGAGTGGCCAATTCAGGGCATACCAACTGCTGCCGGAACTCACCTGTACCACTCTGATGAAGGTTTCGACATCAAGGCCAGACCTGCGTGCCAGAGCGAGTCCCTCCGAGAGCGTGGCCAGGTTGATTGACATCATGAAGTTGTTCACAAGCTTCGCGACCTCTCCCATGCCACTGCCGCCAAGATGGAAGATGTTCTTCCCCATGCCTTCAAACACCGGGCGGCATGCCTCAACGGCCACCTCATTCCCACCTATCATAAACGTCAGAGTTCCGGCCTCAGCACCGATCCATCCGCCACTGACCGGGGCGTCCAGTACGTACACTCCCTTCGCCTCTCCTTCTCTGGCAATGCGCTGACAATGAAGGGGATCGACCGTGCTGCATATGATGAGAAACGTCCCTTCTTTTGCTCCCTGCCATACGCCATCTTCTCCATACACCACCTGGTCCACCTGAGCGTCGTCACGAACCATGATGATGGAGACATCACTCGCTTCCGCTACCTGCTTGCAGGTAGCCGCACTTCGAGCACCCAATGACTGCAATTCCTTCACCGGCCCGTCATCTATATCATGTACGGTGAGTTCAAAGCCCCTCTTCACCAGGTTCTTGGCCATGAAGGCACCCAATTCCCCCAGGCCAATGAAACCGACCTTCCTTAACAGCATTGCCCATTGCCTCCTTACTCGACACCTCTCGAACGTCCAGGCGGTAACAATCGCAATAGCCCGTACTGCTAATTATCCGATGCTGGTACGGTGAACCATGCCCGGTAATCATGCACTCCTGTGCCGGGTGCCCAGGGCACGCAGCAGGAACATATATGAATCCGCTCTCTTACTAACAGACAGATAGTGACATAAGAGCGCCCGGGTACCTGCCGCTGCGCTTCCTCGATGCTCTTTCGTCCCGCCTGGTGCTAGACGAGAACTTCCGCCTTATCGAGCACAATCTCACCATCGAGCATGACGGTCGCATCCTTGTATATGATGTCAATATGGCATGGTGCCAACACCGTGCCGCCGATGGCATAGTTGCTCCCTATCCCATGATGCGCAAAACCAAGCTTCCCCAAGTCCTCCAGGTTCGTCGCATAGGCGCGACTGAAGGGATTGAGGCCTACCGCAAACTCGGCCAGGTTGTACGCAGAGGAGTCTTTGAACGACGCCAGCGTTTGCCGAAGGTACTCGGCTGGTTTTCCCCCTGCCACATCAACAACCGTTCCTTCGCTGACCGTAACAGTAACCGGATCATCCCGAAGCACGCCATAGCCCATAAGTCTGACATCACCTACGATAATACCTTCGGTTGAGCCCTCGCGCGGAGAAACGTTGAGCTCGCTGTTAGGGAGAGCAGCAAACTGGCCACGCTCACGAAATAGCCCCGTTTCGTACTGGATCGGGCGACCGGCAACGTTCCCGGAGATATCGGTGCCCGCTGGCGAAACAATCCGCATGGTCCTGGTTCGCGCCAGGATGGCTCCCAGCTTACGGGCGATTCTGTCATTCTCTTCGTAATCCGCCTGGATTCCCCCGGTACAGAGGCAATCCTCGGTTACCTCACACATAGTAGAGCCCCTCGCTCCATTTCGTATCGCCTCTACTCTGGCGTCTGTGTGAGTCATCGACCAGCTTGTAGGCAGGAAGAATACGTCCGACCGGGCGCAAGCGGCAACGACCGGTTTCGGTACCTGGGCGCCATGAGCCCCGGTAGGTGGAAACATGACGATCGTCGGTTTCCCGCCTACAGCATACGCTGCAGCTGCCAGTGCCTCGGCCAGTCGCAGTTTGTTCGTGTCACAGGCAATAACAACGTTTTCACCCGGCTTCACAGCAGCACACTGCGTCATTGCCTTGAGTGCCCCCGGCATCATTTCGATCATGCTTGATGGTGCCGGAGTATAGTGAAAGTACTCAATCGGCCACGACATCTATATCGCCCCCCTTTGCATCTTCTTCTGGAACACCTCGAGCTATCCACATTTCGAAGGAATCATGGATTTCAATACAGCCTGCTGCTTCACGGCATCTCCGTTCATTCGCATCCGCCGATCTCCTCATGCACTGGCGCTTCTCGGTCGGTCCCTTCGCATTGCCAGGTGCCGAACCTGCACCCTAGTATCCTTTCGGCCCCAGGACAAGGCCTCCGGCAACCGTAACATTCTCGCCCGTCACATAGCTGGCCTCATCCGAGGATAAGAACACGATCACATCAGCTACTTCCTCAGGTGTCGCCAACCTGCCAAGAGGAATCCCTTCCAGCCATTGCTGAACCATATCCTCCCGCATCTGACGAACACGGGCGCTCCCGACTATGCCCGGTGAAACACAGTTGACATTGATGCCGTACTCTCCTACCTCCTTCGCCAGCGCCTTGGTGAACGCAATGACACCGCCCTTTGCCGCTGAATATACGGCAGCTTTCTGCATGCCAATCATCCCTGCCGTAGAGGCTACATTGACCACTGCGCCGCTGTGCCTTTGTATCATGTGATTGATCACTGCCCTTGTGCAATTCAACGCCCCATAGAGATTCAGACCAATCATTTCATCCCAGCGCTCCCTGGTTGAGTCGGCAAAGAGACTGTGTTTGGTCCTGATGACGGGTCCGGCCGAGCCCCCGGCGATGTTGGCCAGGATATCTATCTGTCCATATGCATCCATCGCAAATCTCGCCAGTGTGCGGGCTTCGTCAAGGCTGGTCACATCCGTCCTGATAGCAATTGCCTCGTGTCCCTGGAACCTGAGATGTTCAGCCAGCTCGCTGGCCTTTTCCATCATCAGGTCAGCAATCACTGTCTTCGCTCCTTCTCTCGCGAAGCGCCTGACTGTCTCCTGCCCAATTCCGCTTGCGCCACCCGTTATGATTGCCACTCTGCCCTGTAGTCGCATCCGGACTCGTCTCCTCCCGTCGATACTATCGCCTCGCTACCTTCATGACAACGGGACAGCAGCAAGACTAAGCACAGACTCTGCTGTCTTCAAGGCGCCAGCCGATTCTATCAGACTCGCTCGCGCATCATCGACCCCTGCTCTGCGGCATACACCGCGGTCGGCGGGAAGCAACCCGGGACCTGGCGTGCCACCCGTTCTCGTACAAACGGTGATTGTCACCAATCCGGCCTTTCCCATCATGGCCACCCACATACGTCAACCAACGTGCCTCCTTTCATGCGGCCGCTTGCCACAGCTGTTCGATCAACAGGGGTTGTCATTGCAACTCCCTTTATCCCCACTGCCGGTCCCGACATCCGGTCGTGCAAGCATATCGTGAGATCGCCATTGGTGGACTGCGTCCCCGGTTCCGTGTTGCACGTCTATGGTTTGCATTGGCTCAGCCCAAGCGCAGCACCTATCGTATCTGACGAGCGTCGCGCCAACACCGAACGACCGTACCGGCACGTAATCGGCAGAGAGACAAGGAGTCAGGCACGATGGAATGACGAACGACAACATATTGACAACGCGTTCTTGCTTCATATACATTCCACCACGATGGTCCTCCTCGATTGACAAACAGGATTCCAACTGTAGTCAGTCTGCAATGCGGAAAGGAGGTGGGAAGACGGGGAAATCCGGAAGAGCGAAGAATCAGAAGACTAAGGCTCAGAGGAGGTTAATGTGAATAGAAGGAAAGGCTACATGGTTGCTGGGGTAGTGGTGATGCTGGGTGTGCTGCTGGGCGGCCTGATCCTGGGTTGCGCGCCCGAGCCCACACCAACTCCCACCCCAACACCTACACCTACGCCTACGCCGACCCCCACACCCACCGACCCCGAGTTGGAAGTGTTCGAGCTTCAGTGCCAGAGTGCCTTCGGCGTTGGCTCGTGGGACTACCTCTCAGGCCTGCGCGCAGTTCAGAGGATGGAGGAACAGTCAGGCGGGCGTCTCAGGATCCATTACCTCGCCCCCGGGGAGATTGTCGCTCCGTTCGAGCAGATTGATGCGGTGAACACAGGAGTCCTGGACATGGGTCAGGCCTGGTCGGGATACTGGATCGGCAAAGACTCCGCATTTGCCCACTATTCCTCCGCAACCGGCGGGCCGTGGGGCATGGACACGTGGGACCATAAGGCATGGCTGATATTCGGGGGTGGCTACGAAATGTACTGGGACCTGTTCCCCTATCTCGGCTACCACAATATCTATCCATCCTATATGGTCAAGGGAGAGTTCCCCGAGCCCATGGGCTGGTTTAAGAACCCTATCGAGAGGTGGGAAGACCTTGATGGTGTGAAGATAAGGGCTGCCGGTTTCACCGCAATGGTGTTCGAGCAGGCCGGCATGACGGTGGTCACCGTGCCCGGCGGCGAGATACTGCCCCTGCTTGAGAGGGGAGTCATAGACGCGGCCGAGTACAGTGATCCGCACAGTGATATGCTGTTGGGCATTATGGACGTATGCAAGTACTACCATGGTCCGGGAATGCACCAGCCGACCGGTTACGTTGAGATAATGTTCCATCGCGCAGTATGGGAGCAGTTCCCCGATGACCTGAAGGGGTTGATAGAGTCGGTGACGTACGAGATGATGCTGAAGAACACCCTTGAGGAGTACCAGTTGGGAATGTGGGCCCTATCGAAGCTGGTGAGAGAGCACGACGTAACGCTCGTGAGGACGCCTGACGACATTCTCTTTCGTCTGCTCAGCGCCTGGGACGTCGTGGCGGCAGAGGAAGCTGTGGCAAATCCCATGTTTGGCGAGATACTGGAGTCGCAGAGACAGTACGCAGAGTGGCTTATTCCGTATAGAGATTTCTGGTTCGTCGACTACTCGGCCATGCGTGAGCACTACTGGCCGGATCTCATGACCATGATGGAAGATCCGCCGATCATGCCCGATGAGTGGGCCGATTAGTTCCTTGTATACCATGTGACTCTGGGCTGGCTGGCGGGTCGGGCCGACCCGCCAGCCCTCCATCCCAGGGTTGGCCGAAGCGTTCTTGGAGGTAAGGCATGAAGCGGTTACTCACGTTCATCGACAAGCTAAGTGAGTACTCTTGCAAAACGTTCGCTTGGCTCATAGTAGTGCTGGTAGGTGCTTTGTTCTACGAGGTCGTGGCGCGTTACGTCTTCAATAGACCTACAATGTGGTCATATGACATCACGTATATGTTGTATGGTGCGCTTTTCATCATGGCGTCGGCCTATGCCCTTGCGCTGGACAGGCACGTCAGGATTGACGTCTTTTATCGACTCTTCTCACCCAGATGGAAGGGGATCGTGGATGCTGCGCTGTATATCGTCATTTTCTTTCCGGTTGTTGGAATACTCCTGATGAAGGGCGTGGACTACGCCGCCCACTCCTGGGCGATAAGAGAGGTCAGCTCTGCCGGTGCATGGAGACCTCCCCTCTATCCCCTGAAGTCCCTGTTTCCAGTCGCGATGTTCTTCCTGCTCCTTCAGGGGCTGGCCCAGTTCGTTCGCTCGCTGCAGCTTGCAAAGGGAGGCGAATAGATGGACCCCCAAATGCTCGCCGTGTTGATGCTCGTCATCGTTGCGCTAGGCATTTTCCTGGGCTTTCCCGTATTCGCTGTACTGGCCGGGGTTGCCCTGATCGTCGGATGGATCGGCCTCGGCTCGCGTGTCGCCGACCTGATGATGTCGCGCTCGTTCTGGGTCCTGCTGAACGATGCCTTGCCCGCTGTGCCCCTTTTCGTCTTTATGGGGGCAATGATGGAACGCGCGGGAATAGCCGAGCGGGCTTTCGGCACAATGCAAGTGGCGCTGGGGCCGCTGAGAGGGTCGATAGCCCTGGCTACCGTATTGATATGTACGCTGTTTGCCGCGGGTACGGGGATTGTTGGTGCTCCTGTTACCGTGATGGGTATGCTCGCCCTCCCCGCGATGATGAAACGCGGCTACAATGTGCCCCTCGCGACCGGCAGCATCCTGGCCGGGGGTACTCTGGGCATCCTTATACCACCGAGTATCATGCTCATCGTCTACGGGCCGCTTGCCGGTGTGTCCGTGGCCAGGCTGTTCACCGCCGGGCTGGTGCCCGGCCTCGTGCTGTCTGGCCTGTACCTGCTCTACATCTGGCTGGTCTGTCTTATCAAGCCAGAGATGGGTCCCAGCCTGTCACGGGAAGAGCGAGCGATTACCCCGCTCCAGATAGTACTGGCAATCTTTCGCGACATGGCCCCATTTGTCCTCGTGATCCTGGCAGTCCTGGGCTCGATAATCTTTGGGCTTGCTGCTCCAACGGAAGCAGCCGCCGTAGGCGCGGTAGCAGGCGTTGTGCTGGCCGCAGCATACGGTGGGCTCAGTTGGGCCAATCTGAAATCGGCAGTCTACGAGACCGCCATAGTATCGACTTTCATCCTGACTATCACCATAGGAGCCAGCGTTTTCACCGGGGTCTTCCTGTCGCTTGGTGGAGGAAGGCTGATTTCGGGATTTCTTGCCGGGCTGCCTCTCGGCCCGATAGGTATCCTCATCGTCATACTTGGCATCGTGTTCATTCTGGGGTTCTTCCTGGACTGGATTGCCATTCTGTTGATCTGCATCCCCATATTCGCCCCGATAATGGTCAATATGGGCTTCCACCCCCTGTGGTTCGCCTTGCTGTTTACGGTCTGTCTGCAAACATCGTTCTTGACTCCGCCTTTTGCAGTGTCCATATTCTATCTGAAGGGTGTGGCTCCTCCAGGCGTGCAACTCCCTCAGATATACAGGGGAGTCATCCCGTTTGTCATTCTGCAATTGATAGGCCTTGCGCTGATGGTCGTATTCCCCGAGATAATCCTGTGGCTGCCGAGGCTTGTCTATGGGTAATGTAGGGACTCCTGAGGGCACGAACGTGTATTCCCTGGATGGGCTTGCCAGCGTGCGGTCTGGCGGGACCATGTTATCCTCCTCCACTATTGTCCGTGCCTGTTGCCGCACAAGACGATGGTCTAGCAGGTGAACATGAGAGTTGATGATGTCGAGCGTATAGCCGTCGTGGGTGCCGGTATCATGGGCCATGGCATAGCCCAGACGTTTGCCACCGCCGGATACGAGGTTACATTGACAGATGCGAACGCAACTGCACTCGAAGCGGCCACTCCACGAATAGCGCAGAACCTGGCCTCCTTTGTAGAACACGGGCTCATCGACGGTGGGGAAGTCACGGGCGTTCTCGCACGCATCGCGACCATTCCGGACCTCGATGAGGCCGTGTCGGACGCCGACGTAGTGATCGAGGCAATCGTCGAGGACTTCGAGGCCAAACGGACTCTGTTCAACAGACTGGATAAGGTATGCCCCGACAGGACAGTACTTGCCAGCAACAGCTCGTCCCTGCTGATTAGCGAGTTTGCGGCGGAAACCACGAGGCAGGACCGCGTCATACTGACGCACTGGTTCAACCCACCACACATAGTGCCTACTGTCGAGATCATTCCGGGCTGCTACACCTCCGACGAAACCTTTGAGCTTATATATGAGCTCCACCGAAAGGCGGGCAAGCTCGCGGTCAGGATCAGGAAGGAACTGCCAGGCTATCTTGTGAACCGCATCCAGATGGCAATGCTTCGTGAAGTGTGGTCGCTGTGGGAAATGGGCGTCGCCTCGGCAGAGGACATTGACCTCGCGGTCAAGGGGAGCTTTGGATTCAGACTGGCGAGTATTGGCCCGTTACTCACCAACGACCTCGGAGGCAATGACACCAACTACCGGGTCGCCTCCTACCTGCTCCCCCTGATCAACAGCGATGTGCAACCGCCTCGGGCCTTCAAGGAGCTTGTGGAGTCCGGAGGGTATGGGCAGAAGACAGGATGGGGGTTTTTCACCTTCACACAGGAAGAATGGCAGAAGGTTATTGAGAAACGAGACCGCGAGTTCCTGCAGCGTCTGAAGGAGCTGTATCTCACAAGTGAGGAGGCTGCCGACTCATGAGAACACTGATTACCGGAGGCACCGGATTCATCGCTGCCGAACTGGCCCGTGCGCTGCTCGCGCGAGGCGACACAGTTGTACTGTTCGACATCGCCCCGAACGCCGAGCGCATAGCAGATATCAAGTCCGACGTCATCCTGGTGTCGGGCAATCTCGCATACTCCTCCGAGTTGTTCAACGCGGTGCGGGACAACAGGGTTGGACACATCTTTCACCTGGGCTCAATGCTCAGCGTGCCTTCGAACGCGAACCCCTGGGCAGCGTTCCAGGCCAACGTCGTAGGAACAATGAACGTCCTCGAGGCGGCGCGTCTCTTTGGCGTAGCGCAGGTAATATTCAGCAGCACGGTTGCCACGTATGGCGTCGGAAGTGGCAGCCGGGTCGACGATCTCACGCTGCAGCGGCCAACGACCATGTACGGCAGCTGTAAGCTGTACGCGGAATGCCTTGGGCGCTTTTACCGGAACAGGTTCGGGCTGGATTTCCGCGGGGTTCGCTTTCCCTCGGTTGTAGGCCCCGGGGCCAAAGTCAAACATGTGTCCCAGTACTACGCGTGGATGATCGAATACTCCGCGCTCGGCAGGCCGTTCCAGTGCTTCGTTTCCGAAGAAACCAAAGGGCCCGCGATGTACTTCAAGGACGCTGTTCATGCCCTCGAACTTGTCTCACGGGCACCTTTCGAGCGCATTGAAACAGTTAACTACAACATTGCAGGCATTACACCAACGCCCTCTGCGAAAGAGCTTGAGCTGGCAGTCACACAGGTCATTCCGGATGCGAGCATCAGCTACGCTCCCGAAGAGGCAATCATGGAGTACTATAAGACCATGCGCATCGAGGTATTGGATGATACCTGTGCTCGAGAGGAATGGGACTGGCAACCGAACTACGCGGACCTCATAACAGTCATAAAGGACTTCGTCACCGAGCTTCGCGAACACCCTGCCAAGTACGGCCTCTAACAGGCAATCTGGCAGTGAAGCACAAGGGTGAGAAGAGCGAAAGGAGTTCACCGTGGCTAAGACGATAATAACGGCAGCCATTACGGGGGCAATCCACACCCCTACGATGAGCCCATACCTACCGATCACACCCGAGCAGATAGCTGACCACGCCGTTGGAGCCTGGGAGGCCGGCGCCTCGGTGGTCCACATTCATCCCCGCGATCCTGAGAGCGGCAAGCCTACATCAGATATGGATATCTTTGGAGACATCATCGAGCGCATACGCAGCCGCTGTGACGTCATTATCTGCACTACGACCGGTGGCGGGCTGGGTATGACGATCGAAGAGCGCGTCAAAGTGGTTCCCACCTACAAACCGGAGCTGGCATCATTCAATGCCGGTTCCATCAATTTCGGGCTGTTCGAAATCCCGGACAGGATGAAGATAACCGAATGGAAGTATGACTGGGAGTTACCCTACCTGCAGATGACGAGAGATTTCATTTTCCGCAACACGTTCCAATCTCTGGAGGAGCTACCGCAGATCTTCGAGAAGCATGGCACGAAGCCCGAAGCCGAGGTCTATGATACAGGCATGATTAACAACCTTGCCTATCTCGTTGACCGTGGTTTCCTGAAGAAGCCTGTCTATATCCAGTTTGTGCTGGGAATCATGGGGGCCATGCCTGCATCCGTCGAGAACCTCCTGTTCCTGCTACAGACTGCTCAGCGCACTTTCGGCAAGGATTTCGTCTGGTCCGTCTGCGCTGCGGGTCGTTTTCAAATGCCGCTCTGCACGACAGGACTCCTTCTGGGAGGTAACGTGCGCGTTGGGCTGGAGGATAACCTGTGGCTTGAAAAGGGGGTCCCGGCCAAGTCAAGTGCTGAACAGGTTGCCAAGATAGCCCGCATCGCCGGGGAGCTCAGCGTGGAGATCGCCACGCCTTCGGAGGCCCGTGAGATGCTCGGGCTACGCGGCGCCTGAGGGAGGTGCCCGGGCAATAGCGTGATCCACTCTTCAACGGAGGTGAGGGTCTCCAAAGGAGACAGTACGCAACGGGAGGAACAGGAGTTTGGCCAAGCTACTGTGGGAAGCACGGGATGAAGTGAAGCAAAGCGCGAACATCACCGCGTTTATGCAGGCGGTCAACGACCGGTACGGCACCAGCCTGACGAGCTACCGGGAGCTGTACGAGTGGTCCATCGATCGAATTCCCGATCTGTGGTCGCTTGTCTGGGACTACGCGGGCACCATCGCGTCCAGGAAGTACGACCAGGTGGTCGACGATCCATACCGCATGCCGGGTACGAAGTGGTTCAGTGGTGCACGGATGAACTTTGCGGAGAACCTGCTGCGGCGGAACGACGACCACGTGGCATTCGTTTTCAGGGGAGAGGGTCGGGTCGTACAGCGGATGACCTATGCCCAGCTACGCGCAGCGGTCTCCGGACTGGCAAGGTCGCTCAAGGCAGCGGGTATCGGGCCAGGCGACCGGGTCGTTGGCTACATGCCCAACATGATCGAGACAGCGGTGGCGATGCTCGCGGCAACCTCGGTGGGCGCCACGTGGTCGTCGTGCGCCACGGATATCGGTCCCCAGGCGGCTGCCGAAAGATTGGGGCAGATAGGGCCAAGAGTTCTCTTCACCGCAGACACGTACTATTACAAGGACAAACGTTTCGACGTGGTTCCCCGAGCCGCCGAGCTCGTACGGGCTATACCGACACTCGAACGTGTCGTAGTCGCGAGCTACGAGAAGAACGTCCGTGGGGCTATCGATGCGATTCCGCACGCAACGCACTGGGAGGACTTCGCAACACCCGACCCATCCGGCAACATCGAGTTCGAACAGCTCCCCGCCGACCATCCCGTCTACATCATGTTCTCGTCCGGCACCACCGGCAAGCCCAAGTGCATGGTCCAGGGTGCCGCGGGAGTGCTACTGAATCACTACACAGAGGTTGTCCTCCACGGTGATCTGAAGCCCACCGACGTCATTACCTACATCACCACCTGCAGCTGGATGATGTGGAACTGGTTGCTCAGTTCCCTCATGACAGGCGCGACCATTGTGCTGTATGATGGCAACCCGATGCACCCCGACCCGAATGCGATGTGGCGCATCATCGATGAGGAGCGCATCAGCATCTTCGGCACCAGCGCCACATACCTCAACTTCATCAAGAACAACGGCCTCGTGCCCGGCAAGGAGCACGACCTGTCGTCGCTCCGCGAGATCAACCAGACCGGCTCTCCGCTATCGGCGGAAGGATGGGAGTGGGTCTACGAGGCCGTGAAACAGGACCTGTACTTCTGCTCGATCTCGGGAGGTACCGACTTCAACGGAGCCTTTGCCGGGGGCAACTTGCTTACACCCGTGTATGCCGGACAGATGCACGGATGGACACTGGGCAAACGGTGCAAGGCATATGGACCGGACGGTACACCGGTGGTCGACCAGCAGGGAGAGCTAGTATGCGAAGCCGCGATCCCCTCCATGCCGATCTACTTCTGGGATGACCCGGATGGAGAGAAATACCACGCTGCCTACTTCTCCGTCTATCCGGGCAAATGGCGCCACGGCGACTTCATCCAGGTACACAGCGAAACCGGCACCATCACCATCTACGGACGTTCCGACTCAACACTCAATCCTTCCGGAGTGCGGATAGGTACCGCCGAGATCTATAACCAGGTCGAGAAGATCGAAGGGATAGCCGACAGCGTCGCAATAGGCCAGGACTGGAAGGGCGACCAGCGCATCATCCTTTTCGTCAAGCTCTCACCCGGCTATTCGCTGACAGCCGAGCTTCAGGATGCCATTCGCAAGGCGCTGCTCCGCAACGCGTCGCCCCGGCACGTCCCGGCGAAGATCATCGCCGTGCCGGACATTCCGTACACGCTCAACATGAAGAAGGTGGAGAGTGCCGTCACCAACGTCGTCCACGGACGGCCGGTATCGAATCGCGACGCCCTCGCAAACCCCGAATCGCTCGAGTACTTTGAGGACCTGCCCGATCTGCAGGAATAGCCGGCCAGGACAACCTCGGGGCGGGCGTGCGCGCTCCGGCGCCACCCATCCGTACCTGCAGGTGATACTCGGCATCTGCTCAGGTATACAATAGGCAAACACGTCGAGAGGAGGGACTGCAGCGTGAAGGACACGTGGAGCTCGCTATTCGAACCTGATAGCGTCGCCATTATCGGTGCATCCGCTTCGCCTGGCAGACCTGGTCACGAGGTTATACGGAATCTGCAGGCCAACGGCTACCAAGGGCGGATTCATCTCGTCAACCCTAAGGGCGGAGAGATACTCGGCCTACCGGTGACACCAGGTATCGATGAGCTTCCCGATGGTATCGATCAGGCGGTTGTCATCGTGTCGGCGGCCGCCACCACCGAGGCTGTCCGGAGACTTGCCGCGAAAGGGGTTCGAACGTTCGTGCTTGCCGCGGGAGGCTACTCAGAGGTCGACGAGCACGGCGAGGAGTTGCAGCGCGACCTTGAAAGAACCATTAAGGACCTCGGGGTCCGCGCTATCGGTCCCAACACGTCCGGACACATCTCGACACCACACAAGTTTACTTCCAGCTTCTTCCCCCTCGGCTGGATCAGGCCCGGCAACATCTCGTACATCGCGCAGACCGGGAACTTCGCGACCCATACTCAGCGCTACATCACCAGCGGCGAACACTACGGGGTCGCTCGCGTCGTCGGCCTTGGCAACAAGATCGACATGGAGGAATCCGAGGTCCTGGAGTACCTGGCGGACGACGACGCGACGAAAGCAGTGTTCATGTACCTCGAAAGCTTCAAGCATCCTCGCAAGCTTATCGAAGTGGCCCGTACTGCATCAGCGAAGAAGCCCCTGTTCATGCTGAAAGGCGGCGCCACCCAAGAGGGCTCCCAGGCGGCTATTGCACATACCGCGGCGCTGGCCTCGGACGACCGCGTGGTCGCCGCGGCCATGCGTCAGGCGGGCATCACGCAGTTCTTCGACTACTCCCACCTTTTTCAGGTTGCCAAAGCTATTTCCTTCATGCCCGTGCCAAAGGGGAATCGTGTCAGCTTCATGGCTCCGTCGGGCGCCATGCTGGTCGTGCTCACCGACCTCTGTCGCCAACGCTGGGATCTGATGGTCCCCGAACTTGAGGAGGAGAACAGGGCACGCCTGCAGGCGATCGGACCCGACTGGCTCAGGATGCGAAATCCGGTGGACATATGGGGACCGGCGATGGTACACGGCATCGAGAAGAGCCATCGCGACGCGATAGAGGCCGTCATGGATGATCCGAACATCGACGCTTGTGTGGTCGTGCTGGTCGTCGTTGACGAATTCGGACAGATTTCGCTGGATTTCCTAGTGGAGATGGCGCAGAAATACCCGGACAAGCCACTTTATGTCACCTTTACGGGCATCAAGGAACGCATGGAAGAAGCGAAGGCCTACCTCGAGCCACGAGGCGTACCAACGTACCCGTTCATCGAGCAGCCATTTGAAGTCCTGTCGATACTCAACCGGGCCAGGATGAACATGGAACGTTCGCAGCGTTCTCAGTAGACCAGCAGACAGCCATACGACACCTGCGGACCACAGAAGCGTGAGGGGGGCGATACACGATGGAGCTTCTAGGGTTTGAACGTCCCGGCGGGCAGGCAGGGATTCGGTACTACGTGATTATCCTTCCTACAACGTGCTGCGCGAACGAGCTCGCGTGCGCTATCGCCGACGGCGTTGCCGGTATCGTCCCCATCCTCCATAACCACGGATGTCTCAGGCTCAAGCCTGACAACGACCGCGTGCACCGCACTCTGGTGGGACTCGGCCGCAATCCAAACGTCGCAGCCACACTCCTTCTCGACATCGACTGCGGAAGGCCAACAGTGCAGGAAAACTTCACCAACCGGGAAGTGCTCGATATATACGCCAGCGGCCCCATGATGTAAAGGTTCCCGTTCGTGATAGAAGAGGGCCCGCAGGATATACCTGCGGGCCCTTCCATATCATGCACGGGGCCTACTAGTTCTCAAGCACAATGCGAGCGTCAACTGCTACCACGCCATCCTCGTATGCAAACACGGGATTCAGATCCAGTTCCTTCATCTGAGGATTACGCTCCACGAAATCAGACACGCTCACAATCAGATTCTCAATTGCGTCGAGGTCACATGGCTTGCTGCCACGAAATCCCTGGAGCATGGGGAAGCCCTTGATTTCGCGTATCATTTCCTGCGCATCGAACTTCGTTACCGGCACGATACGGAATGAGACATCCTTCAGTAACTCTACCAGCACGCCCCCCAGACCGAACATGAGGACAGGACCAAACTGAGGGTCCTTGCTCATACCTACGATGATCTCGACCCCGGGCCTGGCCATGCGCTGTACCGATACGCCGTCTATTCCAGCCCCGGGGTACGCCGCCTTGATCGACGCCATCATGGCAGAGTAGGCCTTCTCCACCTGGGAGTTGTTCTGAAGTCCCAGCTTCACACCGCCGGCATCACTCTTGTGAACGACATCCTCCGACATTACCTTGAGCGCTACCGGGTAGCCCATCGCCCGGCTGATGGCAACGGCCTCCTTCATATTCCGGGCCAATCGTGTCTCGACGACCGGGATGCCAGCAGCTCCGAGCATCTCCTTGGACTCGACCTCCGTCAATACTCGCGGGGTTGCAACGGTCTTGTTCTGCGACATAGTGCCCGTACTCCTTACGTCTGCGTACCCGCAGGAATCGGTTCGCTATTCTACATCATGCAGCATGTCGACGAGAAGTCAGCCAACACCTCTCATTGACAACACGCGGTCGCGACAGTCAGAAGACCACTCCCTATTGCACAGCATACCGCCATTACCTACAATGCGTCTTGTCACGGCACCAGATACCACGTCCGGCGTCACAGCGCCTTAGCGCGTGCCAGGTGCGGCTCAGGAGGCGGCGTACAAACGACACCAGGACAAACAGAAGGAGGAAAAGCATAATGAGCAGCGACATCCTGGATAACCTGAAGCGGGCGATCCTCGACTATGACCCCGACGCCTCGGCTCATTGGGCGACACAGGCGGTGAACGCAGGCACACACCCCACTGACATACTGGCTGCCATGACCTACGCAATCCGGCAAATCGGCGAGGGGTTCAACAAGGGTGACCTGTTCCTTCCCGATCTGGTAGGCGGAGCCGACGCAATGAGCGCGGCCACGCCCGTGGTCGAAGAGGAGGTGCGGCGGCTCGGAACCAAGACTGATGTCACGGGGACGGTGGTCATCGGCACGGTATTTGGCGATATTCATACCATCGGCAAGACCATGGTCGCCACATTGCTGCAGGCGGAGGGATTCACCGTTCATGACATCGGGATAAACGTCACCGCCGACCAATTCATCCAGGGGGTGCGTCAGTACAAGCCTGACATCCTCGCAATGTCCGCACTGATGACGATGACAGCACCGGAGCAACGCAAGGTGATCGAGCAGCTTAAGGCCGAAGGCCTGCGCGACCCGCTCAAGATAATGGTAGGTGGTGGAGCAATCACGCAGGAGTTTGCCGACGCAATCGGCGCGGACGGCTATGATCCGACCGCGCCCGGCGCGGCGAAGCTGGCCCGCAAGCTGATCGGGAGGTAACGTAATATGACGGCTTTCACGAGAGGGTTCACCCGGCGTTTCCCACCACTCAAAGTGCTCACCGATGAGCAAGTTGAGGAGATCCACCGAGGCACTCTGCAGGTCTTGTGGACCACAGGGGTTTACATCGAGCATGAACGAGCTCTCAAGCTGCTCGAGCAGCATGGCTGCGTGGTCGACCACGATGCAATGCGGGTACGCATGCCTCCGGGCCTCGTAGAGGAGTGCCTGCGCAAAGCGCCAACCAGCTTCCCGGCGCCCGCACGCGACCCACACAAGACACTTATGATCGGCGGCAATACCCTCTGTCTCGCGGTGGCGCCGGGCCACAAGACCGTCGACTCCACCACGTGGGAGCCACGCGAGGCCACGCGCAAGGAGAACTACGATGCCGTTCGCATCCTGGACGCCTTACCCACCGTCCACTTCTTCTCACCATACACACCTTACTTCGGATTCGAGGGGGTGCCATCGTGCATGGCGATGCCTGAGAGCCTCGCCGCACGCATCCGCTGCTCGACAAAATTCCAGTGTGTCGGGTTCTCGAATGACTCGGAGGTGTTTGCTATCGATATGGCGAGAGCGGTCGGCATCGAGATACTGGGCACATGTGCATGGGCGCCGCCTCTCGCTCTCTACCGGGACGCCGTTGAGTCCACCTTCAGGATCGTCGAGGCGGGCTTCTGCCTCCGGGTGGTTGGGGGACAGGTCATGGGGGGCACGGCGCCCGCTTCAATCGCAGGTGCAATAATCACCAACAATGCCGAGGTGATCGCCGGCCTTGTGCTGGCTCAGCTCATACGACCCGGAACACGTGTTCTGGTAAAGGATTTCACCGCTCCAATGAACATGAGTTCCGGTGCACCCGCATTCGGTGGCATAGAGATTACGCTCCATAACGCCGCGTGCAATCAGATGTTCCAGTGGTATGGCGTGCCGCTGGATAACACTACGGCATACCCGAACGCGAAGATCCCGGACTTCCAGTCCGCCTGCGAGAAGGCGCTGCGGGTCCTCAACGCAGGAATCTCGGGCGGCAACACCCTCCTTTTCCATGGCAGCGTGCACGGAGAACTGACGCACCATCCGATTCAGGCGATCCTGGACGACGATCTTGCCGGGATGGTAGGGCGCTTCATGGAAGGAGTCACAGTCTCGACGGAGTCGCTCGCTGTCGATGTCATTGAGAAGATTGGACCGGTACCCGGCCACTTCATGAGCGCTGCACATACTCGCAAGTGGTGGAAGCTGGAACAGTACGTGCCCACAACTGCCGATCGGCTCACCTATCCGGAGTGGATGAGCACCGGGAAGCGCACCTGTCTCGATTACGCACGAGATCGTATGGAGGGAATACTGGCGAGCCACAAGCCCGACCCGCTCACGGCATCGCAGGAGGACGCGGTCGAGCGTGTGCTGGAGGAGGCGCGGACGTACTACCTCAAGAAGGGGCTGATCACCGACGATGAAATGCGGTACTACCGCGAGACTATGAAGTCGCCGAACTACCCGTACGAATGAAGCCGCGAAACCGCGCATCTGCCTGGTGGAGCTCCAGCCTGACATGGAGGAGTCGTAGCTGGAGCTTCGCAGAGTCACCGAACCGGTGCTCCAATCCCATAGGGAGAATGACAGAGCTATGAACTTCGATTTCAACGACGCGGAGCAGGATGTCATCAAGACTGCCAGAGATTTCGCTGCCACGAAGGTCAAGACGAGGGCGCGCGAGATCGATGAGAAGAACCAGTTTCCCTCCGATCTCGCCAGGGAGATGGGTCGGCTCGGGTTCTTCGGCCAGCACATGCCCGAGGAATACGGTGGCACCGGGCTTGGCTACAAGTCCTACGTACTTGCCATCGAGCAGATCTGTGCTGTGTCGATGACGGTTGGCGCCATCATCGCTATCAACGCTTTGACACAAGAATCCATTCTTCGGTTTGGCACAGCAGAACAGAAACAGCGCTACCTGCCAGCACTCGTTGCAGGCGAATCGCTTAGCACCTTCGCGTTCACTGAAGGACAGACCGGCAGCGATCCTCGGGCCATTACAACAACTGCAGTGCCTGAGGGCGATGAGTACGTCATATCGGGAGAAAAGACGTTTGCGTCACTTGCACCCTCCGCATCTGTGGCAGCGATCTTCGCAAAGGACGATAGTGGGAGGGTGAGTGCGTTTCTCGTGGACCCCGGATCCGATGGTTTCGTTATCGAGAAGGAGCTCGAGACTATGGGCATTCGCGGCGAGGATGTCTGCCCGGTGAGGCTGGATCACGTGCGCGTCCCGCGCTCGAGCCTGCTTGGAGAACCCGGCCAGGGCTACAACGTGTTACTGACCGCCATCAATGTCGGCCAGATCGGAATCGCCGCAGAGGCCGTCGGCATCGCAACTGGAGCACTCCGGATGTCTCTTGACTACGCGCGCAACCGCACGGTCCGGGAGCGCCCGATGACTGAACTACCCACCATTCAATCTCTCCTGGGAGAGATGTGTGCACGAACCGAGGCGGCGCGATGGCTGACTTACAGAACGGCGGACCTGAAAGATAAGGGCCGTCTCAGCGGCAAGGACTCCGCAACAGCGAAGCTTTTCGCCTCGCAGATGGCCAATGAAGTGGTCGACATGGCCATGCAGATTCATGGCTCTTATGGATACACGAAAGAACTCGAGATCGAACGTCTCTACCGCGATGCCAAGGTTACCCAGATCTACGAGGTGGTGTCCGAGGTCCAGCGTCTCATAATCGGCGGAAGTCTCGCACGCGAGTCCTCTTCCCTGCACTGAAATGTCACAACACAGCCAACGGCAACACAGTGCCGATACTTCGGGCACCGTCCATGTGGACTTCGAGCCAATAGGGCGCCGCGGCCGGTGCAGAAGGAACCTCACCCTCATGGAGTGCGCGCGCATGCTGGGAGTAGGTCTTGCAGCAGTGTGTGGCGGGCACGGTACCTGTGGACGATGCAGGGTCACGCTTATCAGCGGCTGGCTCTCGGAGACGACGAGCATCGAGCACGAGCTGATACCACCACATGACCTCGCGCACGGCGTCCGCCTTGCGTGCCAGGCGACACCGCTGTCGGACTGTGTCATCAACGTATCCCCCGAGTCACTCACCACAACCCAGCGCATCCAGGTCGAAGGCCTACAGGCGATACAACGGATCGATCCTCCCGTCACGAGCCACAGGGTCACCGTTCCACCGGCCGGCCTCAACGACATGCGCGCCGACGAGGACCGGATCCTGACAGAACTGTCAGCAACGGACGGAATCGACTGCAAGGTGCTGGATATCGATGCGGCGCGTGACCTGCCCCGGTTGCTGAGAGACGGGGACTGGACGGTCGGGGTCTCGGTACGAGGCGGGGAGATCGTGGCCGTCGGTCCGTGGCCCTCACAGTCGCTCGGCCTGGCCGTCGACCTGGGAACGACCAAGATCGCCGCGTATCTGCTCGACCTGACCACCGGCGCGACCCTCGGTGCGCGTGGTGCGATGAACCCGCAGATACGCTACGGTGAGGACGTCGTCGCACGTCTGACGCACGCGCTGTCCCGACCGGAAGGCGCGGAGGAGCTTGCTGCCGAGGCGGTAACGGCCGTCAACGACCTCGCAGTCTCTTTGGCCAGGGACGCCGGTGTCGATCCCTCCCGTATCCTCGAGGCCGTCATCGTCGGCAACACTGCGATGCACCACCTCCTGCTGCAACTTCCGGTCGAACAGCTTGCGCGAGCTCCCTATGTGCCGGCGGTCACGGGCGCCCTGGACCTCAAGGCACGTGACATCAGAGTGGACATCGCGAGGGGCGCATACGTGCACCTGCCCCCCAACATCGCCGGATTCGTGGGCGCCGATCACGTGGCCATGCTGCTCGCATCCGGCATCACCTCGAACAGTGACCCGATGCTCGCCATCGATATCGGCACGAATACCGAGGTGTGCCTCGCTGCAGGCGGACACCTCACAACCGTGTCATGTGCGTCGGGTCCCGCGTTCGAGGGCGGCCACATACGGGACGGGATGCGGGCGGCGCCCGGCGCCATCGAGCACGTAAAGATAGACGGCGACGAGGTCCACCTGCAGGTGGTCGACGACGCCGAGCCCACCGGCATCTGCGGCTCGGGCATCCTCGATGCGCTGGCAGAACTGACAGCACACGGCGTCGTGGACGCGGTCGGGAGGCTCTCCGCGAACCACCCGCGCGTGCTGCGCTCCGGGAAGTCGCACGAATTCGTGCTGGTGCCGTCGACCCAACGCGGCGGCAGGCCGCCGGTCAGCGTGACCCAGGGTGACATCCGGCAACTGCAACTGGCGAAGGCTGCCATCGCCACCGGCGTCGAGGCGCTGCTGGCACACGAGCGACTGGAGGCCTTGGAACTCAGCTCTGTCATCATCGCCGGTGCGTTCGGTACGTATATCGACATCAGCAGCGCGATAGCCATCGGCATGCTCCCACCGCTCCCGCTTGAACGCTTCCGACAGACGGGCAACGCCGCCGGCGTTGGCGCCAAGATGACACTCGTCTCCACCTCGGCCCGAAGCGATGCCATCGAACTGGCACGAAAAGCCGAATACCTGGAGCTGGCAACGGCAACAGACTTCATGAAGAGGTTCGTGGACAACACGCGCCTCGCCCCTTACACATCACACGGAGGTTAGATAGATGCAGACAACGGTATCGAGCAAGTCCCGCGAGGTAGTTATCAGCGACACAGGCCCGACCATACTCATCGGGGAACGCATCAACCCCACAGGCAAGAAGAAGCTGCAGGAGGAGCTGCTGGCCGGGCGACTTGATCTTGTGCGGCAAGAAGCACTGCAACAGGTGGAGGCCGGTGCCGATATCCTCGATGTCAACGTCGGAGCCACCGGGGTCGACGAGGTCGCACTGCTGCCCGAGGCGGTCAAGCTGGTGATGGAGGTAACCGATGTCCCGCTGTGCCTTGACAGCAGCAACCCGCGGGCCCTCGAGGCGGCGCTCAAGGTCTACGAGGGACGCCCGCTGATCAACTCCGTCACCGCGGACCAGGCGTCGCTCAACGACATTCTCCCGCTGGTCAAGGAGCGTAACTGCGCCGTCATCGGCCTGACCATGGACGAAAAGGGCATACCCCGGGACGCCGCGCGGCGCGTCGAGCTCGCGCACTATATCGTGGACCGCGCCCTGCAGGTGGGCATCGAGCGGCAGGACATCGTCATCGACTGCCTGAACATGCCGGCGGCGGCGAACGCGGAGGCCTCGTCCACCCTCATCGAGGCGATCATCGAGGTGCGCAGCCAACTCGGCGTGAACATGACCCTCGGCGCCAGCAATATCTCGTTCGGCCTGCCCGACCGCACGCTGCTGAACGGAGTCTTCCTGTCCATCGCCATACACCTGGGAGTCAACTGCCCGGTGGTCGACGTCGCCAAGGTGCGCCAGTACGCGCTGGCTGCGGACGCCCTCCTGGGCAAGGACCAGCACATGCGGCGGTTCATCCAGGATTATCGTCGGCGACAGAAGCAGACGTAGCATCACAGACAGGCTCTTCGGCCAGGTGTTGTGCAAGCCGGCGCGCCAACTGGTCCGGGCGACTGCCAACGGATCACGCCGGTTCGGCACGATACCGAAGTGCCGTCTGCGTGGATTACGTCGAGTAGAATATCAATATGGCTGTCCCGGGCAGGACCACTGTCTTCTGAACGGGTACCAGCAGCAGCTATCGCCACTGGATGTGACTGCGTGACCGCCGGATCCCATCGGCCGGCCACGCTACGGGGTCTGGCATTCGTACTCGCTGTAGTACACTATGCTGTCTAGTGTCACCTGCGGAACCTGTTGAATGAGAATCCTTGCATTTGAAACCTCGTGTGATGAGACTGCGGCCGCTGTGGTCGAAGACGGCATCCGCATTCTCTCCAATGTTGTCGCGTCACAGATAGATATTCACACCAGGTATGGAGGGATCGTTCCCGAGGTCGCCTCCCGCCAGCACGTATTATCCATCGTGCCTGTGTACCAGGAAGCACTTCGCCGTGCTGGTCTTGAGCTCAAGGACATCGATCGCATTGCGGTGACACACGGTCCAGGGCTGGCCGGGTCACTACTCGTCGGGGTCAACTTCGCCAAAGCACTCGCAGCATCAGTGGGATTGCCGCTCTACAGCATCAACCACATTGAGGCGCACCTGTATGCCAACTGGCTCGCTTTCCCTACTGCTCGCGATGATACTTCCCGCTTCCCGGCCCTCTGTCTCATCGTATCGGGAGGGCACACCGAGATGCACCTCATGCATGGGCATGGCAGATACAGTCTCATCGGCCGGACTCGGGATGATGCAGCCGGCGAAGCTTTCGACAAAGCTGCACGCTTGCTTGAACTGGGCTATCCGGGCGGTCCGGCAATTCAACATGCAGCCACGAAAGCAACCGGCCGCTACTCACTACCACGTGCGTGGTTGCCGGGCACCCATGATTTCAGCTTTAGCGGTCTGAAAACCGCCCTCTACCACCTCGTTCACAGGGAACACCTGCTCGGTCACCCGGAACTCGTCGCAGATGCTGCCGCCAGCTTTCAGGATGCTGTTGCGGATGTCCTCATCGGCAAGGTGTCCAAGGCCAGCATTGATCTGGACGCGGCCTGCATTATGTTGAGCGGCGGCGTGGCCGCCAATGCCACGCTTCGAAACCGCATCGCGACAGAAGCGTTGGTGGAGGTGTTCATTCCTCCCCTATCGCTCTGTACCGATAACGCGGCAATGGTGGCGGCCTGCGCCTACTTCGCAGGTGCTCGGAAGCTGCCTTCAGGCCCTGACCTCGATGTCGAGCCGGCGCTTGCAATGAAATGACGAGGTCTCACACTACCCTGGTCGTCGAGAAGCCCGGCACCACCTGCTCGACGGAAAAGACGATAACCGAACTGTCACGGGAATAGTATGTCTCACGCGACGGTTCCTATCCATCCATGTTCAGAGCGTTCCGAGCGGACAGGCAGAGCACAACCCACGACGGCAGTACTGCGTGAAGAGGTGGAGCAACCCCTGTTGCTCAGCCGAAGTGCTACATGCGCCCGGGAGGCCCAGCTGCTGGCACATGTGGCGAGTAATCGCATGCATCGCCCCCGCAGGATACGCAGCGTAGAGTTGCACGACTGCCTCCAGCAGCTCGTGGTGACCGGAAGAGAGCGCGCGTGATGCCACGAACGGCAGCAGTGCATTCACAACCACCTCTCGCGCTTTGCGCTCGCCCAGCAGATCACACTCAGGCGTGCGCTTGCCAAAGTCGTAATGTGTGCGCCAGTACATGGAGCCGGATCTGCGAATCAGCTTCTCAAGTTTCCCGGCGCACTGGCGTGGACGCTCGCTCTCACTCAGAACGACATCTGCCGCAAGTCCGGCCAGGCGCTCCATATCCGGCCACAACCGGGCAAGCGCAACCATTCGCCTCACGGGCGAGTTGTTTGGATACAGTCCGTTCATTCGCCACTCATGAGGGCTTATGTGTGATAATGCGGGCTCCACTGCACTCCAGTAATGATCCCAGCCCGGCGCATCATCAGCTACATCCTGGCCCGCTCGTCTTCGCTGCCCGGGCAGCAGTCCCGCAACTCCAAGCACCAGCACGATACGGCCTTCGTCATCAGTTCGTCTCAGTAGTGCATGCACGTCGGGTGCAGTAAGCCGCTGCCCGACACTCTCAGCGACACCCGCATTAAATGTATAGCCAAGTGCCCGCGCGATACGGCAGGCAAGCACCCTCCACGGGTCTCTACGTGCACACTGCTTCGTCAGGCTCTCAGCGCGCGCACGCAGGCGTGCGATGCCGGCAGTGGCGAGGACTTCTCCAGTCCGCTTGGCACTGCCATACGCCCCCAACATGCAGGGCAACGAGGTACAGCCGGGCAGATGCATGGCTCCGCCAAATACTGCCACCGGCACATTGCCGCCGGACGCGAGACGCGAGCATGTCTCACCGTCGCCATTGCCGACCACATGCAGGACCACTCCATCATAGGCGGGATCGGTATTGTGCCCGTGGCGATACCAGTCATGGCTGTCAAGATGTAGCTCTACATCACCAGTGGTTTCTGCACCAGAGCCAAAGCGAACCACTGCCTCTTTGTAGTCCGGACCTGAGTTGCCGACCCGGATTCCGGGATAGACGACTCGGACCCGCTTACCATCGCGGGTGACCATTCGCCGTCCTGCGGCGAGAGTCCAGAAGGCATGCATCTCGCGTTCAGATCGGAATATCCGTTTCCGTGTATTCATGGTCAAAAAAATGGACTCCCCCCGTCTGGTCCTCCGATCCGTACCGGAAGTTGCTCCGCTCGGCAACGAGACCGAGCAGTGTGACCGAGGTGCCCCGGGGTTCGTACTGCCCTGTTTCCCATTCGCTCACCGTCTGCTGGCGAACGCCAAGCTCATCAGCTAGCTGCACCTGCGTCAGCCCGAGGTAGCTCCGCAGAGCCCGTATTCGTCTCCTGTCCCAACTGGATGATCTCATTTCTCTACTGAAAAGTATACACGGTGCAGTGTAAAAATCAAGCCCCAGGTTGACTTGCACCCCACCCACGGTGTGCTATAATCTTTGGCAGTCTTAGCAGTCGACTGCTAAACCATGTAGAGGTAGGAGGTAGTATGTCCAAGCTTGTGCCACTTGGAGATCGGGTTGTAATCAAACCATCTCCGAAAGAAGAGGTCAGCAAAGGGGGAATCGTTCTTCCGGATACAGTGAAGGAGAAACCACAGGAGGGTGAGATCGTCGCAGTAGGCGCCGGCAAACTGACTGACGATGGCAAGAGATTGCCGATGGACGTGAAGGTCGGAGACACGGTTATCTACTCCAAGTACGCTGGCACCGAATTCAAGGAAGACGACGTGGAGCTCGTCATCATGCGTGAGAGCGACATACTCGCCAAGAAATCGTAGCAGGCCAAGAAATCTGAACAAGGAGAATGTGGAATGGCTAAGCAAATACTCTTCGGCGAAGAGGCGCGCAAGAAGCTCAAGACCGGAATTGATGTCCTTGCTGACACAATTCGTGTCACGCTGGGGCCTCGCGGCCGCCCTGTCGCCCTCGACAAGAAGTTTGGCGCACCCAACGTCATCAACGATGGTGTAGCCATCGCGAAGGAAATCGAACTGCCGGACCCGTTTGAGAACATGGGTGCTCAACTGGTCAAGGAAGCATCCACCAAGACAAACGATCAGTGTGGTGATGGTACCAGCACGTCGGTCATCCTGGCACAGGCCATTGTCCGCGAAGGGTTCAAGAACATCGCGGCAGGCGCCGATTCCCAGGCACTCAAGCGCGGAATCGAGAAAGGCGTCTCTGCAGTGGTCGACGACCTGAAGAGCCAGTCGATCCCCGTGAAAGGCAAGGAGCAGGTGGCACAGGTTGCCGCGCTGTCGGCCGTAGACAATGAGATCGGCGAGCTCATATCCGACGTGATGGAGAAAGTCGGCAAGGACGGTGTCATCACGGTCGAAGAAGGGAAGGGACTCGCGTTCGAAACCGAGTTCGTCGAGGGTATGAAGTTTGATCGTGGCTACATCAGCCCGTATTTCATCAACAACCCCGAGACGATGCGCGTTGAGCTCGACGACCCGTACATGTTGATCACCGATAAGAAGATCTCCGCGCTGAACGATATCCTTCCCGCGCTGGAAAAGATGGTACAGACTTCGAAGAATATCGTACTGATCGCTGAAGACGTCGAAGGTGAACCTCTGGCCACACTGGTGGTCAATAAGATCCGGGGTACGCTGAGCCCCCTCGCCGTGAAGGCACCGGGATTCGGCGATCGTCGCAAGGCAATGCTTCAGGACATCGCCGTTCTCACAGGCGGCACCGTCATCTCCGAGGAGGTCGGCCGCAAGCTTGACTCGGTCACGCTCGAGGACCTTGGCCGGGCACGCAGGGTTGTTGCGGACAAGGACAACACCACCATCGTTGAGGGCAAGGGCAAGGCTGACGCAATCGACGCCCGCATCAAGCAGATTCGCTCTGAGATCGAAGCAAGCACCTCGGACTACGACAAGGAGAAACTGCAGGAGCGGCTGGCCAAGCTGGCAGGTGGCGTGGCGGTCATTAAGGTCGGCGCCGGTACCGAGGTCGAGTTGAAAGAGAAGAAGCACCGCGTCGAGGACGCGCTCAGCGCCACGAGGGCAGCCGTCGAGGAAGGAATCCTTGCCGGCGGCGGAGTGTCGCTGCTCGTCGCTATGAAAGGACTTGACAAGGTGACGCTCACTGGAGACGAAGCCACGGGCGTCGCCATCCTCAAGAGGGCCCTCGAGGAACCGATACGCTGCATCGCCACTAACAGCGGACGTGAAGCGTCTGTTGTCGTCAACAGGGTCAAGGAGAGTCCTGCGGGCATAGGCTATGACGCGATGACTGACGAACTGGACGTCAACATGGTTGAGCGCGGCATCGTCGACCCCTTGAAGGTGACGCGCTCCGCACTGCAGAACGCGGCCAGCATCGCAAACATGATTCTGACTACGGAGAGCCTGGTGACCGACATCCCCGAGGAGAAGGACAAGGCTCCGGCTATGCCCCCCGGCGGTTACCCCGATTACTAGCCGACAACTCAGACTACACAAGGAGGGGCCACAGAATCCGTGGCCCCTCCTTGATTTGTGAGCGCATCGGCTACTCCGGCGGAAGCTCCGGCGCCGGAACTTCCTGCACGGGCCCCACCACTGCCAGGTTCAACTGCTCCGTCCTAAGAAACTCAGCAGCCACCGACGAGAGCTCGGCAATTGTGACGGCGTCAATGCGCTTCGACACTTCTTCCAGAGTCAAAATCTCACCATCCAGCAACTGCTGACCGCCGTGCCAGAGTGCCGCGCTCTGTGTGTCTTCCAGTCGAAGCTCAAGACGACCTTTCATCAGCTCTTTCGCGCGCCGCACCTCTTCTTCGTTCGGCCCGAGCTTGATCCTCGACAGCTCCTGCAGGAGCGCCTCGAGGCACTCGCCCGTTCTCCTCGGATCAACACCAGCGTAGACCACCAGCGTACCCGACAACAGGAAATGCTCCGCGTAGCTGTGGACATCATACGCCAGGCCGCGTCTCTCGCGTATCTCGGTGAACAGCCGGCTGCTCATGCCTCCTCCAAGCACGACGCTGAGCGCATCCAGCGCATAACGTCTTCTATCACACCGGGACACTCCATGGCAGGCAAGACATATGTGCGCCTGTTCACCATCCCTCGCGTCGACACTCACACGTGGCTTATGCTGCTCGGGGCAGGTTGGGTATTCGCGCGGGAAGGCGCCGACCAGCACATCATGGCACCTCGCCTCTATCTCTCGACATACCTCAGCGTGTGCCACGCCACCAGCCACACACGCGACCATATTGCCGCTCAGGTAGTGCCCCTTCAGGTAGTCCAGAATGTGGTCACGGTCAATCGATGCGACCGTCTCTTTGCGACCCGCAATGTCCCTTCCGAGCGGCTGATCCGGCCACAACAGGCTGTCGATTAGCAATGACAAACGGTGTTGAGGAATGTCGAGATTCATGTTGATCTCTTCGATCACCACCTGCCGTTCCTTCTCTATCTCGCCTCTCTCGAACACCGAATGCGTTGCGATGTCGAACAGAACATCGATCGCAGTGGTCATGTGTGGCCGCGTCACTTTGGCCCAGAATACCGTTTCCTCCCGGCCGGTACTGGCGTTCAATACGCCACCCACCCCCTCTAACTCGCCGCTGATGTCTTTGGGGGTCGGGCGACTGTCAGTTCCCTTAAAACAGAGATGCTCGATGAGATGCGACACGCCGGCCTCCTCATCGCGCTCATAGCAGGCACCGGCGCCCGTGATAAGCGCGACACTTACCGAGCGAGCGTGCGGCATGGGACACGTGACGACAGTGAGACCATTCTCGAGAACGTTGCACTGATACATAAGAGGCATTCTACGGTTGCGGTCTTGCACCGTCAACGCCGCGTTTCCTGAACTCTACCGCCACAGACGAGGAGACACTGACTATTTGTTGACGCCTACGCGAGCGACGGTTAGACTGGCAGGAATCAGAAGCAGCAACTCGGGCAAGGAGATCACGCCGGTGGAGGCGCTATGCATCGCAAGACAAAGATCATCTGTACTATCGGCCCCGCAAGCGAGTCCTACGAGACTCTGAAGAAGCTTGCGCGCGCAGGCATGGACGTGGCTCGGCTCAACTTTTCACATGGAACCTACGAAGAGCATGCGCATCGAATCGCCAATGTCCGCCGGGTTTCAGAGACACTGAACCGTCCCCTGGGAGTGCTGCAGGACCTTCCCGGACCAAAGATACGAACCGGGAAACTCAAAGTCGAGAAGGTATGGCTTGAGGATGGCGCCGAGATCACTCTGACTACTGAGCCGATTCTCGGCGACCAGCATCGCGTGTCGGTCACTCTTGATTCGCTCGCACGAGATGTACGCCCCGGCGACTCCATATTTGTCAACGACGGAACCATACGCCTTGAGGTTAAAGACACCACCGACACCGAGATTCGCTGCCTTATCGCGGCTGGAGGAGTCCTGACGCAGATGAAAGGAATCAACGTCCCGGGCGTGAAACTCAGCACCGAAGCCGTCACCAACGACGACCTGCGTCACCTCGCATTCGGACTGGAGCATGACATCGATTTCGTGGCACTATCGTTCATTACGGGAGCCCATGACGTCAATCGAGCCAAGGACTTCATTCGCCAGCACGGGTCGGATGTTCCCGTGGTCGCCAAGATAGAGCGCAGCGAAGCACTCAAGAACATCGACCAGATAATTGAAGCCGCGGACATTGTTATGGTTGCGCGAGGAGACCTCGGTGTGGAGGTGCCACTTCGACGGGTCCCGATCGAACAGAAGCGAATCGTTGCAAAGTGCAACGCATCAGGCAAACCGGTCATAGTCGCCACACAGATGCTTGAATCGATGGTCTACTCGCCGCGGCCCACAAGAGCGGAAGCGAGCGACATCGCAAACGCTATCTTCGACGGCGCCGACGCTATCATGCTGTCGGAAGAGACTGCCACTGGAGGATTCCCGGTCCAGACTGTCGGCACCATGGCAGCTATCGCCATCGAGGCGGCAAACGCACTGCCGTACCAGACTATGCTGTTCGAGAGATTCGATACCGTCGCGCCACAGCCAGACGACGCCATCAGCTATGCCGCAGTCAGCATCGCAGACCAGGTAGGAGCAGCCGCCATACTGGCCCTCACCACATCAGGCGCCACAGCGATGCGCGTTGCCAAGTACCGCCCGAAGTGCCCGGTCCTTGCCATAACTACCAGGGAGCGGGTCGTCAGGCGCCTCTCCCTGGTGTGGGGACTCACCCCGCTGCTAACAAGCGAGTACCAGTCAATTGAAGAACTCTACGATGATGCGTCACAGATCGCCACTAATGCCGGTGTTGCCCGGTCGGGAGACCTGGTGATCATCACTGCAGGCGTTCCGTTTGCCACTGCAGGAAACACGAACATGCTTAAAGTGCACGAGATTCCGTGATTCGCAGATGGTGCCATCAAAGAATTTGCGAGTGCCGGTTCAAGGCGCGCGGGGGATGTCCTCTTTTCGTTTCGCGGTGCTATAATGTGGAACAGTCCTTGAGCGGCTCTCCAGGCCGGTTTAGTTCTCAGACTTCACCTCTGTGGCTCCGACACACGCCACAGGCTCGAGAGTACTGCACATAGTGCACATTGCCATGACATACACTCACGACCGTGCGGTTCGTACACGTCAGTTCCAACGACTATGGTTACTGCTCCCTCTGGCGTTGCCGTCCTTTGCCCGTCGCCTCCTGAGCAACACGGTGATGGCGAGCATGTGGCGAAGCAGCAGAGAGCCATGATCAGGATAGATCTCCACGTCCACAGCAGGTACTCCGAGCGGCCGGCAAACTGGCTGGCCAGACAATTCGGTATCCCCGAATCGTTTACAGAACCGCTGCATGTCTATGAGGCCGCACGCGCGCGGGGCATGACGCATGTCACGCTCACCGATCACAACACAATCGACGGCTGCCTGCAGATAGCCCATCTGCCGGACACGTTCGTCTCCTGCGAATTTACCGCACGCTTTCCCGAGGACCAGTGTAAGGTCCATGTACTCACCTACGGGATAACGGAACAGCAGTTCTGCGATCTTGACGAACTGAGACACGACCTGTACGAGTTCGTGCGGTACCTTGATTGGAACGGAATCGCGAACGCAATCGCACACCCGCTCTACACCGTCAACAACAAGCTGACACAGGCGCACTTCGAAGAGCTGCTACTGCTTTTCGACTTCATTGAACTGAATGGTTTCCGCAGTCCCGAGGTGAACGCAAAGCTCCGTGCCACCATCGCCACTCTCACACGAACACAGTTGGAGGGACTCGCGGACAAGCACCGCATAAGCAACCCCAAGGTCAATCCGTTGCGGAAGTACCTCATAGCTGGCTCCGATGACCACTCGGGGCTTTTCGTCGCCAGAAGCTATACCACCAATCCAGGGGACGACCCTATGGCCTTCTTCTTGCGACCTGAATTGAGCGAGGCACATGCAATGCCGTCCGAACCAGGACACCTCGCCTACGCTATCTACTCCATCCTGTACCGGCACATCGAGAAGAAGGTAAACCTAGATCGGTACCTCGCACGAAACGAGGCGCTCCGCCAAATGTCTCAGTTACTCACCCTGAAGAGCTCGGATCCGCCCTCGACCTTCTACTCGCTCCTGTTGAAATTGCTGGGCCTGCGGAAGAGACGCAGAAAGAACTCCACTGAGATCCTGCTGCGCAAGACGCTCAGGCGCCTGCCGGAGATTACCCGCAATCTCACACCAGAGAACGCCCACCAACGATGGTTCACCATGGTCTCCACCACCATCGACGAGAACGTCAGAGAGTTGCTCGACTACTCTATGGAACAGCTCAAGGTGGGCAATGTCTTCAACATTATTAACGCCATCAGCTCAATATCGTCGCTCTACGTGGTATCGATGCCCTATTATCTCGCCTACAAGGCGTTCCAGGACACACGACAGTTTGCAGAACGCCTGGCCATTGTCGAGTCACCCGCCCGGAAGCCAAAGGCCGTACATCTCAGCGACACGTACTACGAGATTAACGGGGTAGCCAAGAACCTGCAACAGATGACACTCCAGGCGAAGAAGCTGGGATTCGACTACACATTCATCACTTGCGCTGACAGAGAAAGCCTGCTGGGTGAGAAGGTCTTCAAGCCGGTGCAGGTGTACGACCTGCCCGAGTATCCGGAAATGAAAGTTGCCTGCCCACCGGTACTCGATGTGGTTGACTACTGCTTCCGCGAAAACTACACCCACATTCACGCCGCTACTCCCGGACCCGTCGGACTTACCGGCCTGCTGGCTGCGAAGCTGCTGAACCTCCCGTTCTACACCACCTACCACACAGCCCTGCCGCAATATGCGACTCACCTGACAGGCGACCAGTCTCTCGAGGGTTTCGTATGGACCTACCTGAGGTGGTTCTACAACCAGGCGGAAACGGTCTTGACGCCGTCTCAGGCCTTCCGTGACGAGCTCATCTCTAATGGCATCTCGCCACACAAAGTGGCCGTCATGCCCCATGGTGTGGATACTGAAGTGTTCACACCGAGAGACTGGAGCAAGAATGGCGAGGTGTTCAAGCTGCTCTACGTGGGCCGCGTCTCTCGCGAGAAGAACCTGGATGTCCTCTGCAACGCCCTGAGAGAACTGAACCGCAGCGATGTCAAGCTCACCATAGTCGGCGACGGACCGTATCGGGGCGAACTTATGAACGAGTTCGCAGACCTGGATGTCGAGTTCACGGGTTATTACGGGGAGCGTCAAATACTTCCCCCACTACGCTGCTGCATAGCGGACCGTCGGTGCATGGAAGTACCGCTTAACCAGTTCCGGTTGTCGCTGTCGGCTGCGCAGATAGCCGCGTA
>PWUU01000114.1 GCA_003562475.1 Dehalococcoidia bacterium | reverse complement strand
TGGAGCTATCTGGCCAATACCGGTCTTTACCGTTTTACTCACATAGGCGGGTCCATTGGCTTGGCCGATGCCACCCGTTTTATTGGCGATCTGGAGCCAGGCGAATGTAAAGTTCAATACTGGTCGTTCACCTACCCGGCCTGTGCTAACACGGGGGCGGGCGACGCAGTCGAACCCCCCTGTACAACCACCCCAACCTGGGGGCCGTCTATTAAACCGGACGACGATCTCTCTTTGCACTTTGACATTTGGGCAACCGCTGACGACATTACAGACCCGGCCTACGCCAGATGGCGCATGACCATGCGCAACCAGATTTCGGCCATGGCCAATAAAATCCGGCCCAACCCTGATGGGCTCTGGTTCAATACCGATACGAGTATCGTCGCTCCAGGTTCGGTCATTACCACCAACGGCGTTCTCTACACCCTGGGCAACGTTCGCTTTGGCTTTGACAATGATGGCGACTTTGTGCCAGACTTTAACGCCTGGCTGCAACCCTTTGGCGATGTCAGCTACGATCCCTCTTGCTTCCGCCTGATTCGCAGCAGTACGGTTTTGACCGTCTCCCGCAGCGGCGGTAATCCTGCTCTGATTATTGAGACAGATGATCAAAACATCCACCCCATTTATGGCGGGCCGCTTTACTTTACCAACCTGCCACCAAACAACAACGGCGTGCGTGGCGAAGTGCGTTACACTTTCCTGGCTTTAGGCGGCCCTTGCTCGCTGCCCATTTCGCCTTATCAGGAAGTAGCTTCCGGTTTTGACAATGAAAAGTTCAACGGTGACTTCGGTACGGGCATTCCCACCGTGCAGAGCAGCGCCCCGGAAGTGATTGTTAGCAAGTCCGGTCCGGACAGCGTGGCCGTAAATACGATCTATACCTACAGTATTCCCTTCCAGAATACAAGTGTCGAGAGTTCGGCCGGCCTGACGCTCAACAACGGCGGCATTAATATGCCCCTGTCGGTTCGGGATATAGTCCCTGAAGGATTGCAATATGTTGGTGGTTCCGCCGCAAGCGGGAATACCAATCCCACCGGCTGCTGGTCGGACTGTTACACCATCCGCTACTCTACTAACGGCGGTGCTACCTGGAGCGCAACTGATCCTGGCGATAGAGTTAGCACGGCTGCTAATCCGGTTGTTATTCAGTGGTGGCTTAACGATGTGCTGCCACCCTTAGGCAGTGGGGAGGTCACCTTCCAGGCTCGCGTTCCTACCGACTACACTGGCAGCCCCTTTATTGTTAACGAAGCCTGCCTCAACTTCGGCGGTGGCGCCAACTTTGCCTGCGACACCGATGTAACCATGATCGAGGGTAACAATAGCATCGGCAACTTCGTTTGGCGTGACCTGAACACCAACGGGGTGCAAGATGGCGGGGCTGAGACGGGCATTGAAGGTGTGACCGTCTGGCTCTACTGGGACGTCAACGGCAACGGCGTATTAGATGATGACGCCCTGCTCATTGCGGCCATAGAAACAGACGAAAACGGCGAATATGTCTTCCCTGATCTGCCCGATGGTGATTATCTGGTGGTAGTAGACAGCGACAGCCCCAACCTTCCTGATGGATACGCCAATACAACCCCGGCCATTCATCCTGTTACCGATTTAAGCGGTGGCACAGATTATACTTTGGCTGACTTTGGCTTTGGCCCGGTGTTGAGCCTCGTTAAACGAGTCGTGGAAGACACCGGCCCGCCGGCCGTGCCACCAGCATATGAAGGGCATCCTGTTACCTATGAAATTGAGTTGACCAATAATTTACCCGGCAACGGTACCGGTCAACCCACTGCCTGTACCTATACGGTCTGGGCCGGTGGTGGCCAAACCAATCAGGGGCCGAACAAAGACTTCTTCTTCCCTGAAAGAGCCTGGGATGGCAATGAAAATAGTTTTGCTGAGGGTGAATGGGTTGGCGGTACCAACAAATGGCTTTACGGCAACAATTTTATCGGGCTAGATGCATTTGACAGCAACCATATCATTCGTCTGGAAGCCATTAGTCGAATCTATATTGATGGGCCAGTCCTCACTAACGACTTCCTGAGGCTTTACCTGACAACATTTGCTTTTGGTGATGCATCCAATAACCCACGCCAAACTGCACCTGAAAGGGAAACAACGTTTGCTGCAGGCTTTCTAGAACCTAATTTTAGAGGCGTAAACAATGCGGCCTACGTTGAGTGGCTTGTATGGGACCTTGCTGTTGATGGAGCGTGGGGCCACGCGGACATCAACAGTCCAGCCTGGCGCCTGGTAGTGGAACCAGACAAAACTGGGGGAGCGGATGGAACTCAGGTATTCGTAGCTAACCTGGGCTTGCGAATTACAACTAACGAAACTTGCGGTGGTTCGGTCAGCACTATTGATCCTTTACCCTTAACAGACACGTATGACGCCGATAAACTGGAGTTTGTCTCAGCATCACCTTTGCAAAGCTCCGTAACCTTTACCGATACGCCTTATGCTAACACGGGTATTATCTCCTGGAATAATGTCGGTCCGTTGCATGCTGGCCAGACTAAAACGGTCACGGTTACTTTCCTGGGTCTGGAGCCACAGGGTAATGTGACCACAGAAATTACCAATACAGCAACGGTAACCGGGGCGACGTTTAGTAACGGCCGTGCGGTCAACAACGCAGAAGACGACGCGGTCATTGACTTGGAACCCACCGGCTCTATCAGCGGCGTGGTCTGGAATGACAACGGTCTAGGCGGCGGCACTGGCAGTAATGGCGTACAAGATGGAGACGAAGCTGGCATTGCTGGTGTTACTGTCTATCTATGCATTACTTCCTCCTGTAACAGTGACAGTGCTGTTGCCACAACCGTCACGGACGCGGATGGCAACTATACCTTTGGCGGTTTGCTAGATGGGAATTATTATACGGCCGTTGACACCACAACTCTCCCCGCCGGCAACACCCAAACAGGCGACCCCGATGTGCCCGGTGCCAATTGTGGTGCCTCCTGTGATAATCAGACCACAAACCCTGTTAACGTCAGTGGTGCAGCCGATATAGCCAACATAGATTATGGCTATACCGTGCCCAACACCATTTTCGGCCATGTCTGGAACGACCACAATGGCGACGGTACCCTGGATGACGTAACGGGGATTGCCGGTGTCACCGTGCGTCTGTTTGACAATGATACTGAAATTGCCACCACCACAACCGACGCCAACGGCCGTTATATCTTCACCGGTATGGCCGACGGCAACTATCGTATTGTCATTGATTCTGGCACTTTGCCCAATGCAAGTGATGCTGATGTCAACTGGCAACAAACCTACGATCCCGACAACGATCTGGATGACCAACATACCATCCCTGTTACCATTGAAGGCGGTAATATCTTCGGTGCTTATGACTTCGCCTACTACAAAGGTGGCGACTACAGTATCTCCGGTACAGTTTACGCCGACTGGAACAGCAACAATGAGCTAGATGGCGGTGAGCCTGGCTTTGCAGGCATTACCGTGACCCTCTACGATGAGGATGGCAACATTGTCGCTGTTACCACAACCGATGAGAATGGCGACTACACCTTCGGCGACCTGCCGCCCGGCACATTCACCGTAGTCGTCAATGAAAACGATCTGCCCACCCAATATAGCCAGACCCAAGACCCGGAAACGCCCGGCGATACTTGCACAAATTGTAATGGCCAGGGTACCGTCACCATTGGCGCGGCAGATGTCGAAGATTTTAACTTCGGCTACGAGCCGGCTGGTTACGGCATCATTGGCGACCGCGTCTGGCGTGATAACAACGGCGACGGTCTCCAGCAAGCGGGCGAACCCGGCCTGGAGAACATAACCGTTTACCTCTACGTAGACCTGAATGGCAACGGTGATTACGTTCGTGTTGACGAAACGCAAACCGGAGCTAATGGTATCTACAGCTTCGACAACCTGCCCCCTGGTGACTACCGCGTTGTGGTTGACACCGAAGATGACGACCTGCCCCTC
>PWUU01000103.1 GCA_003562475.1 Dehalococcoidia bacterium | reverse complement strand
GAGTTCTCCGCCCTCGTGCGCGACGCCTGTGGGGCGGAGGCGCACAGCTCGAGCTGGAGCCCAGGAGCAGTCGGGTAGCGTGCCTGAAGGTGGAGCGGGGGTGTAGGCTACATTCGGATGGGCGTGACAGGAGGTGGGCGATGTGCAGGAAACGAGCGGTTCTGGCGGTAGCGGTGTGGATGGTGGCGGTGGCGGTGGTGGGGGTGGGCGCGGTGGCCGGCCCGAGCTTCCCTCCGGGGGTGGAGGATCTCCTGCCCCATGCGGTGAACCTCTGGCACTGGACGACGCTCGTTCCCTTCGGGGCGGCGTCGCTGTCCGTACTGGCGGTGGGGGACCTCACCGGGGACGGGTTGGACGACGTGGTGGCGTCGGACCACCAGGCGATCTTCGTCTTCGCGGGTGCGCCGGACGAGGGGCTTGTGGCTCGTACCGTTGGGTTCTACGAGGTCACATGGCGCAATGGGCGGAGTTACTACACCGTCACCGGATCGACCCGACCTTGGTCTGGTGCCCTCGCTGACCTAGATGAAGACGGTGCCCTTGACCTCGTGGTGGGGACGAGCGGTGCGCGGGATGAGCTTCACCTGTTCCGCAACGGCGGGAGGGGAGGGCTGGACAAGGTGGCAGCGTGGGAGATCCCCGCTCCCCCGTACAGGTTGTGGGTGCTGGACTTCACAGGGAACGGGGTCTTGGACATCCTGTGGTGGACGGAACGGGTACGGGGCGACGGGCAGCTGTTCCTGCACGAAGGGCAAGGAGGGTTTGCGTTTGGCGACCCTGTAGCCCTCGCGGGGGTGAAAGGTCGGCCGCTGGGTCTGGCGGACGTCAACGGGGACGGCTTTCTGGAGTTCGTCTTCTACGCGTCGGATGCGGTCCGGGTGCTGTGGGGAAGCCCGGAAGGCTTTGTCGAAGAGATGGAGTGGCCGAGCCCCTACGGTGAGATCCAACACGGGCGCCTTCAGGAGCGGGAAGACGGTCGGATCGAGCTCGTCCTCGGCACCAGCGAGGGATGGGTCACCGGCCTGCTCGGCCGGAAGGGTCTTGAGGCGGGAGCATTCCACCCTCTGGGACAAGTGATATGGGTCCACCTCATCGATCTGAACGGGGATGGCCTCGAAGACGCGCTGGTGCTGACGCGGTCGGGTTGGGTCGTGCGGACGGGCAAGGGTGATGGGGGGTTCCACCCTCCGAGCAGCGAGTTCCTGCTCTCTGGGAGCCTGTCCTTGGGAGGCACAGAGAGCACGTGGACGATGTCCCTCGCTGGGCAACCGGCGCTCGTGGTTAACAGCGGGCCGTTCCCGACCGTGTACCGTGTGGGCGGCGTGCCCCACGGGGAGACCTTGATTCCCTTTTCGGGAAGCTACCTCCTGGCGGTGGGGGACCTGAGCGGCAACGGAGCCCCAGACCTCTTGATGGAAGGTAGGACCGGAGTGGACGTCTTGTGGAACAACGGGACTGGGGCGTTCGTGCGCCGCGGGCTTCTGGAAGAAGAGGTCCATGTCCTCGTGGCGGAGGTCGAGGAGGGGAAGCTTCACCTGTTGAACTTCGTCGCTCTCGAGCGAGGCTGGGCGGCGATCGAACTGTGGACTGTGTCCTCGAGGGGAGACGTGCTAAGCCGTGAGGTGCTCGAGGAGTTCGGGCCCTACGAAGGCAACACCGTCCAGCCCGTTCTCCTGGCGGCGGACCTCGATGGCAGCGGGACGAGGGACGTCCTTCTTCTCCGCGAGGACGCGGTGCTCGTGAAGTGGGCAGGGAAGGCATGGGAGAGCTTCCCGTGGGAGAAGGGGAACCTGGGGCTGGCCGTGGCGGGGCAGTTCACCCGCAAGGACATCGCTGAAGTGGCCCTCCTCAGCGAGGAAGGGGTGTTCTTCGTCTCGTTCCCCAACCGAGTTCTGGAGGTCAAGCGGGCGCCGTTTGCGCTCGAGGGCCTGCCCCTTGGGATGTCGGCAGGAGACCTGAATGGGGATGGGTACGACGACCTCGTGCTCCTACGCCTGGAGGTCGAGGTCCAGGTGGATGTGGAGGAGGTGGCGGTCGAGGTGGTCGGCCCCCGGGGGTGGGTGGTGTGGGCCACGGGCGAGGTTCTGGACCTCGCGCTTCCGGAGCTCTCGCCGGGGGACGCGCCGTGGCCCTTGCACGGGCTGGCCCTGGGGGACTTCACGGGTAATGGAACTCCGGACATCGCGTTCACCTCCATCCACGGGGCTGGGGTGTTCGTGCTCCCCGGCCGTGGGGACGGCACGTTCGCCGAGGCCGTGCGGATTCCGCGCTCCATGGGGCCGCTCTTCGCTGGCGACCTCGATGGGTCCGGCCAGCCTGAGCTCATCGGCTCCTCGGTGGGGCTTGGCCCCTACCTGTGGATCCGTTGGAACGGAGGTGTCCGATGAAGAGGTGGCAGCTCGTACTGTTGGTGCTTGTCCTGACGTGGTGCCTTCCTCCGGCGAGGACCGCTGCCAGCGACTGCCGATGCAACGTGAAGGTAGGCATAGGCGACAAAATGGCCAAGAGCGTTACGATCGGGTTCACGACACCGACGATCGTCCCCGTCGAGGGGGCTCCCGGGGTGAAGATCGGCTTTGCGATCACCCTCGGCTGGGGCACGACACAGGAGGTAGTGCAGACGTGCGAGTGCTACTTCTACTGCTGCCCGAACGTCCAGGCGGTCGATCCGTTCGTGGGGATGGCCCCTGTTGTGTTCGAGGTTGAAGCTGAACCCGATCCACTGATACCGATGCTTCCTCGATGGGAAGAGCGGCGGGTATCGCCGGTTCCCGAGCCCGTGGGCCCGGCCAGTTGGGACTGCCCAGATTGCCAACTGGCCCAAGTCCCAAGGATATGTACAGGTACGTGGCGCCAAACCTACAGTCGGGCTGGGGTCTACCTCGGGATCGGGGTGCGCGCCGCGGTCGGACCCGTCAGTGTGTCACTTCCCATTCTCAAGAGTCCAGGCAGCACGCTCTATGTAGCCCCGAGTTCGTGCTTGGAGCAGGAGAACCGGGAACCTCAGTTTCTGGAGGTGCCGGAAGGTGTTTGTCTTGGCGTGAACCAGGAGAAGGCGCTCACCTTCGTCGTCTACGATCCCGACGGCCCGGAGGACATTGTGACCGTGGGCCCCTCGGACCCCTGGCCGGCGGGGGTGACAGTGACCGCTACCAGGTCGCGGGAGATCGACTGGCAGTCCCGGGGGGAGGGGCGCGCGACCCTGCGGGCCAAGCAGTTCGTCCTCGACATCCGGGTTGATGAAAGCTACGGGGGAGAGCCTCTGAGGTTCGAGGCAGTGGACACGGGTGAGAGGGCGACAACTGCCATCGTGCCCCTTGAGGTCATCCAACCCATCGAGATCAGCGTAAGAGATCAGGAGGAGCGTTGGGTGCGGACGAGGACAGCGGACGGGAGTTCTGTTTCCGTCCTTGTTCAGGAGTTCGAGCTCGTGATCAGGGATCCGAACCCTCTTCCTCCTCCGGGTCCGGTGTTCACGTACTGCGTGAAGACCAAGTACGGGAGAGGAGAACTCCTGATCGACAGCATGTCCGATGTCCCGTGCAAGACGTCATACACATCGACCGCAAGAACAGTGGTGACGTTCATCCCCGACCCAGATGCGGAGGGCGAGGAGGACGAGGTGGTCGTCTTAGTCTCCCAATACCGCTGCGGCACCAGGTTCGTGCACAACGGTTTCCCCGTCGGAGTGCGTGTCAGTGCCGCGCCCGACATCAGCGTCTCCCCGGCCGAGCTCACCACCCACCCCGGCGGGTCCGTTCAGGCGGCGGTCACCGCCACCGACCCGGATGGGGACACGATCACCCTGACCCAAACCTCGGGCCCGGGGACGTTCGCCAGGGTGGAGGGCGTGGGGTCAGCGACCGGCACCTGGAGCTGGACGGTGCCCCAGGCGTACGGGGGCAGCCCGTGGGGGTGGGTGGAGGAGAGCCCGCTCTGGAGGTAGGTGCGATGGGCCCCGCCCGGTGGGGACCTTGTGGGGACCTTGACGGTC
>PWUU01000079.1 GCA_003562475.1 Dehalococcoidia bacterium | reverse complement strand
CGACCAATACCTGGAACTCCGCGCAGACAATATCCTACTCCTATAAGGGCAGTATCTTTACGGGCTTTCTGGGCAATTACTGGAGTAACTACACGGGAAGCGACGCCTACGGGGATGGCATCGGAGACACTGCTTACGTCATAGACGGCAGCAACAGAGACAACTATCCGCTGGTGGAGCGGTTTGAGAATTACGCCCCTGCGCCCCCTGAGCTGGCCAGAGACGATGGCAGGTTTGTTGTCGATGTGACGGTGCCGGACAGAACAGAGATGCATCCCGGCCAGGAGTTCGTCAAGACCTGGCGGCTGCGCAACGCTGGGACGACAACCTGGACGACCGACTACAGGCTGGTGTTTGACGGTGGAGACCAGATGGGAGCGCCGCAGCATGCTAATCTCGATGCGCTGGTGCCACCCGGAGGAACCATAGATATACCGGTGCCGATGACGGCGCCTTTGACGGGCGGAGCGAGGAAGGGATACTGGAGAATGGAGAACCCGGCCGCGCTAAGATTCGGGGATACTGTCTGGGTGAGTCTGTTTGTGCCTCATATTCTGATTCCTGAACTTGCCGAAGCTATCGAGAACCTGTATACGACGACCATGCAACGTCTGGATCTTCTGAAGCAAAACATGGAGACTACAGCAGAGCACGGCGACTTCTTTCGTCAACAGGTAGACTCGCAGGCAGCGGCGCTAGCTATGACCCTTGTGCTCGGATTCCTGAGTATTGAGGCGGATATTGCACAGACCGCCGAGCACGCCAAATACGCTTTCCAGCTTGCCCATCCCGGTGGCGACATATCTGCGGGAGGATGGATGCACGCAGATATCACCGATCTAAGACAAAGCTACGAACCGGCAAAATACCTCTTTAGCCTTCAATGGTCGCACCTGTTTGAAACATCAACCCAGGCATTCAACCAGGAGATTCTAAGCATGAACTTGATGTCCTATGCTGGTATGGCGCTGGAGACAGCAGCTGAGGAACTCGGCCCGAATGAGGCATTGCAGTGGCTGAACGAGAAAGCCGGGCAAACGGACTGCTTCTCTGCGGAGTTCTACCCTTCTCTTGTGTCGGCTGTTGAGCTGGCACAACAGCATCTGACCGACGTGAGAGAGGAGTTGCTCAATTCGCTCCCCAGCCTGTCGCAGGAAGAACAAGCTGCCTATGCCGCTGATTTACACTCGAGGGCACTGGCCGCTCGTAACCTGCTTACGTGCGCTACTTACACCGTGCCGAACCTGCCCGCAATAAGGGGTTTTTACGAACAGGATTGGTCAACGAGGGTATTACTGGGGATACTGAAGTTCTTTGCCCGGACGCTGGCCAGCGCAGCCTTTGATGGCCCGGGAAAGCTGCTTGTCGATAGCTTCCTAACCGCCTGGGATGGCTACATTCACGGGTTCAAGCTGAACGAGAGTCAGCGAATGGTGTCCATGGCCCAAGGGTTGATGGAGAGCGGAATGGCGACATCCAAGCAAGTGCAGTTGAATGCATTCTACGGCCTCCGCAATATGCAAGACTGCCTCCCTCCACAGACCGTCACTGGCGAGATCCTAGACATCTCTCACTATAGTGAAGGTTACAATCCATGGCAACCCTGGACGAGCTGGGTAGAGACAGGTTCATATAGTTTGGTCACGATAAGCAACGACAGCACGGGCACAGAACCAGCTATGTTCCGCATCGCTGCCAGATACCTTGCAGACTATAGCGCTATATTTGGGTTCGGGTCTTCCATTCTGGAAGCAGCCGAGGATGTGGTAATAGTTGAGGTGTACCCTGGCGAGACTGTGGAGGCGCGCATCGACTACAAATCTGAATCCACGGGCAGCTCTCCGACTGAGAATGGGAACGTCTTCATCTACGTATTCGGGAGCAATGACAGCGGCACTTTCTCTGTCGATGCCCGGGGAACCACGTGGACGCCGCAGCTAGTTTCACAGGCAACCGGTGAAGTAGTATACAGTTGTGGAGTTACTGAGCCTGGCGACAAAATTGAGATCACCGATAATCCCGTTCATGTCTTCCTCAGTGCATCACCCGATGATCTGACCTACGAGGTTGAGACCTGGGTGTTGAATCCAGTTGCGCAGAACCTGACAGTCACCATTGCGCACGACATCTCGGATGATTGGGAGGTCCTGTCTGCTCCCGATGCCCAGTCCGGCGATACCTCACCGTTAGTCTGGGAGGTCGAGCTGGAGGAAGGCGATCTAGTCCGTGTGTCGTTCACATTTGCTTACCGGGGGGACCTATCGCTGGACATATTCGTGCCGGGCCCAACTGTAACCCTCGAGGATAGCGAGGGCGAGTTCATGGGTGAGCTTGTAGGTAACAGCCCCTCATTAAAGCCCGTGCTTCCGGTAGCGGGGTCTGTGACTATGCCAGTTCAGGTTATGCCAGGCGACCAGGCGACGGTGACAGTGGACCTGCATAACCTGTCACCGGAGACCGCTGATGGTGACATAACTGTTTCGATAAGCGGCCACGGCGGTAGCTCGATACATACCGAGACCCAGAGTTTTTCACTGGCCCCCTCTGCCGCTGGAGTGCTCGAGTACGCGCTACCCGCCTTTTCAGAAAAGGGGCTCTACCCGGTTGTAACGGAGATATCTTATGCCGGTGTAAGCCGGGTGATGTGGCGCGATGTATTACGGGTGGGCACCTGGGCATTGGGCGTCGAGCTTGACGCCACACCTGCGGACAGGGTGTACCCGGGCGATACCGTTAGCTACATTGTGACCCTGAGCAATAGTTCAGACTCGCCCCTTAACGGCGTTACTGCACAAGCAACGATTCCTCCTTACACCGTGGCCCACAACGTCACACACGGTGGCTGGCTAGAGGACTCACTGGTAGCCTGGGAACTCACTGAACCGCTGCCTCCCGGAGGAACGGCTGAGCTCTCCTTCCTCGCGACGGTTATGCCTGACGTGGTTGGACCGGATGAGGCACGCCCGATCAAAAGCTCAGCACAGGCTGCGAGTGACGAGGCTTTTCCCGCTGGCAGCAATGAGGTGAGGATACTGCTTGCGGGGAACCCACCGCCGGTTATGGGCACGATCTCCGGCGATGTAGACCTGTACGACCGCATGGATAACGATGGTGTGCTGATTACGGTGAGCGGAGCGTACATAACAATGACCGCAGCTGATGGAAGCTTCGCTATCGATGTACCTGCAGGCAGTCACAACGTTAGCTTCACCTATCCAGGGTTTCATAGCGCTGACTATGAAAACGCGGTGGTCGTTGCCGGCGAAGAGGTTTCCGTGCCTTCTGTGCTTCTCATCCCTCTGATCAGTCCCATTAGGGCATTGCCGTCGAGGGTGGTACAGGGAACTGAGTTTGAAGTAATGGTGTCATTCAACTCGACGCATCGTGCATTTCACGGAATCGCAGTGACGGATATCGCCCCTGCGGGCTGGAGTGTTCTTGTCGATGCAGGCTGGAATACGCCACAGGCAGATACTGCCCATACCCCGAGTCCTGAGGTCGCGGCATATGATTGGGAGGGACCATACGACGCCGGGGTATGGTTCGAGGTGGTGTACAAAGTCGAGGTACCACATGATGCCAGGTTAGGGAGTCATAACATCACTGGTCTACTTGAGTACTACGTTGATGGAGCCGGTCCCTATGAAGAAGCAATCGCGGGCGATACCCGGTTGGTAATTCTGCCTGCTGTCATCCCTGGCGATGCCAATGGAGATGGCGTGGTCAACGTGCTGGACCTGGCCTTGACGGCAAGGATCGTCGCCGGGTTGGAGGACGAAGAGGACTGGCCCGGTGCCGATGCCAACCAGGACGGCAAGGTAAATGTGCTTGACCTGGCTAAGATCGCGAGGATGGTTGCCGGTATACACTAGGCGAATGCAAACTGAGGGGCGGGGTGATTCTCCGCCCCTCAGTCGACACCAGGCTACGCGTCGGGCGGGTCAAGCGACCGCTCATAGTTGGGAGTTGGCTGCCCGGGCAACAACCGGGCGAATACCGGCCTGAGACAGGAAGAGACCTTGGCCCGCGGCTCTTTCTGCGTGATCAGCGTCGCCATGG
>PWUU01000070.1 GCA_003562475.1 Dehalococcoidia bacterium | reverse complement strand
GTCCAGTACCGCCCATTCGTAACTCCCCGCGTCTTGGGGACAATACTCGCCACACCACAGAAGCCGCTCTCCCTTGCCAGGGTCGGCGCGGGAGGCGGCACACCGAGCGGTGAAGCCATCGCGACTGCCTGCATCCGGCTGGCAGCGAGACCAGAGCGTCGTAAGATTCTCATCCACTTCACCGACGGCTATCCCGATGACTATCGCGTCCTGTTTGCCGCGACAGACTACGCCGAGCGCCTAGGCATAACCCTGCTCACCATCAGTGTCTATCACTCTGCAGCGGGCAGGTGCCGGGTGATCCGCGACGTGAGCGAGCTGCCACAGGCGACCGACGAACTTCTTCGGGAGGTGTACTGATGGGCGTACAGAACAGTGGGATAACAGTAACACGGCGGCTCACAACTGGGTCGAGATTCGATACTCACGCCTGAGTTCCCTCCGGCCACCCTCAACGGCACGACCTCCAGACGAAGAACCCGCAGGAACAGCCTAATAGAGTGATACGGTGCCGAACAGATGTCGGGGGCATCCTCCTCAACCAGGCCTCCGTGGGTGCGGCATATTGATGCTATCCTGAGAGACCATCAAGACGATTGATAGACGATCCAGCGCTACCTGCCGCAGGTGTCGGCAAGCACGAGCGCCGATGCCCTACTGCAGAACGTGGCACTATCAGCAGGTATTGATCAGCAACGTACCCGTGGTGATGACGCGCTCATACACCACTTAACCGGACGTGGTCGAATCATCAGGAGGAGGAGTCTCCCTATGACACTGTAGAGAGACCGCCATGTTATCTTTCGGCACTACCGCCACACACGCCCGACGTTGCAGAGAAGGCCGCGGCTCGGAGCAGATGTCGACCCAGTCAGCCGAGCAGTCGGGGAACTGAGAATCCATCAGGTCTTCGCACGTAGTCCCCATGCGAAAGAGCGGGTAGAACGATTAGCGGGGACCTTTCAGGATCGCCTTGTGGCAGAGCTCGGCCTGGCGGGAGCCATTACCATGGCTGAGACCAACCGCATGCTGCTGGACATTTTGCCTCGCTGTCACACGCGATTCGCCGCGTCAGCAGCAGAGACCGTCTCTGCCTATCGACCGCTTGACTCCGAGTTAGACCTTGCGTCGGTACTCTGCTTCAAGCACAAACGCAAGATGGCCAGGGACACTACGGTGAAGTAAGACTGGCACACCCTTCAGCTACTCCCACAAGCTGGGCATCACGATCATGCGGGCAACCTGGTTGAGATACAGGAGCGGCTGAGCGGTGACCTGGTGGCGTGCTACCAGGGCCGCGCTATTGCCACGAGAGAGGCACCACCGCGCCCCGGTCTGCTGCGCTCTGGTGGCCGGACACCCGAACATGAGCTGGCACCCATCCCTCGCTGGCTTGATCGCATCCTGGCGCAGGGGGGAATTCAATCACGGGAGCGGGGCCGGAACAGAGTATCGCCTCCTATAACCACTCCGAGAAAACCAGCTTCTCGCCATCAGGCCAGGTGGGAAGCCGTGCGCGCCGAGAAGAACCGCGGTCGCCCAATTCGGGAAATAGCCCGTGTTCTTGGGATCAGCAGAAACACAGTAAGCAGACTCGTGAACTTGGACAGTCCTCCCGTCTACCCGCAAAGAACGATGAGGTCCGAGCGCCGACTGACAGAATCGCTAATCACTTAGCCCTGACGTTTTCCCTTGACGCCGAAGATATGTGCGTAACTATCGGGTTAACGGCCGAGCAGTTGCTCAACAGTGTATGGGCCAGCCGAAGCCGGGTGGTACTTCAGGATAGCGCCGAACTCCGGATCAGGACCAAACTCGTCCATCGCGGAACTCACGGCCTCCTCCACCGTCATACCCTCTGTAAGCAGGTGGTGGACTAGAAGCCTCGTGCCTGCGTCCGCATGCTCAAGACCCACGGTAAGATTCCACGAGATGACGACTGATGCGCCACGCGATATAAGCGCCTCAGCTAAGTCAGTATCGCCGAGGATTGAGCATCCGGCAACCACTACCACGGTGCGGGGTAGATCGCCACGCATGCTTTTCAGGAAGAAATCCGGTGTCACCCCAAAGGTAAGCTCGGGGTCGTCCTCGAAGGGCCTTACGATCAGCACGCGGTCCACTATCTGTTCGGCGATGTGCCTGGAGCCGCTGTAGGGCTCGTTTGTGAAAAGGGCTATGGTTCTCTGGTCCGGGCTTCCGCCAAGCTGGAGAGTCCCGGAGTGAGACCGGATGACCAGCATGCCGTAGGGCTTCTCGCCAAGAGCTCTGTAGAAGTCCACGTCGATCTCCTCGCCCTCGTACACATCCACCGGCAGATCCAAAATCGCGAAGTCCGCCATTATCGAAGAACGGAACTCATCATTCGGGAACGCAGGCGAGAGTTGGTCGATGAGTGCAGCGCGCAGGTCGGCGTTGCTATGTGCCTGCGGCATAATGAGCCTGATAGCAACTACGATAACTGCCACACATACGATGCCTGCCACCCAAAGAGACCAGTTTCTCTGGCTGGTGGCGGCTTTCATCCGGGGTTTGCGCTTGCTACTGCGTTTCGCCATAGTAATTCCCTCTGGCTTTCTCGGCGCCTTCCGATACCACACCGATCGACCAATCCTTCCCGTATGAAGTGGCCGCTGCTGAGACTGTTTCTCGGTATATGCCTGACAACGCCAATAAGTATCGCATAGAAACGACCATGATAATACTGAGGTCACGGCCAATCCACACGAAGAATAGCATGCGGGAGCTGTCTGTGGGTAATCGAGCCAATGAGCGCAACCTCGGCAGAGTAGGCACCAACCAGTCTCAATGGCAGAACCCTCGCCCGCCCTGACAAACCGAAGGCAAGTCCCTCTAAGAGGGACTTGCCTTCGGTCTATCTAGTCGCCTTTTACTTCAGCAACTAGCCGTTAGCGGTGCGCCGCCTTACGGCAATGAGAGCACCAGCTACCATAGCTACGAGAGCTGCCAAACCTGCAGCTATGAAGGGCAACTTGTCCGCGGGGTACGCAGTACCGCCAACGGCAGGAGGAGGCGGTGTTGGCGTTGGCGGCGGTCCCTCGGCAAAGTTAGCCGTGATGCTGTAGTCGCCGTTCATGGTGACGATGGTTGAGGCAGCATTTACATTGGCCACGGTACCGACGTTACCGGTCCAGTTCACGAAGTGATAACCGGTGTCGGCCTGAGCGACCAAGTTGACCGTCGTGCCATCTTCGAACGAGAACACACCTTCTCCAGGATCGACGACCGAGCCTCCATCGGTGCTGTCCAACGTCAGGTCGTAGATAGGAATCTCGGCGAAGTTGGCGGTGATGCTGTAGTCGCCGTTCATGGTGATGGTGGTTGAGGCGGCATTGGCATTGGCAATGGTGCCGACATCACCCGTCCAGTTGACGAATTGATAGCCGGCGTCCGCCTGCGCCACCAAATTGACCACCGTGCCGGCGGCGTACGAGAACACACCCTCGCCGGGGGCAGTCACCGACCCTCCGGCGGTACTACCAACCGTCAGGTCGTAGGTGGGAACCTCGGCGAAGTTGGCGGTGATCTCGTAGTCGCCGTTCATGGTGATGGTGGTTGAGGCGGCATTGGCATTGGCAATGGTGCCGACATCACCCGTCCAGTTGACGAATTGATAGCCGGCGTCCGCCTGCGCCACCAAGTTGACCACCGTACCGGCGGAATATGGGAAGGTGCCCTCGCCGGGGCTGGTAACCGTCCCACCGGCGGTACTATCCACTGTCAACTCGTACGGTTCCACAATCTCGCCGATTGTCAGGTTAAGCTCTTGGACATTGCCGGAAGACCATACCGCCGTCTCGTTCGCAAGGACTCCTCCAACGCGGAAGGTCACCTCGGCGCCGGGAGTTCCCGGCACGCCGAACGGCGGAGAATAGCCGTACTGTCCACCAGCGGCCACACTGGTCGTCGCCCGGAGGACACCACCTACGTAGGCCTCAACCGAAGTCCCCGGAGAGACCAGGGCACCGTCCGAGGTCACTGTGCCGTAGAAATAGTGCGGCGGCTCAGGTGGTTCGTCAGCAAAAACTGGCGTAACGGCTCCGGCAACCAGGGCCAGGGCGAGCAGGAGCGCTAAGGCTCCTGCTCGCCTG
>PWUU01000118.1 GCA_003562475.1 Dehalococcoidia bacterium | reverse complement strand
TGGTGATGGGGTGCAGGATTCAAGGAAACCTCCGAGTAGGTTTTTTACGCAACATGCGTAAACCACTCGGCGCTCCGGGAGCGTTAGACCGGCGGAGAGAACGATGCTGAAGTAGTTATTTGGGAGTGAGCTGTCCTCATCACGTCGTTCGTCACGCGATGAGGATAGGCGCCGGGACGCGCTTGTGGGACTCCTGAGAGTCCGCACTGTCTTCATTAGGAATGAAGCGGGGATTGCGACTTACGACGGTAAGTCGCTTGACGCGTCGCTTGGTAGCTGGTGTAACCAGTACACACCCGCCCAAGCGGTGCATCATTGGGCGAGTCGCGTGGACCGCAACAAGAAAGGGACAGGAAGATGGAACAAGCCCTGATGGGACTCTTTACAACCGCCGACGAGCGGTTGCAGCACGTGCAGCCACCTTTCGTGGTGTCGGCCCTGCGCGAGAAACTTCTCGCGCAGGGCCGCAGCCCTGCCGAGCTCGAGAAGACAGGACTTCTCGAAAACGACGAGGGATTCTGCCACGTCGTCGCATGGATCCCGCTCCAGATCGAGCGCCTCACCAACCGTGAAGCGCTCGCGCAAATGGAGCGCGCCCGCTCGGTCGCCTATGCCGAGCGATCGCTCCGCGACCTCATGCTCGTGACCCTGCTCTCCAAGCAGGGGCACGAGGTCGCGGTGCTGCGCAAGTTGCGTGGTACCGAAATCGACCTCGTCACTAGCGAGGACAAGCTTGTCCTCGCGGTGCGCGACAGTGCGACCGGGGACTGGCACCCACTCTTGCACGTCGCCGCCGGCGACGTGAACGGGAGTGCGCTCCCGGTCGTCGACGTCCGCCCGGGCACGCTCGAGGCGGAGCGGTACGCCTGGAAGCGTACCAAGAAGCCCGAGGAGCTCGCCATGCTATGGCGACTTCTCGGTGAGTACCGTCGCCCGGGCACTCGATACCCGAACGACGAGGATTCCCTCGTCGGGCAGTGTCGCGAGTGCTCGGGCGAGGGGGAAGTGTCGGGCCTGGACCCGAACAACCCCCTCACTTCATACAGGTGCGGTTTTTGCGAGGGGACGGGACGTGCCTTCCGCTGAAGTAATTGCGCTCCAGATGACGCCGAGCACTATCGCATGGACGCATGCGGCAGTGCTCGGCCGATGAACGGTTACGTTGTTCTTCAAGCCCTCGCGCGGGACGTACGCGCGAGGCAGGTCCGCACCCGCCCAAGCGGTGCATCATTGGGCGAGTCGCGTGGAGGTTCAGTCCTCCGCCCTCGCAAACGGTTTTAATCCGAGCGGTGTGGTCCGCCGCTCGGATGTACTTGGCTGGATCTCCGGTTCCAGCCCCTTTTTCGGCTCATCTTGCTTGCCTTCGTGGCAGAAAAGGTGGGTCGAACGAGAGGAAGGTACGCTATACGTTACCAACAACAGAACAAATAGTAGCAAAGCTATACATAGCTAGAGAACATAGTTTATCAGAAAAAAAGAGTGTCTCTAGAAATCCGTCGACGAGCTCTGTGGTCGGAGAGAAGATTTTGCACACATAATCTATGTCTGCAAAACTACATGCAGTACGCTTCGTGGCGTATCGCAGCTAAAAAACTCTCTCTCTTGACCACGTATCACTATACACATGATACGTGGAAACTTTCTCTCTCCCATAACTCTCGTCGACGGATTTCTGAAGATACTGCTGTGCAATAAAGAAGTGCATGACGCAAAAGCCCTTGAAGGAGTCGTGTGCCAGTTCGAGGGCTTTTGCGATAGGCAAACCGCCAAGGTTTGGGTATGATGGAAGAGATGAGAACGCGCTTTACAGGATTGGAGAGAGGAACTGTGCCAAGAAACAGAGGGTCAGAAGCTAGTGCTGGCGAGAGGTTTCCTTGTGCTTCGCCAGACGAGGAGATTGAAGAAGTGTCATCGTATCCAGAATACCAGCAGAATCTTATGCATAGGCATGGCATAAATCCAGAACAATTCGATTCAAACAATCCCGAATATGTATTGGAAGTTTTTATGAAGCGACATACAGTCTATCGAGATTTTTTTGCTGAAGCAGGCGCAGATTTTGATGACCTATTCTCGATTACTGCTCGTTCAAATCCTGAAGGCTTCAAGGATGCTGTGGTAAAAAAACTCGATTTTGAAACCCTCGAGCGTTTTTATGAAACGGGGCAGTTGATCGAGTTGTTGCAACGCGAGTACGAGTACATACTCGAGCATGAGGAGGATCATCTTTACGATGGAATATCCGATGATGAGATGGAACGTAGGTCGCCGGGGACGATTGCGCTTGAAGCAGCCCTTCGACAAGCAGTTGAAGGAAAACAAGGAAGCGCGTTATTACACTCGCGAGCACAAACTGCCCAGCGACAGTTATTTGGGGAGGAAGAGATTCAATTTCAGCCACCGCTTGGGGATTTTTTCGACATAAGTGAAGGACAACTCGCCATCTTTGATGGGAACACTATTCGTTTGGTGGAGCAGAAAAAGTATAGAGATAAGAGCGTTCTGTCGTATGACGAGGAGTATTCGGATGAAGGTGTACTGGACACAGAGTATGCCCCCGATCGGGATGAAGGCAGAATACTTTCTACAGAAATTCTTAAACAGCAATTTGGTATTACTGCCTCTGAAGAAGACATTCAAGACTTCCTCTACCTGCAGTCGCCAGAAATGCGATCGTATATTCAAGAGATTTTTTCGCTTGAACTTTCGACGCTGCCTCTTAAAGAACAATTCTATCTCCTTCAGTATCTCAGGCGAGTTAGTGTAGGTGACGTTGAAGAAGCAAAAGCATTTTTCCAGACATTCGGTCGTGAAGGCACCCGCACCTTTTTGGCGCTGGAGAAGCACACAGGTGTTTCAGGAATAGATATCGTTGATTTTGCAATCCGAGAAGTTAATGCTGCACAGACTTTTACCGCTTACGGTTCTTTGCTCGATGAGGCAAGTGACCTGCAGACGGTGATTCGTGAGGAGTTTGATTGTGAAAGCATTGAATGTGACAAAGTAATGTTGAAAGCCAGGGAACGCGTTCTTGCTCAGGCTCATGATTACCTAATCCGATCGGTGCGTGGAGAAATGTTAGATATGGAGGTATTAGAGAAACGTGCGCGCCAGGCGCGCTCCCTTTCTGCCGCTCTCTCGTCTGGTATTTCTGAGCACGTGATAAGTTCAGTAGAAGAGATGAACTCGTTCTCATCTCGCACTCTCCTGGGCGAGGAGGCTCTTCAGAACATAAACCTTGTCACTGAGATGGAACGAATTATTCGCCGGAATCGCGCGCATTACGAAACGAGTCAACAAGATCAGTTGGTAAAACACCTCTATTCTTCGCTTGGTCAGCCACACACCTCGCTCTTGACCTGGAACACACAAGACCAACTGCTTGCTTTCGGTGTTGTTCACGAGAATCCACCTGAAGAATCAGTACATTTTGAGAGTTTTAACATAAATCCTGATTTAAAAATTGCTCGCGCTGGTAAAGGTCTGATCAATGAGGTTCTGAACTATTACGGAGCAAGGGGCTGGAGGGTAACTGCTGAAGCTTCTCCAGAAAACACTCCTGCCTATCTAAAAATGGGCTCAGTGGCAGTCGCTCGAGAGGAGCATCCTGCTGAAACGTATCTGCTGAAGTTGGTATATGAAGCTGATGGCCACTGGCCATCCAAAAATATAAACATCTTGAAGTATGTTTCAGAGCTCGGAGCGCGTCAAGAGATGGAGCTTCCTGGAGGCGCTCTGTTATGGAGGGCCGAGTCATCGAGCGATACTCCACCATTACTTGAGCATGGCTACGTGATTACCAAAATGCGTAGAGTACAAGACAACCTGTACTTCATCCTTGAGCCTGGAGATCAATTGCAGAGCGCCACTGACTCTCAAATAAAAATCGCTGCATAGCATACATCTCACTGTCTTGGATAATTGTGCTGATAAACGTTCCATTTTTAAAACTGATGTAACTTACTTTGCCATCGTAGAGATTTAGTACAGAGTGAAAATTTTCATTTGCAGGGGTTGGTAATAGACGAATCTGAGAGAGTGTATCTTGTAAGTTTTGTACATACATACGAGCGGAGCTTGTGTCAGGCATCAGTGTTTTTTTAAAGATCCCTTTTTTGAGGCGTTTTTT
>PWUU01000097.1 GCA_003562475.1 Dehalococcoidia bacterium | reverse complement strand
GTAGCGTGTATTGTTCCAAATGCGGCAAGGAAGTGGATGAGTCCAGTGAGTTCTGTAAGTATTGCGGCGCCCGTCTGGCCGGGGACACACCGGAGGCCTCGACGAACCTGGCAGTAGAACACGCGGAGGCCGTTCCCACTTACGAAACGCCACACATGATTCCCCCGGACATGATAGAGAGGAATGAACGGATGGTCTTCGAGACGCACCCGAGTATGATGGAGGCCTTCTTCAAGTACATTGCCGGCGGCATACTTCTCACAGCAGGCGGCATCACCCTCATGGTTGTTCTGGGCTGGGTTATCTTCGGCTGGGTGCTTATCGGGGCCGGGGTCATCATCGGCCTGATAGGCTTCATCAAGTGGCGCTCGGTCATCTACGCCCTCACCACTGACCGCATAATAGTGCTCAGTGGAATCCTTTCCAAACACCTGTATGAGAATCGGCTCGACAGGGTGCAGGATATCAGGATGGATATCAGCGTCAGGCAGCGCCTCTTCAACTACGGCGATATCTCCATAACGACTGCCGGCACAGGGGGTATCGAGCACATATGGAGAAACATCCCCGAACCCCGTAAGCGACAAAGGCAGCTCAGAACAGTGGTTGCGGGGTGAACGCCTGGGGCCCTTCACAAGCCTCACATCGCCTTCGCGATTCAGGCAGAGCGGGACTGAACCGACAACTACCTGCCCCCCCCGCCCGACGTACCGCGTCGGCCAGAGCAAACCTTCCTGCGATGGAGTAACGCACCTTCTGTGGCAACCGCGGCCCAATCCCTCGGTTTCGACCTGGCTGCTAAGATTGTCGGTCTCGGTCTCCCAGGGCGAAGCGGTGCCCCCTGGTATCCGAGCGGGATGAACCCAGCGTGGTCGAAAGCCAACGGCCCTCCGCATGCGTCGAACGCTCCGCGGAACTGCTCGACCGCACGCAATATGGCCTCACTCCATTCCAGCGAGTAAGAGTCTGGCCAGCGAAGGCCCTCTGTTCTTGCCGTCCACAACACTGCCATGCCGACCTGCTGCAACACCAGGAAGAGCACCATTGACTTGTTGGCCAAGTCGATCTCTCGCGTGTCCTGGCCGACCCTCATTCCGAATAAAACGGCTGGCGGGGCCTCATCATTCGCTCCTCTAGTCTCACGTGACATGGCGTCATGCACCGCAGCCGCGAGTGTTGGATGCTTGTACTTGCACAGCCAGTTATACTCCTTGTACAGGTCATCGCCTAGCTTTGCGAGGTCGGCTTTCGTAAGCACTTGGGGCTGAATCCACTTGTGTGCCATGAGTTCCTCGGCCGTCCACATGCACAGCTGCTTGTTCGACCATGGCAGCTTCCTAGACTTGCTCTGCCAGAATTTGTCGGCCCTGTGATTATGGTTCTCGAGGCAGAACACGAGCAGCGCGTTCTCGAATGCTCACGCAGCCACCGCGGCAACCTGTGGAGTGTGCCCCGTAGTGAGCAGCTTCCATACTGCCCACAGGTCGTTCAGAGCTCTGCGCATGAAGAGTCCGGCTACCGCTGCCCCATCGCCATGCCGATGCGCTCGGTCAAGTGGTACCGAAACGGCGCATGCCAACAGCACTTCCAGCGGACTCCGCCAAGGCTCCAACTGACTTGCCAACTCTTCTCTGGCTCTATCCTCATCGCCCTCAATGGAAGCCCAGTACTCTGCCGGTGAACCGAGCTCCTCCAATCACTTCCTCCGCGTCAATCTGTAAAGATCGTAATATGCCCGCAACTCGCAACACCGTGAACGCTGTCATCAGCGGGAGGCCGCATTGACTGAAGCTTAGCGACGTACGCACGAAATGGCAGACATACGATGTTCCTGCGGCGGTCGCACCGGGTGCGATAGTAGCGCCGGTAGCGGTCTGGTGCCGTCACGTCGGTTCTGCGGCGGCGTTGCGGCCTGCGATGCGCCCGAACACGAGGCACTCCGTAATAGCGCAACTGCCGAGGCGGCACGCGCCATGTACTCCACCTGTGACCTCACCCGCAGCGTAGAGCCCTGGAATATGCCTTCCATCGAGATCGATGACCCGCGCTCTTACATCTATCTGGACTCCGCCCATGGTGTAGTGCACCTTCGGCCACAGCCGCATGGCGTAGAAGGGTGGGAGGGACAGGGGTGCTGAACCCGGCAGGATGGGTTTACCGAAGTCGGGATCGGCCCGGCCCTCCATGAACGAGTTGAATCGCGCTGTAGTGGCTGTGAGGGCGTCGGCCGGTATTCCAAAATACGATGCGAGGGCGGACAGCTCGCTGAACTCGCGCACAACCCCTTTCTTCAGGCATCGGTCAATGCTCCAGCCTGACTGTTCGACTGCCCGGGAATCGGCGATACTGATGCAGGGTCTGCCGACCGAGAGGATGGCGTCTGAGAGCTTCTTGCGGTCGGCCATCTCATTTACGAACCGCTGTCCGGTGTCGGGATCTACGACCATCCCGTATTGAAAGACGACGTAGTCGGCGAATCGCGGTCCCACACCGAAGCCCTTTTCATCAGGACACGACCACGGTCCAAGCTGGACGTGCGAGAGGTGCACCGGCATTGATCCGATTCGTAGCGCCTCGATCAGTGCTTCTGCGGTGGCAGAGGCCTTGTTTGTGCTGTCGATGTCCGCAGTCAGTCTGGGATCTTGCACAGTCCTGAACGCTACGTCGCTGCCGAATCCGCCGGTAGCCAGCACTACAGCCTTCTTCGCTAGAATAAGCCGGTCGCTTCCCGCCCCATGGTTTCCGGGATTGAAACCATGGCGTACCCGCACACCGACCACCCTCCTGTCTGTGCTGAGGACAAACTCCCTGAGACATGTCGCGAGCCTGATCTCGACGCCAAGCTGACGCAGCCTCTCCATCAGTCGCCGGATGATCGTAGAACCCGACACGTTCAGGGTGGTGAGGCAGCGCGGGACCGAGTGACCTCCGAACTGGTCGAGGCGGTCGAGATACTCGACGCCGAGGTAATCAATAGACCATTGGACGGTCTCGGCCGACCGCGAGGCGACCTCCCATACCAGGTCGGGATGGTTGAGGCCGAGGCCAGCCCTGAGCATGTCGGCGTGCATGAGGTCGGGCGAGTCGTTTATGCCAAGACGGTTCTGCATCGGGGTGCCTGCCGCCGCAACGCCGCCGTCGCTGATGATGGAGTTGCCGCCGGGCGCCCTCATCTTCTCGAGGACCACCACGGAGGCGCCGGCGTTGTGCGCCTCGATGGCCGCGGTCAGTCCGGCGAATCCGGCGCCTACGACCACGATGTCGTACGCCTCGTCCCATTCGGGCTCACCATGTTTCTGGGCGTTTGTCGGTCTCGCCTTGTCGCACGCCTTACGCATTTGCTGATTGCAACCTTCAGTGGGAGTAAGTGTCTGACGATGCAATGCTATCAGAGGTGACTCATCCTGTCGCACAGCAGAGGGCAGTACAATACAGGCCACCGGCCAGACCGCGCATACGGACCCGCGGCACCAGGTGTGGTGCGCAGCGAACGCACCGGGAGTGCATGGTTATGAGGTACTGCTGTTAGTGCCGCGCAGTTTACAGACGAGCTCGCTGATTTTTCCCCAGGAGAGGAAAAGGATGATGGCGACGATGACGATGATCGAGATCGGCCGAGTGAAGAACGGCACAAGGCTGCCTCCGGTCTGCATCAGTCCCAGCCTGAGATTCCTCTCAATGAGGGGGCCAAGGATTATCGCCAGTACCAGTGGCGGAAGCGGTATCTTGTTGCGCTCCATGTAGAAGCCGAGGAGCCCGAAGGCGAACATGAGGCCGACATCGAACATGCTGAAGTTCAGTGCGTAGGAACCGACGATGCAGAAGAGCAGGATCATCGGCATGATGATGCTGTTGGGCAACCTGAATACCCTGCTGAACACCCTGATGGCGAGGAACCCTACGGGGATGAGCATGATCTGGGTCATGAGGCCGATAGCAAAGATCCCCCTCACCAGTTCACCGCTGGCCCCTGCGAACATCAGCGGTCCGGGCCGCAGCCCATAGATCATCGCCGCGCCGAGGATGATCGCGGTGATGGAGTCGCCGGGAATGCCCAACGCCAGTGCGGGTATCCAGGCGCCTGCGATACCGGCGTTGTTGGCACTGGTGGGCGCGATGACTCCCTCCACTATTCCAGTCCCGAACTTCTCGGGTGTTTTGGAGCTGCGTTTGGCCATGCCGTAGGCTACCCAGGCTGCGATATCGGCTCCCGCTCCCGGGAGGCTGCCGATGAAAGTGCCGATGAGAGAAGAACGGATGATAAGGACACGGTTCTTAATAACCGTTGGCACGACATCAGCAATGGAGAAGCGCTTCTTCTCATCCACACTGGGAATATCAAGGTCTCTTGGCGTCATGATCTTGCGGAGCACCACCGGTATGCCAAACAGGCCAATCATCGCAGGTATGAAGCTCACTCCGCTGAGCAGGTGCACGTTACCAAATGTGAACCGGGGGTAGCCGCCAACAATGTCAACACCGATGGACGATACGAATAGGCCCAGGGCTACGGCGATACCGCCTTTCACCATGGTGCCTCTCGAGATGATGACGCATGTGGCGAGGCCGAAAACGGCAATCCAGAGGAACTCGTAGAAGGAGAACCTCAGCGCCACCGCTGCCAGCGCGGTAGCTCCAGCTATCAGCAGAATGAAGCCAACCAGGCCTCCCAGGGGGGAGCAGATGAGGTCAAGGTTCAGCGCCAGAGATGCTTTCCCCTGGCGGGTCAGCTGGTAGCCATCGAGGACCGCTACTCCCGACGAGGGAGTTCCCGGCACTCTCAGATAGGTCGCCGGGATATCGCCGGCGAAAATGGCCACACAGGCGCAGCCAAGGATCATGGCGAGGCCGCCCATTGGTGAAAGGTAGTAGGTGATGGGCACCAGGATAGCCGTGGCCATGGTCGCGGTCATGCCCGGCATGGCACCGACGAACACCCCCAGGACCATTCCCAGTATCCACGGTGCCAGGACCTCTATGCGCGCAATCGAAGCAAGGACATCGAGAATCATGCTCACCTACTCCTTGAACCGCAGGATGGTCATCAAGGGAGCACCACGCGTAGCAGCATTGCGAACAGCACGTACACGAACCCTGTTATGAGTGCGGAGAAGAGGATGCTCTTAAGAACAGAGAGCCCGTACGCCTTCATCAGCACGAACAACATGACCAGGGTAGTTGGGATGAAGCCCACCGTACCTATTACCGCGATGTACACGGTGATGGCGACGATAGTGATTGCGACATTGCGCAAACCTGCAACCGTAGGAGTGAGCTGTTCGTCCAGAGGGTCTGGCTCACAGGATTCCTGCCGATTTCTGGATCTCCACGACTGAATCAGGAGCAAGACGCCAAGAAGCACCAGAATCGTGGCGATCACCCGTGGAAACAGCGAGGGGCCGAAATCGGCCCCTCGCGGAGGAGGAAACCGCAGTGAATACACCAGCATGAACCCGGCAAACACTATGGAGGCTGTCCCTGTGGCGATATCGGTCTTCCACGTGTTCACTGGCTAACGATCCTCCCGGGCAAACAATGACATAGCAAGCTACGGACGGAGTAGCATTGTACAATGCCCCCCCGTCCTCCAAAGAACCCGCTCGGCGAACTGCCGGCCATCCAGCCGAACCCTAGATGAGACCGCCAGCAACGAGCAGTTGTTCGGCCGCAGCATAGTCCTCAGCCATGAACGCATCGAAATCTGCTGATGACAGGTAGAACTGGCCGAATCCCTGATCACTCATCCAGTCCTGCCAGGCTTGGCTCGTGACTACATTGTGGATCGCGTCATGAAGAATCTCGACGATCTCGTCGGGGGTATCCTTCGGGACTGTGATACCTCTCCATGCACCGAGTTGCCAGTCGATGTCGGCCTCTCTCAGCGTGGGAATGTCGGGGAACGCCGGCAGACGCTCGACACTCATGGTTCCAAGTCCAACGAGCGTACCGGCCTCGAGCTGCGGACCCGCTTCGACGATGCTGCAGGTAACCGCATCAATGTGTTTGCCGAGCAGCCAGGTGATTCCTTCGGCCGCACCGGTGCTCGGGAGCCATTCGACGGCATCGACGCTCACACCTGCCTCTGCGAGCATGCCCAGGAGAGCCACGTGCCACACGCCGCCTGAGCCGGTCCCCGAGATCTCAAGACCGGGGTTCTGTTTCACGTACTCTATCCAGTCGGACGCGTCCTGCCATCCATGCTGCGCGGCATCATCTGGGTGGACCATAAGCCCGGCCGGGTCGAGGTTGATCATCGCCACGCCTCTAACAGTGTCGTAGGCGACATCGGACCAACCCATGTGACGCAGGACACTGAGTTCCCACGTGGAGATGCAGAGGGTGTAGCCATCAGGATCGGCAAGAGCACCGGCATTGTGCCCCACTGCTCCATGACCACCCGTCTGGTTAACCACGGCGACCGGCTGTCCGAGCTCGACGCTCATCTTGTCAGCGAGGAAACGTGCGACTCTGTCTGTTCCTCCCCCCGCACCCCATGGACACACGAGCGTGATGGCTTTGGTTGGATAGTCCTCCACTGCCGGGGCACATCCTGGGACTGCGATGCTCGCAACCAACAGTGCAGAAAGAACAAGCATCAGGAAAGCCTTTGTGTTCCGTTTCATAAACTCACCTCCATTTCTCTTACAGGACATGAGAAGTAGACTCCTCTTCACACGACCCATATCTACCACCCCCGTCCACTCATCCGGATGCTGCTGGTGACGAGTAGTAGTTTCCCGAGGTGCGACAAACACTGTGCCTGTCGCACTCTTTGGCCTATACCACTGAGAATAGCCCTGACATGGTCTTTCTGTCAAGAAACATACGATGGTCGAGAACGAGACAGAGGCCGGCGAAGACGGTGCTGGTAGGTCATGACAATGTCCGTGTCCGATCGGCAATGGCTTATTCCTGTCGTTTGAAGGACCACGTTGCGAGGAGCAGCAACAGCAGCCCGAAACTGGCGACCACCATCACATCCTGAAGTATCGTCATAGTGTGGCCGAAAACAGTGACTCCGATAGCTTCGGTGGCTGCTCCGTGACCCGAAAGGAAGAGCTGACGCACGGCGTCCACGCCATAGGTCAGCGGGTTGAGCTTGGAGATAATCTCGAGCCACGTGGGAACATTGTTGACGGGGAAGAAGACACCGGACAGAAATATGAGCGGAAACACCACCAGTTGTACCACCAGATGGAACCCCTGTTGAGAGTGCATCCGTGAGGCGATGAGGAGGCCGAGTCCGGAAAGGGACATCGAGATGAGCATGAGCAGTGGAATGAGTTGCAGCACCAGCAAGGGAGTCACGGTGACGCCGACGAGCGGCGCGAGAACAAGCATCAACGTCCCCTGCGTCACTGACACTATTGCGGCGCCTGCGGCTTTGCCGAGGACAATACCGCTTCGAGCCAGCGGGGCCACCAGGATCTCCTTGAGGAACCCGAACTCACGGTCCCACACCACGGAAAGTCCTGACATGACGGAGTTCATCAACACGGTCATGGCAATGATGCCGGGATACACGAACTGCACGAAATCGACCCCCGGGATCATGACGCCTATTGTCCGTGTGAATCCGGCACCAAAGATGACAAGTAAGAGCAGTGGCATTGCGAATGACGAGATGAGTCGCGACCGCTCTCGTACGAAGCGAAGGAGCTCGCGGTATGCGACGACGTAGACAGCAACCAGTACTTCAGCCACTCGTTACCTTCCGCGCCTGCGGCGTGACATGAATGCTCGTGCCTCAGCCATTGGATCGGCCTCTTGTTCCCGAATGGCATGTCCCGTGAGATGGATGAATACATCCTCCAGTGTGGGCCGCCGCAGGCTGACTGCAGCCACAGGACAGTCGAGGCTTCGTATGAGACGTGGCAGAAACTTGTCGCCATGCGGGACACTGAATGTGAGACCGCCGTCTTTATGTATCGGCGTCACCCGGAACTTCCGATGGAGCTCTGTCGCCAGCGCTTCAACGTCTCGTGTCTCGATGGTGATAACGTCCCCGCCCAGCGCGTCTTTGAGGCTGTCAGGCGTATCGAGGGCGATAATGTGGCCGTGGTCAATGACGCCAATGCGATTGGCAATTTCTGCCTCATCCATGTAGTGGGTGGTCAGGAAGATCGTGAGCCCGTGCTGGGTTCGGAGCTTGAGAATGTGTTCCCATATGTGCCTGCGAGTCTGAGGATCGAGTCCCAGGGTCGGTTCGTCAAGGAACAGCACCCGGGGACTGTGCAGCAGACCACGGGCTATTTCCAGCCTGCGTTTCATTCCACCCGAGAAGGTGCGGACGCTGCTGCGCCGCCTGTCGGATAGTTCCACCAACTCCAGAAGCTCACCGATGCGTTGTTCAGCCACGGCCCGGGGGATGCGGTATGCGTAGGCGTGGAAGCGCAGATTCTGCTCTGCGGTGAGGTGTTCATCCAGTGTCGGATCCTGGAACACGAGTCCGATTGACCTTCGGACGTCGCTGCGTTGTCGCACTACGTCATAGCCGTTGACTGTGGCCTGGCCCATCGTGGGAGTGAGCAATGTACATAGCATATTGATGGTCGTCGTCTTGCCTGCACCGTTGGGGCCGAGGAAGGCGAACAGCTCTCCCTCCACAACGGAAAACGAAACCGAGTCAACCGCTGTTAGCGAATCAAAGCGCTTGGATAGCGCCTCGACTTCTATGATGTGGTAAGAGGTCATGATCCTTCACGCGGCTGCCTAGGGTTTGAAGCCCCTTCGGCCAAGGAACATCGCGCGGTCGTCCAGTTCTGCCTCTATTTCCATCAATCGGGTGGTTGCATCGTCGAGTCCACCCTCCCGCATGTGGCCGGTCTTGAGTCCGACGGCGTAGTCAGCGATGTCCGCTCCTTCTCCCCTGCTGCTGCACGGCATGACGGCATAGCCGTTGCGGTATGCGAGGTCAACCATGTCGAATGCCTCTGTGATGCTGCCAACCTGGTTCACCTTCAGGAGCACGGCGTTACAGGCGCCCATATCGATGCCATGCTGCAACCTCTCTGTGTTGGTCGTGAACAGGTCGTCACCGACAATCTGCACGCCCAACTCCGCGGTCAGTGTGGCGTGCCCCTCAAAATCATCCTCGTCCAGCGGGTCCTCGAGTATTACGAACGGGTATTCTCTTACCGCTTCACGGTACAGTGCTATCAGGTCGTCTCGAGTCTTGTCTTCACGGGAGAAAAGGCCTTTGTAGAGTCCTGTCTTCTTATCGTGGTAGCATCCGGCTGCGATGTCCGCCTGGATACCGATCCGGCCATCGTTGCCAGAAAGTTCGACGGCGTCTTTCATCAATGCCCACAACTCCCGGTCGTGCTCGAATACACCCTCCTGGTCGATGAACAGCCGGTCTATTCTGAACGCATTGACGCCCTTCTTTTCCAGCAGAATCCTGCGGAACGCCTGGCGGACCTGCCAGCAGGCTTGTGAGGCATCCGTGAAACTCCCATAGCCGTGACAGTAGAAGGAGTAGGTTGGCTTCTCGCCGCCCCGGTCGCCGCCACCGTAGCGCTTGGGGCCCAGTACGGCCAGCACGCCAGGAGTCGGCATAACACACGCATTGGGTCCTCCGATGTACCGATAGAGGGGTAGCCGAACGCTCGCCGCAGCCGCTTTCAGTACGGCTGCAGAGACAGCACCGATACAGTTGCCGCCCAACCTCGCCTTGTTAGGTGTACCGTCAATCGCTATCATGCGGCCATCTATATCGCGCTGCCGCGTGGCATCCATGCCGATGAGGGCGGGTGCGATGATGTCCTTAACGACGGCGACGGCCTTCTGCACGCCGAGACCACCCCACCGCGGACCACCGTCGTGGATGAACTGTACCTCGTGCTGTCCGACCGACGTCCCGGCCTGAACCTGGGCAGCGCCCGATGCGCCATTTTCCGTCACGACCCGCGCCTCCAGCGCGGGATGGCCTCGCCAACTCCACGTCTGAAGCGCGGTAATGGACTTGATCATTGAACCATCGCTCATCCGAATCTCTCCTCTTGCACTAGGCGTCGCTCATTATGAGTGCGACTGTCAGGTCGTTCAAGCTGATGTTAGGCTCGGCGATGATACCGCTGCCGAGTTTACGAAGGGCAGGAGTAGTGTCGTGGCGCCTCAGCGAGTCGACGAGGTCGACGCCCTTCGCATCGGCCTCCTGAGCTGTGAAACCATCGACGATGCCCCCTGCGAGACAGATAGTGGAGTCGCCGCCGGGGCCGTCGGTGCCGTCGGTGTCCACCGAGGCCATTACTATGCGTTGGCTCCCCGCTATCCTGCGCGCTGCGGCAAGTGCGAATTCCTGGTTCCGACCGCCTGTACCGTCCTCTTTGCCGACGGTGACGAGCATCTCCCCGCTGGTGAAGAGGGCACAGGGAGGCTCGAAAGGCTGACGTCTGCGTTCAATCGTCTTTGCTATCTCCGCGAGATAGGAGGCAGCGTGGCTGGCCTCGATGGCGGAAACCTCCTCGCCCAGGAAATATGGCTTGTAGCCAAGCTCTTCCGCTTTCCGCATTGCCGCAGGCACTTTGGCAGTCTGGAACGGGCCCGGCATCACACCAAAGACCCGGTGCCCGAAGCGTTCATATTCATCTGCCTTGACGGTATCGTGCGCCGGGTCCCGTCTTAGCAGGAAATCTCGCACGGATGCAGGTACCGCGTCCCAGGCTTCCCATCTCATGAGGTTCTCAATCGCCTGATCGTAGGTTGTCGCGTCGGGAAGAGAATGCAACCAGAAGTTCTCGTGTATCAGTGTATGGTAGTCGCCAGGTTCGATGGCGATGATGTGAATGGCACGGGCAGGATGGATGCGTCGGGAGAGCCGGCCGCCTTTCAGTACGTCCAGATGGTTGCGCACCGGGTTGAGATCCTGCGTTGGTGCGCCACACTCTATCTGCATGATACGAGTAGTTGCCTTCATATCCTCGAGCGTCAGACCAGGGACCGGGAGTGTCAGGAGGGCCGAAACTCCATTGCTCACACATGTGAAGACGAGGTCATCCGCATATAGATTCTCCAGTATGGCGAGGATGCGGTGACACCCCTGTACGCAGTCGTTATCAGGGACAGGATGCCCTCCCAGGGTCACGCCGATGCGCTCAAGAATCACAGGGTGGCCTTTCTTGTCGATGATGTGACCACCGGTCAAGTGGTCACCCAGTTCGTCCTCGAGAGCCTTCGCCACGCGCTGAATTCCCTTGCCTGCACCAAGGACGAATATGCGGCCGATTTCGGCCAGATGGTATTTCTCCTCACCGGTGTGTGGAGAACCGACCGGCTCGAACTGACCGCCGCCCACGATGAGTTTGCCGTTTCTCAGGCGGACAAGCTCTCTAGTGCTCCAGTAAGGGTCGCTTGCCTGGAGTCCGGCCTCCACTATCTCCAGGAGCGCTCTTCGACCGGGCACATTACCGTGCGAGATGAGTTCCTGCGTGTTTCGTATCCTCATAGTCTGGTTCTTGTCTGGTAACGCCCGGCACGCACGAGAGTTGTACGTAGCAATGAGAACGAGGCCGAATAGCCCGCCCGTGCAGCGTGCTGCAAGTATGCCCTACCAGTGGCGCGCGACTCAACCCGCGTTGGCGACATAATGGCGAGGAGCTAGCCCGGCGAGCCGTGATTCTGCGTTCGGGCATCCAGGAAACGATTGCTACATACAATTTGTCGCTTGACAAATGGCGTTTTGTGATTGAACAATATATCGTATGCCGAGGTATCCAGAGCACTGTACGCTGAAGCTTAAGGAGTGCAGATGACGCGGAAGGTTGCAGTCATTGTCGATGCTCCCGCGGCGGTGCCGCAGGAGCTGGTCGACAGGTATGACATTGGAATCCTGCCGTTGCATGCGATTGTCGATGGGCGGGACTACCTCGAGACCGAGGTTGACATGGACTGGCTGCTGACCAGGCTGCGGCAGCGAGGCGAGGTGCCGACGACTTCGGCGCCTTCCATCGGTGAGGTGTTTGAGGCATACGAGTGGGCCGCTCAGAGGGCGGAGGCCGTGGTGTCCATCCATATGACTTCCCTGTTCAGCAAGGGCTATGGCGCCGCACTCGAGGCTCGAAAGCTCATGCTGGAGAAGTATCCGGCAATGAAGATCGAGGTGGTGGACTCACGAACTGTGGAGGCTGGAGAGATGCCGATTGCGGTGGAATCGGCCAGACTTGCAGCGGAAGGCGCAGACTTCGACGATGTTGTGCGGAAGGTCTACGAGGTACGTGACGCGATGTGCGCGCTCTTCTGCTTCGAGACGCTGTTCTATCGCGATAAGGGCGGCAGGATTTTCAAAGCGAAGCCGTGGGCCGACGCTGAGAGCCACAGTGGTACCGGTTTCAAGGCGATGATCGAGGTTGACTATTCCACTGGCGGCACGGTGCAACTGATCTCTCGCGCGAAGGCCAAGCAGCAGCTCCTGAAGAAGATGGTGCAGACCGCATTGGAGCGGGTGAATGGCAGGAAGCTTTCCGGTGCGATTGTACACGTGAACGCCGCGCAGGATGCGGCATGCCTCGAACGGATGCTGCGTGATGAGTTGTCGTGCGACTGCCTCTATGTGTCACACGGTCGTGCGGTAACGGCAATTCAGAACGGCGAGGGTTTTGTCACCTTCGGGTTTCACGCGACAGATGACTGAGACCGTACATTGTATTATCGGCAATGCCCTTGCCGCTCATATACCTGCCAATCGGGGAGACCAGACCGCTGTAGACGAGACGAGTGAAGAATAGGGAGGAGACCAATGAACGCAGCAAGACGTATCGGCGCGCTGGTGCTGGTGGCCGCACTACTTGCGGTGCCGTCACTGGGATGCGCCCAGGATCAGACTTATGATACGTACAGGATTGGAGTCATTGCCTCACAGACGGGGCCGTACAGTGCCCTCGGATTGCCCGCCATCGATGGCGCACGGCTGGTTGCCGACCAGATCAACAAGGCGGGCGGCATAAATGGAATGCCGTTGGAGCTCATGTTCTACGATGATAAAGGTAGTACTACCGAGACAGCGCTTGCTGCACAGAAAGCAATCGAGGTAGATAAGGTATTGGTGGTTGCGACGATGTCGGCGACCGCGTTATCACACAGCATGATAGAGGTGGTCAATGACAATGAGATGCCTGGACTCATAATGTCCGGCACCGGACTCGTCAACGATAGGCTTGGTGCCTGGGCGTTCAAGCCTATCGCTAGTGAGAGCACCTATATCCCTCTTCCGCTGAGGTACCTTAGGGACGATCTTGGCCTGAACACTTGTGCCGGCCTCATCGAGAACAGTGGCTATGGCGAAGGCGGGGAGCATTTCCTCAGGCAGGTTGCGCCCGCCGAGGGCATCGAGGTGGTCACGTACCAGCATTTCGATCCAGGTGCCACGGATATGACTCCCCAACTTGCCAATATCAGAGCGTCCGGCGCGGAATCTATCTTCATCTGGGGCAGTGGTCCGGCAGGGGCGCTCGCGGTGAAGCAGGCGCGCGAAATGGGCATCATGGTGCCTATCATGACGACACCAGCCCAGGGCTCTCCAGCTTACGTGGAAGCCTTTGGCGAGTACTACGAGATGGAGCCGTCAGTCGTATGGCTCGACTCGAAACTCACCATGTGGGAACAGCTTCCGGTCGATGATCCGGATAGGGAAATGTGCAGAGAATTCACCGAGTCTTTTTCCGAGCGCTATGGACGCCCGCCCGCCATGTGGGAGGCCATAGGTGCCCAGATTATCGTGTTCATTGCCGATGGGATCGAGCGCGCGAACCCGGACCTGAGTGATATCATCGGGGCGCGTGCGCAGGTGCGGGATGCGTTTGAGGGGACGACCGATCTGAGCCTGTTCATGGGGACCTATACTCTGTCGGCCGATGATCACTATGGCCGCGTGGTACCGAAGGAGGTACTCGTGATGCTCAGAGATGGAGAAAGAATACTTGTGAAGACCATGGAGGATTAGGCGACCTGCTGTGGAAATCTCGACGATTCTGCAGTCACTGATAAGTGGCCTCACGCTCGGGTGCATCTATGCGGCACTCGGGCTGGGCCTGTACGTGGTGTACGGCGTCACTCGTGTGTTGAACCTCGCCCAGGGGGAGTTCGTCATGCTCGGCGGCATGATCACCGTCAGCCTGTGCGCCTTTGGGGTGCCATTGCTGCCGGCCATCTTCCTTGCGGTTTCCATCGTCTCGCTTTCTGGTGCCATACTGTACCGCTTCATAATTTACCCTGCCCGCCATGCATCCGGATCGACGCTGGCTTTCCTGACGGTGGGTTTCGCCTTCGCGGTTGAGGGTCTGACTCTTCTGGTGTGGGGGTGGGAGTACCGCGCCCTGACCAGCTTCCTGGGGAGCAGGAGCATCCACCTGTGGGGCGCCACTATCTTCGGGCAGGCGCCGTGGGTTGTGGGTATGACGATCCTCATGGTTGCGGGCCTCTACTACTTTTTCGGTCGCACCATGCTGGGCAGGGCGCTCCGCGCCTGCGCAGATGAACCGCTCGGGGCCAGGACCATCGGCATAAGTCCTGAACGTATGGGGTTGCTCGCTTTTGTGATTGCTGCAGCGCTTGGAGCCGTAGCTGGAGCGACCATCACTCCGCTCACGATGACAGCTTACAACGTCGGTATTCCGCTCACCATCAAAGGACTTCTCGCCGCATTCGTTGGCGGAATGCACCGGGCTGAGGGTGTGATTGTTGGCGGTCTACTGCTTGGCCTGACAGAAGCTCTCTCGGCTGGCCTGATGCCCAGTGGCTATCACGACGTGATTGCACTTGGCATACTTCTCATCATATTCCTCGTCAGACCGCGCGGACTTCTGCCGGCCCACGCGAATGTTGAAGGATAATGGCTATCTTTGAAGGGACGACTCGAGTGATGTCCAATGTGCAACGACCTGCCATGTTGCGCTGGATGGTCTACGTAGCCGGCCCGCTGGTGCTGTTTACCCTCCCCTTCTGGGCGGGCGCCTATTCTGTCAGCATCGTCACAATGATCGGGTTTCACGCGATTCTGGCGCTGGGGCTGGTGTTGCTTACCGGTCTGGCAGGTCAGGTATCCCTGGGCCAGGCTATGTTCTATGGTCTGGGAGCGTACGTTTCGGCGCTTCTCACTGTGCGCGCCGGGTTCCCCGCCTGGCCGTCGATTGTGCTGGCTGCCGTTGCGACGGGAGGGATTGCTGCGGTTGTGGGGTTTGCCGTCTTGCGACTGCGCGGGATTATTGTGGCGGGTGTCACCCTGACAGTTAACCTGATCTTTTACTACCTGGTGATGGCTATGGGCGCTGTAACCGGCGGAGCCACCGGTCTAACGGGGATACCTCGGCTCTCCTACCCGGGCAACCTTCCGTACTCCGCTTTCATCTTCATGCTCGTATGGCTGGTGGTTGTGACATTGCTCCTGTTCTCTCTCAATGTAGCGAGTTCCCGCAGCGGGAGGGCGCTACGCGTCCTCAACGTACTCGCAGGGGGAAGTGAGGACACCGCGCAAGTTCTGGGCATCAACACTATGAAGTACAAGGTGAGTGCCTTTGTCGTCGCCGCTGTGTTTGCCAGCGTCGCAGGTAGTATCTTCGCGCACTTCACCAGGGTAATCGAGCCCGGGACATTTCACGTAGAGCTGTCTGTTATGGTTGCCATCATGGTCATTGTTGGTGGGGTAACCACCCCCTGGGGGGCAATCATAGGTGCTGCGCTGATGATCATCATCACTGAAGTACTTCGTGCTGTAGCACCGATCGTTCTTGGTGGCCCCACAGGTGCGTATGAGTTGGTGGCGTATGGAGTTATACTGGTTGCCACGCTTCTGTTCCTGCCGGAAGGAGTGTATTCACTGCCGGCACGACTCAGGCGAAGGAGGACCCGCCGTGGGGGTTGAACCCGTGACTGCCCGCCGGCCAGCACTGGCAGGGCAGGATGGAGCGCTGCTTCACCTGCGCGGCTTATCGGCTGCGTATGGCCGGCTGGTGGTGCTGAGGGATGTCAGCCTCAGCGTCAAGGTCGGCGACCTCGTCTGCATAATCGGTCCGAACGGGGCGGGCAAAACTACTCTATTGAAACTGGTGAGCGGACTGCTCAGACCTACGGCCGGGGAGATTGTGTTTGGCGGCCAGCGCGTCGATGCGCTCCCGGCATACCGAGTCGCCCGGCGCGGCATTACGCAGATGTTCCAGGATGTGCAACTGTGTCCTACAATCTCGGTGCTTGATAATGTAATGACAGGCTGCCACGTGTGGTCAGTTGCCGGTTTTCTGTCCACAGGTTTTCGGTCTCGGCGCGCCAGGACTGAAGAGTCCATGATTCGTGCGGTGTCTATGGAGCAGTTGAGTGCGCTTGGTCTTGCTGACAGAGCGCGAGCGAAGCCACGTGAACTCTCGTGGGGGGAACAGAAGCTGGTTGGACTTGCCCGCGCGCTGGTGGCGCGGCCATCTCTGGTACTGCTGGATGAACCGTACGGTGGTTTGGTGCGGGACGAGATTGACAGGCTGACGTCTCTACTGCGAGACCTGACTGCGGATGGAATGACCGTGCTGATGGTTGAACACCTGACAGATGTGGTGATGGATGTAGCCAGCCGGGTGGTGGTGTTGCACTATGGCGAGAAGATCGCTGATGGACTGCCACAGGTGATCCGCAATGATGAGAAGGTCGTGGCGAGTTATCTTGGGGAATAATCGAGGAGACAGGTGGACGTGACAAGCGAGAGCCAGGATATCGTTCTCGAGATGAGAGACGTACGTGCCTCGTATGGGCCGTTTGCTGCCCTGCGAGGTGTGTCGCTCGGCGTGTCTCATGCCCAGATTGTTGCACTGGTGGGACCGCATGGTGGGGGCAAGAGCGCCGCGCTGAAGGCTATCTGTGGCCTCTTGCCAATCGATTCGGGAGAGATTGTCTTTGAAGGTGAGCGAATCGATGGGATTTCCGTAGAGAAACTGGTCGGGCGAGGTATTGTCTACGTGGACGAGCGACGCCTCATATTCGCGTCGATGAGTGTTATGGATAACCTGCTCCTTGGAGCCTATTCCCGCCGGAGACGCAATGGGAGCACTGCCGTGCGAGATGACATCGAGACAGTGTTGAAGCTGTTTCCAATTCTTGGTGAGCGTCAGCGGCAGAGTGCCGGGACTCTGTCCGGGGGAGAGAAGCAGATGCTGTCGATCGGACGGGCATTTATGTCGGCTCCGCGGCTCCTGTTGCTCGACTGTCCCTCTCTGAGGCTCGCTCCTATACTTGTGAAACGCGTCATGAACGTGATTTCTGAGTTGCGCCAGCACGGGATCACGACACTGCTGGTGGAGCAAAACGTGAAGGCCGTAAGCCACATCGCTGATCACGGATTCTTCATGGAGAAGGGAAGGGTGGTCGCCCGCGGCAGCCCCGCCGAACTCCTGTCGCGGTCAAATGGCAGCAGGCTCGTATCGTAAGTGATGGGTGCGGATGACCGCATCTTCCGTCATGTGAAACAAGGTCTGCCTCATGAACAGATATGTGCCGCTAGCAGATGCGCGGCAGCAGCTCGCCCGCTATCATCTGCACCAGTCGCGTAGGGCCCATGCGGGTGCGCATTATAACCTTCCCGGGCTTATCGCTGACAACCTCACCGATGATTGTGGCGTCTTGTCCAAGTGGATGCCCGTGAAGTGCCTTGAGCAGGGCATCCGCGTGGTCGGCCGCTGCCACGGCCACGAGTTTGCCCTCGTTTGCCACGTAGAGCGGATCCAGACCGAGCATGTCGGCGGCGGCCCGTACTTCCTGTCGCACCGGGATTGCTGCTTCGTTGATGACGATGCCGACGTCCGACTGCGATGCTATCTCATTGAGCGTGGTCGCGAGTCCGCCTCGCGTCGGATCACGCATGGCATGAATCCCTGTGGGAACAGCTCCAAGCATCGTGCTTACAAGGCCATTGAGCGGAGCGCAGTCGCTGGTAATAGTGGTAGAGAACGACAGCCCTTCCCGCGCACTCATTATGGCGATGCCATGCTCGGCGATTGTCCCGCTCAGCAGAACCCTATCGCCCGGCTGCGCCAGCCTGGCTGAGATGTCGAGATCCCCTGGCACCAGTCCGATCCCCGACGTGGTGATGAAAAGCCCGTCTGCCTTGCCCCGGTTCACGACCTTGGTATCGCCTGTGACCACATGTATGCCTGCCTCTGCACAAGTGTCATGGACAGAGGACATGACGACATCCAGCGTGCGAAAGGGCAGGCCTTCCTCGATGATCAGCGCGAGGCTCAGGCACAAAGGCTGTGCCCCCATCACTGCGAGGTCGTTTATTGTGCCACATACGGCAATTCTGCCAATGTCACCTCCAGGAAACAGTAGCGGTGACACGACGTAGCTGTCCGTTGTAAAGGCAATCCGGCCGTGACAGCTCAGCACGGCGGAGTCATCGAGCCTGTCAAGTGTGGTGTTTGAGATATATGCCAGCAGTCGCTTTGCAACGAGCTCGTGACTCATCACCCCGCCACTGCCATGTGCCAGCAGCACCACATCATCAGGTCCGTTGCTACTCACTCTAACGTGAACTCCCACCGGCAGCACATGCCCTGCCCATCTTCGCGCGGAGGTAGTACCAGGGGTTCCACTCTGATACCTGGGTTGAAGAACGCAGCGTACTTGCGCAGCACCGCGGCATCCACCTGGCTGCAGATCTGACTCTCGCGACCCTGTCCCTCCTTCTCCATACCTTCAAGGATAGAGCATTTGGTGACTGTCATCAGGCCTCGCTTTGGCGATTCAAGTTCCAGATGGTACTCAGCCACATTCATCCATGGCACGAGTTGCAGGAACTTGAAGAGGGAGTCGAGTCCATTGCCCTCGATGCCTGCCAGCGGGACCAGCCGCTTCAGTTCGTAGCGGGTGGACTTGTCCCAGACCCAGTGGTCTATCTCGAGGGCTGTCTCGTTGTCGATATGATCCTTGACGCCGATGTACCAGAATCCGTCGACTGCCATGTATGCTCTACCGTAGAAGCGAATCAGCTCGGTGAGGAACTCCTTGGAGAAATCGGAGAACTGAAAGCCGGGACGGAACTCTCCGCTGTAGTCCTTCAACTCGCTCATGCTGCCCGGGAACCTCCTTTGGTCGCTAATTACGTATGAGACAGTATGTCATGTGCGTATGGAGTATGCGAAGTAGGCCGCACAAGCTCCTTCCTGCGAAACCATGCAGGGTCCGATGGGACGCTGGGGGGTGCAGGCATCGCCAAACAGGGAGCAGTCCTCCGGCAATGCACTCCCGCGGAGCACATCGCCGCAGCGACAGCCGGCCGGCTCCCTCGCGGGAGGGGCCTCGGGTTTGAACAGGTGTGACGCGTCGAAAAGGGCAAACTCCTCGCGAAGCGAGAGCCCGCTATCCTCGACGAAACCAATCCCACGCCACTCAGCTGTGCAGGGCGTGAAGACGCGTTGCATCAGGCTCTGAGCCACCCGGTTGCCGTCAGTCGTGACCGCACGTTCGTAGGCGTTTGCCACAACCGGTCTGCCAGTCTCGCACTGTTGCAGCAGCAGTTCGATTGACCGGAGAATGTCGAGTGGCTCGAATCCCGAAATGGCACATCCGATGCCAAATCGTGCCGGGAGATACTCATAGGGCCTGGTCCCGATGATGACACTGACATGGCCCGGACAGATGATGCCGTTGATCTGTACCTCGCCAAGGGAGAGCAATGCCTGCATGACCGGGGGTGTAAGCTTGAGCAGGGACAGTACGTGGTAGTTCTGCAGGCGCTTACGAGATGCATCAAGAATGGACACCGCAATGGTAGGCGCGGTCGTCTCAAATCCTATGCCAATAAGAACCACCTGTAGTGAGGGGTTCTGCTCTGCGATGTCGACTGCGTCCCGCGCCGAATAGACGACGCGGACGTCGGCGCCGGCGGCCCGTGCATGTTCGAGACTCCCACGGCTTCCAGGGACTCGTACAAGGTCACCATAGGTAGCGACAGTGAAGCCAGGTGTCATTGCGAGGGAGACTGCGGTATCGATGTCGCGTGCCGAGGTGACACAAACCGGACAGCCGGGCCCCGATCTCATGGTGATCGTGGGAGGCAAGAGGTCGCGAATGCCGTAGCGGAGCACGGCATGTGTGTGGCTGCCGCAAAACTCCATGAACTGTGCGGGTCGTGTAGACGCACGTGCGATGCGCTGGGCAATCGTACGGGCGATAGCCGCGTCGTGAAACTCGTCAACGAATCTCACTGACTTCCGCCAGTTCCCTGAACAGCGCGAGGGTCTCCTCTGCCTCCTCGGCGTTGAGGACACCGATGGAGTAGCCGGTGTGCAGCAGGACGTAATCACCCGCCTTCACATGGGGTGTCAGCATTGTGCCGATCTGCCTGCGCACGCCGCATATGTCTACCTCGGCAGTATCGCCGTTCGTGGACAGGATCAGTGCAGGAATTGCGAGGCACATAACGGCACACATTGTAGCTCGTACTATACTCAAATTACAAACGACGGGTGATGCCAACGGTGCGGTGCGCAAGAGGCCGTTATGTCAGTTGCGACGCGGCTACCGCCTGGCCCAACGACACGCAGGCATCGTTCGGAGGAAGCATCACGTGATGCAGAACTCGAAACCCTGCCGCGCGTAGGCGTGTGGAAATGCTCTCCACGAGGATCCTGTTCTGAAACACACCGCCGCTTAGTGCAATGGTGGAGATGCCCGTGTCAGTTGCAATCAGGCTGCAGACATCGGCGGTCATCTGTGATACCGCCGCATGGAACGCAGTGGCGATCTGAGGTGCAGGGGCTCCTCTTGAGATGTCGCGTAGTACTGTGTCAAGCACTGGTGCCACCCTGATCACGTGCGTGTCATCCCTGCGTTCGATTTCGAAGCGATACTGGCTGCTTGATTCCATGGCTGGCGACATATGCGCTTGCATCTCGAGTTCAATAGCAGCGTGGCCATCGTAATCGATGACCGTCCTGATGCCGGTGACTGCTGCAACAGCGTCGAAGAGGCGTCCCATGCTCGATGTCATGGGGGTATTGAGGCCAGTTTCGATCTGGCGCAGGATCGTGTGGTGTTCTTCATCGGTCAGCGCCGCCCTGAGGATGCTACTACGTTGCAGCGCCTGAGTCCCCAGAAGAGTCACTACATACGACACCGCGGTTCGGTACGGCCTGAGGATAGCGGCGTCCGCTCCCGGCAGAGGCACATACTCAAGGTGCCCCGCGCGCTGTGATGTCGATAGGTCGGTGATGAGAAACTCGCCGCCCCATATATTTCCGTCGGTGCCGAGGCCCGAACCATCGAAGGCCACACCGATCACGGGCTCGGTTACGCCGTTCTCGACCATGCAACTGACGATGTGCGCGTGGTGATGCTGTACGGCGATGCTTCTCAGACTGCCTGAGGCCATCTGTCGCGCGAATCTGGTGGAGGAGTAGTCTGGATGCAGATCGTGGGCAACGGCCTCCGGTTCGATGCTGAACAGTCGACGATAAAGTGCGATGGTGGCCTCAAAGTGATCAAGTGTCTCGATGCTGTCGAGGTCGCCCAGGTGCTGTGATACGAATGCGTGGCGCTTGTGTGCGAGGCAGAACGTGTTCTTCATCTGTGGACCGACGGCCAGGATTGGAGCCACATCGAACGGCAGGCCGACTGGAAGAGGAGCATAGCCCCTCGCCCGACGCAACATGTGAGGGGTGCCGTCAACCACCATAGTCACACTGTCGTCATACCGTGAATGAATCGGGCGGTTGTGGAGCAGGAAGTAGTCTGCGATGCCCGCAAGGCGGGATAGTGCTTCCTCATTGGCTGCGGCGATGGGTTCCTCGCTCAGATTTCCACTTGTCATGACGAGTGGTTCATTCATCTCATGCAGCAGGATGTGATGGAGTGGTGTATATGGCAGCATGATTCCAAGGAATGCAAGATGGGGAGCAACGTCGCGGCAGATTGGCGACTCGTTTCTCCAGCGCGCGAGCACGATCGGAGCGGACGGAGAAGACAGCAGCGACTCGTCTTCTGGCGTGAGGTCGCAATGTAAACGCGCTGTCTCGATGTCCCGGACCATGATTGCAAAGGGTTTCGACGGGCGTCGTTTCCGGTCGCGCAGTCGTCGTACGACGTCCGGCACAGTTGCATCGCACGCGAGCAGGAATCCGCCCAGGCCCTTAAGCGCGATTATGTGGCCATTGCGGAGCAGGGACACCGTGTGTGACAGCGGGTCGGCGCAGCGCACAGGGAGTCCGCTGCCATCGACGAGATCGAGCGAGGGGCCACATACGGGACAGGCATTTGGCTGGGCGTGGAAGCGCCGGTTGGCCGGATCATCGTACTCCCGCTGGCATTCGGCGCACATGGCGAAGGAAGCCATTGTCGTATTCGCCCGGTCATACGGCATGCCAGTGATGATGGTGAAGCGTGGACCGCAGTTTGTGCAGTTGGTGAACGGGTAGCGGTACCTCCGGTCGGATGTAGTGAAGAGTTCGGCAAGACAGTCCGCACAGGTGGCGACATCCGGTGAAACGATCTGTCCCTTGCCTTCCTCGAACCGGCTCTCCAGTATCCGGAATCTTGTTGTGCCTCGTACAGGTATCTCGCGGACATCAATATGATGTATGCGCGCAAGTGCAGGAGCTTCCTCGGGCAGCCGTTCGATGAACTCGCGAACCCTTGCGCGAGAGCCCTCGATCTCCACCTGCACGTCTTCGGAGGTATTACGAACCCATCCACCCAGGCCGAGGTCCGTGGCAAGGCGGTAAACAAATGGACGGAAGCCGACTCCCTGTACGACACCCTCTACGCGGATGTGGACGCCGATATGTCCGGCCATTTCCGTGCTGGTGCGGAACTCGTGTGACTTCACTTCACAGGTTGCTGACTCCGTAGCCATGCCACCCATTCATCCACGCCTGAGCCGGTCTTGCACGACAGCGGGAAGAAGACGGCGCGTGGGTTCAGGTTGCGAACTGCCCGTGTGAACTTATCGATGTCGAAATCGACGTACGGCAGAAGGTCGGACTTGTTGATGACAACCACATCGGCCTGTGCGAAGATGACAGGGTACTTCAGCGGCTTGTCGTCACCCTCCGGGGTGCTCGTGATGACTACTTTCAGATGCTCTCCCAGGTCGAACTCCGCCGGGCACAGGAGGTTTCCCACATTTTCTATGAGGACGAGATCCAGGTTGTCCAGAGGCAGGCGTTTGAGGGCTGCGTGGATCATGTCTGCCACCAGTGCGCAGCTTTCGGGCATCCCCTTCGTGTTAATCTGAACGACCGCGCTGACGATATCGCCGACCTTCTCGGCATCAACTGTGGATACTACGTCGCCCTCGATGACGCCGATCCGAATGTGCGGACTGAGTCGCTCGATGGTGCGGAGTATGAAGCTGGTCTTGCCGGCGCCAGGAGCAGACATAATATTAGCAGCCAGACACCGGTGCTGGTCGAACACGGCGCGGTTCCCTGCTGCGGTTGCTTCGTTCGCATCAAGAATGCCCTGCACAATCTCGATCTTTCTCACGATACCTCCATTTCCTTGATGTAGAGTTCACGACCACCCTCAATGTTGACCTCCGATGATCCGCAAGAAGGGCAGGCCCAAACCCTATCGCCCGGCTCGAATACGTCTGCGCATGCCCTGCATCGAAGCATCACAGGCCGCTCTTCAAACTCGAGGGCGGCCCCCTCGGCAATAGAGTTCTTACTCATGGCCTCGTAATAGAACTCGATGCAGTCAGGCGCGAATCCTGTGAGGGCGCCCACAACTATTCGTATCGTCAGTACCCTGGTCACTCCGGCTTCCCGCGCCCTGTCTTCGACGATACGGAGCAGACTCTCGGTGATTCCGTACTCGTGCATAGGATTGGTCCTCAACCGGGGATTGACTCCTGCTAAGACGCTCCCTTCTCCTCCACCTCCGCGACGGAGCCGAGGACGCCGTTCACCAATCGAGGGGTAGAGTCGCCACCGAACAATTTGGCCAGTTCGACGGCCTCATTAATGATCACCTTCAGGGGGGTACCGCTTGTGAACAGCATCTCGTACAGGGCAAGCCGCAGGATGGTGCGGTCAATTGGTGCCATCTGCGCGACTGGAAATGCGGGCGCATGTTGCTCGATAACCGAGTCTAGTTGCCGACGATGCTGACATACCCCTTTAACCAGCTTAGCCACGAAGTCGTAGGTCTCCTCGTTGACGCTCTCATCGTAGATCAGGCGAGCAAGGACCTCTTCTCTCCTATGGGTGGTGCAATCCAGCTCGTAGAGGACCTGGAGTGTGATGCTTCGCGCCTTACGACGTGAGGACATGGTCATGTGGACGGCGTCGGCTGGTTGAGTGCCGCGATATCTTCCGCCTCGGAGATGTTAATGATCTGCGCATGCGGGCTGATTCTCTTGATGAGGCCGCCCAGCACTGTGCCTGGTCCTATTTCGTAGTAGGTTGTGATGCCGTGAGCTGTCATGTACTCTACTGAGGCTTGCCACTGTATACAGCGCCGCAACTGGGCAAGCAGTTCGTCGCGCAACTCGTCGCCGTTTGTCAGTGGCAGCGCGGTCACATTTGAGACGATGGGCACACGAGGCGACTGGAAGACCACGCTGTCCAGTACGCGCCCGAATTCTTCTATGACCGGCTCCATCAGGGTGGAATGGAACGCACCACTTACATTGAGAGGGATCAATTTACGTGCGCCTCGTTCCCTGGCTAGTGCAGCTGCTCTCTCAAGCTTGTCGATCGCTCCACTAATGACGAGCTGTCCGGGGGCGTTGATGTTGGATATCTGGACTCCTGCTTGGTCGCACACTTCCTGAAGAGGCGGGTAGTCGAAGGCGATGACGGCCATCATGCTGCCGGGAGCCTTGATGCCTGCCTCATACATGAGGCGACCACGCTCGCGCACAAGCTTGAGTGTGTCTGCCAGCGATAGGGCTTCGGCGGCGACGAGCGCGGTATACTCACCCAGGCTGTGTCCCGCCAGGAATGCGGGAGATGGCAGCTTGCTGCTCAATGCCTCTCGGGCCGCTACGAGACACGCAATGCTGGTGGCTACGAGCGCCGGTTGGACGTTGACGGTCCGGGTCAGTTCGTCTGCCGGCCCCTCGAAGCACAGCTTTGAGAGAGGGAACCCAAGCGTAGCGTCAGCCTCCTGGAAGACGGCTCTTGCGGTCTCGTACTCCTCGTACACACTGAGACCCATGCCAACCTTCTGGGAAGCTTGCCCGGGAAATACATATGCAGCCCATGCTGACATGTGTCACTTCTTCTTCTTGGTCGCAATGATGATAGCCTGCTTGCCGTCATACATGCCGCAGGTTGGACAGACCTGATGGGAGACCTTGGGGCTCTTGCAGTCCGCACACGACATGAGTGCCGGGCCTGTCATTGCCTGGTGGCTTCTGTGCTTGCCCTTACGCGATTGCGATCGCTTCTTCTTGGGTTCAGACATCGGGGTGCAACTCCTTCAAGCCGGGACAGTCTGTCCGGCACAACGGTTTAACGGGTAAGTGTAAGACGATATGTTGTCGCATTATCTCCCCCAAGTCAAGTGTGTGATCGGGGCGAATGCATACCTCCCCCAGTGCCTCGAATCCGTCGGCGCCACGCCGTTGTGCGAATCCTGGTTCCGGATGCAACTCCTCTTCTATGATGAAATGCACGTGCTGACAGTACTCGTCGAGGCACCGCATGCACGTTAGCATGACATCGGCTGTTCCCTCGCCCGAAACCGTCATTCCCCGGCTGGTGTGTGTAAACATGACGGTACCGCTTACCAGAGTCGACTGTGCGTCAGGCAAGAGTTCTTCAATGCGGCATACCAGACTGGTTCCCACTGGTTGCTGTAGCAAGGCGCTCACATTGAAGCGCAGATGTAGCGGATGGCCGCAGAGGGATTCATTGGAGAGCATTTCCTGAAGAAAGGTACAACAGATTCGGGTGCGAAGGCAAACGCAGAGAGCATCGATGCGCGTTCACTTCTGGTGAAAAGGAGACGTCGATCTGCTACCATTGGGCGATCAATCATGGAGTATCAGGTCGTCGTTCTTGGTGGAGGACCAGCCGGGCTCTCCGCAGCGATTTATGCCGCCCGATCAGGATTCTCAACGGTTATTCTCGAGAAGATGCTTCCGGGAGGGCAGATAGCAAACGCATCGCGTGTTGAGAACTACCCCGGGTTCGTGGATGGCGTGTCGGGTATGGAACTGGGGCAGTCCATGCATCGACAGGCTGAGAAGGAGGGGGCTGAGACGGTCATCACCGAGGTCACGGGGATCGAACTAGCTGATCGCGGGGCTGACTCCATCTTTCACACCGTGAAGACCACGGATCAGGATGTAAGAGGTCTTGCCGTGATTATTGCCACCGGATCGCGCTATCGACTGTTGAATGTGCCCGGCGAAATCGAGTTGACTGGCAAAGGCGTGTCGTACTGCGCGACTTGTGACGGTCCGTTCTTTCGTGGAAAGAAGGTACTCGTAGTCGGTGGGGGCGATACCGCCATCGCTGATGCGCTTGAGCTCTCCAAGTTTGCCAACGAGGTGACTGTGGTTCACCGCAGGGATGAGTTGCGCGCCAGTAGGGCATTGCAGGGTAATGTGCTAAGGACACCGAAGATTCAGTTCATGTGGAATTCGGTGGTTGAGAGTATCTATGGAGATCCTGCGGTAAGCAGTGTGCGCTTGCGGAACACAAAGAATGATATAATTTCGGAACTTGCGGTGGACGGGGTGTTTGTGGCGGTGGGTTCTGTGCCGTCGACAGGCTTCCTTGGCGACTCCGTGCCGGTTGACGAATTCGGCTGCGTCATCACTAACGTTCAGCTCGAGACGGACGTTGCGGGTGTGTTTGCCGCAGGCGACGTGCGTCACGACTCGGCGCGCCAGGCGATTACGGCAGCAGGGGACGGAGCGACCGCCGCATTGTCTGCAAGGAGGTATATCAGCTCATTATGAAGGTCCTCTTCCTGAAAGATGTTCCGGGTTCCGGCGAAGCCGGGGATGTGAAGGAAGTCGCCCGGGGCTACGGACGCAATTACCTGTTGCCGCGCGGACTTGCCGTTGAAGCGAGTCCCGGTGCCATGAAACAGGCTGAGTCCCGCATCCAACGAGAGAAAGAGCGCAAAGCTCAGGAGGCGATGAAGCTGGAGATGCTGGCTGAGCGGCTGCAGGGACAGGAACTGCGATTCAAGGCACGAGTTGGCGCCGAGGATAAGCTCTTTGGCTCGATAACCGCGGCGCATATTGCCGAGAAACTGAGTAAGCTGGGTGACACGCCAGTCGATAAGAAACACGTGGTACTGGAGCGTCCCCTGAGGGAGGCAGGAAGCCACGACGTCCCTATCAAACTCTCGAGCAGCGCAGGCGCGACGGTAACCGTCGTCATTGAAGCAGAGACCGAAGAATCATAGGTGGTGAGTGTCATGGCGGAACAGGAGAAGCTCCCGCCCCACGACATCGAGGCTGAGGAGGCGCTGCTTGGGTCGCTTCTCATCGATCCCGATGCGATCCTGAGAGTTGTCACCTTCCTGAAGGTTGAGGACTTCTACGATGAGGTAAACGCGTCCATCTATGGTGCGTGTGTCAATCTTTATGGTCGTAGCGAAGCCATCAATCAGATCACGGTTGCGCACGAATTGATGCGCCTCGGCCGACTCGAGGAGAGTGGCGGCGCCTCCAACCTCAATCGCCTCATCGCAGGCGTACCCACGTCGCTTCACGTCGAGTTCTACGGCCGGATAGTTGAGCGCATGTCCCTCATGCGCAAACTCATTGTTGCTGGCAGGCGCATTGCCTCTATTGGCTACGAAGCGGACCCCGATTCCGAGCAGAGCCTTAGCCAGGCCGAAGAGGCGCTCTTCCAGGTGCGCATGCGTGGAAGTACACGCGATTTTGTTTCCATTCGCGATGTGCTCGATGGTTACTTTGAAGAGACGGGACATCCGGGAGATGATGGCTCCGAGGGATTGCCGCATGTGAAGACGGGGTTTCCCGGATTGGACAGCCTGCTCGGAGGATTGCAGAGGTCGGATCTCATCGTCCTGGCAGCTCGGCCGAGTATAGGTAAGACAACGCTGGCGCTTGACATTGCACGCAGGGCGGCGGTTGAGCAGAATGCCTGTGTTGCACTCTTCAGCCTTGAGATGTCTGCCGAATCGGTGGTGCAGCGTATGCTGGCCGCCCACGCTGATGTGGACTTCTGGCAGGTGAGGATAGGGAAGTTCTTCGAGCAAGAGGAACGCAAAATAATGAATGCCGTTGGGGTACTCTCCGACACCAGCATCTTCATTGACGACACTCCGCAGGTCGGCACCATGTCGGTCAGGAGCAAGGCGAGACGACTGGATTTCGAACGGCGTCTGGACCTTGTCATTATCGATTATCTCCAATTGATCGAGGGCGAGGGGAGAAGAGAGACACGGGTACAGGAATTGAGCCAGATCACGCGATCGCTCAAGCTGCTTGCCCGCGAACTGAACGTCCCTGTGATTGCCGTCTCCCAGCTCAGCCGCGCTGTCGAGTGGAGAACGTCTCATGTGCCACAACTGGCCGACCTGCGCGAGTCAGGCACGATCGAGCAGGATGCTGATATCGTGCTGTTTATCTACCGTGAGGACAAGTACGTGAGCGAGGAGGAATGGAATCGCTTGCATGACATAATGGGTGAGCCATACCCGCAAGGGATCGCGGATGTCATCGTGGCAAAGCACAGAAACGGCCCGTTGGGCCAGGTCAAAATGCGATTTGTGGATAGGGTGGTTCGCTTTGACAACCTCGAACAGGGAGCAACCTCTTCAACGTTTATCTAGTATTGAGGCAAGATGCTGATGATCGCTCGCATACCGTACTCTGCCGCACAACCAGGCACGTTCTCGTATGTTCCCGGTTCCTATTTCACACTGGTGATGCGGCAGATTGACGACCTGACGGAATTGAAGGTCTCGATGCTCGCGTTTCACCTGTTGAGCAGATCACGGGATTATCCCGGTTACGTCAGGCATGACGAACTCGTGGCCAGAACTGCTTCGTTGCTCGGTCTCGATGAGACAGAATGTAGTGCGGGGATAGAGATGGCTGTCAGGCGTGGCGTGTTCCTGAAGATAGAATTGCCTGCAGATGAACATTCTGATGTGGTGTACGTTGCGAACCTGGAGGCGGATCTTGATGCGATAGAACAACTGAAGGCGAAGGGTTCTGCCCGAGGTGCAGCGGTGTCCACCGCACCCAATGTCTTCGAGTTGTACGAGCAAAATATCGGGATTATCACCCCCATAATAGCCGAGGAATTGAGGGATGCGCAGAAGACGTATCCTGCCGAGTGGATCGAGGAGGCGTTTCGTGAGGCGGTGAAGGGGCGAAAACAGAACTGGAAGTATATCAGCAGGATACTTGAACGCTGGACTGCAGAGGGGAAAGGAAGTGGAGCACATAGAACGAGTGCTCGGTCGGATGACCCCGATAAGTACATCAAAGGCAAATACGGGCGCGTCGTCCGGCGCTGAAGCCGCATCTCAAGGCGAGACGGGGGGCGCTGTCCGTTGCTCCCTGTGTCGTGGCGCAGGCTTTGTGCATCCCGTGTCATCGTCCGGAGAGCCGGACTATTCGCGTGCTGTTCCCTGTAGCTGTCGTGAACAGGCACTTGTGCGACAGAAGCAGGGCTTGCTCGAGCGCTACAGCAATCTCGGGTATCTTTCGCACTACTCGTTCGAGACGCTCAAGCCTACCGGGCGCACTCAGTCCATTGCAGGATTCCCGGCAGCTCTGGACGTGGCGCGAAGGTATGCAGTGGATCCTCAGGGCTGGATTGTACTTGTGGGGCCGGTTGGCAGCGGGAAGACCCATCTTGCGTGTGCGATAGCTAACGAAAGGCTCTCCCAAGGAGAGCCGGTGTTCTATGTGAGCGCGGCGGATCTCCTGGATCATCTGCGCGCCGCCTTCAGTCCCGGGAGTGACGTTAGCTATGACGACCTCTTTTCCCAGGTCAGGAACACACCGCTTCTTGTGCTGGATGATGTAAGTACTGAAGGAGCCAGCGAGTGGGCGCGACAGAAGCTCGAGCAGATTCTCAACCATCGCTACAATCTGAGGCTACCGACGGTCATCACGACCGATGTCGCCCCTGATGAACTCGACCCTGGTGTCAGCGAGAGGTTTGTCGACGGAGGATTCTGCTCTGTATTGTGGCTGGGCAATCCCCGAAGCACCGGGGTGCAGATACCGGCGCTCCCGGAAGGTTTAGCGCAGCAGACATTCAAAGATTTCGACCACCGCCGCACGGAACTATCGCGTGAGCAGCGACAGAACCTCCAGATGGCCTACAACCTGGCGGTTGAATTCGCCCGGCAGCCGGAGGGTTGGCTTGTCTTTCAGGGTGTCCATGGGTGCGGGAAGACTCATCTGGCAGCGGCCATTGCGAATTCTCGTCTCGCCGCCGGTCAACCAGTTTTCTTCGTGGTTGTTGCGGACCTTCTTGATTACCTGCGGTCTGCCTTCGGCCCGGATAGCCGTCTGTCGTACGCCAGGTTCTTTGAGGAGGTGAAGCAGAGCCCACTGCTTGTCCTCGATGACTTTGGTGAGCAATCCAGCACTCCGTGGGCGAGGTCAAAGCTGTTTCAGCTGATCAACTATCGATACAACGCACGGTTGCCGATGGTGGTCACGACATGTCTATCTCTTGACGAAATGGAGATACGGATCAGTTCGCGCTTCGCCGACCCCCGCTTTGGAACCGTCTTCAACATACTGGCTCCACACTACAACGTGGATGTGTACGACCGCGAGTGAGTCAGCCCGTTTTCGGGGGCTGGTACCACGGTAGGTGACGTGATGGGCGCGCTCCTGCTGATAGCTTTCGGCTATTTCATAGGCGCTCTGCCGTTCACGATTGCGCTTGCAGTCGCCAACGGACTTGATGTCGGAGACGAGCGTGACCTGCACATCGCGTTGGGTCGCGAGGTGAGCTGGCGCCAGGCGGCTGTGGCTATTGTGGTGGATGTGTCCAAGGGAGTCTTCCCCGTGTTGATCGGATTCGGATTCTCGCTCTCGCCAGGAGTGGTCTCGATTGCAGGCTTGGCGGCTGTCGTCGGGCAGATGTGGCCTCCTGTCCGTGGCCATGGCGAGAGAGGCAATGCCACTGCTGTGGGGGCACTGATCGCGCTCGCGCTCGTGTATGAGATCCAGGCGATAATGCTGTCCCTGATACTCTTTGCGCTGGGATTTGTGCTATGGCTTGTTACGATGGCCTCATCAGTGCCAGACCGGCAGAGCTCCGATCACTTGTCGTTCAGGATGGTTCCCCTCATCATGCTGGCCGGCTTCTTCGTAGCGCCATTGCTTGCCTGGCTTGCTGAGGCTCCCCACGAAATGACTGTTGGTCTGGTCCTTATTCTCTGTGCCATCGCTGTGAAGCGGCTCACTGCGGGACTGAGTCTCGATCTCACCGTTGGAGTGCGACCGGAGCGGCTGCTCCTCCGCCGATTACTGTTCGACCAACCTGTCACTCGGAATCGCTTGTGAGGCTTCCACGATAAGAGTCTTCGCCAGGGGTATTTCGTTTCTCTTCTCTTGCACAGCGGGTCCGGCCTGTGTGACAGGTGTCGACATATCGTGAGCGGGGGGTGTTCTTGCCGGGTCGTGATAGCGGTGTCTCTTGCGATAGTATAGGGTTGGTGTTGCATGAAGCCAGACAGGTTGGTACATGAGCCAAGAATCTTGCTTGGAGGAATCGAGTATGCATGATATGAGCGCCTACGCACTGGACGGAATGACTGCCGTTGTGACGGGAGCAGGTTCGGGCATTGGACGCAGTACAGCGCTCCAGATGGCGAGTGCCGGCGCCAATATCGTGGTCGCCGAATTGGAGCACGATACGGCTGAAGAGACTGCAGAAATGATTCGTCGCCTCGGGCAGCACGTGCTGGTTGCCGTTACCGACGTGACCAATGTTGAGAGCGTGCAGGCGATGATGGCTGCAGGGATAGACGAGTTTGGCGGGATCGATGTCCTTGTGAACAACGTAGGTGGTCTCGGGCCACGACCGCGAAAGACGACCATCGTGGAGCTGGAACTCACAGAGTGGGAATCCCTCCTCCGGCTAAACCTGACCTCTCAGTTCATCTGCTGTAAGGCCTTCATCACGTACTTGATAGACACTGCAAGGAAAGGCAACATCGTGAACATCGCGTCGCTCGCGGCGCTGGTGCCTTATGAGACTTCCGTTGTCTATGGCGCTGCCAAGGCGGGTGTAGTAAGTATGACTCAGACACTTGCGGCAGAGTACGGAAAACATGGCATCAGGGTGAATTGCATCGCGCCCGGTCATGTCCGGACGCCGATACCGGAGGCGCTGTACAAAGCTCGTGAAGAGTTACGCGCAGCGCAGCGCAGCATCATCCCTCTGGGCCGATGGGGTGAGCCTGACGAACTGGGAAGGCTTGCGGTCTTCTTGGCCTCCGATGCATCCAGCTATGTTACCGGGCAAACGATCGTGGCCAGCGGAGGCATGACGTACTTCCTCACGAAGCTTCCGCAGGGCTGAGAAAACACAACAGAGTGACACGGAGAATATGGTTGCGGGTCGTCAGAACGGTTGCTAGAATAGCCGGAGGGCTCTCGTATGGTAGACGCTCCTGTACTTGTCCTTAATCAAGGCTTTGAGCCTCACGATGTGTGCCGCACCCGTCGGGCGATTGTACTCGTGTACTGCGGAAAGGCGGAACTGGTTGAGAATAGCCGGGGCGAGGTGCACACCGTATCAGCGTCGTTCGCCATTCCATCGGTCATCCGTCTTACTCAGCGGGTGAAGCGCCCCTACCATCAGCGCCGCCTTACAAGGCTGGAGGTGTTCATGCGGGATGCCTATGTCTGCCAGTACTGCGGACGTCAGACGCGCGAACTGACCCTCGACCATGTTGTGCCGCGCAGCCAGGGAGGAGGTCATTCCTGGGAGAACGTGGTAAGTGCATGCAAGCTGTGCAACCGTAAGAAGGGTGGTCGCACTCCTGAACAGGCAGGAATGCGACTGATCAGTGAGCCACGAGCACCTCGTGGTTATGGCTATCACGTACCGTATCACTACTTCTGTTCGCACATTGAGTGGCAGAAGTATGTGTCTCCGAGGCACGCGTTCATCCGTGGGTCTCGGGGAGTTGCACCTGGTCAGGACGTAGCTCTCTGACCATCGTCTCCAGTTGGACAGTGACAGTGCCCTTAAGGACGTTGACTGCTACGACCTTGCCCGGACCAAAGTCTGTGTCCACGATCCGATTGACTTTGGGCATGCGGGACTTCGCGTCGACGTACATTTCCTGCTCGTAGTTGAGACAGCAGAGCAGGCGTCCACACACGCCGGATATCTTCATTGGATTGAGCGCGAGGTCCTGCGTCTTGGCCATCTTTATGGTTGACTGGGCGAGTTGGCCGAGAAACGTCTGGCAGCAAAGCGAGTAGCCACACTTGCCCACGAGTCCGCAGAGTTTCCCCTGTTCTCGGGGGCCGACCTGGCGCAGTTCGATACGGGCATGCAATAGACGGCTCAGCTCTCGTACGAGCTTGCGGAAATCGACCTTCTCGTCTGCTCGAAAGAATATGATGACATGTTTGTCTCCCTCCCAGCGAGCAGCAAGCGGGCGCATTCTGAGGCGAAGCTGCTTAACCTTCTCACGGCACAACGCGAGCGCCCTGAGAGATTGCTCATCTGTACCTGCCTGGAGTACCACTCGCGAGCGCTGTTGCTCGCCCTCCTCCACCTCATAACTCGTATGAGCCGTTTCGTGCGCAGTTGCTGTAGAAGGAGTCTCTCTGGTTTGGGACTTCTCTACCGTGATGCCTTCTGCGGCTTCATTCTCGGAAGGAACCCGGTCATTATCGAGAGTACCGGGCATGGAACTTACGATAGTTGAATCCGCAGCGAAATCCTCCTTTTCACCCGTCTCTGAGGCTCCTGCGGACTTGCGTTGCTCGGTGGCTTCGTCGCCAGACTGGTTGAGGAATGCGGCGCCATTCGACTCGTCACTTGCGGAATCAGGCTCACCATGCCAATCTTCCGCGTGCTCCTGGTCTCGCTTCGTCAGTTCTTTAGCCGCAGACTCCTCATGTGTCTTGCGGTGCCGGTCATGTTCGTTCATCAGGTCTCGCTTCTGTCTTGGACCACGACTGGCTGCACGCCGACGTCATGAGCAGGATTGCCCACCCGGGGCATCGTGTAGAGCAGCGCGTCAAACACGAGGCGCGGTATCACGTTGAGATCGAGGTCATGCCTCGCCTCGTTGAGTTTCCCGATGAAGTCGCGTATCTGCTCGAGACTCAGGCGTTGAGCCTGTCCATTCAGTTCGTTGACATAGTCTATGTTGATCACGCTTTCTGCGCAAACCGATTTCACTAAGAGGAGGTCCCGCCACCAGGTGATCCATTGGTCAAGTGTCTCAATCACGCGCGGCCGCTCTCTTCGGTACTGGGCGTCGAGGTCGCGCGAGAAGTCGAACCGCGCGGAGAACGTCATTGAGACCAGTTGAATTGCACTCTCAACCCGTGCGACCCTATCTGACAGCAGCGACTCATCTTTCAGCGCTTGCAGTGCCCAACCGGTGCGCCCGCGCGAAATTCGGGCAATGAGTCTGGCTTGCTCGGGTGCTGCACCGCAAGACTCGACCAGGTGGCGTTCCAATTGCGGTATCGGCATCGCGTGGACGTCAACTCTCTGACACCGGGAAACGACTGTTTCAAGCAAACGGCTCTCGTTCTCTGCGAGCAACATCCAGACGACCTGAGCCGGTGGCTCCTCCAGGACCTTCAAGATTCGGTTCGCTGCCGCATCGGTCATTCGGTCCGCATGGTTCACCATCATGATCTTGAAGCGGCCCTCGTAAGGCGGCAACGTAGATGCATGCTGGAGGTCTTCTATCTGCTCGGTCAGAATGCGTGTGCGCCGCTTGCGACCTTCCTCTTCGATCTCGAGGTCTTCTGCAGACCCACTCTCGTCGAGTGTAATGTCGTGGATGTCGGAGTGCTTTCCTTCCAGTATGCGGCTGCATGCGCGACACGCACCACAGGGAGGGTCACCACCTTCGCAGTTCAGGGCGCACGCGAGATCAATAGCCAGCGTTCTCTTGCCCACATGCTCAGGTCCAAGGAACAGGTACGCGTGGTGGATCGTTCCTTCCGCTATACTGCGAGAGAGTCTTGTAGTACTGCCCTGTTGACCAATCGTGCGCCACATAATTAGAGTGTGTCTAGGCGGTACAGGTCCTCGAGGGTCTCGCGTCGGCGTACGAGCCGTGCACTGCCTCGATCGACGAATACAATCGCCGGACGTTGCATCGCGTTGTAGTTGCTGGACATCGGAATACAGTATGCCCCGCATACCGGCACGGCGATGACGTCGCCAGGAACAACGTGCGGCAATTGAATTTCTTTGACAAGTATATCACCGGACTCGCAAAGCTTGCCCACGATGGTGACGGTCTGTGTGTCAGGCTCTGAGGGCCTGTTGGCTACGAGCGCCTCATATCTTGCGCCGTACAGGGGTGGGCGGATGTTGTCCGACATGCCGCCGTCAATGCAGACGAACTTGCGAACTCCTGCAACCTCTTTGAGAGCGCCGACCGTATAGAGCGCTACGCCGGCACGGGCAACAATTGCTCGCCCGGGTTCGATGACCAGGCGTGGTGGCATCAGGCTCTTCTTGAGCAGCAGATTCGACAGTGTGGTGACGATTGCGTCGGCATAGACACCGGATTGCGGACAGGAATCGTCCACAGTGTATGCAACGGGAAAGCCTCCACCGACACTCAGTTCCACCATGTGAAAATCGTACTTCTGCTTCATCTCTTGGGCGAATTCCAGTACGATGTCTAACGCTGTCTCGTAAGACTGCACCTCCGGGACAGGCGAGCCGAGGTGAAAGTGCAGCCCGAGTAGGTTCACTCCCTCAAGAGTCATGGCCTCCTCAAGCGCTTCCTCAGCCTGTCCCATGCTCACGGGGAAGCCGAACTTGCTGTCAAGGACACCCGTCGTGGTGTACCGGTGCGTATGAGGGTCTACGTTCGGTGTGAGGCGTAGCAGTATATCCTGGATTCTATTGCGCCCCCGGGCCAGGCGGTCCAACAGTCTGAGTTCATGTAGATTATCAACAACCACACGACCGATGTCCCAGTCGATCGCCGATGCTAACTCCTCAGGGAGCTTATTGTTGCCATGGAAATAGACCCGTTTGGGTGGGAACCCGACGGATTGGGCGATGGCGAGCTCACCAATGGACACAACGTCGAGTCCGAGGCCGTGTTCCATTATGAGTCTTGCGAGTGCCCTGTTGAGGAACGCCTTGGCTGCGTAGCATACTATCGTGTCGGGATAGCGACTACCAAATCTGTCGATGAACTCCTGACACTGATATCGCAGCATCTCTTCATCGAACACGTAGAGCGGCGTACCGAACTCGTTTGCCAGGTCTATGGCGTCGCATCCACCGACGGTCAGGTGCCCTGCGGTGTTAATGGCCGCATTCCTTGGAAAGAGAGGTAGTCGTGGTATGCGTTCTGCGGATGTAGTCATGAACAGATGGTACCGATGGTTGATGACCGCGTCAACGGCTGCCTGGCGCCTATCCCAAGGCCGGGCGGTTCGGCGTAGCCGTTGATTTGTTCGCCGGTTGCGAGTGGGCATGCATTCCAGTAGTCGGGGGTCGTTATGTTCCGGCACCATTCTGCAACCTGGAAGCCTGTCGTCGCGTGAAGCTTGGCACCTTTTGGCGCTTCCATAAGCTCCGGCGTGATGCTATCCGGTCTCCGCAAATAGCAGATGCCCCATCTCTTGAGGGCTCTATCTCGCACTCACCGGGGAGAAGACAGGTTCGATGTTACTGTTGTCTGGCAGCGTGACGTTCGAAATCATCATGTGGAGGCCGGGGAATCCGACAATCTTCTCGACCCCCCTCTACCCGCTTACTACGAGGATCAATATGGTGTGTAGTCCAGCTTATCTATGACGAACTCGCGTCCCTTCTCAATTTCACTGACGGTGTAGCTGTAATGCTGGATGCCGATGATTATGGCTTCATCTTATGGCCTTCTCTCGCCCGCTCTGCGTTCACTTTGCCACAGCGGTTGTCATGTGGCACATCGTGGCTAGACATGAGCGCTGGACCCGGACAGCGGTTGACCGCTTCAGCAGGCTATGATAAGGTGCCGCAAAGAGGATTTCGTATAGCTGCCGACCAGCCTCCGTTGCTCCTGCGGAGTACCGTTCATCCGCTTCAATTCACCGTGAGAAGGACAATGTATCCCAGGTGGTTTGTCTGCCGGAAAGGAGGACAACATGTCTGATTCAGAGAACAGAGTGCAGTGGGTATACAGTGCGCCCAACACTGAGGAGCTTGAACGACGCTATGATGAGTGGGCGAAGGAATACGATGGGGACCTCGAACGTGATTTCGGCTGGCAGGGACCGTCTTTCGCAGTCGACTATCTGGTACAGCATGTACCGAGTTCGGCCAGAATCCTCGATGCCGGAGCAGGTACCGGCTTGGTAGGGGTTGAGCTGTGGCGGCGTGGCTATATGAACCTCGTGGGGATGGACATGTCGCTTGGCATGATCCAGCAGGCCAGGCAAAAGGGTGTCTATAATCAGCTTGACAGAATGGTGCTTGGCGAGCGCCTTGCCTATGCTGATGGAGAGTTTGATGCTGTAATAAGCGTGGGTGTCCTGACTCTCGGTCATGCACCGGCACACGCACTTGATGAGCTGGTTCGTATCACGAAGGCTGGTGGCTACATTGTGTTCAGCCTGCGTCCGGACGTGTACGTCCAGCACGGATTCAAAGAGAAACAGGTTGATTTGGACGCGAACGGTGCATGGAAGCTGGTAGAGGTATCTCCCGAGGTGAAGATACTGCCGAAGGGAGAGCCAGAGGTTCGGCACCAGGTCTGGGTGTATGAGGTAGCATAGGCGAGTCTCTTCGCCAATGTTCGCAAATCCGTTCGCTATTCGGACACATAGGAGGAGTCGCACATGCCTGCCGATCCGGCGAGAGAACAACTGCTGGAACGCATCGAACAGGATGGCGGACAATTGCAGCGCGACCTGCACGCGTGTGCACGGTGCACGCTGCTTGCCGTAGGCCGTAACCTTAATCTGGCGGATGACGCCTGCCTGGAAGTTGCGCTGAAGACAGCCATACCGCTGAGCGGCGGCATAGCAGGAACCCGAAATGAATGCGGTGCGCTTGTGGGCGGCGTAATGGCTATTGGACTCGGCTTGGTGTCGTACGATGCACGTACCGCAAATCCGGAGGCGAGAAAGCCCGTGATGGCTGCGGCGAAGCGCTTCTATCGCTGGTTCGAGAGAGAGATCGGACATGCGGACTGCTATGACATTCGTGACATCCATCTCGGGCGCTTCTTTGATATGGCTGACCCGGAAGAGACGAGGAAGTTTGAGGCGGCCGGAGGTTATACTCCTCCAATCTCGAGGATGCCATAAGCCATCCGGACGGCCTCTCTTGCATCAACGCCGGTTGCATCCGCTCCAACCCGCAGCCTGAGATGGGGAACAACATGGAACGGTTAGCTGCGAACGCGTATCTTGACCTGGCCGCTTGGTCGAGAGTCACGAATGCGTGTCCCATACGTACAACTCGAACAGGTCTGAGGCCATGCGAGTTCCAAGCTCGTGCTGTCGTTTGATGGGCCGCCTTGGTCTGCATCTGTCGTGTTCTTCACGAACTCGTGTGGTGTTCGTCGACATGGCTGTTGGTTTCAGTCCTGCTCTGCCTCCAGAGCATCTATGTCCACCATGCCCACGGCCTGTGCCACACCGAAACCCCTGATTACGTCACGGCTGTTGGGCGGACATCCCTCAACGAAAGCTGCCTCATTCTTGAACCTGGCTAGACAGGCACCGACAAGCAGTAGTCGCTCGCTGGGGGTTTCTGGAAGCTGGTCCATCCTCCCACAGGCCACTGTCCAGCCAGCTGCTTCTTCAAGCAAGTTCGCTTCTTTCAGGTCAAACAAGGTGCTGAGAATCTGATTTCTGCACCCGCTGCATGCCGTTTCGTCCACAACTATGTTGAAGCCCTGAGGGAAAGGTATGGCTTCGGCAATGGCCTCTTCCGTACGCTTAAACCTGTAGTGCACCTTGGCGATGGCTTCACCCACGACTTCGATGTCACTCAGATCGCCGATGCCAACCTTCATTTGAGCCGCTTCCCTGATGCAGCCGCATTCTTCAAGCTCAAACCCCATTACCGCGCAGCAGACAGTATCCACTGCTACTGCATCTGTTCCAGCGATGATCAGATCCATCTCCAGTGCTTCACCGAAAGCCGGCCCCAGGCCGTTCATCGAGATAATGCCATCAACCACGGCGAAGGATGGTTTGATCACCGTCAGGAGATCGGCCGTACTCTGAAACACGCCGTAGGTATGATGGAACCTGCGCTTCCAGGCGTCAGGCAGCACGCCCTTCATGTTCTTTACGGCCAGCGTCACTCCAGCCTGGTCATGCGTTTTCATCTTGGGTACGCTTATAATCGCATCTGCTTCAACGACGATCCTGGGCACGGAAACTTCCTTCAGCGCCCTCCCCTCGGGTACCGGAATCGTGACTTTCTCGATCCCCTTCTGCTTCAGATCGAGTACCTCGTAGCCGTCGTCCCTGAGTTTGTCATAGCCGGCCACTTGAATTGCCTCTTCAGTATCCAGTCCAACGAACGAAGACTCGGCAATAATCGGCCTGGCTCCCATTTCTCTGACCATATCGGCGATGGCTTTGCAGACTCTAGGGTCAGTAGTCGCTCCACTCTCGGGAGGTCTAACTGCCACAAGGTTAGGTTTGATGATGACCGTATGGCCACTCTTGATGGTTTCGGCCAAACCTCCGATAAGATGCACTGCTCTCCTGACAGCAGCGTCTATCTCTTTCTCATCTGGTTGCTCACAAGTCTTTACGATCGCAACCTTCGTCTTTGCCATGATACTCACCTCCCGGAAGAATACGGCAGCCACCAGGTTCCCCTATCGACTCCACCTTCAGCCACGTCTGCTGACGTGGTCCCGGTGTCTGGCATATGACAGGGACAAGACTGATATCAGGGGCTATGCCGTCTCCTCTGCCCAGAGAATACATACCCTTTCCAGTCGACGCAAGACGCCAAGAAGATCTCCCTACCTGACATGGTCGCCCACGAGCCTTGCCGCAGATTCGCCACCGGCTACTAAGTAGGTTACGTGTCGTTCGGGTGCTGGTAGCTTGCGAGAGGCGTGATTATCTGTGGTGGCGGCAACAATGGCCGCAAACGCGTCGTTGGCCCGCCTGCCATCATCGGGATTGTGATCATCACGGGCACGTAGACAAGGGGCGGAGTAAGTGCTTCAGGTTGATTGGTTTCTATAGGCAACAATCCTTCTGCGTGGAGAGCGTCTGGACTTAACATAATAGGGCTGTCCCAGCATCTATCGCCGGGACAGCCCTCACTCCCCGTGTGATGACAGGGCGGACGCTCATCGCTACAGCGCCTCAAACGCGGTCGGCTCGGCGTACTCAGCCCAGGCGCGCTTGAACTCCGCCAGCGAGTCCAGTATCTCCTGGTACAGAGGCCGCTCAACCGCTGCCTTCTCGGCGTAATACTCTTCCGTCGCCTCAAGCAGTGCGCGGTCGATGTCAGCCGGGAGCTTGGCAACGACATTTCCATAGTCGATGAAACGCTGCACGCCATACATGCTCTCGTACTCCAGCCACTGGTGGTGCTGATCGGTGCCGGCAATCACAGCCTGCTCGACGATCGCCTTAAGATCCGGTGGCAGCGCTTCGAACTTGCTCCTGTTCACGTAGAACGCCAGCGGATCGTTGGGTGACCAGGAAGCGGAGAAGTAGTGGTAGTCAGTCACCTCCTGGAAGCCCATGGGCCAGTCGACCACAGGTGAGGAGTACTCGAACGCGTCAATGACGCCACGCTGCATCGCCTCGTACAGTTCGCCGCCGGGCAGGAAGACCACCGCCATGCCGAGCATCGCGAGAATCTCTCCTCCGTGTCCGGTATCCCGGAACCTCAGGCCCTCGACGTCAGCAACAGAGCGAAGCTCTACGTTGGAGTGCGCCCAGATCTCGGCAGGCTGCGGGCACATGTTGCCAATCGCCATCACGTCGTACCCCTCGACCATCCTGTTGATGAAGTCGATGCCGTACTGGTAGAACCACGCACGCGTGGACTCCGGCGTGAGCTGTATCGGCGATGAGCTGAACAGGCCGGCCTCGGCTCACTTGTCGAGGTTGTACATCGTACAGGTGTATGTGCCGTCGATCACACCCTGGTCGACCGGATCCATCTCCTTGGTGGCCGGCATGATCGATCCACCGGTGTACGGCGTGAACACCAGGCGGCCGCCACTCATCTTGGTGATGTTGTCGCATATCTGCGCACCGAAGATGTGTGCCGGGTTCGCCGCATCGAACGACGTCTGGATGGTGAACTCGATGGGGTCAGGCGTCGGTGTCGGCGTCGGTATTGGTGTGGGCGTCGGCTCCGGCGCGCAGCCAGCAATCCCAATTCCCACTACCAGAAGTGCGGCAGCACACACAAGCAACCATCGCTTTGCCGTTGCCTTCTACCTCCTTCTTGTTCTCTGTGGTCCTGTTATCCCGTTGCTAGACCATGGGCCACCTCCCCCTTGCGGAAAGGTTATCCAGCACTCGTAATGAACCGGAACGGCAAGAACAAGATCGAGACAGGGAAGCCTCCTGCCCTTGGTATTCGCACACAACGGTCGTACAGGATTTCCATCGAATCTAACTGCCCGGGCCGTGGTCCGAGGTCTCGACAACGAGCTGTCTCAAGTGCCTACCTTCGTCCATACTTCCGGAACGTCAACACGAGTCCGCCAGCCACGAGGACCACAATCAGTGCTCCGATGAGTCCCCACGTCGTCTGGGTGGCGACGGACACCCTGATGGGCAACGAGGGAGGCGACGATGACAGCGGCGGGTCGCCATGGAAATTGAGTGTCACCATGTAGTCACCGGCAATGGTGTTGGCAGGGGGTGTGATCGACACCTGGACCTCAGTCTTCTCACCCGGCGCGAGGTTCTCGATGCTCTCGGGATCGAACGTCACCTGCCACTCCTCGCCCCCCATACCGCCCGGTTTCCGGGCGGACAGGGTCACCTTGTCCATGCGTGCCGTACCGCTGTTGATGACGTTGATGCCGAATGCGGCCTCTTTGCCGGCAGTCGTCTTCGTGCTCAACCGCCCGGTCAGGGTCTCCGCATTGAGCCCGTACCTCGCGGTAATGGTCGCCGTCATGGCCACCACGTCCTGGATGTC
>PWUU01000006.1 GCA_003562475.1 Dehalococcoidia bacterium | reverse complement strand
TTAGAGAGTTAGCTTATAGAGCAACGTTTCGCCATTTACTAGGGTGCTGTTTGGGTTATTTTGAATGTGCCTGATACAACCTGGGGGTTATCCCCGCATAGCGCCACAAACGTTAGAACGTAATCTGTTGCGTAGTCGTTGATGACCAGGTCGTTGAATGTCGCTATTCCATCCTCGTTAGTGTATTGGCTTTGATCGCCGCCGCTTATCTCGTTCTGGTTCACGGATACCATAACAGTAATGTTCGGTATGGGGTTTTCCCACTGATCTGTTACCTCCACCTGTATTGAAGGACCGCCTGGAGTATAATCTTCAGAAGTGATTACTTCTCCACCGACTGCATCAGCGGGTCCAGCCAAGATATAGAAGTAATAGCATTCAGCGGGGGTTACGGTCACGGTGGCTGTCGTTGTTGCGGTAGCCTCCATGCAGCAATCTCGATCGTCAGTATACGTGACTTCGACCGTGAAGCTACCAGCCGTGGTGGAATAAAATACCCCGTCCGAGTCGACATAGGCATCATGACCGCAAGGACCGTCTTTAACCTCCCATTCGAAGCCCAGCTCTGGGGATACAGCGGTCGGCCTATTAAATGCGTCGCGAGCTGTAGCGATGAACTGTTGTGATTCCCCAGCAGTTATCGTCGCCTCATCCGGCGTAAGCACAACGCTAGCTACGCAGGTGGGCTCGGCCTCTGCCCAGCTGATGTAGACCGTATCGCAGTCCGTGGTCAGCCGGAGCCGATACCACTCAACGATTTCACCGTCCACGTCGTTTTCACTGATCAACGAGAAGGAGCCTTGCACCGCGGTGCCGATGTCGAGGTCATTGTGGGTTTTGTAGCCCACCTGGTACCACGGGCCATCTTCTTCTCTTTGCACATAGAGGCGCACGTCATCGGTGCCCTTCTTATTCCCCGTGTTCTCTACAGTGTAGTTAACGACGTAGAATAATTCTTGATCTTCGCAGTCGAGAACCGCTTCTTGGTCGATGAAAGTGAAGCAGGGCACCTGGATGGTCTTGCCGAGCAGCGTGATGGTTTCTGTAGAGCTAAAGGGCATAAACCGCTGGGTGCAGCAGTTGATGAAGTATCCGGTTACGGTGAAGTCGATTGTTTTGCTGTCCACACCGCTGTCTACCAGGGAATCCCTGCAGACGGTGATCCGGATATCGATGGATTTTCCAGGACTTAGCGGGAAGGTATCGTCGTCTAACCCGAGTATCTCGGTCAGCAGGACGCCCCCTTCTCTGAGTCTCGGAATCCAATCATAGTTGTCGGGATTTCTCAGGTCGACAATCCTTCTATACTCGTTACCGCAGTACTCCACCTTGAATTCGTACTTGGCGGAGATGATCCCGTCGGCCTGGATCACGGCATCGGCTTTCCAGCCGTTGAAGGACCAGCGCCCGAAGGATCCGTAGTTCACGCTGATATAGCCAAACCCGTCTGCTTCGCTGATTGTTACGTTGCGTCCTTTGGCTTCGGGTCTGATATCATCTGTGAAGATTGCATCGCCATCGATACCGATGAAGGCGTAAGTCTGGAACTTGATGGTACCCTGGTTGTCAATATCGCCTTCGAAGCTCATCTTGGCGTAGTCCCTTACCTCGACACGGGTGTTGGCTGACCACATGACGTTACTGAAGGTAGCGTTATTTCTAGGCCATACGGTGACATCATAGGCCAGCTCAGTTCCACATACTTCACGTTCATTGTTTGTGGGCGGTTCGCCAACGTTGAGGTCTACACCTTCGAGCTTGGTTGTTTCTAAGATGAGGTTGCGTAGCAGGGCGTCAACTACGACGTTTTCAACCAGCAGGCCGTCGCCGAAGACTAAGACGCCGTCTTCGCAGGTGCCACTGAGGATTGTTCCGCCTCTGAGGGTGCCACCGCGAACAAAGCCAGGAAGATCCCTGCATGCACAGTCGCCTGTCAGGTCCTCTTCGGTTCCAATACGGCGGATATTGTCACATTCTACAATGATTTGGTTGAAATCAACGGTTTTGCGGTTGATGATATTGAAATCACCCCACAGTCTGATTAAATCATATTCACCGTCGCCCAACCAGACCGGATCTGCGAAGGGAGCCAGGGGTACTTCGCTTTCCCTTCCGTCTTTCTTGTAGAATTGGTTGCAAAGTTCGTCCACTCTCTCGCAGCCGATGTAATCATTGGCCGGGGTGAAGATATGGACCGTTGCTTCCCACTTGGGACCGTGGATGTAGAGCCTATCAGCGTCTTTCTTGCACGCCTGGTAGTCTACGTACTTGATGCAAGCAGGGTTTTTGTCGCAAAGGTCATGCTTGTAGTATACTTCACCTTCGTAGTTCTTATCACTAAATGCTAAGAACTCAGCTGTAGGCTTGCCGAACCAGACGTCTGCTCCGGTGAAGGTAGCATCGCCAAGGACCTTACCGCCATCATAGTAATTGTCCTCGTCAATAGCACCCGTAAGACCGTCAATCTTACCATCCGGCCATACTAATCCCTCTTCCTGATAGTCCTGGTAGCAGGTGCCAACCAGCATCAGGGCCGGGCCAGAGTGCTTGCCTCCTAAGATGGGAGTTGAGGTCATGTCAACATCGCCAGTAACGTGAAGTTCTGCCTTGAAGTAGTTGATTGCCCACCAGACCAGACCGTACTTGTCGGTGATAATGGTTGCGCCGTCAACGGTCGGCTTGGCTTCGCTGTAGCCATCAGGTGCTTCTTCACCGTAGTACTTAAGCGACTTACCAACGTACATCCCGGTGAAGTTGTCTGCCCAGGTGTTGTTGAGCAGATAAGCATCACTGTTGATGTAGAGGATACCGTAAAGGCCAACTAAGCTGGCAGCGATTAAAGTGTTTTCTTCAAGATGGGCGTCGTCATGTTCAATACCTACACGGTTAGCGATGACGTTTCCTTCCAGGGTGACATCGCTCACAAACAGGGACAGGCCGTTTAGGGTACTGTTGCTAATGACCAGGCCAGTGGCGTCTGTATCGCCCTGATACTGATACCAGTCAGCAATATCGACATTGAAAGCAATAGCGTCGAAGGTTACATTACTGCCGCTGACCATGACTCTTTCACTGAACGGCTGACGCCAGTCTACCCAACTAGTAGAAGTCCACTCAGGGTCCCAGGGACGCCAGTAATTGTCAGGGAGATTGATTTCTTCTGGGCCATTCCAGGGCCACCAGGTCAGTTCGCCAAAGATAGCACCATTTTCAATCGTGATATTGTCGCCCGTAACAGCGAGCATACCACCATCTAAGGTGATGCTAAAACCATTGAGGTCAATTTCCGTGGTCCAGTCTATGACAAACCGGTTGTTAATTACAATGTTGTTTCTAAGAACGATCCTCTCAGCTTGTGCGTTCTTTGCATCAATCAGCTTGGTATCTTCTTGATCGTCTACATAGAAGAAATCAGCCGCGCCAACCGTAATGGTCGCTGATGCCGGGTAGTTGTTCGGATTTTCTACGCCAGCAGGAAGGTCAACGAGGTCACCCGAAACAGTGTATTCTGCTCCTTCATCTGTTCCGTCGAAGCCGGGGATTTCATCAGCCCAGTCAACTTCAACTACAACCGAAGAGCCGTCGTCCAGGTCGGCAGTTACTTCATCGGGAAGTAATGCCAGGGCTTCAGCTTCGGTTGAACCGTATTCTGCAGTTCTGGTAACAGCTTCTACGCCGACTATGTCCTTAATTACTTCGGGTTGTGGCGGGTAAATCGGCGTCCCGTCTTTACGGGTATACTCTTCTTCCAGATCACCCGGCACGAAGTCCCGTTGTGCAGCCGTATAGGTATTGTCGAGGATATCCCTCAAGTTGGCGATCTTGCCGTCTTCTACAAAATTAACGTTAAGGAATCCGGCCTGCGTGATCTCGTCCGCGATCTGTTCTTGTTGCCAAGTCTCGCCTAAGCTGTATTGGCCCCACGTGTAATACGTGAGCACATCGCCTCCAATGTAAACACCGCTCTCTACCCCTGTGTCATTGGTGGCGAACCCACTGGGTGCAAATGAAAAGAGCATCGCGATAACAAGTAGTAAGACCGTAAGTTTTCTGGTTCTTGGCGACGATTTTCTCTTCATACTAAATCTTTCCTCCTTTTTCATACAATGTGAACCGCTTTCCGTCATTTTCCACTTGT
>PWUU01000066.1 GCA_003562475.1 Dehalococcoidia bacterium | reverse complement strand
GTGCGGTTATCTGAAGCTGAGGCTGGTGTGAACTCTTCGATGCCACCATCTGCATCAACTCGTACAGCGTTGACTGATGCGTATACTCGCATCATGACGTTAGTGGGATTTCTGAGCATAATAGTTGAAGCTGCCTGTCCGCGAGGTTCTAGGACATGATCTATGACAAGCGGCTGAACAACTGGATGGGCACTTACTACCAATGGCATGCCCAAAAGAAGAAACATGCCAAGTACGATATGGATGAATGAGAACGGTATGCGTCGATGGTCTGCTGTGTCTATCATATCTATACTACTACCTAGAAGCGTGGTACTGCTAAAAATACTACATCACTTTGATACGCACCAGCTGGCTGGGCAGCGTTCACCTCTATCTTGTACACAATATCATGCTGTTCATCGACTGGCACCGGACTATACATAACCTCTTGGGGACCAAATTCGAACGCTGCATAGCTATCTAGGGCTGAAAAACGCGTCGAGCCACCTTCAAGCACAGCGTCAGTAGTGTGGTAACCAAAACAACTATTCTGCAACGTTAGGTTGCAGGCCGTATTCCACCCGGCCGGCGCTGCGTTGGTCGATGTGATTGGTTCGATGATATCTCCATACACATTTGTTGGGTGCTGATCGGAAAACATAAATACCTGATAGCCGTCTGTGGCATTGGTATCAACCCGAAGTCGATGGGCAGCATGATAAGCGGTATTGACCGGTATATTCGCAATCGCCACGGAACTCGGAGTAGTAGTTGCGTTGGTGACAACTCCCGCAGTCTGTGTGTTACTCGGCAAGCCGTCTACCGTGAATACTAACTGGGCACCCTGGGTAAGAGCACTCGGATTACTCGTACTTGCCATGACAACTCTGTCATTGACCAAGTCATACAACCGGAAATAGTACACTGCACCAGCACGTGCTCCAGCGTGTCGGAGCACAAACTCAAACTCAGTTACCGAAAACGGTTCTTGCGTAAACGAGAGCGTAGTTGTCGATACAGAACTATTAAATGTTCCACATCCTGCACCACTGCCACCACTACACGAATCACTACCTGAAAGGACAGTTTCGTCTATGATTGTATTATCAACACCAACACTCTCGGCGTAACACCACAAACTATTACCTTCGCAGGAACTGGTCGCTACCAGTGTTTCGACAGTACGAAAATCAACGTACTCTGAGAATTGCACAGCAAATTTTATGTCTTCACCAGGAGCTCCAGCGGTTTCGGTTACCGCAACTCGCAGACGATAAACTGCATCATTTTCTAGATCGATCGGGGCAACCAACTCGCTGGCCAAGGCAGACGTTGGTGTAAGCGAGCTGTCATTTTCATACCAGCGCCAGTTCGTCACTATCGGCCGATACGCTGCAGTTAAAAGAGTTGGATAGAAGTTATAGGACAAAAACTCTAAGCCATTCGACTCTATCATGCGGAAACAATAGACGGTTTCTTCTTTTGCTCCATTGTGTTGTAGTGACCAGTCGAATTCAACATTGTCTCCTGGGTTGGCGGTAAATGGTGTGAACGCAGATGATCCTCCCTCCTCATACGTTCCAGCAATATCAGATACTGACAAAAGGAGATCTCCGCTCGTTGGCGGATTGCCAGACAGTGCAGTTCCAGCAGAAACCGGCGTGGCAAAACCGCGCCACAGTGAACTGCTACTGGGTCCTTCTACATCCGACCACTCAGAGACTGCTGCACACGATGTGACTCGCTCACCATACTGTAGTACAAACGCGTCAACTCCAGGCACCTTACCGGCTGCGTCAATTTCTACAGACATACGCAAACGAATAGCTTGTCCGGCACCGACCGGTTCATCATCGAGTCCTAATTCGGCATTTTCGGCAATATTCTGAGCACCCTCTGGCCATGGATCAGATGGAGTCAGGGCGTCATTGTTAGCGTACCAACGGTAGTGATTTTGCGCAAAGGTACGAGCCGCGGTCGGCCATTCGACGATCTCAGTTCGATACGAACGCGAGTCTTCAGTGTCAGCGATCCATAGCTCATACTGCGTGGAAGATATGATTCGAGCCGACATCATCGGTTCGGGGAATGAATTCTGCCCTGGACCAATACCAAACTCAGTTCCAGAATTGTTCATAAAAATCGAAGCGATCTCAAGGTCATCCAGTGTCTTACCGATGTTTACGTTCAACGTGGTCGGATTGGTACCGCCAGACTGCGTACCATTCGAACTCGTTACAATCATACGCTCCCCCGCCACCTGGATATTTTCTATCACCCACGCCACTGACGTGTGCGAACTGATGTTTGTGGCAGTCGAGTCGAGCGCAAACGAAACCTGTCCGATTCCAGATAGCCAAACCTGATGCCCAAAGTCACCGTGTGTGTTAGCTCCAGCTCCCATCCGTTTTTGTGTATGCAAAAACGCGCGAGACAAACTATTCACCGGCGAAATGCTTTGCGTTTGTGTACTACCGGCAACAGTGTAATTATGCTCAACTCGTTGTACTCGCCAGTTAGAACCCGTGAATTCAACTACTGCATAGCTCACAATGGATGCGCCGCCAGATTCACCTCGAGTAAAGGTGGCGGTGTTACTTCCCCCATTCCACACAGCTGTAGAGAGCCCGCGTTGATAGTTGGTACTTGTATCTGGATTAAGCTGGCCAGTCACAAAGATCGCCACCTGATCATCATCGACCACACCACTGACCGTACCGGTCGTCGCACTGACCGCTGTACCACCATAGGTGACACTGCTTTGTTCGCGAACAATCATTTCATTTTGACCACCTGGCGCACCAATATATTCTACAATCTCCCACGCCACGCGAGTGCTACCGCTGGCACCCGCCGGTCGTGTAAACGTAATACTACTCGTGATGTTAGACGGATTGGAAATATAGACCGTCGTGTTGTTCGCATTTCCAGTCGTACCACCACCTGCACCAGTATTCATCGTATTGGTAATGCGAATAAACGCGTTACTAGCACTACTGGGAGCTTCGTAATTCGTACCAGCATTAATCGTGGCACTTGTGCCAGTGATGGTCACGAAACCGCGCTGTACTAAAAAGTCGGTGGGTTCTTTAATAGTTGCAATCGGATAGGTAGTATAGGTTGGCAGCGGTGTACCTGCATCGGTCACACGCAAACAGTAGGTACCACCCTCAACCGCATTACTTGTAGCCTCAATCGAGTATTCCAACTCAACAAACGAATAGCTTGTCAACGTAATAGCCCCTGTCTGCGAGGTGGTATCGCGCACTCCGCCATTTGTGGAGATGAAGGTTGGTTGCGGGTCTGGAATTCCGCCTGTACTGGTAGCAATGTTTGTTGTGTGTGCTCCATCAGTGAGGTTTGCCGATGGCGACATATTCCAGTCACCGCCAGTAGCCCCGACATCGGTCCAGCCGGTAGCCGCAGCACAGGTACTGACTCGTCGCGCCCATTCTAAGCGGAACGACTGTGGGTCAGCAGCTTTACCGCCAGCGTTCTCTACTCCAAGCCGCACCCGAATTGGAGAACCAATACGAAGTTGTCCCAGTGACGTATTGGACTGACCTTCTGTGGCTGAAGTGGCATCGGCTTCGCTTCCGTCGTTGTTACGCCAGTGATACCCGTACTGACGTACAATGGTACGAATAAATGTGGTCGTACCATCGATAGATACTGCCGCAGCCGGACCGATGTCACCTTGGTCGATCACAACATCAGTGGACGGGTCGGCTATCGACAGTTCGAACGTAGTGCCATCGACGGCATTGCTCGTCACATCATAGACTACGTAGAAACATACAGTCTGCTGTGGGTCGACTGATATCGAGTCAGTAAACGTAGCTCGACCAACACTGTTGAAGGTAGTACTGCTGCCAAACTGAGCATCACTCAAACTGAACGATTCGCTGCCACAGTCATACGGTGCCGTAGTATCAAGGTCGTAAAAAAGGCGTACGTTGGCGAAGGTGTCTTGTGGGTCTGCCGATCCATTGGCGGTAATACTCACGCTGGTTATCTCATGGGCGCCAATTGTCTGGTCGGTGATACGAAACGTACCGCCAGCATAGATATCAGTACTGGGAATATCGACGTTGACTACTTGGGTTCCAAGCGCCTCAACCGTCAGGTCAGAAAAGGTCGTGGCTTGCGGGTACACATCATACGTATC
>PWUU01000052.1 GCA_003562475.1 Dehalococcoidia bacterium | reverse complement strand
GGATTGGGGGTTGAGAATCTCGACGTCTAGCTCGCCCCAGGTGGGTCTGACCCGCCACGGCGGGGGTCGGCGTCAGGCTACGCTTCTCCGTTTCGGCCCAGACTGTCGCGCAGGTTGCGGTGGTACGGGGCTGCCCGTTGTAGATGACGCTGCCGACAGAGATGTCAGAGCGGAATAGCTCTATCAGTCCACCGATGTGGTCAGCGTGGCCGTGGCTCATCACAATAACATCGATGTGGTCTATACCCTCTGCCTGCAGATAGGCCACAACCGTCGGGCCAGCCCAGGGCTGTCCAGCATCGACGAGAACGTGAGTGTCACCCGACGTGCTCATCAGGATGCTGTCACCCTGGCCCACGTCGATGAAGGAGACCTGGAGCGTGCCATTGAGTTGAGCATACGTGAAGGCGGTGAGGAGGAGGATCGACAGCGTGAGAACAAGAGTCAGAACAAGGGTCCGTTTGCTCATGACTGCCTCCCGCTTGGGCTAGAACGAGGTGCTTGGCTCAGACTATAGCCAGTATATCACATCTTGGTGGGTTTGTCAGGAAGGCCGGATATCCTGGGTGTCAATTGCGGCAAGAGAGTCTGCCACATTACGTTGGTGTTCACGTAGCTCATCCCTTGTGGGCTCCGCGCCCATGACCCCGGTCTTCTTGCACAGTGTGCACAATCCGGGCCATATCACCTACCGAGCAGCGGGAAATCTGGGCTAGCGTCGCTTCGCTCCGACAAGTGGACGACATCACTGGAACACGTGGACGGTTGGGCCGGAATACGCACGCCTCGGCCACCTGATCAGCTGGGTTGTCGCCGCTCAGCAATTCTGTGACCACCCGGAACTTCAGCTTCGCCGAGTACCACTTTGCCATTCTTTCCTCATCTGGCTAGTACAATATGGTCTTGTACTGGCCAGAGGAGGTCAACTTCCCACATTACCTACTGGTACAGGTCTCTGGGGTAATATCCACGTCCCATTTCTCAATTCCCCATTGTTGACTACTGCGAGTAGCTAATCTGGAACGAACTCCAGCCCGATTGTCCGTCCAACCGCGTCAACGTGCGTTTCAACCGTTCCCTCGCCTAACTCCGCGTGCAATTGCTTTCTCACAACATCGGCATTGCTCGGCAGGAAGAACACACGACAGCTTGCTCCGCACAGGACCCGGAAATCAGTGTTGTGCACTTCTTCGGCCGGCAAATTGCGATAATCTACCTTCAATGGGAACTCGTCAATCCCCCACACACTGAAGTCCAATGAATAGGGCTCATCTATCACAAATACCAGGTTAGAGCCACGTTCCATCTCTCGCGCTCTCCAGAACATCACGTTTTCCAGGTTCGGCACATATCGTTGGGGCATCACAACAAAGTAGTTACGGAGACCCAAAATCGCCATGATGGCAACTAGCGCATACCCAACCCAGCGGACGTTGACGCCTTCTAGTAAGTGCTGTATAAGGTCGACCAGGAGCCAAATACCGACTGCTGTCACAACCGCCAGCGCAGGAATCATCGGGACCATATGCGCAGTACGAGGAGGGAAAGTATTTAGCGCACTTAGCAGGATCGCACAGGCAAATATCCACATCGTCCATATCGTGGCCGAGAATCGGCGCCATTGGCCCAGCATCCACCCAAAACCCGCGAGGAAGAAAACGGGGAACGGACCTGCCAGGGGCCCTACCAGGTAATGTTCTCTCGCAACCCCATCCCGCACTAGGCTGACCCCGGTCGTGATCAGGCCTCGCGCCACAAGCAGTGCATAGATGCGAGGCTCATAAAACGCCTGATGCTGTCCAAACTGCCGTAGTGGATGTAATCGCGTGATCTCTTCCAACGAGAAGATTGCTTGGCCATAGTAGGCACTACCAAAGAAGCTTTCCGCCACCTTTGCCGCAAAGGGCTGGCCTCCCAGCATAGATCCGAGTACGAAAGGGCCAGCGGCAAAGAACCATCCCATCATTGCGCTAGGAACTAGCTTCAGCAACAGACCACGCAACGGCTTACGTTTGACATAGAGAAACACCCACGCCAAACCGGCCAGCACCAAACCTATATGCCCGGCCATGTAGGTAAGAGAGGCTATGCCGAAGGCTAGACCCGCCAAACAACTCAGCAAGTAGCTGCGGTGAGATACAGCCTCGACCAGAAACCATAGGCCTAAGGTAACCGGCAGAAGTGTCTGGATATTGTTGTAGCCCATACGTTCATAGGCCAAGAAATAGGGCAGGGCGACCATCAGAGCGGTTGCCGACCAGGCTACTCGCTCTCCCAACAGCCTGCGGGTCAGAAAGAACAACGGCAGTACGGACGCCGTGCCTATTACAACCGAGCTCAATCGCCAGCTCCACAGTGTAGGCCCGAATAGCCTGATGAAGAGTCCTTGATAGAGCGAACTGGTCACAGGAAAAGCATTATAGACACCAAGGCCAAACGGATTGGCCTTCGCACCTTGGGCCAGATCACGGGCGAGTGTCCAGAAGGCTCCTTCGTCGCCCCAAAAGCTATTTGGCACATTAGTTAGTCGATAGAGTCCCACGCCAAATGCAAGTATCAGCGCCGGACCAACCAGCCAGGTGGAACGCTTGAAAGAAGTAGAAAGAACCGAAACACCCCGGGCATGGTCTACCTGCCACCAGTATATGAGGGCGACCGCCAATGTGATGAGCCACAATGGTAGGACAAACCAGTCGGTGGAACCAAGCGCTGAAGAATAGATCACGCCAGCCCAGAGTGCAGCGGCGACAAGAACAAGCACTGGTCGGGGACCGACCAGACGCTTTACCTTTGCGAGAGTAGTTGTCTGGACAATACATGGTCGGCTACTTGTGATGCCATCTCCCCCATTAGGCCACTGTAGTAAGAGCCCTAATCCTCGTTGACACCCCGCCCATCCAATTAGGCCCATCCCGATCAACGCTAGCAAGGATCCGGGTACCCAGACGCCTGGTGGCATCGGCAGATCGAGGTGGAGGCTCTGTAGACGAGGTGAGAGCCAGTCCGCTAGTCCGTGCAACAGGGCAGGCGCCTGATCCATCCGTAGAACTAGTAATGCGGCCACTAGTAGGATCCATCCGCCTAGGGCGATGGGACCCGCGAGAGGACTGGAGTTAACTGCCTGGTCGCGTCGGGCCAAGTTCTCAGACACGGGTGACGGAATACCCACGAGGGTGTCAGCTCTTGTGGTTTTCTGCGCTGATTCGGTGGACACAGAGGACGCAGCTTTGCGTCGCGGTCGGATGACAAGTACTGCCAATACCAGAATGCTACTAGCCCACAACAGCAGCACCAACAGCATACCTCGCGGACGCGGTATTCGGAAGGCGGCAAGCGCTGCCAGCACATTCATGGTCGTGAGCAATATCAGCTGCAGCCGATTTAGCCGACTAGGGAGGCCGTCTTGAGCTTGTCGAAGGAATATGCGCTGCAATGCCACTCCGAGCCTTCGCAGGGCAAATCGCACTCTCGCCCAGCTGCGTTCGGGAATCTCCTCTGCTCGCAGGGAAGCCCATATCAGTAAGGAAGCAGCCAAAGCATAAAACAGAACAGCATCCCAGATATAGATGCGCTGAAAAAGCAGGAAGTAATGCCCCAGACCAGCCAGTACAAGCGCTGCAGCTACAACTAGCGACCACCAAGATCGTTTACTCACGGGCTCTCAATCTCACGCATGCTTATTGTTCGTACTCATGTCACGTATGTTGCTTTGATAGCACGGCTGTCCATCATGAGCTCGCGCACATCAAAGACAGGCTGAGATCATCAACCGCATTTGCACCCCAGCGGTTTGCGTCCCGCCCCGGAAGCCATATCCTATCAAGAGTCGGTCACGGCGTACGCAAGACCAACGGGAGATATAAGCTCTGTGTCACACGGAAGGTGCCGTCGCGGGCGCTGGCGTCTAGCGGCTCCGCTATCCTGTCTGATAGATTAAGCTGCGTTACCGTGAGCTCCGACTGTCCGCGGGCATCATCCGCAAGTGTATAATCCACCGACAGAACCGCTCCTGTTCCGGGATCGATCTCCCATCCACCCATATTGTACATCAGAATGTGCACCTCGACGGCCATCGGGTCGGCGGCGTCTTTAGAGAAGGCGACTGTCCATCCATCGGTTCGAGAGGTCGTCGATACGTCGCCTATAACCAGACCGATGGTCGAGTCATAGGTGAATGAGAGCTCGGCTGCCGAGATAGAATCCACGTTCTCACATTCGAT
>PWUU01000073.1 GCA_003562475.1 Dehalococcoidia bacterium | reverse complement strand
TCCAACCATTTCCGCCCCGGCCCCGTTCAGTGCCACGGCCCGCACGCCGTTCTCGGCAACCTCATTCGCCCCGTTCGATTAAAGGATTCGATATGAAAACACTGCTACTGATTCTGCTACTGCTCGCCGCACCCGCCCTGGCCGATGTCTGGGACGATGCGAACCAGATGTACGTCTGGGACGGTACAACGCTGCTGTATCCCACTGTTGGCGCAATGAAATCCGCTGTACTGGACGAACTCGGCACGGATTGCGTCGTGCAAGGCACGATTGGCTGTGCGGTGCTGTGGGTAGACGATGGCGACGGGAACGCCTCGATTCAGATCTCGACGGTCGATGTGGTCGGAACCGATCCGACACCTGCCAACGCCACAGAAGGCCGGTTGATTCTGTCAACGGCCAGCGGCAATCTGTTTTTCAAGTCCGCCAACGGATTTTTTGAAATCTCGGGCACCTACACACCCGACTAAGGAGCCACATATGCCCAAACTAAAAGGACAAATCGGAGAGCTCGGCTTTACGCTCAATATCAAGCGCAAAGCCACCGGAAAAGTCGAAACGTATCACATGATCGGCAAGGTCATGGAAAACCCAACCCCTAAAGTGAAGGAGAAAGACAATGGCCGTAACGCATAGTACCGCAGCACGCAACGCTGCAACCAACGCTGTCGTAGATTTGCTGGACGTAGGTACTGGCACTCCCAGTCTGGTATTCAGAACGTCCGGCACGATTGGCGAACTCGGTGATGCCGTGGCAACGCTGGCAATGGATGGCACCAATGCTTTTGGTGATTCGAGTAATGGCACGGCAACCGCTGCTAGCATCGCCTCGGACACCAACGCTGCGGGTAGCGCGGAGGCTGTGGCGACCGCCACACTGGAAGACCGTGACGATACGGTTGTGATCCATTGCGCTGTTGCTGAAAGTGGTAGCGACATTAACATGACCAATGGCCTGACCGTAGCCAACGGCGACACCGTATCTTGTAGCTCGCTGACCTACACCGCCCTGACCGCTTAACCCTGTAACTGTCGAGGCTCCAGATGGCACATGAATCTACAGGCGTTCTTGAAGGTCAAGGCGCAAGTATTGCCGGTAGTGCACAACGGACCACACACCAGTGCACAGGCACCCTTGAAGGTCAAGGCGCAGGTGTTGTCGGTAGTGCCGTTTGGAGCGGGTGGAGCGCCTGGTCTGATACGTGGAGCTTTACGCCGTCAAGAACGTCAGGCGCATTGGAAGGGCAAGGGTCTAGCCTGGACGGTGAAGGCCGGATCGCCAGTCATGACACTAGCGGCGCTCTGGAAGGTCAGGGCGCTGTAATCTCAGGCACGGCAACATATAACGCCGTTCATGCCACCACCGGAACGATACAGGGACACAGTACCGAACTGGACGGAACCGCCGAGTGGATTGTCTGGAGTGACTGGTCCACCACGTGGAGCTTTACGACAGAAGCCGAAGCGGTTTCGCACGATACAACCGGGGCTCTGTCCGGTGCTGGTGCGGGCATTGCCGGAGAGAGCGACCGGTTCAGGGCGTTTGATACCTCTGGTGCGGTTGACGGTCCTGGTGCCGAAATTGACGGGGGCGCTGCACGCACCCGCGAACACGACACAACCGGCGCACTGGACGGGCCGGAGTCTGAAATTGACGGCACAGCACTTCGCGGTGAGTGGTCGGACTGGTCCGACACTTGGTCGTTTACAACCTCAGTTGGCGAACATACCACCACCGGCACACTGGAAGGTCAAGGTGCGAATATAGACGGCGAGAGCCGTATTGAAAGCCACGACACCACCGGAGCACTCGACGGCCAAGGCTCCGAGATTAGCGGGCAAGCTGAGCTTGACCTGAGGTGGTCTGATTGGTCTAGCGTTCGGTCTTTTACGACATCAACAGGCGACAAAACATCAACTGGAGCGCTGGAAGGTCAAGGCTCAAATATTGCCGGCCAGTCAGCGGTTGACTTTAACTGGTCCGATTGGTCCGACACCTGGTCTTTTACAACATCGACACCCCACGACACCACCGGCGCTTTAGAAGGCGGCGAAGCGGCTATTGGCGGAGTGATTCCGCTGCTCAACCCGGACGGAAGTCCGATGCTCAACCCGGACGGGTCGCAGGCGTATCAACCGACACCGGACGGCAACGGCCTGGCGCATCGTTTCCGGGAGTTTGGCACCTCTGGCGACCTGGAAGGTCCAGAGTCGGAGGTTGTCGGTCAGTCCTCGTGGTACGGCGGGCATATCAATACCGGCGACTTGGAAGGGGAAGGCACAGAGGTTGACGGCGAAGCACGCCGTTTTCGGTATCACGGCACGTCCGGCGATATGGGATACCGCACGGCGCACTTGTGGGGGTCCGCATCCCGAACACAACAGACCGTGCGTCCGTCATCGGGCGTACTGGCAGGGCCCGGTTCGGAAGTTGCTGGGGTTGCAGGTCGTCACGATACGTTCGAGACCAGCGGCGTTTTAGAAGGCCCAGGGTCTGCGATTGACGGCACAGCGGTTTACAACGCGGCTCACGATACGACCGGCGCTCTTGAAGGCGAAGGCACAGCCCTTGCCGGCTCAGCACAGCGGTACACAGGGCATATCACCGCCGGGGTACTGGAAGGATCGGGAGCAGAGGTCGAAGGTGACGCGGATCGCCGGCGGGATTTTGACACTACCGGCGCAATCAATGGGCCGGGCGCAGACGTTACCGGCGCAGCAGATCGCCGGAATCATTTTCGACCAACCGGAGACCTGCAAGGCCCGCCAAGTCATCTGTGGGGCATGGCGTCCCGCGACCGTCCGACCAAACCGCACGACACGACCGGCGACTTGGAAGGTCAAGGCGCAGCGATTACTGGCGCGGCAATTCGGTTTCCGGGCAAGGTGGCTTCCGGCGCGCTTGCTGGCGAAGGCACAGACGTCACCGGCGTAGCGACTCGGATTCGGATCTTTACAACGACCGGAGCACTGGACGGACCCGGCGCAGAGATCGACGGCACAGTAGCGCGGTATTTTGATCTTACCGAACGCATCACGTTGTTTTCGCGGATTGCGCGGGCGGTTTCGCGCTTGATCGGACTGGCGCGGCAAATCATACTCCGTTCGTCTATCGACTTGGAGGACAAATGAACAAGGTATATAAAGGCGACGTGGGTACTGAAATTGTCCTTGAGTGCGACGACGATATTAGCTCTGCCGTTGCGCTCGAAATCCATGTACAAAAACCGGACGGTTCTATGACTTCCTGGCCGGCGACACTTAAAGGCACCACGCAGCTGTCACGCTATACCGCTGTGGGTGATCTGGATCAATCCGGCGTGTATCGTCTGCAAGCGGGCGTAACGTTGCCGTCCTGGTCCGGACGCGGCGAGGTTGTCGCGCTTGTAGTTTACGATCATTACCAGTAACAAATCCCTTCTGATTTATCCTTTCTGCAACGGGGTGAGCTACGGCTTGCCCCGCCTTTTCTTTTTTCTGCAAAAATCCAAAAAAAATTATTGACAAAGAAAAATCAGCGGCTATACTATCCATAAAGGCGGCAATGAACAGAACCCGAGCCCTTTTTTTGTTTCAAAAAACGGAGAGACATCATGAAAAAAGGTGTAGCAATCAGCGAAGAAACCTGGCTTGAACTGAAACGGCTTCATGTCGATCAAGGCGGCAAGGAAAAATTATCTGCCCTTGCGGATCGGATGATTCGGCAAGGAATGGAAAAGGAGGGAAAGAAATGATCCCAACTCTTGGCAGGTGTTTGTTCGCGCTGGCGTGTGTCGTTGTTCCCTGGGGTATTGTCCTGCTGATATTCTGGGGGCTGGCATGGCTCGCAGGTCCGGCGATTGACGCAGAACATGAACGGCAGGACGCGGTGGTTTCCGAATATCGGATTCTGCACCGGGACGAACCGCGTAGCTTTTCATGGGCGCAGGAGGTGGAGTGATGCTGACGATCAAACAGACGCACAAAAAGGTCCGCGCCTTGGCGAAAGAGACTTATCTGGTTCAGGAAAGCTATCACCCGTACGACGACGACGTGTTGCATTTTTTCTCAGTCCACATTGACGGAGAGGCGGCGCATTCGACGGAGAGTTTTGAAGAATGCCTGAAAGAACTGGAGGTGGAGTGATGGGACGAGTTAAATCAATGGGCCTGACGCATGGTGACGATATTTTCGGCGATTACGAAGACTACGACGCCGAACACAAAGCCGGCGACCGTCTCGACAGCTTGCGGCGGGAGATCGAGTTCTACTC
>PWUU01000027.1 GCA_003562475.1 Dehalococcoidia bacterium | reverse complement strand
GTCGCCGCTCTTCTTCTTGGCGGTGAGAATCGTGGAGGTGCCGATGGCACAGCTGGTAGGATCTGCTCTACCCGGCCTCCTCTTGACAGTTGCAGCGGGACTCGGAGTTCTCCCAGGCCGGCTTGTTTCGACCCGTCCACTTCACGCCTTCTCGGTTCAAGCTCTCGGTGCTAGCCTGCTCACCCTGACAGCCTTCTTGATACTGGGTCGACATGATCTTGGACCATTCGTGATCGTCAATCGCTATCTGCGAGGCCTGGGGCCTGACTCCGAAATACTTTCCACTGGCGAGACATGACAGACCACGACGAGGCAAGATCAAACCGTGTCGCCAGGGTCGTTGAGGCAGGACTGTGCCACAGCTGCGGAGCGTGCCAGGCCATCTGCCCCGCGGAGGCAATCTGCTTCAGAGAGACTGTTGGCGGGCACTTCTACCCGGTTGTCGACGAGGGCCTGTGCACACACTGTGGGCGTTGCCGGGCGGTATGCAGTGGCATCGCCGCCAACACCGCCTTGTCGAGGGTCCTTCCGCCGGACCCATTTCGCGGCGTGTGTCTTGACTCTTGGATTGGCAGGTCAGATGACGCGATGGTGTTCGCTGGAGCACAGAGTGGAGGCGTGGTGTCCCAACTCCTGGTTGACCTCCTGGAGTCCGAGCAAGTTGACGCTTGTGCGGTCGTGAGGATGGTGCCCGGCAATCCACCCCGTCCCACCGCCTTCCTGGCCCGCAGCAAGCAGGAGATCCTCGAGGCTCAGAAGTCGAAGTACTGTCCGGTCCCTGTCTTGGCGGTTCTGCGAAAGATCGGGCAGGCGAACCATCGCATCGCGATGGTGGGGCTGGCGTGCCATTTCCACGGACTGAGCTTGATTGAGGATGTTGATGTAGATCTCGCATCAGTGGTAGACCTGAAGATCGGCTTGATCTGCGACCGTACGCTCACCCTGGCAGCTGTGGACTGTCTTCTCGAAAAAGCTTCTCACCGTGGTAAGAGTGCGCAGCTCGTCTTCAGGGACAGGCCGAGGACCGGTTACCCGGGCGATGTGACGGTTCAGGACGAATCAGGCGATGTCTCAGTGCTGCCAAAATCGGAGAGGATGGCTATCAAGGACGTGTTCACACCCGCACGGTGCCGCTTATGTTTCGACAAGATGAACGTCCTTGCCGATCTGACGATCGGCGATCCGTGGGGCATCGACGGGGCTGATAGCGACCACGGTGAGTCCGTGGTCATAGTGCGCACAGAGAGAGGGCGTTCAGCTGTGGGGCGGGGATTGAACAATGTATCCCTCTCACTCCGCCCTGTTGACTACGAGCAGGTTCTGGTTGGTCAGAAGATTGGGACCAAGAGGGCAGATTGGCGAGCGTACTGCGGCGCGTGGCACGCGATGGGAGAACAGTTGCCGGAGTTCTACGGACGGGTAGTGCCTCACGCACCAGTGACAAAAGGCCTGACAGGGATGCACAGACGTCAGTTGGAAAGAGATCGAGCGCTCGACACACACGAATCACGCGAGGCAGTGCTCAGAGATGCCCGGAGGGCGACTACGGCTGGGCGACTACGCCATTATCTGATTCGAGGCTTAGGTGTTGCCAGACGCCTCATCTGGAGGGTAGCGAAACCAAGGGGAGAGAAGGGCAACAGTGTTGATTGAAATCGACGGAGTCGGGTTCGCGAACAAGGGCGCTGAGATGATGCTGAGGGAGACCGTTCGGCGTGTCAGAGAGAATCTGCCAGAAGCGTCGTTGGCCATTCAAGCTGGGAGCGGACCATACTCAGCTGTAGCCGATTTGAAGCTTTACCAGATAGCACGATATCGGCGGTATCGATTTGACTGGGGCCAGCTCTTCGGCTTGCTGCCGTCACATTATCGGAGGCGGCTGGGCCTGGTGATGAACCATGAGACTGACGCGGTACTCGATGCCTCGGGGTATCGGTACGCAGACCGGCTAAACCCAAGAAACGTCGCTGGCCTGGCGAGACGCTCATCGCAGAGGCAGAGAAGAGGAATGAAGTACATTTTGCTTCCGCAGGCCTTCGGGCCGTTTTGGGCGCGTTCAAAGCGCAATCTGGCCACCATTGTCGAGAACGTTGATCTGATCTACGCGAGGGATGAGATCTCGTACAATCACATTGTCGACATAGTGGGAAAGAGTTCCAATGTCCGAATTGCCCCCGACTTCACAGCGCCTCTTCCAGGCTTCGTGCGAACGCGACACCAAACACTCCGCAACCGCTTCTGCCTAATCCCCAACAAACGGATGCTTGACAGGACAGAAGCTGCAGTACGGGATGCGTATATCCCGCTGATGCGGACATGCACACAGCACCTGTGCGAGCATGGCACCAATCCCTTTCTTCTGATCCACGACACCGGCGACGTAGACCTCGCTAGGAGCATAGTCACTGGGCTGAATCACAGCGTCGATATTGTCAAGGAATCAGATGCGCGCGCGATCAAGGGAATCATCGGCATATCGGCGGCAGTGATCTCGTCGAGGTACCACGGCTTGGTCAACGCCTTGTCGCAAGGGGTACCGGCACTCGGGACGGGATGGAGCCACAAGTACAAGATGCTGTTCAGAGACTATGGCGTCGAAGAAGGGCTTATCAGCGTGCCCCTGAAACCTGACCTCTTTGAGCAAGAACTAAGTACACTCATAGACGACGGGGCACGCCGCGAATTGGCTGCTCGACTGCGAGCAGCGGGGAAGCAGCAGCGACTGGCGATTGAGGCCATGTGGGCAGACGTTCTTGCAGTTCTCACGGGAGGCTGAAGGTACCACACGGCAATTGCCCTCTAGCTGCATGCTGAGTATTTGCGGACGGCAGACTGCAGTCTCAGGCTAGACGTTATGGTCACATTTCGATCATCCTTCCCTCGCACTTGAGCTCGTCTTGCGGATCAAATAGGGAGCCCCCTTGGCATCAGAAGTGGCTTGCGTGGAGGGATTCAGGCTTTGCATCGCTCGTTGAACTTGACCCTGGAAGTGAACATATCATTGGACCTCACGATTTGCGGTGATCAGTCAGTAGCTGGGCACCGCGCGCCCTTGCCGCTCAGCCATGACCGATGACTAGACACTCATCAGTATGAGAATTGTGGTCCCGTCGACTCTGCTTTGTGTAACCACAGCTCGGCGTCGTCCCCGCGACCGCTGGAAGATCAGGGCAGTGGTTAGATTCAGACGTATACTAAGCTTCATTCAGTCAGGGTATTGACGGTTACACGTCCTCAGGATACGGAGATATTGAGCAGGCTTATGAAGGAATAAACGTTGTCATATATCAGCTCACGTCGCAGAGTGTTCTTCGTCCTACACAGGCCAGCCGGCGGTGGCGCGGAACGCGTGATGCTGGATGTGTTCGGAGCGCTCGATCGCCGGAGATTCGCCCCCGAGCTTGTGTTTCTCAAGACCGATCGCGGGCCATACCAAGAGATGTGGGCTGAGGACATGCCCGTACACAACTTGCAGGGTCAGAACTCATCGACGATCGTGCCCCGCCTAGCCCAGTTGATCAGGGGACGAAGCCCTGACGTCATCCTGAGCACCTTGTTTAAGAACAACCTCGTGACAATCATCGCAGCAAAGCTGTCTGGACAAGATGTGGGCGTCGTCCTTCGACAGGCCAACAATCCTACGCTTGCGCTGAATCAAGCAAGGAATTCGGTCGTGGCGTACGCGAAGAAGCGAATCTATGCCCTGGCTTATCCGCACGCAGACCATTTCGTTGCCATATCGCAAGGCATCAAAGATGATATGGTCAACTCATTCAGAATCCCTGGAGACAGGATCAGTGTCATTCATAACCCGGTTGACATCGATCGGATCACCAGAATGGCCCGATGTGGAGTCATGCATCCGTGGCTCCAGGCAGGCTCCTCAACACCCGTCCTCGTGGCTGCAGGGCGCCTGGTTGAACAAAAGGGACTTGATGTCCTCCTCCATGCCTTTGCGATAGCTGCTCAGTCAACGCCGGCACGGCTGATTGTGCTGGGACGCGGAGTCCTCAGGGATCAGCTACTGTCGTTATCCGGCCAGCTGGGAGTATCGGACCACGTGGACTTCGCGGGTTTTCAGGCCAATCCGTACTCGTTCATGAGGAATTCCCAGCTCTTCGTATTGTCCTCGCGCTGGGAAGGGCTCGGGCTGGTCATCCTCGAAGCTATGGCTACCGGCACCCCCGTAGTAGCTACGGACTGCCCATTTGGGCCTGGTGAACTTGTATCCGACGGGGAAACCGGGCTTCTGGTTCCGGTGGAGGATCCTGAGGCCC
>PWUU01000095.1 GCA_003562475.1 Dehalococcoidia bacterium | reverse complement strand
CTTCCATGAGCCGGACCAGAGACTTTCTTCTTTTGATGTAGAAAGACCTGATGGGACATATCGGGTTACTATTGATGACGCCACCGGAAATATTCTCTATGAGCACAAAACCGGTTCTGCTCCTGCCCTCGGAGAAGCTGGCGAAATGCCAACATTAGAGCAGTCTTCATGGAATAGCCTAAGCAAGCCTGAACAAGAAATGGTTCTGAACGAAATTAAGGAGCTGGATAGAAACAGTCAAAAGATGACAGAAATTAATGCTGAGCTCACAAAAATTAAAGAGCTTGGCCAAGAGGGAGCAGGGCTTAGTGTTGAAGAAAGGCAAAAGTTGGCTGGAAGAATTGACGTTTTGCAAAGAAGAAACAGGCAGATTCGTCAGGGCCTTGATCGTCGGCAGCTGGTTCGCCGTGAGCACGATTATACCCCTGATCAATACATTGAAAAGTTTCGGGAAGCATGGAAAAAGGCGGCCAAAGAACCTGACGCCGAACAGATTCAATATGACTTGCTTCTTCGAGCGGAGAAGCTTTGGGGCAACACATGGGATTGGCAGTGGTTACAATATGCTTTGGTTCCCGCCGAAGACATGGTATCAGCAGCTGTTAGCAGGCCTGCACCCGTAGATGCGCCAACGGGGGCTATAAAAACACCAAGAAGACGCAGGGAAGAGCCACACCCGCTTGCTGTGTCCGTTTTTGATTTTATGTTTGGTGAAAATTTCCAGGGAATGACTGCGCCGCCAAGAGGACAAGCAAATATTGACTCTGTACAGGCTGCTACCGACGCTAAAGGATGGGCGCTTCGTCCCGAAGGGGGTTGGGGGCAAGGACCAGTGGGTATTCCAAGTCCAGAGGTAAAAGACGAAAGAATCATGGGTATCCCCGTAAGACGTTAATGATATGAGGTTGCAATGGATAAGGTGCGCAAAGATACATTAGGTAGCGATGATTTTCTAGATCGGCATTTTGCTGCGGCATTTGAGAGAGGCAGGTCTGGCAGATCTCCTTTTGAGGCAAGAGAAGAACCTTACCAGCCAGAACCTGAGCCGCCCCAAGAAGAAGGCGGCATTGTACGTCGTACTGTTCGTCGTGCCATTGATACGGCAGGCGCTGGCAGGGGCATGGTAAAAAGGGGCCTACAGAGAGCTAGCGAACCTTGGATAGGGGGTAGTAAGGGGTCGGAGGAGTTTGTTCCCACAGCAAAGCTACAGCATAGGGAGAGCGACAAAATTTCGACTTCTGAACTGCCTGATCACCCTGCTGCTGAAGCTCAAGGGAGAATTCTTCTGGATCTGATGGTGAGGGAAGCTCAGAGACGGCATATGCCTTTGGAGGACGAGAATACCTATGCCCAAATTCTGGAAGATCCTGACTTTCGTCGGCGTATGGATTTGCTGGGCGTTGAGTTCGATCAGTTCACTGATGAGCCTCATAGGGATGATCTTGGAGAAAAACCGGACTGGACATGGAAAGAGCGCCTGAAAGACTGGGGCATTGATGCGCTAAAAGCCACCATGGGCGTACCAGAGAGTGTTGTTGGTTTGGCTAATCTTGCTACGGCGTTATCTCCTGCGGCGATTGGTTATCATCAGGTAACGGGCAAACGTATTACCACGCCCGGAGACCTTCTGGAAAAACATACTCCCATTCGTTTTGGAGAAACCCGAGACATTCTCAACGAATGGTATTCTCCGGCACGGCAATGGGAACATCAGAAAATCAGCCAACGGTTTGAAGAAGACGGTTTTCTCTCTGGTGTTGGTCAAGCTATTCGTTCTCCTGCGGTCATTGGAGGAAGTATTACAGAGACCATTCCTTCGAGCTTGATGTTTGGTCGTGCTATTGCCATGCAAGGGCACAAGGCTCTTCCATTTATTAATAAAGCCCTTCAGAAGCATTACCCTCAACTGGCAGGAAAAGCTGCCAAGATCCTTCCGCATGTGGCTTCCGGTTCCGGTATTGCGGCAACAACCGCAGGTAGTCAGGCTGAAGGGATTCGTCAGGTTCAAGGTGGAGGCCTTACGCCTAAAGAAGCAATTCTGTCTGCGGCATCCGGTCTTGTAACCGGAGCCGCAGCAGGTATTGGTGCAGGAATCAGTGACAAAGTAGGTCTGGCGCATCCCTTTTCGGTACATTTTGCCAAAGGCGGAAAGCTGGCACGAACCGCTTCAGGAACTGTATCAAAAACACAAAAATCCATGATGCGCAAGATTGTGGAGAGCACTATTGTTCAGGCTTTGGAAGAAATTCCACAGTCCGGCAACGAAGCCATATTCAGAAATCTGATGATGGGTCTGCCTTGGCACCAAGGGGTAAAGGAAGCGGCTGGTTTGGGCGCTGTTTCTTCCGGTGTGCTAGGTGGTGGTATGCAGCTTGGTACGTCGGTACACCACAACCATATGCGTCGTGCGACCCGTAAGATGGTTGTAGGCATTGAAGCCAATCTTCAGGCGATTGGGGACAATCCGGCTGCTCGTGAAACTTTCTTTCGCACCCTGACAGAGCAATATCCCAACTGGAAACAGGTACTGGAAACCTTTGGCAGTCGTCAATATTTTGACAAACAGAAGAACTTTGATTTAACCAGCCTTAACATGCAGGATCTTGATCCGGAAATTACTCAGGCAACCGAACGAGTACTTCAGGAAATGGCTGTGCATGAAGAAGGCATGGCAGAAAGGCGTGAGCACTCTAAGGTTCTTGCACAGGTTGATACGGATGCTCTGTCGCAGACTCTCTTTGAGCAAGAAGCAGAAGCGCATAGAGCACAGCAGCAAATCCTGGAGCAGCAAGAAGCTCGCAGGAAAGCCATTGATGAATCCCGTGCGCATGGTGTCTTGGAAGAACAGCTGGCAGCGCTGGACCAAACCTCTGAAAGCTATCGGCAATACCAGAAGGAACAGGAAGTTGCGCATAAAATTGTTGAAGAAGAACGGGCTCGTCGTGAAGAAGAGATGTGGCATGAGGAGCAGGAACGTGCCAAGCAACGCCAAGAAGCTATTCGCACACAGAGAGATCATGGTGCTCTTGAATCACAAATAGAGTCTTTGGAGAAACAATTTGCTAAAGAAAAAGCTCAACAAAGCAGAGAAATTGCTCGTGCCAAGAAGGCTCTTAAAGAAAAACAGCAACAGCTAGAGATAAAACAAAAAGCTGAAAATCGTGCCAAAGCCCTTGGAGAAGCTAAAAGACTTGATTCTTTGTCTCAAGAGATTGCTCAGCTGGAACAGAAAATTCGGCAAGACCAAGAACGTATTGCAAAAGCGGAACAGGACAGGAAGCGTTCTTCTGAAAAAGCTCGAAGAGAGATTGATGCTCTGACTCGCACTCTGTCTGAAGGAGAAGATCGTTCTGCAAGAAAAAGTTATAGAGAAATTTCTGAAAGAAGAGCTGAAGAAGCTCGCAAGGAAAAAGCACGGCTTGAAAAAGAAGAAAAGGCAAAAGAGCAAAAAAGACAAGAAGCTCTTAAAGCTCAAAGACCTGATGTTCTTGCTGAAACAATTAAAGCTCAATCTCGAACCGCAACTCAAGTTGATGCAGATGAACAGATTCGTGTAGCAACACAAGAGCTTACTGAAAACAAACCTGTACTGTCTCGCCTTATATTGCTTCGTCAAGCTTATAAACAAGCAACTACTGAACAGAAAAAGGCTATAATTCAAGAGCTTGGTATTCAATATCGAGAAGCGCTGGGCGATAAAAATATTGAAAGTCTGTATAGCCTGCGTAGCATTGGTAAAAAACGCATTGAAGCTTTACGCCGTGATTTAAAAATTACCACAATTGCCGCTCTTGAACGGGCTATTCTTGATGGAAAGCTGGAAGGGTTAAAGTCTTTTGGCCCTAAAACAATTGAAAACATTCGTCAAGAACTAGGTTTTGTTGATGAGTTTGTTCCGCCAACGGCTCACGTCAAACTGTATTCCGGATTACCTCTGGATGAGCTGGCAAAGACCTACCGCAATATCAAAAACGTTACCATGCCAACCCTGCAAAGGATTGGCACACAGGTGTACGATCTGGGTCATCGCACCTTTACTTCCTTTAAAACGGCTATGCAGAAGGTGCTGGGCAACACCTATGCCAAGGTAAAGGACGTAATGCGTCGGCTGTTTGACATGGTGGTAGCCACTGCCAAGCGCACCGGCGAAAGACTGAAGGACGAGACCGGTGCGATTACCCCAAGGGTTGATACTCTGGAAATTGCTACCAACAGCTATATTTATATTTCCGACGATATTGCTCATCTAAACGATCGAATTGCCCGCCTGAAAGACTCAAGAGACAAAGGTGAAGAAGTTCAAAAAAACCAAAGAGAAATTCAAAGACTTACG
>PWUU01000026.1 GCA_003562475.1 Dehalococcoidia bacterium | reverse complement strand
TCTCTATCGCCAGGAGCAAGGGCTATCCGGACCCCATCTGATCTCGGACCGCTCGGCCACGATTGAGGCTTTGCCGATGATCATCGGTCACCTGCAAGACGAGGGTTATCGACTGGTCACGATTCCGGAGATGGCGCGGATTGGGCCTCTCTGCAGTCGTAGCCGATTTGCCGGATTCTCTGCGACTTTGGCCAGGGGTGCCACGAGAGGTTGACCGGTGCCAAGGTGAAGGCTTCAGGCTGATATGCCTCGAGTTAGCGTCATCACCCCAACCTACAATCGGGCCGACATGATCGGCGGCGCCATCCAGAGCGTCTTGGACCAGACCTATGTCGACTGGGAGTTGATCGTCGTCGACGACGGATCCACGGACAACACTGCTGAGGTCGTCTCCGCTTATGATGATCCACGGATGGAGTACATCTACCAGGAGAATCGCAAGCTCCCCGGCGCCCGGAACACCGGCCTTCGGGCCGCAAAGGGCGAGTACGTGGCGTTTCTGGATTCAGATGATGTCTTTCTGCCGGGGAAGCTTGAGCTCCAGGTTGCTGTGCTCGACCAGAAGCCTGGCATAGGTCTAGTGGCTTCGGGATGGACAGAGATCAATGCTGAGCGCAGACCGATTCGGACGGTACGGCCCTGGCGACTGGGGCGAGGGCTTACGCTCTCAGATTGGTTGTACGCGTGTCCATTCAACGTTCTGACTGTGCTCGTGCGTCGTGAATGGCTGGATCGCGTCGGGCTGTTTGACGAACAGCAGCATTACGTCGAGGACTGGGACTTGTGGCTGCGGATGGCCAATTCCGGCTGCTGTATGGTCTGGGAACCAGCTATCGTCTGCTTGAGGACCATCCACGCCGGCAATATGGTGCGCAATGCTGCCGCGATGAGTGAAGGACTGTTTCGTATGTTGGATAAGTTCTTCGATCAACAACCAACGACCGCAGCTGTCCGGAGACATCGAGATCGAGTGTATGCCAACGCTCATCTCAACGCGGCAGTGCGGTTCCTGGCGGCTCGAGCTGTTGACACAGGAGCGCAACATCTCAAGATGGCGACAGATCTCGATCCAAGCCTCCTGGGCGGCGTGCTGCCTCGAGCGCTGCAGTCTGTGGCGAGTACGGCCCTCACACATCAGGTGTGCGATCTGGCAGCTTACATAGCCGATGCGCGCGATGCGCTGCGGATGGTCTCGCCGCATCTGGCGCGCTCACAACGGCAGATACGGGCCGCGATATGGGCGACGGCGGCGTTCGAGGACCTGGCCAATGGGCAGTCTAGGGAGGCACGATGCAGGGCAGCCTGGGCTCTCGTCACCGATCCATCTTGGGTCCGCAATCGAGGTTTGGTGAAGATACTGGTGGGCCGGCAGACGACATCGAGGGAGAACACTGATGCCGGAGGACTCGACCGGAGCACGTGATGGTCCAACGGGACCAGTCGAGGGAGAGTCGTCATAGGAGGGGCGTGTGCGCGTTGCGCTGAAACGGCGAGAGAAAGAACTCCAGTTCACACTTGAGTTGTCACAGAAGGATCGGTATCACGCGGATGGGCAGCGTGAGCCCATCCAGCTGATGGAAGGCAGATTCGGGTTCGCGCTGCCTGTCTGGGGCGACAGGCACCCAGATCTTCTCGCGGCAGCGCTGCTGTCGGTGGTGTTGCCATTCATCGGTGAGAGTATCGAGATGCCGCAGCCAGTCAGCGCTGCATTCGCCGAGGTGGTGTGCGACGCCTTCGCAGTCGAGATCACGTCCGTCAGCTCTCAGCTTCGGACGAGGCAACCGGGAAGGCGCCCTGGCCTGGCATTCAGCGGGGGCGTTGACTCAACTGCCGCGATGCTTCTGATGCCGGAAGAGAGCGCTTTCGTCTTCACGGAGAGGTTGGCGCACCCACACGTGTCAGGCGGATTCAGGTACTGCGATCCAGCCCTCGCCCGCCGGTTTTGCGGCATTCTACGGGCGCAGGGTCGAGATGTGTACTTAGCTGGCACAGATCACGAGCATATCATCAAGCCGTATCCGGACTGGGTGACGTGGATGGGGGTGGCCAGTCCTCTGATCTTGATGGCAGATGCGCTGGATCTTGACAGCCTTTGGTTTGGCTCAACTCTTGGGTCGTGGTACCTGCCCGAGTGGAACGGCATCCACTATTTTCCTGGGGATCCTGATGCACCGTGGCAGCGAGTGCTCAGTGCAGTTGGCCTTCCAATCGCACGGCCAGTCTCCGGTGTCAGCGAGGTAGGCACGGCAAGCATTGTCCACAAGTCACCTTATCACGCCATGACAACGTCGTGTGCGCAAGGTTCTGAAGGTCAGCCTTGTTTGATATGCACGAAGTGCCTCCGCAAGCTACTGATCGATGCGGTCATCACTGGCTGCCACCTGCCAAGAGGCGTCTGGCACCGTTTCTCGGAAGTCGAGAGCACGCGCCAGTTGTTCAGAGCCGGGCCGATCATCCACGGCTATATCGAGTTTATGTATCTGTTCCAACGCCTACCGCCCATACCCGACCTCTATTTCTCGCGAGTGCAGCAGGCAATGCGTAGGGTTTCCCCAGATATGGCCTTCATGGAACACTGGTATCCAAGGTCACTCCAGGAGATTCCTGAGAAATACAGGACCGCCTATTTGCTCAGGAAGTCGACCTATCTGCAGGACTACAGTCCAGCTGAGGTCCAACAACTCGAGAGTTGGGATGTCTCGCCACCGTTCCACCTTCCTCCGCCAGGACTCAGAGAGACCGTCACCACGCAAGGGAGGAGAGTGGCTTGCGGACTGGCGAGACGGGCAAGAAGAGGTGCGGGACGTGTCCGATCCAAGACGCGTAAGCGGTGCGTCGAATAGGGTCGTGTGCTCCCGCTTGGGCATCCTCCAGATACTCAGTCCGGAGAAGAATCGTGCACCTCTGTAGTGGGATTGGCCCGCCACACGGGACCTGGCTGTCTCGCCACCCCTCAGCTTGGCCATCAGCGAGATTTGTCAGCCAGGCTGCCACCGGTGACCTGTTGTCTGTCTCGATTGTTGTCCCTGTGTATAACGGCGCCGAAACGATTCGAGGATGCCTGGATGCGCTACTGCACCTAGACTATCCTAGTAGTAAGCACGAGATACTCATCGTCGACAACAACTCGACTGACGACACGGTGGGTGTCGTTCGCGAGTATCCGGTCACCTTGCTGCACCAGCGATCCGTGCAGACATCATATGCGGCGCGAAACACAGGCATCAGCCAATGCCGAGGCGATATCGTTGCGTTCACCGACGCTGACTGCATTGCCGATCCGTTGTGGCTCCGGATGCTGGTGAGGCCGTTTCGAGACTCTGCTGTTGCGGGAGTTCGTGGAAGGGTTCTATCGGTTCAGCCATCAACTCGAGTGGAAGAGTTCACAGCGAGCATCGACCCTCTTCGGGTGCAGTATCTGGGGGACTATCTGAGCATGATCACTGCGAATGTGGCGTACCGCAGGGAGATCCTATCCCTGCTAGAGGGGTTTCGGGGCAACTTAGCCACGGGGGCTGACGTTGATCTGGGCATGCGGATTCAGGAGAGGACCGACTGCCGTGTCGTGTATGCGCCTGATGCTATCGTGCTCCACAAACATCGTACTACACTTGGCGGGCTGTATAGACAGTATCATAGGTATGGTCAGAGCGAGATCCTCATAGACACGCTGCACCGACACAAGCCGTCCTACCCAAGAAAACCGAGACAGCAGCTGGCTACCATGCTCAAGCAGCTACGAGCGCTTCTAGTGTATGCGATCTCCTTCTGTTTCCGGTTGCTCCGCTCAACCTTCGTACAATGGGATGCTGAGTACGTGTTGCACCCGATCCTGCTGTTTGTAGTTGAGAGTGGCAATCTACTGGGCAAGATCAGGGGGATTGTGCAGACGAGGGGCTTCCGTAGGAAGAGGGTAGTCGGCTGTTCCGGTACCTCAATAGTCTCGTGTGTTAGCTCGGAGGAAGATCAGAGCAGCTACACGTGTAGCCCAGCTGGTAACACAGAGTAGTTGAGATGAGAATCGCAGTATATCACAATCTCCCAAGCGGAGGTGCCAAGCGCGCCGTGTACGAATGGATTCGACGGCTGGCTCGTTCGCACCGGCTGGATGTCTACACGCTGACCACTGCGGATCACGATTTCTGTGACATTCGTCCGTTCGTAGGGCAACACCGTGTCTTCGGATTCACGCCCCACAGGTTGTTCACAAGCCCGTGGGGTCGTCTGAATCAACTCCAGAGATGGCGAAATCTCGGGGAATTGAAGGACCTAAGTCAGCGTATCGCGCGCGATATCGACAGTGGTAACTACGACGTTGCGTTCGTCCACCCTTGCCAATATACATTCATCCCCATC
>PWUU01000013.1 GCA_003562475.1 Dehalococcoidia bacterium | reverse complement strand
GTGGCCGATTCTGGGATGGAGGAGCAATGCCGGCAGGGTGAAGTAGATTCCCGTGAGCAAGGGATGCACAATGTCCGGCTTCACGCGACAGATGATACGCCAGCACTCATACGCGTACCACAAAGCGGCGAGGAGGTTACAGAATTGCCCGAACAGGTGCGGCATATCACCTGCTGGGATCAGTCGGCGAAAGGGTGGTTCTAACACGATCAGATAAGGCTCACAGCCAGTGAGTATGTCGGCTTCCTGGAGGAGAATAAGCATCGGGCGGTTGATGAGAAGTTGATGCTTACCCTCCGTCCTTTCTACAAGCATTTCGAAAACACGTGCGTAGCGCTTTTCAGCCCCGCCCAACGTGCGGCGCAGGCACAGCATGATCATCAATACAGAGTGAGGTTTCCGGGAGGACATTATTGATGGCGACCGTCGAAGCCGCAGCTCAAGCTTTCAGATTTCCTATTGTTTCTTGCCTCAACCCCCCACGGCGTTCTCGTTTGACTCGGGGCGGACGCAGGTGTGAGCGGTGCAGAAGGCTGCTTTGTAGATAATCCTTCGTCTCTCACATAACGAACTGTTGTAGCCACGTAGCTTATCTCCTGTTCGTCGGCCGCGGGCGCCAAACCGAGGACCGTCTGAAAAGGCAAGATCACCTGTCTCCCTTCAATTGTCAGAAGAGTGCTCAAGCAGGTGAGCATAGAGTGACAGCAGCTTGCGCGATTCCACTCTCCAATTGAGCGTGTCTCGCGCGGCCTCTCGCGCACGCTGGCACATATCCTGGTAGGTTTCCTCATCATTGAGTAGCCTATTGATCACACGGGCTATGTCCTTGGGATCGGTTTCGTCAAACACTGCTCCCACACCATAGGACTCAATTATGCGGCGTTTCTCGGGGTGGTCACTGACGGCGGCGGGTATCCCGGCTGCTATGTAATGGAAGAGCTTGTTTTCGGAAGCATAGAAGTAGCTCAGGTCGATATTCTGTGTAGCTGTGACACCTAGGTCAGCCGATGCTATGTAGCGTTGAACCTCTTCAGTGGGGACAGGCTTCCGAAAGAACACGCGATTGTATACATCAAGCTCCCTTGCCAGGCGCTCCAATTGGCCTCGGATATACTCGGGGCCCATCAAGACTATCACAGCGTCGTCGACGTAGGGGGCTGCGCGAATGAGCATATCTAGTCCGCGCCCCGGTTTCATCAGCCCAGCGTATATGACAATGCGCTTATTGCGGGGGATTCTGAACTCTTGCCGCAAGACGTCGTTGCGTTCAATCAGTTGACTCTCCTGGCAATGCATCAGGACGGTAGGGAGCGGTATAGCGTATTGGTCAACCAAGTAGGACGCGAGTGAGACGTTAACTGTGATGACCGCATCGGCGCGACGGCTGAAGAACCCCTCGAATCGGGTGACCAGGTCCCGTAGCCAAGCATAGCGGATGACGTTGTGCTGTCTCTTGGCCCATAGCTCGTGGGCATCATAGACAAGCTTACCCCGGCTCAGGCGAGCGGCGACGTAGCCGGGGATGAGAGCATCGAAGTCGTGCGCGTGGACGACGGCTGGACGCAGCTGCGTGATGCGTCGGATAGCGCGAATGCAGAACTCCAGGTACTTGATGGCGTAGGCCGGTAGACTCTTGCCCCAGCTCCGAGAGTGGACCTGGATGCGTTCCACGCGGTAGCCATCGCGGTGTTCGATCCGCGGGCTGTCCCCCTTGTGCAAGGCGAAGACGGTCACGTCACAGCCCTCGTCTCGTGCCAGGGTCTTGGCCTCTTTCTGCACCCTGGTATCGTAGGTGAAGGTGCTAGTGACGAGCATGCAGACGTGATTCACGAATTCCTCCACCGTCAAACCTCGCGCCTTGCGGCGCGATAGTCTATAGCGACTGCCGGCTCAACAATGCATTCCTTCAGGTATCGCGATGCCAGGGGGCGGCTGATCGGCACGGTTCTGGAAGCGTGGGACAGCGTCTTACGGAGGAAGTAGGTAATCTTCGGTCTGTACAACCAGCGCCAATAGGCCGAATTCGCCCGCATCAAGGGCCCGTATTCGTGTAGACCCGCCACGACTGGGGTCTCTGTCTTCTGAGCGGCCCGTACGGCAAGTGGCAGTGAGTCCCAGTCGTTGGCGTGGGTGGCGTCGAACTCAATCTTGCCGAGGATCTCAACTGCCTTCGCGTATTCCCTTTCGCTCCAATACCACGTATCGTAGACCCGGGGCGAGAGCAGCCGGCCGAGGGGCAGTACGACAGCCTTACGTCCTCTCCGTTGAGGACTCGTCGGCGGGAGGATGGGTATCGTCCTAGCCCGCTCGGCCAATTGTGGCTCCAGTTGGTCATAGGCGATCACTGTGACAGAGAAGTGCCTGGATAGGTAGTCGATCTGACGCTGAACACGGCCATCGCGTTGGATGTCGGAGAAGGATAGAATGGCGACACGGGGTCTATTGGTCATCGACGCCTCTCCGGGTTGGCGCCGTTGGCCAGGTCGCTGTACAAGGTGAGGAGTTTGGACATCTCAGCGTCTGCGTTCAGGTACTTCCTCGCCTGTAAAGCTTTGTGTTTCATGCTATCAATGTCCTCAGCGGATAGATCGTTCAGAATCTGAGCAATGTCGCTTGGGTCAAACGAAGGTGCAACTGCCCCGAACCCATATTCACTAGCAAGACTACTCATCTCCGGTGATGGGCCTAGTATCACGCCTAGACCAGCCATAACGAAGTCGAAGAACTTGTTTGGGAGAGCTACATAATAGCTGAAACTGGTGGGGGGTAGGAGCACGAAACCTAGATCGAATTGCCCAATGTGCGTGACAATCCGGCCAGGTGGAACGGGAGGTAGGAAACTGACTCGCCCCGGGGCCAGTTCCTCCGATAATGACCGCAAGCTGTTGATATAGCGTCGGTCTTCACCTACAAGCATGAAACTCAGGGAATAGCGTGGCTGAGTTTGAGAAAGAGCGTGAACCATCATCTCAAGCTTACGATCGCGCGAGGCCACTCCATGATGGATGAGATGAACGTCCTCTTCATCAGTGGCAGTGAATGGGGGTGCTCCTTCCAGGCTTGGAGCATTCATAACGACGTGGGGTCGAAATCCGTATTCTTGAGCATAACGACCTGCAATAGAATGGTTGACAGTAACCACGACATCTGCAGAAGGACCGTAGCGCTTTAGGAGGAAATCGACCATAGGATTGAAGAAGAGGCGGCGGTATGCTCGGTTCTCGAATTGCCGGGGTGAGTATTCGTGCAGATCAAGCAGCACCCGTGCCCCGGTCTCGTGAGCAACTCGGACAGCGATAGGCAAAGCATCCCAATCGTTAGCGTGGATCAACTCGGGTTGAATCTCAAGGGCGGCCTCCAGAGCTAGGGTACGATCTGGCCGCTGCCAGTACCAGTGTTCATAAGCGAGAGCTGGGAGTACGCGTCCAAGTGGCAATAAGGTTAGTGTCCGGAGTTTTCGAACAGGCGCAAAGCCTTTTGGCGCCGTCAGTTGGTACATTCTTGCTTCCGGATGCAGTTCTTGAGGACGCTGTCCGAAAGCAATTACTGTGGTGTCATAGTGGGGAGCAAGATACTGGGCCTGTCGCAACACGCGTGCGTCGCGTGCAATTGGTGAAAACGAAATGATGGCGAGGGACGGTTGAGTAATCATACTGAACCTGCTCCGGTTTGCTGTCCGGATGCTATAGCGATTGCGTGGCGCAGTCTACACATCCTCGGCGGTCTACAATGTGATACGGTGTTCAAGAAAGAGCGCGCCACTCTCTCCTCACGCCACAGACTCTGGCTCGGCTATGTCTGATCGAACAGTAGTCGCGCAACAGCTCCAGCATGGCTACCGCAGGCTTTCAAGGGCGTCGCAGAACTGGCTGCGCCTGCTGCCGTGAGCTGTTGGCATGCCCGATTTCTGGGCCGGATTCGGCTTGCCGTTTGGCAAAGGTGCCACTTTGCGGCGGCCAGTGCCGCCGCTAGTGTTGAGTTCGTGTCTCCGTAGACCAGAACCCATTCAGGCTTGGTTCTTGTGATGACTTCCTCAAGGCCAATCAGCATATGACCGGTCTGCCAACCGTGTGGCCCCGAACCAACGTTCAAGTTGACGTCCGGTTGCCGAAGGCCTAGCTCCTCGAAGAACACCCGTGACAACGAATCGTCATAATGCTGCCCTGTGTGGACAAGGACCTCCACAGTGCCGGATGCCTCCAGCGCACGACTCACTGGTGCAGCCTTGATGAACTGGGGCCGTGCGCCGACCACTGTCACGATGACCTGATCACGCAAAGAGATCGGATGCCTCCTTAGGTCACCTTCAAATGACCTTCTCGCCCAATTCGCTCACCACTTCGCCGTACATACGGGCCCAGGAAACCCATTCTCTGGGAAGCGACGAATTATGCCATAACATGGTGAAGGTGCCGTCCACCTGGGCGCAGCGGGCAGCCAGTTCGCGAATCT
>PWUU01000046.1 GCA_003562475.1 Dehalococcoidia bacterium | reverse complement strand
AGGTCGTCGAGAACGCCTCCGGCATCGTCCATGCCCTCTTCGACAACGAGGCTGCGGTTGTTGCATTCATGAACGATCTCAAGGAGGCCGATCTCGGCCTCTCCGTGGTCATCAGCGGCCTGTTCAGCACTGTCAGGAAGTGCGCCCAGAAGGCAGGTCTCACTCCGCACACCATTGAGTACTCGCTCGGTGTATGGGGCAACACAGCCAGACTTCCCGAGCCTGAGGTGTTGCAGGTCACCACCATGTGCGGTCATGGCATGCTGTCGTCCAATCTGGTCAGGTCACTCATTGAAGATATCAAGTCCGGTGCAAAGACCGCTGACACAGCAGCTAGAGAACTGGCCCGATCCTGCTGCTGCGGCATATTCAACACAACCCGCGCCAGCCAGCTGCTCTCGGCTGCCGGCAGGAGATGACTGAGCTTGCAGGGACATCGTCGCACCATCGATGCCAGCGCTGAGCGAATAGCGCAAGAATCGTGTACGAAGCAATCCCGGACTGGCAGGGGGCTAAGGTGTTCGTCGTATCGCTTCCGCCGTCTTCGCCGAGGAGGCATGAGGGGGCTGTTGATGCCGAGTGCATGATGAACACAATCAACGTAGTGGTTACGTTTCCGCTCGACACGAACCTTATGGCTCGGATCGGTGAGACACAGGAGAACGTTCGGCTGGTGAACCTGTCCCAGGACCTGAGGCCTGAAAAGGAGCATGACGTGGAGGCCAGCACAAGAGTGAGGGAGGCCCTCGCCAGCGCTGACGTGGTGTTCGCCATCTCTCTACCGCGAGATCTCGTCAACCGTGCTCCATATGTGCGGTGGTGCAGTCTTACCTCACCGGTGTAGATCGCTTGCTTGCGAGCAGGGAATTCGCTGCTAGCCCAATCCTAGTTACGAACATGAGCGGGTTTCACGATACTGCCGTAGCAGAGTATGTCATCGGGACTATGCTCATGTTCGTGAAGGAGACACCAAGGTGCTTCCTGCAGAAGCAGACGCATAGATGTGAATGGTTCCCAATTGAGACACTGGCGTCCAGGAAAGTGGGGATTGTAGGATACGGGAGAATCGGCCGGGCCGTCTGTCGACTCTGCGAAGCATGCGACATGTATGTCGCCGCGATTGACCGCGTCGACCATGTTGATGATCCTGATCGCTGTCTCGACCGGACGCTGCCAAAGGACCAACTGGGCGACCTGCTCTCCATGAGTGATTTCGTGGTTGTCTGTGTGCCCCTAACCAACGAGACTCGTGGAATGATCGGCAAAGACCAGATAGCACTGATGCAGCCCCACTCCCGATTGATTGTCGTCTCACGGGGCAATATCGTGGATGAGGCCGCCCTGGCAGACGCACTAGAGTCTGGGGCAATTGCAGGAACTGCCCTTGATGTGTTCGCTGAAGAGCCACTGCCAGCCGACAGCCCGCTATGGCGAATTGACAACCTGCTCTTTAGTCCCCATAACTCCGGTGACGTCAAGGACTATGACGCGCGTGCTACTGAACTGTTCTGCCGAAACCTCAGGCGATACATACGTGGGGAACCGCTCGAAAACGTGGTCGATAAGGTTTGGGGGTTCTGATTCCCCTACGCGCAGGTCGCCTCCTCTTGATTCAATATCCATGACGTCCTGCCAATTGTAGACGCGGCCTTGACATCACACTGGGCACATGCGACGATACGAGCAACGATTTCCTGCCGAACCTGCTGTCTAGCTAACGCTAGAACAGTCGGTTAAGTCTGCATGACGTCTAACGTGATAGTCGCAATTAGGGGGTAAGGCATTGGTAAGAATAGACGAAGACAAGTGTATTGCATGCGAGGTCTGTCTCCCTTTCTGTCCCATGGGAGCCATACACCTGAACGACATCGCCAGCATCGATCAGGAAGAGTGCGTTGAGTGCGCGATATGCGTCAGAGCGGCCGTGTGCCCCGTGGACGCCTTCGTGAGAGAGGCCGCTCCTTATCCTCGCTCTGTACGCGCGGTATTCTCGGACCCTACAATCGTGCACGAGGGGACTGGCATCACAGGCCGCGGCACCGAAGAGATGAAGACCAACGAGGTTACGGGGCGGTTCAAACCAGGGTTTGTCGGTGTCGGCCTGGAATTCGGCAGACCCGGCATTGGAACGCGTTTTCGCGATGTTCAGACTGTCGCTACAGCAGTCGCCAAAGCCGGTGCCGAATTCGAACCGAAGAATCCTGTCACCCAGCTGATGAAGGATACGAAGTCAGGCCTGCTCAAGGACGAGATTCTCGACGAGAAGGCGATGTCCGCGATCATTGAGTGTCTCGTTCCTGTCGACAAGCTCAAGGAGCTGCTCACCCGTGTGCAGGAGGCGGCGCAACACGTGGACACGGTGTTCAGTGTTGAGTGCATCACTCGAGTGGCTCCCGACGACACGCTACCCATCGACAAGATACTGAGCGAGATGGGTATTACGCGACGCATCAATGGCAAGACCAATGTGGGCCTGGGACGCCCTCTACTAGAAGGAGGTGCAAACTAATGACACACTCACTCCATCGTATTGGGACGGAGGAGAGCCTCAACAAGGACTTCGTGGTCGCAGCGCTGCCGGCGAAGGGCATCAATGATGCCGGGCACGAATCGAAGCTGCAGGAGTTCCTGCGACTTGCCCTGAAACACAACCCGGTGAACTACGGAGCGGGGGAGTACGGCAACGAATACAGTCACCCGGGAGAAGAGGTAATACAACATGCCCGTGGCATGGTACATGCGGTGTTCACCAATGTCGACGATGTCCGCGAGTTCCTGACGACTCTGAAGAAGGCCGACCTCGGCATGTCGGTCATCGTCAGCGGGGTCTTCGATACGGTGAACAAGGCGGTGCGCGAATCGGGGCTCAAGCGTCACACAGTGAACGTGTCGCTCGGAGTATGGGGCAACACCAACCGATTGCCATCAACGGAGGTCATGGAGATCACGACGATGTGTGGCCACGGCCTGATATCAGCCAACCTGGTACAGAAGCTGCTGGACGACATTCGCAGTGGCGCCACCACGGCTGAGCAAGCCGGAAAGCAGCTGGCTGCCCCGTGCTGTTGCGGCATATTCAATCCGGTGCGCGCCGCAGATCTGCTCTCGGCAGCAGTGGGCAAGGCGTAGCATCGTGGGCTTGAGTGAAGCAGGCGAGTGCAGACTCAAGATCATGACTCGCCTGCTTCACCGGTGGACGACAAGGAGAGTGACCAGGGTGCTCATGCAGCCATGAACGTACTGTAGTGAATCTGTTGGCAGCCAGGGTGTTCGCGACTGCGGCCAGGATAGCTGCACAGGCACGATCGATAGCTTGGGGCTGAGCCGACAGAATCACCACTGATACCAGAGGCTGGTGCGGGCAACCACGTTGCCAGACCACGGTAGCTCAAACAAGGAGGAACGGAGAGGAAATGAGAATAGACGATAAGAAGTGCATTGCCTGCGAAGCGTGTGTGCCAGTCTGTACAATGGCGGCAATCACGCTTGACGACGTCGCAGCCATCGATCAGTCAGAGTGCGTTGAGTGTGGCGTGTGTTTTCGTTCGGGCGTATGCCCTGTGGATGCATTCGAGCGGGCGGAGGCAGACTGGCCGCGTTCCTTGCGCTCGGTGTTCTCCGATCCCACGCTGTCGCATTCGCAAACCAATGTGCCTGGTCGCGGCACAGAGGAGATGAAGACCAATGACGTTACCGGGGTTTTCCGCCCTGGCATGGTGGGCATAGGACTGGAATTCGGCAGACCCGGCATCGGGACCCGCTTTCGAGACGTGGATCTGGTGGCACAGGCAATGGCCAGAGAGGGAGCTCAGTTCAGGCCGGAGAATCCCGTGACCTTTCTGATGACCGACACATCCACGGGCAAACTGCGGGAAGACATCCTCGATGAGAAGGTGTTGTCCGCTATCATCGAGTTCACGATTCCGATCGACCGAATGAAGTCGGTGCTGGCAACACTGCGTGAGGTAAGCCCGAAGGTGGACACCGTGTTCAGCGTGGAGTGCATCAACGTGATCGAACCGGATGGGTCGGTCCCAATGGACAGGATACTTGACGAACTGAGTATAGCGCACTACCCGAACGGGAAGACCAACCTGGGACTCGGCCGACGACCAACGTAAGGAGGCAATGACATGACACACACGTTGCACCGACAGGGAAACGAAGAGAACCTCAGCAACGACTTCCCCATGCTCTGTATAGCAGCGCAGGGCTTCAACACGGAGGGGAGCAGGCCAAAGCTGCAGGAGTTCCTCCGAATTGCATTGCGCCATAATCCGATCAATCTCGGCGAGATGAAGTACGGCAACATGTACAGCCACAGCGCAGAACAGGTCGTCGAGAACGCCTCCGGCATCGTCCATGCCCTCTTCGACAACGAGGCTGCGGTTGTTGCATTCATGAACGATCTCAAGGAGGCCGATCTCGGCCTCTCCGTGGTCATCAGCGGCCT
>PWUU01000120.1 GCA_003562475.1 Dehalococcoidia bacterium | reverse complement strand
TGGCACAACCCCCTTATCAAGATGGTCGCCTCAACTATAACCCATAGCTGGCCGAATTGAAATCGAACTCACTGCTCTCTTTCAACCCGCAAATCAACAACTCGTGTCCCAAGCTGCTAGCGATTGGCGTATTGTATGGCTGCTGACGACGACGGGAGGGGCCTCCTTTCCACGAAAGGAGACCCCTTTTCCGTCACAGACAAATGCTGTTTCGTTAGAAGGTGAAGAGACGTGCGGGATTGTCGACGATGATGGCTCTGATCTCTTCCTCGGCCATCCCTTTGGCGCGCATGACCGGCAGGGTGTTGTCCATGATGTGTGCGTAACCCCAGCCACCGTACTTCCTGCGCTGTGTCTTGTTCCAGATGTCCTGGGAAATGAGGATCTGTGTGATGAAGCCCTCGTTCATAAGATCCATGATCTCGTTGATGCGTATGTGGTCGTTGGGCAGGTCAATCTTGCGGTGCTCCATCGGGTAGTAGCCTTCACGGCCGAACAGGTCGTACTCCAGGTACAACCCCATCTTCGCCAGGGCTACTCGGTTTTCTCGCTTACGAACGGCACGGTCAATGTGGTCGATGGTCGTCCTGGTAAGATCGGCGCCGGCCTCCTCCACAATCCTGACCGCCTGCATCGCTGAATCTTCGTGCTGTCCCGGGTGGATGTTAAGCGCGGCGCCCGTAATCTGCTGTGCCCTTGCAGCCGCGCGCAGGGACTTGTGTTCGTTGTCGCTCAGCGGCCAGGTACAGCCAATCTCTCCGATGAGTCCTGCACATATGCCCGTGGCACCGACTCCTTCATCGATATCGCGCACTATCTCCTCTGTGATCTGGTCCTCGGACCTATCGTCCATGTATGCCGGTAGCGCGCAGTCGATGTAGTATCCCGACCCCATGATGATGTTGAGTCCGGTCCTGCGCGAGATTCTGGCGAGAGCTCCTGGCGACCGGCCAAGCCCGATATTGCTCATCTCCACCAGGGAGTGGCCACCGGCGTTCTTGAAGTGCAACACCTCCTCAACCGCCTCATCTTCATCCATGCACATCATGTCGTCCAGGTTGGTGAAGCGGTGGTAGGTGAGCCACCAGAGGATATCAACGGTGACGGGCTTGTAGGCCATCGCTCGCTCGAAGGAGTCCTCGGGCTCGACGAACCATCCGGTCCCGTCGCTCATCAGGTGCTCGTGCGCGAGCGTGATTCCCAGTTGTGATGGTTCGATCAAGCCCAGCACCGTCTGAATCTTGCCCTTCCGCGCCTCGTGTTTCATCGATCATCCTCCTTTCTCAGTGCTGATGTGTACAGGCTACTGTCGTAGGCCCAACTTGAGATCGTTGACATTGGTGCCGGTATGTCCGGTCTCGATAGCATCATTGAGCGCTCGAAGTAGCGGACTGACATTGTGTCGCTGCAACGCATCGTCTATGTCCAGCCGCAACGCGTGCGCTCGTTCCAGGGTGGAACGATCGGTGAGTGCACCCGCCAGAAGAGTGGGGCCGTCAGTTCCGTCGGTGTCGAGCGACAGCACAATCTGATCATTCGAGGAGAGAGCCTGGCAGGCACTCAATGCGAACTCCTGGTTGGGTCCGCCCTCTCCTCCCTTCGACGCGAGTGTCACCGTGGTTTCTCCACCGGCGATGAGTGCCAGGGGCGCCAGGCACTCACGGGTGGCAAGCTGCTGTCCAAATCTCAGCCCCTCGGTGATGCTATCCCCTTCCATTTCTGTCGTCAGGATGTGGGCTGAGAACTGTAGTTCCGAGGCCTTCTCTGCTGCTGCTTCACAGACTGCGCTGCTCTTCACCAGCAGGAAAGTGTGCACCGACTCTTCTCGGAAATCCTTAGGATTCTCAAGGTCCGCAGTTGCGTTGCGGAGGTAGTTTGCCGCCGAGGGTGGGAAACGATCCCAGAGGCGGTGGCGGTCGAGTACGTGCCTCGCGTCGTCGAACGTTGATGTATCCGGGACGGTGGGACAGGTGATGTAGTCGTACGGATCCCCGGTCACATCCGACACCGTGAGGTTGATGATCTCAGCCGGGAGGATGGCGAGCGCGAGTTGTCCTCCCTTGATGCGGGAGAGGTGCTTTCTCACTGCATTGATCTCGCGGATGGACGCGCCGCTCTCGAGCAGCAACCTGTGAACCTCCCGCTTCTCCCGGATGGTGACGCCCTCGACCGGGTACGGAGCGAGCGCGGAACTGCCTCCGGTGAAGGCGCAGAACACGAGATCCCCCGCCCGCGCCTTGTCCGCCAGACGCATCATCTCCTTTGATGCCTCGAAGCCTCGCTCATCGGGGAGCGGGTGGCTCGCCTCAGTGAGCCGGATGAGTCGGGTGCCGGCTTCCTGGCCCTCCTTCACTGTCACCAGGCTGTCGGTAATGCGGTCGCCCAGAACGTCCTCTAACGCTCGGGCAATCGGCAGGCTGGCTTTTCCAGCGCCCAGGACGTAGACAGCGCCTCTCCGGGAGAGGTCGAGTTTCAGGTGTCCGACGGTCAGCGTGTCACCCTCAAGGCTGAGGAGCGCCGTCGTGGCTTTGTAAGGGTCCACCTGCGAGAGGGCATGTTCGGCGATGTCCAGTGCTGCCTGCCGCAACTCGCGGTTGCCGTGTGACAGTAGTGCCTCTCTGTTCTTGATGTACATGACCGGACTCTCTACCTTACACGGGCCGGCGAAAGTCCCGCCCGGCGTATGTTGCGGCGCTGCCCAACTCCTCCTCGATCTGCAGCAGGCGATTGTACTTGGCGGTGCGCTCACTGCGGACCGGTGCTCCCGTCTTTATCTGGCCGCTATCCAGAGCGACCACGAGGTCCGCTATCATCGGGTCTTCAGTCTCTCCGGAGCGCTCTGACACGCATACACCGTAGCCGTTTCGGAACGCCATCGAGGCGGTCTCCATCGCCTCTGTCAGTGTGCCTATCTGGTTAACCTTCCACAGGACCGCATTGGCCGCATTCTGCTGCAGCCCAAGTGCCAGTCTCTCCTTGTTGGTTACGAAGAGGTCGTCACCCACAATCTGAACACCCTCCAGCGCCTGCGTGATCTCGGCGAATCCCTCGAAGTCGTCCTCATGGAGGGGATCCTCAATCGAGAGGATCGGGTACTCGGCTACAAGATGCTCGAAGAAACGGATGACTTCATCCCTGGTCAGGTTCTTGCCCTCAAACGTGTAGCGGCCAGTTTGCGAGTCATACAGGTGCGTGGCGGCACAATCGAACGCGTAGCCTATGTGTTCCGAGTAACCGGACCTGGCGACGGCTTCGCAGAGAAGGTCCAGGGCTTCGCGGACGTTGACAATCGGGGGCACGACACCTCCCTCGTCGCCGACGTTTATGGCAAGCTTGCCGTATCGGTCTGCAGTCATCGGCCGCAGAATGGCGTTAATCTCGGCGGTCATTCTGAGAGCCTCGGAGAAGCTGGTGGCGCCCACCGGCATCATGATGAACTCCTGAAAGCAGAGGTCATTGGAGGACAGCTTGCCTCCATTCACAAGGTTCATCATTGGCACGGGCAGCACATGAGCTGCTGAATTGAGGTAGCGGTACAGCGGCAGGTTAAGTGTGGCGGCGGCCGCTCTTGCGACTGCCAGTGAGACGCCGAGGATGGCGTTCGCACCCAGGCGGTTCTTGTTGGCGGTCCCATCCAGCGACGCCATCTCCCGGTCGACAGCCCGCTGCTCGGTAACATCTCTTCCGATCAGCGCATCCGCAATAACCGTGTTGACGTTTGCCACGGCTTTGCGCACGCCGAAGCCGGCGTACCGCGATCCGCCGTCGCGAAGCTCGTATGCCTCGTGGCTTCCTGTCGAGCGACCACTCGGTACGTCGGCCCTCCCGCACACTACATCATCGACCCATACATCTACCTGAACCGTCGGGGTACCGCGGCAATCGATGATCTCTCTCGCCTTGATTGCGGTAATCCTGTTGCGATGTGCCATCTGAGTCCTCCTTCAAGGGTGATACGCTATTGCGTCGCGTCGGTAGCTTCTTGTAGTGCTGGTCTCTCGTCTGAATCGCACAGGTGCACTATAGTATGGGTCCCGTGTAGTACATAATGAGCGGCTCGTGGTAGCGTGCGTGCATCTCCTGTCGCGTCGGCTTTCCTGATGCCACGGCCACTACTTCCCGGAGGAGGCGTTGCCCGACATCGGCGACGGTCTCCTTGCCCTCGATGATGGTTCCCGTGTACAGGTCGAAGTAGTCGCTCTCGGTCAGATCGTGTGGACTGCTGAAGAGCTTGATGACGGGAAGTGTTGGCATGCCACCTACCGCGCAGGTATAGTTATGCAACCTGGTACAGAGTCCTGCGCCGTAGTTCAGGCTCATTACCTGAGCGCCTCCTGCTGCAAACCCGAGGAAGATCTGCGGTGTATTGGCAGCCCCGTCCATGAAGTACATGCCCCTGCCGGACGGCCGCTCGCCCCACTCCAGCACGCCGCTGATGGGGCTCTTGCCGCTCTTCGCAATGGCGCCGAGCGATTTCTCCTCGAGAGTGGTCATCCCCCCCTGAATGTTTCCCGGATTTGGCTGTGATCCGCGAATATCCACACCGGTCGCCATTATCCGCTGTTCCATGCGTTGCGACACCTCGTGGATGCGAGCACACACGTGGTCGTCTACCGCTCGCCGCGCGAGCAGGTGCTCCGCGCCGATGATCTCCGGGGTCTCGGAGAAGATGAAGGTGCCGCCTGCCGCAACTACGGTATCGGCCACCCAGCCAACTGCCGGGTTGCACGCCACGATGGAAGCGGGCGTTGAGCCGGTACACTTCGAAGCGAACACCAGTTCGCTAATGTCGAAGGGTTCCCGATGGATTTGATTGCTGTCCGACAGCATCTGCCGCGCGGTGCGCAGCCCCCTGGCGAGCGCGTTCTCGTAGTTTCCCTCCCGTTCGATGGTGATGAGCTCGACGGGCTTGCCGGACAGCGCGATTCCCTCGGCAATTGGGGGTGCAGGTGGCCCATCGCAGCCGATGCCGACGACTATCGCTGCCGCGACGTTTGGATTGCGTCCGATGCCGACCAGCGCCCGGTGCACCAGTTGCTTGTCGGGTTCTATGTTCACACATGCGCCGTTATGGGTGAGGGCGATCACATTGCCGCCGACTTCCGCAGCGATCCGGTCGGCCAGCTCGTTGCCGCACTGCACTGCAGGAATCACCGCAATGTAGTTGCGCGCTCCTGCGGTACCGTCAGGCCGTGGATATCCCATGAATTCCATATGACTACTCCCTTATCAGATGTCTACCCTGGCCAGCTGCTACATGTACCAGCCGTTCGCCGTCCAGCCGGCATCTACCACCAGGTTCGCTCCAGTGATATTGCGTGCTTCATCCGACGCGAAGAACAGCGTGGCACTCGCAATGTCCTCGGGCGTGCTCATCCGACCGAGAGGTGTGCGCTTGAGGACCGCGTCCTCTTTCACCTTTCCCTGCTGCACGAAGTTCTTCACGAGATCGGTGAGGATGTATCCTGGAGACACCGTGTTGACGTTGATGTTGTACGGGCCCAACTCTACGGCGAGCACCATGGACAGGTTGATGGTGGCCGCCTTGGATGGCGCGTATGCAGTGCGCATAACTGGACCCGTCAAGCCTGCGGCCGACGCGATGTTCACTATCTTACCTGCGTTCTTCTTGATCATCCAGCGCGCTGCCGACTTTGAGCAAAGGTAGGTACCGCGCAGGTTAATGGCAATCACCCTGTCCCAGTCGGATGTAGACTGCTCCAGCAGCGGTACGATAGGCTGGCTCACACCTGCGTTGTTCACCAGTATGTCGAGTCCCCGGAACTCGGAGATAACTCGGTCGACCATCGCATCGACCTGCTCTTCTGCCGCCACATTTGCCTCAATTGCGATCGCGTTCGCGCCAAGCTGTCGGGCCTGTTCGGCAGTATCCTCGGCAGTGTTACGGTGTGCGGCGTTCACTGCGACGGAGGCACCCTCACAGGCAAACCCCAGCGCAATCGCCTGGCCGATGCCCCTTCCGGCGCCGGTGATCAGTACCGTCCTGCCTTCAAACCTCATGAATTCCTCCTTGCACAGCTAGACGCGCCCCTTCTGCACGTCTTCGATGAAGTCGCGTATCGCATCGTCGCGTGAATAGCTGGTCTGCCAGTCCCAGTCCTGACGGGCGAGAGTGTCGTCCATTCTGTGCTGGATGACGCCGTATCGCGTGTCCATCACGTGCTGGTATTCCGGGTCGAACTCCCAGGATATCTGTGCGTCCGGCACGTGTGCGAGCACCCCGTCCACCAGTTCACGGGTCGATGCGGAGAAACCATCCAGGTTGTAAATCCTCGTAGTCAGGCGTCCCTCATGGGCATCGGCCAGCTTTATCAGGCTGAGCGCTGCGTCCTTTACATAGATGAATCGGAGGCGTAGCGACTCGTTCACTCTTATAGTATAAGCATTGCCCCTGGCGCACTCTTCGATGACGAGCGACGTGTAGGCGCTCCAGCCCGATCCAGGGACGCGGCCGGGACCGAGTATCGAAAGGAACCTGACGCCGCGGAAGTTCACGCCATAGCGGCGGTGATAGTACTCGCCCAACCGTTCGCTGCAGACTTTCGTTACGCCGTAAAGCATTTCGGGACACTGTGGATGATCGTTAGGCACTGGCTCCGGCAGCTCGCTGGCAAACGTGGCGGTAGTGCTCGAGTACACGACCGTGCCTACCTTGAAGAGCCTCGCCGCCTCGAGCACACGCATGGTGCCGTTCACATTGATCTCCCACGAGGCGGCATGATTCTGCTCACTGTTGGGGGGCATCAGAGCAGCAATGTGGTAGATAGTGTCCGGATGGGAGTGTGCGACTGCGTCCATAACCTCCGCCCAGTTGCTGAGGTTGGCGCGCACCAGGATTACGCGATCGCGAATATCTGCCGGCAGCTTGTCCGGCGGCACGATATCCAGAACGTCTACCTTCTCGCCTCGGGCGAGCAACAGCCTGGCGAGCTGGCGCCCGACCATACCTGCTCCGCCGGTAATCAGGCTTCTACCCATCTTGCTGCTCCTCAACAGATTCGAGTAGGAGTTCGAGCACCGCATTCGCTGTTCCGAGTCGAAGTCCCATTTGAAAGGTTGTTCGCCTCAGGTGATTGTACCTGAAGCGACTGGCTGCATATCCACGAGCGATCGCGAGAAGTCGGGATCGGGACGCCTCAAGTCCGGAAGGCCCATGGCGCAGGGTCGGTATCGTGCGCCATGGGCGACTGGTCTGCTGCCTCTGTCAACCATGTGCCGGTATTACTTCGTGAGTTCCTTGAGCTTGTCCTCGGAGATGAGTCCCTCCTCAAACGCGATCTCAGCCGCCCAGCGCGCGGCCTTGCCGCACACCTCAGGACACACAGTGTCGTGGCCGCCGGCGTCGTCGAATTTCTTCATCTCATCCGGGTCAGGGAGGTAGTAGGGCCGGCCAAACAGCTTCATCTGCATGTCGCGGCAAATGACGCTGCCGTACTCGTCCATGAACTTGCGGTGCAGTTTGCGCGCAGTGGCGAAGCTCACAAACCTGACCTTCTCGGGGTCTGCGAAGTTACTCCGTTCCCTGCCACGAAGTCCGCTAAGGAATAGAATCCCGGCTACATAGGCGCCGCAGCCGGCATCGCCCACGGTTGCGCCGCCACCTGCATAGCCGCTCATAGCCTTGAACACGTCGTCATTTGGCATATCGAATGCATCCTGGAGTGCACCGACGACACACTGGCCGCAGCCGCGGTAGGTTCGTTCATACTCATAGCCGAGGTCGTAGGCCTTCTGCAGGACCTGTTCCTTCGCTTTCTCGTCCATGGTTGTGTGGTTCCTCCTTAACTCATGCTGTCGTTGTCACCAGTGAGCGAGATCACCCGAGGGTATCTGGCGGCGTTGTTTCGTCTCACCTGTCGTAACTTGAGCAGCATCTCTCATATATTCTCCTTCGCGCTCTGCGGTGGTTGCCAGCAGCCGCCGTAGCAGAAGCATTGCGGATCAGAACACAGGCCCCACGCGCCACATCTCGAGGACCTCGCGGTAGCGTGGCGCGAGCTCGACCTTCGAAGGTTTGCCGGAGGCGACCGCCACTATCTCATCGAGCAGGCGTTGGCCGACCTGTGCCACGGACTCGAGTCCTTCGATGATGCTGCCGGCGTACACATCGAAGTAGTCAAGCTCGTTCTTGACGTGCGGACTGCTTACGATCTTAATGACAGGCAGTATCGGCAGGTTGCCGAGAGATGAGGCGGGCATGCCTCTGAATCGTGCCGGCAGCCCACCACCGTAACCGAAGGTCATCATCTGTGCGCCGGATGCGGCGAGGCCAAGCGCCATCTGCGGCGTGTTGGCTGAGCCGTCCATGAAGTATAGCCCTTTGCCAGGAAGCTTCTCACCCCACATGATGACGTCCCTCAGGGGTCTGTTGCCGCTCTTGGCGAGGGCGCCCAGCGACTTCTCTTCGATGGACGTCAGGCCGCCCTTGATGTTGCCGGGAGTCGGCTCCGAGCCGAGGATGTCCACGCCAGCATCCGAGATGCGCTTGTCCATGCGGGCGACCGCATCGAGAACCTTCTGGCTGACCTCTGGTGTGGCGCCTCGTCGGGCTACGATGTGTTCGGCGCCGATGAGCTCGGCCGTCTCGGAGAATACCGCAGCACCGCCCGCATCTACTATCCGGTCTACTGCCCAGCCGGCGACCGGGTTGCAGCCCAGTGCTGACGTTGTATCGGAGCCCCCGCACTTGACTGCCAGCTTGAGTTCGCTCAGCCCGAATTCCTCCCGCTGCAGGAGAGCGGCATCCGACTTCATCTGTTTCGCATACTTCGTGCCCCTGGTCACGACAGTGTCGTAGTCGCCCTCACGCTCTATCGTCAAGACCTCTACCGGCTTGCCTGAAGTGGCGATGTCGGCGGCAAGGTCGACTGCGGATATCGAGTCGCAGCCGATGCCCAGCACAATGGCTGCCGCCACATTGGGGTTCTGTCCCAGCCCTGTGAGCACCCGGCGTGCAGCCGCATTGTCCGGCCCCACGTGCACACATGGCTGGTTGTGGAGCAACGGGTGTACACCGGCACCCGCCTCATCGGCGATTCGGCAGGCCATCTCGTTGGCGCAGCGCCCTGCGGGGATGAGTGCCACCATGTTGCGGACGCCGATAGCCCCGTCCGGTCGGTGGTATCCTAGAAACTCCATCATACGGTGCCTCCCTCAGTTCAGGTTCTAGCCGCTCCTAGGGTGCGCCAGCCCTTCCCATGTACGCGCCCTTCATCGCAGAAGTGGCGAGTTGCGTGTAGGCCCCCAGGATGCCGTCCAGGTACCGTGGTGTCCAGGCGGGTTTCCGGGCCTTGCGCTGTGCAAGCATTTGCTGGATCTCCTCCGGTGACTTCTTCGCACCCTTCGCGCCAACAATGTTGAGCGTGCGGCGAGAGAGACTGATCTCGATGATATCATCATCTTCAACCAGTCCGATGGGTCCTCCGCCTGCTGCCTCAGGCGACACGTGACCGATGACCGGTCCCGCGGTGGCGCCGGAGAAGCGTCCATCGGTGACGAGTGCAACGGACTTGCGGTACTTCTCGATGCCCACTATAGCCGCAGATGTCAGGAAAAGCTCCGGCATGCCGCAACTCCTCGGACCCTCGTTGCGCACGATCGCAACGTCGCCTGGCTCCAGCTTCATGCCGGTGACTGCTGCGAAGCACTCCTCCTCAGAATCGAAGACCACTGCCTTGCCAACATGCTCATACATCTCCGGGTCGCAGGCACTGTACTTGAAAACGGAACCTTCCGGCGCAAGGCTGCCCTTGAGTATCGCCACCGAGCCCTTGTGGCTCCCGGGGTCGTCAGGATCACGAACAACGTCGCTCACCTGCAGGCGGCGACTGCCATCAACAGTGGCGTAGTTGCTGAGGTAGCCCTCACCCATGCGAAAGAAATCCGACCTTTTCACATTCTCGAGGTTCTCACGGACGGTGAGGCCGGTGACGGTCAGGGCATCCATGTCGAGCAGCCCGGAATCGGCAAGGAGCATAATAATGCGCTGCACACCGCCGGCGAACCAGAACTGGCGCGATGCGTACTCTCCAGCAGTGTGGAGGTTGGTGAGGTACGGAGTCTTCTGGCCCAGTGTATCGAACATCGTCACGTCGAATGACACGCCTGCCGCGTGGGCGATGGCCGGAAGGTGCAGCAGTCCATTGGTAGAGCCACCGGTCGCCTGGTGGATGACCACCGCGTTGCGGAACGCTCCCTCTGTCAGGATGTCCTTCGCCTTGATGTCGCGATTGAGCAGGTTCATGACCAGATGACCCGCATTACGGGCGTTGTTCAACACGTAGCGCTGAGAGGCGGGAGCCAGGGCCGCGGTGGGTGGCGCCATTCCCAGGGCCTCTGTCATTACCTGCATCGTCGACGCGGTGCCCATGAACTGGCATGCGCCGTCGCAGGGCAGTGTGTGATCCTGGATAAAGGCGAACTCCTCACTCGTCATCAGCTTCGCCTGCACCTGTCCGTGTCCTTTGCCGACGTCGCCTTCCATCATGTAGCAGGGCCCGGGCTCGTTCGAACCTCCTGGCACCACTACGAGTGGAATCAGACTACTGAGTCGTGCAGACGCGACGAGACATGCGGGGAGCCCCTTGTCACAACTGCACATCAGGACCGCTGCATCGAACTGGTGCGTGTTTACGTAGATCTCGATCATGCTGGCGATGAACTCTCTCGAGGCGAGCGGGTAGTTCATACCATCGTGGCCCTGTGCAATGCCATCACAGACGTCTGATGTCGTGTATTTGAAGCCGGTGCCTCCTGCAAGCGCCACGCCCATTCGGGCCTCCTGGATGAGCTTGTCGAGGTGGTAGCTGCCAGGATGCGCCTCGCCCGCGGTCGAGAACAACAGTATGTGAGGTTTCGCAAGGTCCGATCTTGTGAATCCGCCGGCCGCGTACAATGAGGGTACCTGTGGCGAACATTTCTGAAGAAACTCACTCCTCTTCTCCATTTTCATCACCTCCCGTTCATTCGTGTTGATTCCTTCTCTGTCATCAGCACTGGAGACACTAGAGGATCATGCGGAAATGGATGTCGAACTCACGGTGGCCCAGCGTCTCTGCCTTGCAAAGCTCACCGTTCGCGAGCGCGACGACCTTGTCGAAGATCTCCTGTCCCACAGACTCAAGCGTTCCTTCTCCATCGACGATGACGCCTGCGTTCACGTCGATGTTCGGTTCCATCTTCCTGTAGAGCACGCTGTTCGTAGATACCTTGAGCACCGGGGCAATGTTGGCACCCACGGGAGTGCCTCGACCGCTAGTGAAGACGATAAGGTGACAGCCTGCGGCGAGAAGGCCAGTGTTGTTCATCACATCGGCCGCGGTGGCATCCATTATGATGAGGCCCTCTCTTGTCGGATGTTCCGCGTACTTGACAACCTGCATGATGGTCGTGCTGCCGCCCTTCCGAATGCAGCCCAGCGACTTTTCCTCGATGCTGCTAAGGCCGCCCTCTATATTGCCTGGCGACGGTTGTGTGCCGCGGATGTCCACACCACCGGACATTGCGGTCTTCTCCGCGTTGGCAATGGCATGGTAGATGTCCTTCGCCACCTGCTCATCGACGGCGCGGCGTGCGAGAACGTTCTCACAGCCAAGCATCTCCGTCGTCTCCGAGAAAATGGCCGTGCCACCCTCAGCTATGAGCTTGTCGGTCGCGACGCCCAGTGCGGGATTCGCCGTCAGGCCCGAAAACGCGTCTGATCCACCGCACTCGAGGCCAAGGATGAGTTCAGAGAGCGGAATCTGCTCCTTCTTGAGCTTGCTCGCGTCTTCGACCATCTGCCGGGCGATCTTCACACCTTTCTCGATGCAGCCCGGGGTGCCCCCGTCCTCCTGGACGCTCACCACCTGATACGCCTGGCCGATCTTCTCGAGGTCCGGAATGAGCACCTCCGGAGTGATAAGCTCGCAGCCATTCTCCACGAGCAGCACGCTCGCAACATTGCCGTGACTGCAGATGCCGAGCATGGTCCGGATGACCTGCTCCTTATCCTCACCTACGTGTCCGCACCCGCCACCATGGATGGCGTACACGGTACCCGGCACCTTCTCACTTATCATGCGTGCAACCTCTGAGGAGCACACAACGGTTGGAAATACGAGAACGTGGTTGCGTATGCCGACCTTACCCGTCTTTCTGCGGTACCCTACGAATTCCATCGTTACTTGTCCCCCCTGCCTTTCTGGCTCTCCATATTGTGGATATGCACATGCTGCCCGGCGTTGATGTCCCGAATGGCGAGGCCAATCGCCTCACCGTACTTGAGGACCGGCTCATTGAGGGCGATATCCGCGAGTGCGAACTTATGACCGAACGGAATGTCCTGGGTCAGCGTTGTGGTGACCTCTTTGCCTTCGAGTGACACGGTCACGCTGTCACCAGCCTTCAGGTCCTGAAAGGCAGTGGCCACGTTGTCGCTGGTGTCGATGAGTATTGCCTTTGGTTTCATGTCTCTTGTGCCTCCAGTCTACGTAGTGACGTGTTCACACCATCGCCGGACAGCCTTTGACGTCGGGATAAGTGTGCGGGGCCATTCGCGCAAAGAACTGCGCGATATCCCGTGGTTCCGTCAGAAACTCAGTCAAGATTGGGTGTCCGGGCGGTTCAGTAGGCGCCTGGCGTGGGTGCGCTATTGTAGCCTATCAAGAGCGAACGGTGTCAATGTGAATTCGCCTATAGTGTACCCGTCATCCTTGCGTGCCGTCTGCCGACAAGCAGATAACCGGGATGTATCCTGGAGTTGCTTCTGCTCCCGGCTATAGTGTGAAACAGTGCTTGTCGACAGCGAGAGCTGAGTATGAGCGCTATTTGAGCTTGCGACTATTGGGTGAGGCGGAACGCTTTTCATTCCTGTTACAATGCGACACTTGTTGCCTTGCAGGAGGTAGGGACAATGAACGGAGTCGCACCTGCGCCAAAGCCGCGCTTCTTTTACGGCAATTGGCTTGTGCTGGTGACGTTCATCTTCCTGTTTCTGGCAATCGGGTGTGGCTCATTTGCGTTTAGCCTGTTCGTGACGCCGCTTCAGGAAGCTCTTGGATGGGGGCGTGGCCAGATAATGGCCGGCTTCACAATCTTCTTCGTGACCATGGGACTTGTCTCACCGCTGGTCGGCCGCTTCGTCGATCGCTACGGAGCGCGACCTGTTATTCCCCTTGGCGCGGTGGTCATGGGGCTTGGCTTCGTGGTGGTCAGTCGCATGAGCGACCTGTACTTGTTCTACCTCAGTTATGTCCTGATAGGGGGTGGTGCGGCCGGATTCGGCCAAGTGCCCTGTAGTGCCGTCATCTCCCACTGGTTCAAGAAACGCCGTGGGACGGCAATAGGACTCATGGCGGCAGGGGTGGGCGCCGGTGGGGTACTCGCCCCACTTATAAGCACCATCATCGCGGACTACGGTTGGCGGGCTGCCTACATGACGATGGCCATACTTGTCTGGGCGGTAGTCATCCCTCTCGGAGCCTTTGTGGTGCGTACACGACCGGCCGAGAAGGGCCTGTATCCCGATGGTGAACCGATACCTCCCGGCGATCCCGGATTGCCCCCTGAGACCGTGCACGGCGTGTCGCTAAGCGACGCAGCGCGGTCCCGCACATTCTGGCTCATAGTGGTGTCGTTCTTCGCTGGGGCTTTTTCGACCATGGGACTGGTGCAGGCGCCGGTGCCTCACCTGCAGGACATCGGCTTTCCCATTCAGACGGCAGCGTCCGCCCTGAGCGCGGTCGGTATCGGCAGTGCGCTGGGCAAGATAGCGTTCGGATGGCTGTGCGAGAGGATGCAGCCGAACAAGGCGTGGGCATTGGGTCAGGCCATGATGATGGGATCGATCGTCATTCTTCTTGCCGTGGGTCCGGGATCTTCCATGGCACTCATCTGGGCGTACGCGCTCCTCGCAGGGTTCGGTATGGGGGCATGGCTGCCCACGCTCTCGATACTCGCCAGCCGAACCTTCGGCCTGGCGTTCTACGGCGCGATTTTCGGGGCCCTCAACCTCGCGCAGAGCACCGGCACGGCGACGGGCCCTTTCTTCGCCGGCCTGATGTATGATGCCACCGGGACGTACTACTGGACCTTCATCACGTTCGGAATAATGTTCCTGATTGGTATTCCCACTATCCTGCTCGTGAGGCCGCCGCGTACGTAGCGGCGCGAAAGTGAGGATCCTCATCGGCCCTGGCGAATACGCCGGGCTGATGGTTGACTCTACGACACGGGACTCAACTGCTCGAATCTGACGCGGTATCTGTGTCCGTGCTCTGCCAGGAATCGATCCAGTTCTGCCGGGGTCGCCGCCTCGGGAGTATCGTGCCGGAATGGTACCTGTTTCTGCAGTGCGGCGTTGTAGCGCAGGAAGCTCGCAAAGTCGTACGGGAATCTGTCTTCATCGACTCCAACGAACTCGCCACCGGCGGATGCCTTTTCCAGCACAGCGCGCCAGTCATCGATGGATACGCCTTCAATAGGGTTAACGCCGTTTGAGAGCAGCATTGTGTAGATATGGTCGTACGGGGCGACCTCAGACAGGTAGCGGTTCAGGTGACCGGCCGATCGGCGTCCATTGAATACTAACCAGAAAGGAACCGAGCCGGTGCGCAAAGTCCAGTAGGGGTCCAGAAAAATGAACGACCCGGTGAGAAGGTGGTTCGTGCGAACGCCGCGCTGCTCGTACCACCAGCGATAGAAATCCGCCACCAGAGGACTCATATCCTCGGGATCGTCGAAAGAGATGCGCACAACCTTGCTGCGGTGTCGCCTGGCAAGGGCCACAGTCTCATGCCCCAGTTGAGGCTGAAATCCCCACTCACCCTCTGGCGTCACAGTGTCGGCAACTGGAGCATACCCCCGTTGCAGGCTGGAGCCCTGGCGCAGGAGAAATCGGCTGACCCGTTCGCCGCCGTTGAGATACTCATCGTCGGTGACACCGCCTGCCCCGCCCAGCTGGAAGAAGTGCCGCTCGCCCACCTGGGAGGCCGACCACTTGAAACCGCAGTCGATCAGGTAGATCGTCGCCCCCGCCTTCATCTTCTCCTCGAGAAAGCGGAAGTAGGTGTCGCCGAGTGATGTTCGTTTGACCCTGAAGTACGACATTCTCCGGACCATCAGTCGATCGTGATCCGGATCGTGCATGTGGTGCAGCACAAGCTCCGGGTTATTGTCGAGCAGGGGGCGAGCAGCCTCGCGCCCGTATTCGATGCCCGCATGGATGTCGTCGGGGTCGATGCCGTGCCGTCGCAGCGGTACGAGGAAGGTCTGAGGTAGCCATGGAGCCCTCATCGCGGCGCAAAGATGAGCGAGCGCTCCATTCGCCGAACCGATCATTATCGCCTCTGAGGAGAGCCTCTCGTACTGTGCTACCACGGCCCTCGAGATGTCCTCCGCACGTATCTGCGAGAGCTCCTTCAGTGGGACTGTCTCAGACCATCCGGTCAACGCATACAGCCGCTGGCCGATGCGGCGCCCTGCTGCTCGTACGAGCTGCGCGAGCACTCTCGATTGCGGCAGTATGCCGATGCCGGGGAAATCCTTGCCGGCGAGGCAGTTCGATAGCGCTCGCAGCATCCCCCAGCCGGAATCGAACTTGGCGATATACTTTGGTGCTGTCATAGTCTTGGACCGGCGGTGGGCAGGGAGCCCCTGAGCTTCGGAATGATCAACTACGTGACTACCTCGAATTTGACCTGGTACTGGTGACCGTATTCCTCGAGAAATACCTCCAACTCGTCCAGTGTGGCGGGTGCAGGGAGGTCGTAGCGGAACTGAATCTTGCTCTGAAGTTGTGAGTTGTAGCGCAGGAAGCTGGCGAAGTCGAAAGGGAACTTGTCCTCATCTACGCCGATGAACTCTCCGCGCACAGCAGCCTGTCGCAGGACCCTGCGCCAGTCCTCGATGGAAACTCCCTCAATTGGGTTGATGCCGTTGGAGAGCAGCATCATGTAGATGTGGTCGTACGGCTTGCTGCTCGAGAGGTAGTTGGTCAGTTTATCTGCAGAGTAGCGGCCGCTGAACAACAGCCAGAATGGCACTGAGCCGGTGCGCAGCGTCCAGTAAGGGTCCAGGAAGGCGAACGATTCTGCAAGCAGGTGATTGGATTGGATGCCCCGAAGCTGGTACCACCAGCGGTAGAAATCGGCGATCAATGGGCTCATATCGTGTGGGTCGTCGAATCGTATGTGCACCACCCTGCCACCGAGCCTGCGCCCAAGCGTGACCACATCCTCGGCCAACTCCGGCTGAAAACCCCACTCCGCCTCAGGTCGCTCTCCGTCCACCGGTGGCGCATCCCAGCGCCGCACCTTGGAACCTTGCCGCTCGAGGAATTTCGCCACGCGTTCGCTGCCGTAGAGGTATTCGTCTGGAGGCACTCCACCGGCGCCGCCGGTCTGGAAGAAGTGGCGCTCCGCCAGCTTAGTCGTGGGCCAATTGAGACCGCAGTCGACGATGTATATTGTGGCGCCGGATCGAAGCTTGTCCTCAAGATAGCGACTGTAGCTCTCCCCCAGCACGCGACGCTTGATGCGGAAGTACGCCATGCGCCGCACCATGAGCCGGTCGTGGTCCGGGTCGTGCGCGTGGTGCAGTATCAGGTCAGGATTGTTCTTGAGCAGTATCCGTCCGGGCTCCTGTCCCCACTCCATGTCGGCCGAAATGTCATCCGGATCCATGTCGGGTCTCTTAAGCGGGATGAGGAATGTTTGCGGCAACCACGGGGCTCTCAGTGCGGCTGCAAGGTGAATCACTGCGCCGTTGGCTGAGCCGATGAATACGGCCTGGGTTTCCTCTTTCGGGTAGAGGTTGACGACTGCTCGCGAGATGTCGTCCGCACGGATCGACTCCACTTCTTCAGGCGGAACCGTCTCGGTCCAGCCGGTGAGCGCGTATACCCGCTGGCCGAGTCGGGTGTCGAGCCTGCCAACCACCAGTTCAATCGGTTTTGCTCCGGGTAGTGCTCCAAGGCCGGGGAAATCCTTGCCAATAAGGCAGTTCGATAGCGCCTGCAGCATTCCCCAGCCGGAGTCGAACCTGGCGACATGTTTGGGAGCTCGCACCTGATCGGTGGTGTGTTTGGAGGGGAGCGGAGGGAGTCGCAGTACTCCGCGTGGCGTCCTGACATGCTTCTTCAGGTCATTCAGATCCATGAGCTTGACTTGAATGCTGGGGAGACGATGCTCACTGCAGGATTCGCCGTCGCGGTCCCAACTTCAAGCAACGGCAGGCTGTCTATTTCCCCTTCTTCTTGTGCCAGTACACTCGAGTGTACCATTAACGGAAGGCAGCCTGAAATATGGCGCAGAGAGAGTGTCGTTGACACCTGCGAGGTTACGCCGTAGTGACGGACCTGGCGGATCCTTCGAGTACTGCGTCGCGACAGGTAGAACTCTGTCTCGGCGCGCACGTGGGCTGAGTCTCCGGGTGGTCCGCACACAAGGGCTTTGACACAGGAGCTCCAGTCGCATACGATACTCGTATCCGTATCTTCCATCACTTGGGAAGGCCGAAGCACAACGGCTGGACCTGAAGGAATTGAGCGGCGCACCTGCAGACGGTCGACGGTGCATTGGACGGGACACCTGATCGGCTACTATGATGGACGGAGGTAGAAATGTTCTGGAAGAAGGATAAGGGTGGCGCCAAAGTGACTGATGAGGGGGAAGCCCGGAAGGAGAGGAAAGCCACGCCAAAGGACCTGATGATCGAACAAATTGATGCTGTCGAGCCCGGCAAGGAGATTACCTACAAGCTTGGCGAAATCTATGTGAAGCCATATATCACCATCGTTCACAATGTTCAGGGCAAGAAGTTCACTGTCTATCAGGACGGGAAAGACGAAGCGGGCAACCCGTCCGGAGGACGTGGCAAGTTCTGGGATGCGAACAACTCGAGGGAGATTGCCTCCTGGATCATAGAGCGTAGTGGGACACTCTACCAGGGGTAGTCCTCGGTTCGACCGAACAGTAGCGGCACCTATTTCCTGTTGAGATCTTCTTGCAGCAGGCGAGCGTTCGGCCGCCGCCGTGACGGTCGATTGTGCGACATCGGAGCATAATTCATTGGAGGCACACGCACGTGTGGCACCGTGGGCCCCGTTCGCAGAGTATCGGGATGGATGGTTGTTGCGAGCAGGCGTCCGGTTAGCGAAGATCGGCGATAGACATGACGAACGGGCAGACCGGTCATGGATTCATGCCCAACAGGATGCCCATCTCCTCTCCGGGAAGCGCGAAGGGCGCGACAAAGAGTGCAAGAGATCCCGGCCATCCCATGTGTTCGTCATGACGCCTGATTCGCCTCAAAGGTTTTCGAATGCCTGATGGCGTCTTCGTAGTTGTCTCTCTGTTGCGCGTTGCGAAGCATCAAGCAGCTTGGCGGTACTGTGGTTGCCGCCGACACGCATTCGCTATCCGGTCCTGTCTTGAAGGCGGGTTCCACCCCAACCTGCCATTTTCCTGACCCTGCTTGCCCAACTCCCCGGGGGCAGTCCAATTCATTGCGACCCGGCTCTGTCACCAGTAGCACTCCCATGCTGCTCTTGCCGACTGCTAAGGGCCTGTCTGTTGTGATAGGGTGCAGGCTCCAGGCTGGGTATCATGCCCGGCGGCCCAGGCGAACTCGAATGTACCTCTGTTCCTTATGTGTTAGTATAGGCCGCACAACAACCAAGGAGGAGAGTCATGTCGCAAGAGGTAACCAAAGAGGAACTCCTTGCCAAAGCCAGGAAACCGGCTCAAGATGCGATGAAGCTTCATGCACAGTATCGGGGCAAGATGCAGACGGCACTGAAGTGCCACGTTCGTAGCTTCGGTGATTTCGCAATTTACTACACGCCGGGCGTGGCCGAGCCGTGCAGACAGATACAGGCCGATGAGTCAAGGATGCATGAACTGACCAACAGAGGTAACACCATCGCCGTCGTTACGGATGGCACCAGAGTCCTTGGCCTCGGGGATATAGGACCAAAGGCGGGCTATCCCGTCATGGAGGGCAAGTGCTTACTGTTCAAGTATCTCGGTGGGGTGGATGCCGTGCCCATATGTCTTGGAACTAAGGACCCAGACGAGATCGTGCAAGCAGTGAAATGGCTACAGCCCTCGTTTGCGGGGATCAACCTCGAGGATATTTCGAACCCGAAATGCTTTTATATACTGGACAGGTTGCGAGCTGAGTGCGAGATACCGGTATTTCATGATGACCAGCAGGGTACAGCTACGGTGATGCTGGCTGCGCTGATCAATGCGCTCAAGCTCGTAGGTAAGAAGATCGAAGACGTGCGGATTGTCCTGAATGGTTCAGGTGCTGCCAGCGTGGCGTCGGCGAGACTGCTGTTTGCCTACGGAGTCAAACCCGAGACTATGATCGTGACCGATAGCAAAGGGATACTCCATCCAGGCCGGAAAGACATCGAAGAGGTACGACAGACGTATGTGGACAAGTGGTGGTTCTGCCAGACCACCAACTCGGAGCGACGCACCGGTGGCCTCACTGAGGCGCTGAAGGGTGCTGACGTACTGGTCTCATATGCGCAGTCAGGACCGGACGTAATAGCGCCCGAGAGTATCCGGGCTATGGCGAAAGACGCCATCTGTTTCCCCTGTGCCAATCCCATTCCGGAGATCTGGCCCTGGGAGGCCAAGGAGGCGGGAGCCAGGATCGTGGGCACCGGCCGCTCGGACTTCGCTAATCAGGTGAACAACTCGACAGGGTTCCCTGCCATCTTCCGCGGAGTATTGGATGTGGGAGCAACAACCATAAGTGATCAGATGTGTGTGGCGGCAGCGGTAGCCCTGGCCTCGTATGCCGAGGAGCGAGGAATACATGACGAGTACATCTCACCAACGATGGATGAACCGGAGGCTTTCATACGCGAGGCGGTAGGCGTGGGGATGCAGGCTCAGCGGGAAGGACTGGCTACCGTTGAGATTGACGAGGATGAGCTTCGTCGCAAGATTGAACAAACCATAGGAAGGGGTAGGGAAGCTCATGACGCGTTGGTGAAGGCCGGCCATATTGTGCCTGCGGAGGTGTAGCGAGTGCTGATCACCATCCGGACAGTGCTCGTTTCTCATGCCGACGGAGGTTGAAACGCTATGCGAGAGATCAATGTCGCCCAGGTGACTGATGCTGTGGCCCGGCTTTTTGAGCACTCCTGCCACTTCCTCTCCGACGACGTTCTGGAGGCACTGAAAAGGGCACGCGAACAGGAGGAATCGCCTGTCTCTCGCGAGGTTCTGGACAGGATGCTCGAGAACGCGGAGTTGGCCGGGAAGGAACAGATACCTCTGTGCCAGGACACCGGGACAGCCGTGGTGATGCTGGAAGTGGGACAGGACGTGCACCTCGTGGGCGGAGACCTGTATCAGGCTGTAAACGAAGGAGTCCGCCAAGGGTACGAGAGGGGATATCTGCGGAAGTCGATGGTAGCACGGCCCTTCTCGGCGAGAGTCAACACCAAAGACAACACTCCGGCAGTGATCCACACCGATATCGTGCCCGGGGAGAAACTCAGGATCAGGGTCATGCCCAAGGGGGGAGGCAGTGAGAATATGTCCAGCCTCACGGTACTTCCCCCGTCAAAGGGGCGCGCCGGGGTGGTCGATTTCGTTGTCAGCCGCGTGGATGAGTCGGGGGCAAATCCATGTCCGCCCGTTATAGTAGGGGTTGGGATTGGGGGGACAACAGACGAGACCATGCTTCTGTCCAAGAGGGCGCTGCTGCGAAAGGTAGGGGAGTCTCATCCTGACCCGGAGGTGGCCGAACTGGAGCGGGAACTGCTTGACAGAATCAACGAGCTGGGGATTGGTGCCATGGGGTATGGGGGAAGAGTGACCGCCCTTGCGGTGCACGTAGAGGTCTTCCCCGCTCATATTGCAAGCCTGCCGGTCGCAATCAACATCCAGTGCTGGTGTGATCGGCATGAGGAAATCACCCTGTAGGGGAGGTAGCAATGGCACAACTCGCCGACACGCTCGAGCTAGTTGACATATACGTAATGGGCAAGCACTTCCGGGTGCCTCAGGGACTGACGATCCAGGCGGCGCTGGAGTATTCAGGGTACAACCTCATTCGGGGGGTTGGCTGTCGCTCGGGGTTCTGCGGTGCGTGTGCCACCGTGTACTGCTTCCAGGGCGATCCACAGCTAAGATACGCGCTGGCGTGTCAGAAGGCCGTTGAACCTGATATGTATCTCACGCAGATTCCGTTCTTCCCTGCCACATCTGCACTGTACAGCATGGATGACCTGAAGCCTGTCGAGGGAGAGAACACTCTGTTGAAGCTGTACTCGGACATGCTTACCTGTTTCGGATGTAACAATTGCACCAAGAGTTGCCCTCAAGACCTTGAGGTAATGGAGTTCATGTCAGCTGCGATACGGGGAGACTACGAGAAAGTCTACGAGAGCTCGTTCGACTGCTTGATGTGTGGCCTATGCGCGGCCAGATGCCCACAGGGACTGCGGCCCTACGTGATGGCCACTGCGGCCCGGCGGCTGCGGGGAGCGCATCTGGCTCCCAAGTCCCGGCACAACCTTGACCGGGTCCGCGAGATACAGGAGGGCAAGTTCGATGCAGACCTGGACCGGCTCAAGAATCTGTCCAAGGATGAGCTGCGGAAGCTGTACGACGAACGCGAAATCGAGCCCGCGCGTTAGCCGAGAGATGGACTCGCACTGTGGGTTGAAGGAGGTCAATCCGTATGCCGTACCCAGCATCGATGGAGGAGAGCAAGAAGAAGGTTGAACAGACCAGAGCGGCACGGCTGGAACGAGGACCGTTTGCACGGATGTCGGCGGAGGAACGGGAAGCTCTGGTAAACAGCTTTCACCCGGACTACAAGAAGGAACAATTTCGCGAGCTTAAGGTCGGACCGAGTAAGGGCGAGTATGCTCCACTTGAGATCGCGGACTTGCTTGAGGGCAATAGCCGAATCGCGCCTGACAGAGTGGATCTGTCGCAAATTGACCGGGATGTTGACGTACTGGTCATCGGGTGTGGAGGAGCGGGTGGCTCCGCTGCGCTCCTGGCGGAAGAACACGGTGCGAGCGTCCTCATATCCTCCAAGCTGCGTCTTGGCGATGCCAACACTGTAGGTGCTCAGGCGGGGACTCAAGCCTGCGACAGACCGAATGACTCGCCTGCCATCCACTATCTTGACACTATGGGAGGCGGTCACTACACAAACGAGCCGGAGTTGGTGGAGGCTTTGGTGAAGGACTCTCCGGACGTGATACGCTGGCTTGAGTCGCTGGGCGTCAACTGGGATAAAGAGGCTGACAACTCGTATCATGAGCTTTCCGGTGGAGGGGCATCTCGACGGCGGTTGCATTCGTGTCGCGACTATACCGGGCTTGAGGAAATGCGGGTCATTCGCGACGAGATACGCCAGCGCAAGCTACACGGGAGAAGAATCGACTGGCTAGAGTTCGAGCCTGCCGTAGAACTGTTGCTTGACAGTAAAGGACACGCGGCAGGCGCCATACTGATGAATCTCGAAACGCGCCAGACAACGCTGGTCCGTGCGAAAGCAGTTGTAATCGCTACCGGCGGCCTGGGGCGGATCCACATACAAGGCTTTCCTACAACGAACCACTACGGGGCTACGGCAGATGGTCTCGTGCTGGCCTACCGGGCGGGTGTGCCGCTGGTCCACATGGACACGGTACAGTATCACCCGACCGGAGCAGCCTACCCCCCGCAAATCCTTGGTTTCCTTGTGACCGAGAAGGTAAGGACACTTGGTGCGGAGCTGGTCAATTGCGACGGCGAGCAGTTCGTGCATCCCCTCGAGGCACGGGACACCGAGACGTCAGCCGAAATCAGGGAATGCAAGGAGCGGGGCAAAGGTGTTACGACACCTACAGGAGAGGTAGGGCTATGGCTTGATTCTCCCATGATAGATATCCAGCGGGGCGACGGTACGATCAGAAGGGAACTCCCGGCGATGGTTCGGCAGTTTGGCCGCTTCGATATCGATATCACCAGGGAGCCCATGCTTGTATACCCCACGCTGCACTACCAGAACGGTGGAATCAAGATGAGAGCCGACGGGTCCACCGCGATACCGGGCCTGTTCGTGGCTGGTGAGGTGGGGGGAGGAGTACACGGTAGGAACCGTCTAATTGGAAACTCCACGCTTGACCTTTTCGTTTTTGGTCGCAGGGCCGGTGTGTCGGCAGCCGCATACGCGAAGGAATCAAAGCTGGGTGAACTCAGTCTCGACCACGTGCGCAGGTGGGAGCAGCAGATGCGGGAGGCAGGGCTTGAGGACATGCCGGTGTCGCCACTGTTGCTTCCCAACTATGCGAGACAGGACCGTCCCGCACCGGGTTTCCAGCCGCTGGGGCAGGTGAGTGGCTACACGCCCTTCGGTGATAGGGCGGTCCGTTGGGTCTAGGAGAGAAAGATGCCACAGCGTGATCAAACAGAAGTGCGCGACGCGGTAGAAACGGTCCTCAACCAGGTGCTCAACGTGAACGGCCCACCGGTAGCACGCTGCAGACTCCTCTCCAGCGGGTTCAACCCCGGACATGCCCTCAACATAGTCGAGGACATCTCCGGCCATAAGGAATGCCTGGCCTGCGGCTGCTGTGTAGATGCCTGCCCCTTCCTATTCAGAGAGCCGTCCCGCCGGCAACGGACGGAGCAGCGCACGTCGATGGCACTCGAAACGATCGTGGGTGAGGATTGCGATCAGTGCGACGCTTGTGTACTTGCATGCCCACAGGTCGACACCACTCTCAAGAACTATATCGTGAACCGCCGTATGATCGATGTAATGTCCCGCCTGGAGCAGAGGATCGGTGACGAGGACGAACCGGACTTGGATCTGTTTGTTGAAGAAGCTGTAGCGGAGTGAGAGTGACCCGTTGGTAGGCCGCTATCTGCACAGACTCTTCGGGAAAAGGTGCGCTGATGGAGTTCGAAAAACCTGAAGAACTGAAGATGATTCAAAGCACGGTGCGTGAATTCGTATCGGAGCAACTGAAGCCGCTCGAGAGGATCGTCCTTGGTCGTGCCGCAGATCTTAGCGACGCCGAGATGTACCTGCCATCCGACAAGGAACAAGAACTGACCGCCATGGTCAAGGAAATGGGACTGTGGGGGGTAGGCCTGCCAGACGAACTGGGCGGAGCGGGTCTTGGCACTCTGGGCAAGTGCCTCATTGAAGAAGAACTGGCGCAGACAGTGGTGCCTTTCTCGTTGGGTGATGTCCCGCCCGTGTTGTTTGAGTGCAACGAGCAACAGCGGGAAGAGTACGTTATGCCGGCCGTAGAGCGGCAGAGATACCCGCTGGTCGCGCTGCTGGAGCCTGACGGCAAGTCCCACGTTGAGGACCTGCATGCGGCGGCTGAGAAGAAGGATGGCCACTACGAGCTGACTGGAGAGAAGGTGACGTTCTCCAGAATCGCTGGTCCGTACTTCGCCATCGTGTTCGCTGTCACAGATGCCAAGGCGCCGTTACGTCACGGAGTGAGCTGTTTTCTGGTGGATCAGGATACGGAGGGCTTCCGGCTCAGTGGTGATACCGAGAGGACTGGCTGGGCGGCTCGTGTCAGGCGGCCGGCATTCTTGCATTTCGACCACTGCAGGGTAGGTGTGGAGAAACTTCTGGGCGAGGAGGGCAAGGCATTCCAGCTCGCCAACGTGTGGCTTCCGGGCCGGAGGATCGTCAGAGCTGCGCGCGCAGTAGGAGCGGCGCTACGAATACTAGACGAGTGCACTGTTCAGGCACAGACCTGGATGTCGTTTGGACAAGCCCTCTCCGGTCGACCCAGCATACAGGCTTCTCTCGGCGACATCGCAACACACATCCACGCAACAAGGCTGCTAGTCTACGAGGCTGCCTGGAAGGCCGATCAGGGACAGCCGGTTCAACGCGAGGCGGCCATGGCAAAGCTCCTGGCCACAGAGATGATCCACTTCGTGATAGACAACGCAACTCACATCTTCAATGGCCCGGCCTATGTGGCTGGCTTGCCCATGGAGCGATTCTGCCGCAACGCCATTGCAGGAAGCGCAACAGACCAATCCCTCCAGCTACAGCGAAGCATCATCGCCAAGGATATCTTACGAGGCTTGCGATTGTAGAGGAGGCAAAGCTTATGCCGAAGCCAAAGAGAATCGAGTTGCCGCTGACGGAAGAGACACTGAGCGACCTCAGGGCTGGAGACAGCCTGCTACTGAATGGTGTGATCTATGTGGCCCGGGACGCGGCCCACAAGAAGATGATCGAAGCCCTAGACGAGGGCAGGCCACTGCCAATCAGCATTGAGGGACAGACCGTGTACTTCATGGGCCCTTCACCTGCGAGGCCGGGAAGGCCAATCGGATCGGCCGGGCCCACCACCAGCGGCCGCATGGATACCTATTCACCGCGCCTGATAGAACAGGGTCTCAAGGGCATGATTGGGAAGGGGCCACGGTCCAGGGAAGTGAAGGATGCCATGGTTCGATACAAGGCAATCTACATGGGTGCCATAGGAGGCGCTGGAGCGATAATCTCGAAGAGTATCCGGAAGGCAGAGGTGGTGGCCTACGACGAGCTTGGCGCCGAGGCACTTCGTCTGTTGGAGGTACAGGACTTCCCGGTCACAGTGATCAACGACGTCTATGGCGGGGACTTGTACGAAGAGGGGAAGACCAAGTATCGTCTCGCGTCATCGTAGCAGGCGAGTCTCCGCAGTTTGCCTAGAGCAGGTTCTCCTGCTCCAGGAGTTGCCTGGTTACCGTCCCGAGTTCACCCAAATTACTGACCACTGTGACTCCTGCATCTGAAAGGGCTTTGATCTTCTCGGATGCCTTGCTCGCACTACCCGTGATGATCGCACCGGCATGGCCCATGCGCCTTCCCGGGGGTGCGGACCCACCGGCCACAAAAGCGGTGACCGGCTTTGTCATATGACGGCTGATGAACGCCGCAGCCTCCTGCTCGTACGTGCCGCCAATTTCGCCGATAAGCACCACCGCATGCGTCTCAGGGTCAGCCTGAAACAGGTCCAGTATATCCACGAAGTCGCTACCGGGCAGCGGGTCTCCGCCAAGGCCGACGCAAGTTGACTGGCCGAGGCCTTGTGCGGTCAGTTGCATTAGGACTTCGTAGGTCAGGGTGCCGCTCCTGGACACCACACCCACGTTGCCGGGCCTCGTAATGTAACCCGGCATGATCCCCAGCTTGCATTTCCCGGGAGGAGAAATCAGCCCTGGGCCGTTGGGCCCGACTACCCTGACGTCCTTGCCGCGAAGGTGATGGTGCCACCTCATTGCCTCCAGTGCCGGGATGAACTCGGTTATGCATGCCACCAGCCCGATGCCTGCATCGGCTGCCTCCATGATGGCATCGGAGGCAAAGGCAGCCGGAACGAAGATCATACTCGCGCTTGGTTGCGTCTCGCGCATCGCCTTCTCGACCGTATTGAATACCGGAATGCCCTCGCCCCACAGTGTCCCGCCTTTCCCGGGAGTCACACCGGCCACCACCTGCGTCCCATACTGGATACAGCGTTCTGTATGGAACGTTGCCTCCTGTCCCGTGATGCCCTGGACGAGCACCCGCGTATCCTGATCGACAAGAATCATGTCTTCCTCTCAGCTGAAGCAGCTGCCGCTACTGCCTTGCGGGCGGCCTCACCGAGCTCCGACTCGAATTGTATATTCAAGCCCGATTCGGCGAGGAGCCGCATTCCCTCTTCGACGTTAGTGCCATTCATTCTCACGATGAACGGAACCTTCAGTTCCTGCTCACGCAGGGTCCGTACTATAGCTCGTGCCACAAGATCACACCGCAGGATGCCACCGAAGATGTTCACCCAGGCGGCCTTCACTCTCGGATCGGAAAGGAGGATGTTCAGCGCGTTGGTGACCTGGTCTTCGCTTGCACCACCTCCCACATCCAGAAAATTGGCGGGTTCCCCTCCAGCCCACTTGACCAGGTCCATGGTAGCCATGGCCAGGCCGGCTCCATTGACCATACAACCGATGGTGCCATCCAGCTTGATGTAGTTCACGCCCAGATCCGTCGCCCGGACCTCAAGCGGGTCCTCCTGCAGCTTGTCCCGGAGTTCGGCCACCTCGGGATGACGAATCAACCCATTGTCGTCGAAATCCACCTTGGCGTCGAGCGCCAGTATGCTTCCGTCACCGGTTACGATCAGCGGGTTGATCTCCACCAGCGAACAGTCCTTGTCTATGAACATGCGATAGATGCCGGACAACACTCTTGTCAGCTGTCTTACCTGGTCATGCGGCAGGTTCATGCCGTAGCCGAGGTTGCGTGCCTGGTAAGGCAGCAGGCCGGTTACTGGATCGATATGCTGCTTCAGGATCTTCTCTGGCGTTGTGGCAGCTATGTCCTCAATCTCCATCCCGCCCGCTTCGCTGGCTACCATCACCGGCGTACGCTGCGCGGTGTCAAGCAGCAAGCTTACATACAGCTCCTTCTCAGGCTTCACAGCCTTCTCCACAAGAACGGTGTGCACTGGCAAGCCCTCGGGTCCGGTCTGATTCGTGACGAGCCTGGATCCCAGTAGCGCCCCTGAGATCTCGGCGGCCTCCGACGGCGTTGCTGCAGTCCTGATCCCGCCTGCCTTACCACGTCCCCCACTGTGGATCTGTGCCTTGACGGCCACGGGGCAGCCCAGGTCACGTGCTACCCGTTTCGCATCCGACGCATCACGGACTGCGTGTCCCTCCGGCACGGGCACACCGTACTGCGCGAGGAGCTGCTTTGCCTGGTACTCGTGTATCTTCATGACGCTTCAGCCCGCAGGGTACAAGGTGTTTCATGCGCTGTCAACGCGCGCTCTGTGCTTGTCCGGTAGGTCAGTGACTCATCGCCTCTTTCTGATTGTGTGGTGCTGCTGAAGAGATTGGCAGACGGTGATACATCCCCGGGCAGGGTGCGGGCACACGGACTGGCACATACGTTCGACTGTGCATGGCGCCTGGTTGAGTGCGACGCCGCGGCAACAGCATGGATGATTCCTGGAACCCGTGGTGACGGTTCGCGGGAGCAGTTCCGGCAGTGTCGTTCATCAGGTGAGGGCGACGAAGATCTTCTCTCGCTCGATGGAACAAAGGAGCAGGGCCTTTCGTAGGGACAAAGATGGTGGAAGAGACGATGGCACAGGCGACCCGGACAACAAGAAGGTAGTTGCCTGACTGCATGCGAAGGGCTAGCTGTTCAGGTGCTTGCGGATGCAGTCGACGATCTCCGTTGTATAAGTCCCCGGACCGAATACTTCTGCGACGCCCATCTGTTTTACTATTGGCATGTCGTCTTCGGGGATGATGCCACCGGCAATCACCAGGGTGTCGGCCTTCCCGGCCTCCTTAAGGCTCTCAATCACTATGGGAAAAAGCTCCAGGTGTGCGCCGGAGAGGATGCTCAAACCGACCACGTCTACATCTTCCTGAACGGCCGCGGACACTATGGCCTCCGGCGTCTGCCGGATTCCGGTGTAGATTACCTCCATCCCTGCGTCGCGGAGAGCCCTCGCTATGATCTTCGCCCCGCGGTCGTGTCCGTCCAGCCCGGGCTTGGCAACCAGAACGCGTATTCTCTTCTGCTGCTGGCCGTAACTCACCTCAGTCACTCCTTCTGACACAACTCTACGAGTACGCCATTGACCGAACGAGGATGAAGGAAGGCGACTCTCCCTTCGACGCCCTGGCGGGGCTTCTCGTCAATCAGGCTCACTCCCTTGTCCTTCAGTGCCGCAAGGTGTTTCTCGATGTCGTCAACATCGAACGATATGTGCTGCACTCCCTCACCTCGCTTCTCCAGGGCTGCAGCCATCCGGCTGTCGGGCAGGGGCTCCAGCAGCTCGATAAGAGGTCCCTGTGGAAAGGTCAGCATTCCAACCCTGACGCCCTGCTCTTCCACAAGCTTGACCTCATGCAGGGTCGCCCCGAACAACTCCTGGTAAAGTCTGGTACTCTGATCAAGGTCTCGCACGAGGATTCCGATGTGTCCGACGCCCTGTAGCATCTTTTCCTCCTTCTATTATTGGCGTGTGGCATCCATGACTGTGACCACTTGGAGTAGAGCGCCAGCGTGCGCTAGATGGTGAGAAACTCCTTCTGCGTACCGAACACCTTTCGCAGGGTGTCAGTCATCTCGCCCACTGTAGCATACGATTCCACACAGTCGATTAGCGCAGGAAGGGTATTCTCATCGCTGGCTGCCACCTGTTCCAGTCGTTGCAGCGTCTGTTCAACTCTTTCGCTGTCCCTCTGCGCTTTCACCTGGTCAAGGCGCGCCTTCTGTCTGCGTTCCACCTCCGGGTCAAACTTGAGCATGTTGGTGATCTTGGCGTAGTCCGAGACGAACTCGTTCACACCGACGATGACCTGTTCCTTCTGTTCGATCATCCGCTGGTACTGGTACGATGCATCCTGAATCTCCCGCTGCTGGAACCCTTGCTCGATGGCAGTGACCGCACCGCCCAGCTTGTCGATCTGGTCGAGGTATTTCTGGGCTTCCGTCTCAATTCTATCCGTCAGGTGCTCGATGTAGTATGCGCCCCCCAGGGGGTCAACGACATCGGTCACACCGCTCTCAAAGGCGATGACCTGCTGCGTTCGCACTGCCAGTGTGGCCGCTTCCTCAGAGGGTGTGGCGTACGCTTCGTCATATGAATCGGTATGCAGGGACTGAGTACCACCCAGGACAGCGGCCAGCGACTCCATGGTGGCTCTCATGATGTTGTTCATGGGTTGCTGCGCCATAAGGCTTACACCGGCGGTCTGCGTGTGGAATCTGAGCATCATCGAGCGAGGGTCGCGGGCCCCAAATCTCTCTTTCATGAGCTTCGCCCAGAGGCGGCGTGCTGCCCGGAACTTGGCGATTTCCTCGAGGAAGTTGATGTGGCTGTTGAAGAAAAAAGACAGCCGCGGGGCGAAGGAGTCCACCTCCAATCCCGCGTTGAGGGCTGCATCAACATAGGCAATGCCATTTGCCAGCGTGAAAGCCACCTCCTGCACGGCCGTGGATCCGGCCTCGCGGATGTGATAGCCGCTGATGCTGATGGAATTCCATCGTGGCACGTTGCTGGCGCAGAAGGCGATGATATCAGTGGTCAGGCGCAGCGACGGACGTGGCGGGAAGATGTACGTGCCCCTGGCGATGTAGTCCTTCAGCGTGTCATTCTGAACGGTTCCTGCGAGCTTGGACTGCTCAACTCCTTGCATCTTGCCGAGCGCAATGTACATGGCGAGCAATATGGGAGCCGTGGCGTTGATGGTCATTGAGCAGGTGACCTTATCCAGCGGGATATCCTGCAACAGTATCTCAAGGTCGCGAAGGGTATCTATGGCCACGCCCACCTTGCCCACCTCTCCTCTCGCAAGGGGATGGTCAGAGTCGTAACCCATCTGGGTTGGCAGGTGGAAGGCGACGGAAAGGCCGGTCTGGCCCTCCGCAAGCAGCTTCTTGAACCTCTGGTTCGTGTCCTCCGCGGTGCCGAAACCGGCGTACTGCCTCACCGTCCATAGCCGGCCCCGGTACATGTTCGGCTGGACACCGCGCGTATACGGGTATTCGCCCGGATACCCCAACTGAGATGTGTGGTCGAAATCTGGAAGGTCCTCCGGTGCATAGACGGGCTCAATCTCAATGCCCGAAGTCGTCGCGAAACTGTGTTTGCGTTCAGAGTGCTGTTTCAGCACCGATGCGAGCGTTGTCTCCTGCCACTCTTGCTTGCTCTTGCTCACTGGTATCGTCCTCCCGACCAGAGATTTCGCTGCAGCTTACCGTTCAAGATCGCGTCCAAGCACGCAACTGCAACCGCGATGCAGATAATAACAGGCTCGTTTGTTGTCCTGTGAAGCACACACCTCTCTACGGTCCCGGGCTCTTTGCCACGTGCAATGCCATTCTGTCGACGCTCGTGATGATCACCTTTTCGCCCGACCCTATTTTGTCATGTTCGGCCGTGGCTGTCTACAGTCTGCACTCGGCGCCCTGGTTCGTGCATAACCAGTCATGATTGATTCTCCTTCAGGTCGACGCCGCTGCGTGAGAACCTGCCTTTGTTCTCGCCGTACCACACCAGTCGCAATCTCCCGAAGGAGGTTCTCAGGGGACTCCGTTTGTAGTGCGAGTAACAACGGCGAACCTGACGTGGCGTGGCGGGATGCTTGTTGAAGGTGCCAGGGAGTACCCACTCGCAGCCACCAGAAGTCTTCTGGCGCGCCGGCGCCCTCATCGGAAAGACCACAAGCTATTCGCGTGGCGCGTCGCCAGAGTCCTGTCTCCGTTTCCACAGCGTTGGACGGGCGTTTCCCGCGTTTGGCAGGCTTCTGACGCCGATGAAGAGGACAATCGCCAGAGAGTACAGTGCGATCACTATCGACGCCTGAACAAACCAGATGAGGAACGGCAGAATGGTAAAACCAACGGCGATGGAAAAAGCGAAATTGCGGGTGGCGAGATAGGGGATTGCCATTATCCCCAGAGCGGCTGCGGTTTCCCCAGGTGCCAGCACCAGGAAGACGCCCAGTGCAGTGGCTGACCCTTTGCCACCCTTGAATCCTGCCGAAACGGGGAAGTTGTGTCCCAGCAGAGCACCAATTCCCGCTCCCAGCACCCACGGGCTGGAGACATCCATCGCCCGGGCAATGAGTATGGCTGCTGAACCTTTGGCGATGTCAGCCAGGCCGACGACGATCCCCTCCCACAGGCCAATGTGCTGGATGACGTTGGCGGCCCCCATGTTCCCCGCTCCAAGATCACGTATGTCAACATTCCTGCGAATGCGACCCATGAGAAGGGCTGAAGGAATAGACCCCAGCAGGTATGCGGTAGCGATGACTAGCATGCCTGACATCGGATCACTCGCATCAGGCAACGCGACCTGGTAGTGGCTTGATACGACACCGGGAAAGTCGCGTTGTCCTTCAGCTGCTAGTCTACCACCAGAGTGACCATATTGAACAAGTCGAGCCTCGCCCGCCCCTGGATATGGTTTCACGATTGACAAGAATCAGCCGAACGTTACATCGCAGAATGACCTGATCAGGCATGGTGCATGCTGGACTGGTATCATGCCGGGAGCAATCTCAGACCGCAGCATGTTGACGAGTCGATTCGTGCAGCGCGCAATCAAGGGGGAAGCACCATGGCATACCTGCAATTTACTCTCTGGTTTATCGTGATACACATCGTCGCGTATTTCATTGCCGGCTTCATCGATCTGCAAGTGGCGAAGCGTTTCTACGGTGGAAAAGGGCGCGACCTGGATTTCCTCAGGGACATGGCGGATCCCGAGGAAAGTCGGCGTGTAATGCCCTTGCTGGTTCCGAGCCAGGTGCTTCGGGGAATGCTGATGTCCGTTGTGCTCTATCCGATCCTTGGTGCGCTGGCAGACCTGACGTTTGGGCTTCGCTTCGCGTTCTTCGCCGGGATGATGTTCGTGTATGCAGACTTTGCGTCCGCGATTCCGTTCTCGAACACCATCGAGGGATTCATCTACATGAAGCATCGCTACATGAAGAAGGAACTATTCTGGACGATTCAGTTTGAGGCTGTGCTCTACAGCCTCATCTTCGGCGCTGCCGCCGCCTGGTTCTTGTTCTAGAGTGTGGGCGATTTGTTGTTTGAGCGTTGTTGCCTCGAGCAAGTATGTGACCGAATCGCGGACACGTAGTGGCCCGGTATGGCAGGCGTCTCTGAGGCTACGTGTTACCATGCGTACCGAGGTGCCGGGCTGGTATGGGCCGAATGACCTCACATGTAGCCAGCCTCCAGATTGGTCGCAACGCCAGCGGGACATGACGACGTCACCGAAATGTGTGACACGCTCTATCGACGCACGGCCGGCATTCATTGTCGGAACGGGTGCGCACACCGGGCGCCCTTGAATTGAGAGGTAGAAGCGAAGAGGAAAGGGGGAAGGGGACATGTCGCGTCCCCTTCCGTCGGTGTCTGAGCCTTACTGCGATCTGGCCATGACCAGCCTTGGACCGGCCTCCGAGTCGTGCACGTCGATAGTGATGCCGTCAAGCTTCTCGGCAAGGGCGTTTTCCACTATCAAGACCTTGGCGCCTTCGTGCTGTACCACATGGTCGCCCTCTTTCTCCTCGTCGACACCGAGACCGAATTCATCGGGACCAACAAGGGCAAGGCGAAGGCCGTTGCCTGGCTGGTCGGACTGTGCATCGAGGGCTTTCTTGAGTTCCTCTCGAGCTCGTTCAGTGACTTCCACCATTTGGTCGCCTCCTTCTTCGGGCTCCTAACCCGATTCGTTGTAGGGATGATCCGCACGGCCGAAGCGCCCATACATGACTCAAGGAACTGCCGGAGTGGGTCGGCATCTCAATCTGAATCTCCATCCCATTCAGCCTCTGCAGCCACCGGACGCGTATCTCCGGGCGTACTCCATGCCCGCGGTTCCTCCCGGCCAAGAGCCGTACCTTAACAGATGGACAGGGGGGCGGGTCAAACAAATACCCGGGTTTGAGTCGTGCGTTGCGAGCGTTCAGATCGATCCGTATGCCATGCCGGCCCGGTCGATTGAACTCTATTTGATTTCAGTGGTCCACTGTTCAGTGTCAGGTGCAGATGTCTATAATGGCCCAGAATGACTGGAGAGAGGAGTTGATCGTCTATGGAAACGAGTGGTAGAGACCGCTTCCGCGGCATCTGCGAGTTCGAGCGGACTGGAGACCTGATGCTGGTGACTCCATACTTTCACGACTTCTGGACGGAGACTCTCGACGAGTGGGTCGCGCAGGGCGCTCCACCACAGATCAGGCAGGCACGCTTTCGTGGCGAGTACTTCCGTCTCGACCATATGCGAATGCTGCGAGAGATCAGACTTGGCCTCTTCATGGACAGGGTTATCGATGTTCAAGGTGTCCCGTATGTGTATGGCATTCCGCCAATTGTGCCGGAGTACGAGACCGAGGTCCTGGATGAGGATGCCGAGCATGTGATCATCGTCAACGCAGGTGGTCAGAAGCTCCGCGCCTCGAAAAGGCATCCCGAGAAGATGCCTATGTACCTCGACTTTCCTGTCAAGGACAGGGCCAGTTGGGAAGAGTACAGGAAACGACTCGATCCGACGACTCCGGAACGGTGGCCGACCGACTGGGCCGCCTACGTTCAGCGCATCAATGCCAAAGATGAGCCAGTCATGCTCAATGTCGGCGGCCTGTTCGGCTACCTGCGTGAGTGGATGGGAGTGGAAAAACTGCTCTACCTTGTCTACGACGACCCGGTTCTCATCGAGGATATGATGGAGCACATGACCTGTCTTCAAGTCGAGGTTGTGAAACGGGCAATAGCCGATATAAAGATCGACTGCGCCATGCTCTGGGAGGACATGTGTTTCAAGACCGGGCCGCTCATCTCTCCGAAGATGGTCAGGCAATTCATGGTGCCCCGGTACAGGAGAGTTACGGAACTGCTGCGTTCCGCAGGCGTGAATTCGATATTTGTGGACAGCGATGGCAATCTGAACCAGCTTATTCCACTGTGGCTCGAGGCCGGCATAAACGGCTTCTGGCCGCTTGAGTGCGCAGCGGGCAACGATGCTGTGGCGCTCAGGAAGCAGTATGGCAGTGAAATCATCCTTGCGGGTAACATCGATAAGCGGGCCTTTCTCAAGACGGAGGATGTGCTACGCGAGGAGATTATGGCCAAGGTGCCGTTTCTGCTTGAGTCGGGTGGGTATTTCCCATCGCTCGACCACCTCGTACCTCCGGATGTGTCGCTCGCGATGTACCAGTACTTCATCAATACGCTGCGCGACATAGCGGGCCAGGAGAAGATATCCTGGTAGATGCCGGCACGAGACGAAGAGAGGAGAGGAGAGGCTTGTGCCTCCCCTCTTCATTCGTATGAGATAGCAGAAGCGGTCCTAGCAGATTGCGTTGTCCGGGCTAAGTATGCCATTGGGGTCGAAGAGCTGCTTGATGCCGCACATCAATTCACGTGATTTCGGATCGAAACTCATCTCGACCTGTGGTAGACGTGTCTTACCGAGACCGTGCTCTCCAGACACGACACCGCCCAGTTTGATTGCCGCCTCGTAAATCTCGTTCTTGGCCTCGTTGAGGACTCCCCTCTTGTCGAACTCCCAGAAGAGGTTCGGATGCAGATTGCCATCGCCTGCGTGGCCCACCACCGGAATGAAGATGCCGTACTTCTCCGACACCTTATCAATGGCGTCGAGCATCTCCGGGATTGCGGCAGGTGGAACGGTGACGTCGAGCGCGTCGCAAATCTTCGGCTTCATTGCGTTGCCCACCTCGCTGCGAATCTTGAGTATCTCAGCCTGTTCGGCACTGGTCTCAGCCATGAGCACATCCACGGCCCCGCTCTCCTCGGCTATCGCCGAAAGCTGTTCGCACATGCCATAGAGTTGGTCTTCGTTCGCCTCCGCCATGATGACAATGAGCTGGGCCGACCCCTGCCTGGCGGGCCAGGTCATGTTGATGTGAGATGCCGTCTCCTCAATTAGTGACTTCTCGGTGTATTCGATGGCCAGCGGGATGATGCCGGCCTGAAGTATCTTCGGCACCGTCGCGATGGCTGCACGCCGGTCATCGAAGGAGATGACCAGAGTAGCTGTGGCGCCGAACTTGGGGTAGAGCCGCATGGTGGCCTTCGTGATGATGCCGAGAATTCCCTCGGAGTCGATGATGAGGTGCATGAGGTCCAGCCCGGTATTGTTCTTGAGGAGCTTCCCCCCCATCTGGACTATCTCTCCAGTAGGCAGGACGACCTCAAGCCCTTTGACGTAGTTACGGACGACGCCGTACTTCACAGCCCGGGTACCGCCGGCGTTGCAGGCAATCATGCCGCCGACTTGCGCACCTTCGTCTCCGGGGTGTGGGGGAAAGAGCAGGTCGTTGGCCTCGACTTCCTTCAGCAGATGCTCGAGAGTTACACCGGCCTCGGCAACGACCATCATGTTGTCCTTATCGACCTCGATAATCTTGTCAAGCCGCTCCAGCGACAGGACAATCCCGTCTCGAGTAGGCACGGCTGCCCCGCACAGGCCTGTGCCGCCACCCCGGGGATAAACCGGCGTCTTTTCTTCATTGGCAAGCTTGAGTATTGCGGAGATCTCCTCCGGGTTAGCAGGTTTGACGACGACCACATTCTCCGCAGGCTTTGGCAACACGCCGAGGTAGGTCTCATCGGCGAGATACCCTTGAATCTGGTCGCGGCGGGTGACGACATAATCGTCGCCAACAATGCGCTTCAGGGCATCAACGTTACTCATGCTGGTACCTCCTTGATGATGTACGCGAACGAGGGAGTATCTACTCCACGAAAAGGACGTGGTTCAGATTGCAGCTTGTGCAGAACTGATGAACTGCCGCAGGGTTGTGTACCTGTACGTTTCCACACGAACATCATGAGGCGGCAGAGGGCACGCGTCACGGCCATCGATTCGTCGGTATGTTAGCGATTTCCGGTGCGCTTTGCAATAGACCACACGCTCGCGGATATCTGTCGCGAAGAAGAAGTGAACGGTAATGCCGCTATCGGTAAGAAGCGCAGCTAAGAGCCGTGGTGGTGACCGCGTGTACACGTACAGCGGTGCTATAATCGGCCCTAACGGCGATGGGTGATGCGCATGAATCTCTCGGCGGAACTGGACAGGTGGCTCTCTCCCGAGACGCGGGAACTGCTTGTCCGCATAGGGGCGTGTGCCACCTGCCTTGGCTATCATGCCTATCTCGTGGGAGGGCCGGTGCGCGACCTTCTGCTGGGCCGGCCAAGCTGTGATCTGGATGTGGTCGTTGAAGGCGATGCGCCTGCCGTGGCGTGTGCAGCTACAACCCCTGATCAGTCTACCCCTGTAGTCCATTCGGCGTTTGGTACAGCAACGATACAGATGGACGTGTCCCGGATCGATCTTGCCACCGCGCGGGCAGAGTCGTATGAGCGGCCGGGAGCGTTGCCGACGGTGTATCCGGGAACAATAGAACAGGACCTTGTACGACGGGACTTCACTGTGAATGCGATGGCGCTGACGCTCGATGGCCGGTGCCGTGGCGAGCTTCTCGATCTCCACGGAGGCCGATCCGATCTTGACCATGGTTTCTTGCGCGTACTTCATGAGTCCAGCTTCATCGATGATGCTACCCGGATACTTCGCGGCGTGCGTTACGAGCAGCGCTTTGGTTTTGTCTTTGAGAAGCGAACGCTTGAGTTGCTGGAGCGTGATCTGAGATATATGAACTGCATCAGTGCCGACCGTGTGCGACACGAGTTCGAACGTACGTTCGAGGAAGAGGAGCCAGAACAGACGTTAAGGCGGCTTGATGTGCTTGGAGTCCTTGGTGTCATCCACCCGACGCTGCTGTTTCACTCGCAGAAGAGCTGGGCGCTTGCCAGCGCAAGAAGAAGCGCTCGTTCGCCCACTGAGCTGCACAACGTGTATTGGTGTTTGCTCGCGTGGGGCGTATCAGCTGACGATGTGGAAACGCTTGGTGAGCGCCTCAACCTGGCACGGGGCGCCAGGGAAGCACTTGCCGATTCGTGCGAACTTGCACTGCTGGAAGCACGACTCGATGATCCCGGGCTCGCCCCGAGCGAGGTGTTCGATTTGCTGCATCGCCGCAGCCATGCTGCACTGCAGGCGGCTGAGCTCATGTTTGTACGCCCGACTGCGCGAGGGCATATATCTCACTTCGTTCGTCGACTTCGTCATGTCCGCCCCTCGCTGACCGGCAAGGATCTTCAGGCACTTGGAGTTCCAGAGGGTCCCCTGATGGGTCGTATCCTGTCGTCTCTTCGTTCTGCGTGTCTCAATGGAGAGGTTGCCTCGAGAGAGGATGAGGTCGCACTCGTGCGGCGCCTTGTCAATCCGGTGTCCTGGCCGCTTGAATGACGTCCAACAGCTGCCTGGCCCTGCACGCGGTTGGATCCGCAACACGATGTGACGACACGAAATTCTTCTGGATCCATGTCGAGCGCGGTATTTCCTGGCGATGCGACACCTCAGACTGCCGTGGGCCCGGTAGTACGGGCTGTGAACACCCTTCTACCGGTGCGGCGCAGTCGCATGGCAGCCTGGTGGGCAGCGTCCTCCGTGTCGAGCAGCGCGTACACGCTTGGACCGGATCCGGCAAGATGCGCTCGTACACCGGTGGCCTCCTGCAGGGCTCTGTAGTCCCCGGCCAACGACTCGAATACCCCGCCCGCCACCTTCTCGAATACGTTAAACAGGAGGTCCTCCGGGATTCGTCTCCTGTGCTCGAGCGCGAACGTGGCCGCGCGGACGAACTGGCCCATTGTGAACATCTCCGGGCGGAGCAGACTGTAGAGCCGTGCGGTCTTGCTGGAGAAACCGGTGGAACATGGTGTCATGATGACGGTGTGTAGCTCTGGATGCGTGTCGAGTGCTCCTACTTGCTCACCCTCACCCTCGACGAGCACCGTACCGCCAAGCAGGAACAGCGGTACGTCCGAGCCCATCTCTGCGCCCAGTGCGAGGAGTTGCTCAAGGGAGAGCCCCGCGCTCCACATCTGGTTGAGCGCTTGGAGCGTTGCGGCGGCGTCTGAGCTGCCACCCCCCAAACCGGCTGCCCAGGGGATACGCTTCTCGAGGTGGATGCGGGCGCCGTCCACGATGCTGAAGCGTTCGCGCAGCAGATGCGCCGTGCGGGGCACGAGGTTGTTCTCGGAAATTGCCGATTCGCTTGTGGTGAAGATAATCTCGGGTGCGGGTTCAAAAGTCAGTATGTCGTAGAGATCGATTGTCTGGGCGATGCTGCAGATCCGGTGGTAGTCGCAGCCTCGGCCCAGTACCTCGAGCACAAGATTCAGCTTGGCCGGAGCGTGCACGGTCAGCATGGCGACACCTTGCGCTGTATCGCCTGATAGATCCCCCACAGTCGTACCCACTCGTCAACGGTGAGTGTCTCGGGCCTCCGTGTGGGATCAATGTGTCCTTGTGAGAGTAGCTCTGTGATCTGTTGCCGGGAGATTGGCAGTCCGTGGTGAAATGAGTTGCGCAGCTGTTTTCGGGGCGAGTGAAAACCGGCGCCGACGAAATCGAGGAAACCGGGAACCTGTTCCGAAGGAACAGGTGGAGACTCGAGTGATTCGATTCGCAGTACGAGTGAGTCGACCTTGGGGGGTGGGTGGAACGAGCGGGCGGACACCCTCCTGATGACCGACGGGCGCGCTAAAGCCTGTACACTGACGCTGAGGAGACTCATGTCGCCCGGCTGTGCCGTGATTGCGCGACCCACCTCTTCCTGCACCATTACGACCATCAGGTCCGGTCGCAAGTGCCCGTGCAGGAAATGGCGCAGGACTGGCGATGTGATGTAGTAGGGCAGGTTGGCCACCACTTTGTACTGAACCGCACCGCGTGTGCTGTGGTGGCGGAGCAGCTCTGCAGGGGGAAGTCTCAGGATGTCACCCTCGACTACCTGAACGTTGTCGACATTCTTGAAGGATTGTCTCAGCAGCGTCACCATCTGCCTGTCCAACTCCACCGCGATGACCGCTCCGGCACACGACTGCAGTTCGGTCGTCAGCAGGCCTGTGCCGGGGCCAACCTCAATGACCACATCGTCACTGCCCAGTTTCGCTGCTGCGGCAATTGCCTTGAGGATGCCACGATCCACCAGGAAATGCTGTCCCATGCGCTTGTTGGCTCGCATGTGATGCTGGCGCAGTACACCTTTCAACTGCGAGATCGTTGACTGTCCGGGCGAATTCGATGTCATTCGAGTGTATGCTAGCACTTCATGCTGAAAGGTGGGATATCTGCTTCCCACGATACTGTACGGGTGAGCCGCACGCGTCGCCTCAGGCTGGTTGCAGGCAGACATGCGATTGACCCGTCGGTGTCCGCCTCATACAATGCTTGGGTCGAGGAAGCAACCGTGGGAGATAGACAGGAGGAGAGACAGCACTACGATGTTGTCATCGTTGGTGCCGGTCCTGCAGGTATATTTGCTGCTCTCGAGCTGGCCGACTCAGGGCTTCGCGTGTTGATGCTGGAGAAAGGTCGCGACCTCGAAGACCGGTCCTGCCCGATTGCAGGATCTGCCGAGAAGTGTCTGTCCTGCCGTCCATGCAGCATGGTCAGTGGGTTCGGTGGCGCCGGTGCGTACAGCGATGGCAAGCTGACCCTCACGCCAGATGTGGGTGGGGTGCTGAGCACGCTGGTCGATGTGGATTCCTTGAGGGATCTCATCGAGTATGTCGACTCTGTATACGTGCGCTTCGGCGCACCCGACCGCCTGTTCGGTGTTGGTCCGGCCGTTGACCCGCTTGTGAATCGGGCGATGCTTGCGGGGCTCCGGCTCGTGCCTGTCAGGTTGCGTCATCTGGGCTGTGAATACTGTCGGAGTGTCCTTGAGTCAATGCGTACTCACCTGCGCACGCGAATTGACATAAGTGTCCATGAGAATGTGACAGGTGTCGATTGCGAAGGCGGCCGTGTCACCGGAGTACGTACTGGCTCCGGTCGGCTTATATCATGTCGCTTCGTTATCTGTGCACCGGGACGTGAGGGTGCTGAATGGCTTACCTGTCTGGCACAACGCCACGGTCTGAAAGTGGCAGCAAACCCGGTGGACGTAGGGGTGCGGGTAGAGGTGCCGGCGCCGGTGACCGAGGAGCTTTGCCGCGTTCTGTATGAGGCCAAGCTCGAGTATTACTCGTCGACGTTCGACGACCGTGTGCGAACGTTCTGCATGTGTCCGAATGGTGATGTGGTGATGGAAGCGACCGGTGGTGATGATCCGGTGGTGACTGTCAATGGCGTTGGCTATGCTGAACGGTTTACCCGAAACACCAATTTCGCGGTGCTCGTCTCCACTTCCTTCACGGAACCATTTCACGAGCCAATTGCCTATGGCAAGTACCTGGCGAGGCTGGCCAATCTGGTGAGTGGTGGGGTGCTGGTACAGAGACTGGGCGACCTCCTTGAAGGACGTCGTTCTACCGAGGCACGAATCAGTCGCAGTCTTGTGCGGCCGTCGCTGGCCGCAGCGACTCCCGGAGACCTCAGCTTTGTTCTCCCCTACCGATATCTAACGGATATTGTGGAGATGCTGAAGGTACTGGATCGCCTCGCCCCGGGGATTGCTTCACCCCACACGTTGCTTTACGGCGTCGAGGTGAAGTTCTACTCGGGCCAACTGGACCTGAGTCGCTGCCTGGAGACTGGCATTGAGAACCTGTTTGCCATTGGAGATGGCGCAGGAGTAAGCAGGGGACTGGTGCAGGCGTCGGTGTCGGGCGTGATAGCCGCACGTGAGATAGCGAGGCGAGCCTGATTGTGCACATCCCAGGCCCCGCTTCCTTCCTATTGACCCTCTGTAAGGTGCATTGGTAGACTTGCTGAGGGTGCTCCTGCACCATTCACGCGTTCACGGCCACCCCTGGGAGACAGCTGTTGCTGCGTACGGGATAAGGAGGTGCGTATGGACGTCACACTCAGTGCAATCAAGGCAGACATAGGCGGTTGGGTCGGCCATTCGGTCACTCATCCGGAGACACTTGAGAAGGCAAATGAGTTGATGGCGGAGGCGAAAGACGAGGGAACCGTGCTGGACTACCGGGCACTGAATTGCGGCGACGACCTGCAACTCATCATGACTCACCCGCACGGGGACAACAGCGAGGTGATTCATGGACTTGCATGGGACGTGTTCAGCTCATGTACGGCGGTAGCGAAGCGGTTGAAGCTGCATGGCGCCGGTCAGGACCTGCTCAGTGAGGGGTTCTCGGGCAATGTGAAGGGTTTGGGCCCCGGGCTTGCCGAGATGACAGTCTCTGAGCGAACAGCCGAGAGCGTGATTGTCTTTATGGCGGACAAGACGGCCTCGGGCGCGTGGAACCTGCCCCTCTATCGAATGTTCGCTGACCCATTCAATACACCGGGACTTGTTATCGCGCCAAGTCTTCATGGCGGATTCAGCTTCGAAGTACACGATGTGTTGGAGGGGAAGAAGATCGTCCTCAATGCCCCCGAAGAAACATACGATATGCTTATCTACCTCGGCTCTTCAGGACGCTACGCCGTCAAGAACGTGTATCACCGCGATACGGGATACATAGACGCGTCCGCATCGACCCAGAAGCTCAGTATGCTTGCCGGACGATACGTGGGAAAGGACGATCCGGTGCTCATTGTGCGGTGCCAGGGGTCTTATCCTGCGGTAGGAGAGGTGCTGGAGGCATTCTCCAATGTCAACATCGTCGAGGGTTGGATGCGTGGCTCGCACAACGGGCCGCTGCTGCCTGTCGGCTTCAGTTCGGCGAAATGCACCCGCTTCGACGGCCCTCCGCGCTGCATCGCCGCCGGCTTCCAGCTGGCTGAGGGTATGCTCATCGGCCCGCTGGATATGTTCGACGATGTGGCGTTTGATCCCGCCAGGGAAAGGGCGCTGCAGGTGGCGGATATCCTGCGTAGCATGGGGCCGTTCGAGCCGCACAGGCTGCCGCTGGACGAGATGGAGTACACTACTATGCCCGAGGTAAGCAAGAGAATGGAGTCGAGGTTCGAACCGATAGTTGGGGACTAGACTGAAACTGCTGATCGCGAGTGCGAACCGGGGGAAAGTCTCCGAGTATCGTGCTCTGTTGGAAGGGGTGGATTGCGATCTCGTCTCCATTGAGGACGTTGGCATTTCTGGCGACCTGGACGAGAGCGGCAGCACATACGAGGAGAACGCGCGCTTCAAGGCGGTCACCTGTGCTGCCCGGTTGGGATTGGTGACGCTGGCGGATGATTCCGGGCTGGAGGTGGAGGCGCTTGGCGGAGAGCCGGGGGTGCACTCTGCGCGCTACGCAGGAGAGCATGCGACTGATGCGCAGCGGATCTCGTATCTACTGAAGAAGCTCGATGGAGTTCCTCCTGAGCGTCGTGGAGCCCGATTCGTCTGTGTCATCGCCATTGCCACTCCTGAAGGAGACGTGACCTGTTGTCGTGGAGAATGCGCCGGATGCATTGCGTCGGAACCACGGGGTGACAGGGGCTTTGGCTATGATCCCGTATTCCTTCTCCCGGAGTTGGGACTCACCATGGCCGAATTGCCGCCCGAGGTCAAGAATCGCCTCAGCCACCGCGGGAAGGCCGGTGCGGTAGCCCGCGAGGTACTGAAGCAGTTCATTGACGGGGGCAGGTCTCGATAGTATGATTAGCCCCCCACATTTGAGGAGGTAGGTGCATGCGAGTGGCGTGTCTGCAGGAAAACCTGAGCCGCGGACTGGGTACGGTAGGACGCTCGGTAGCGGTCAGATCGACGTTGCCGGTGACTCAGAACATACTGATCGTCGCAGAAGAATCGCGGGTCAAGCTCGTGGCGACCAACCTCGAGATGGCCACGACCTGCTGGGTTGGTGCGAAAGTTGAGGAGGAGGGCAGCATTACCGTTCCGGCGCGCGTCTTCAGCGAGTTCGTAAGCTCACTGCCAAATGAGCTCGTCCATATCGAGATGCCAGCGGGAGGACGGACCGTACAGTTCACCTGCGGTCGTTTCCAGGCGCACATGAACGGCATCGATGCGGAGGATTTTCCACCTGTACCTGATGTGGCCGAGGGTATCGCAGCTGAGGTTGAAGCCGACGGGTTACGCGATGGTATCTCCCGCGTTGCTATGGCCGCCGCCACCGATGAATCGCGGCCCGTTCTCACGGGCATCAACGTGGAGTTCGAAGGAGAGCGGCTAACTCTGGCAGCCGCTGATGGCTTCAGGCTGGCGGTGTATAAGATGCCGCTGGCCAAGGCGGTGGATGGAAAGGCCACGGTCATTGTGCCGGCTAAGACTCTGAACGAGGTTCATCGCCTGCTGGGAGACCAGGATCAGCCGGTTTTTGTCACGGTTAATGAGCAGAGAAGTCAGGCGCTCTTCCGCCTCGACAATGCTGAGATAGTCACTCAGCTTGTGCAGGGCACATTCCCGAACTACTCTCAGGTAATTCCAAAGAGCTATGAGACCAGGGCGGTTGTTGACGTTGCCGAATTCACCCGTGTGGCTCGTATGGGTTCTGTTTTTGCACGCGATGCGAGCAATATTGTCAGGGTGTTGATTACTCCTGGTGGCGAGATGAAGCCTGGCAAGGTGACGGTTACCGCACAGGCCGAAGAGATCGGCGATAATACCGGCGACCTCGATGCGCTTGTGGACGGCAAAGAGGCGAAGATAGCTTTCAACGTGAAGTATCTGCTTGACGTGCTTGGCGTTATCAAACAGTCGCAGGTTGCCCTTGAGGTGAGCACGCCTTCCAGTCCCGGGGTGGTCCGCCCTATCGGCACGGACAACTACGTGCATGTCATAATGCCGATGTTCGTACAGTGGTAGACACCCTCCGAGACTAACGGTCCAGTGCAAGAGGGGCGTCGAAGAAACGCCCCTTGTCTTTGGTATGTCGTGCAACGGGTCACTGATATTGGCCCTGCCAGTTCGGGTTCGGTGCGCAACAAGTCCTTGGATCCCCTGGGTTCTCCTTCCGTTTATTCACGTTGTGTTCTGACATCTCGGCCATGACCTGCTCGAACGGAGTCTTCAAACGGTGTAGGCCCCGCGCCTCCACCACCTCTTCAAGCTTCTCTCTCGCCGTCCGTCACCGCTCCGACACCACGCCAGCCAACGCGACGGCTATCCGGAGCGGCTTCATTAGCTCCGGCCAGTAGTGCGCGTCCGCTCCGTACACCATCTTTGTTCTCGTCTTCCGCTTTGCCATGTCTTGCTCCACTCTCTGACTGCTGAGCATCTTCGACGCCCTCAACGCTGCGCTCCTTGCCCTTTGTGCGCATATCTTGACACAGGCACTGCGCACGAATAGAGTTATGAAGGCACCCCGGGGTCCCGGCCTTCCCGAGACACAGGAGGAGTAGCGTGTATTGTTCCAAATGCGGCAAGGAAGTGGATGAGTCCAGTGAGTTCTGTAAGTATTGCGGCGCCCGTCTGGCCGGGGACACACCGGAGGCCTCGACGAACCT
>PWUU01000059.1 GCA_003562475.1 Dehalococcoidia bacterium | reverse complement strand
TTGTTCATAGGTCAGTTTGGTATTGTTGGGTCTCAATAAAACAACTTGACCTCAAACTGGCCCATTTTCATTATGGTCAGGCCAACATTCGATTTTGACTGCTTTTACCCTGCTCTGATCATTGCCTCTCTCTGGTAGCTTTGTCCCTAATTAGAAACGCTCTCATAGTTCCAGAAAAATCTATCCTAGCATCTTCCAAGATGCTATTAATTTGTATTTGATCGGCAATGACAAAAACAAAAGCCGCAGCGCCTCCAGTACCCTCTTCTAGGTCAGCACAGCTAGGACCAATCCACAGAGCAAATCTTATTCGTGTAACTAACGCTTCTTCTTTCAACGGATTGAACACTGTCACTTCATAGACAAACCGCTCTTCGGTTTGGATTTCAGCCTTCCGCAATTGAGCAATCTCAACAGAACTGGGAGTTGCAGTAGACGTTGGTCTAGGAGCTAGTGTTGGTGATGGTACTACCATGGGCGGTGGTGTATTTGTTGATATAGGCATGAGAGTTGACCGACCTTGTCTAGCTTCTCGCAGCCCACTGTCGTTGTAAATGCCGAATATGGCAGCCAGTATCGTAAGAACAAGAACGCCGATTTTTTTAGAGAAGGTTTCTCTGTGTTTTCTGGTGCGCTCAAAACAGGTTCCATTGCACTAGGTGTCCAAAAATCTGGCCCATCATCAGCAACAACACCTTCGCAGGCGTGATAATTTGGGTTATCTTCCAGAAATTGAACAAGGATCTGTAATTTCTTTTCCTGATATAGTTGAAGCAAGAATGCTTGCAATTTTTCAGAACTATTGCTTCCCGGTATCATTTCCCACTGGCAACCAAATTCATTGACCAACAGTTCTACCTCTATCCTGCTGTGATGTCGCAGAATATGGTGGCGTAGATGTCTTAAGGACTGTGGTGAATTCATTACTCAAAACCTCTCACGAAAGGCACGGTGGAGCAGCGTGTCAAACAGGTGGTCGGCCTGGTGTAGGGCTTCGTATTGCTGTGCCCGCAGCCGCTCGTAGGTTCGTACAGTTTGAGCGAATTTCTGTTGCTGTTCAATCGGTGGTTTATATAGCCGCAACTTTTGAAACTTGGATTTTGTAATAATGCGTTTCATCCCAGAGGTCGCAGTTCTTTGAACAAGCGGTTTAGCAACAACAAAAAGACCATATAGAAACAAAGGATCAACATCTTCATGCGGGGTAACAGCGTTGATCTGTTGGTTGAAAGCCACTTTTCTATCAGCTAAAGCAACGTCACCAATTGATCTTACGCTTCCTGCAATACAGGTAACAAGTATTGAGCCAGCTTCTACAAACCTGCCGATCTGTAACCCGACTTCTGACAGCTTCTCAGAGCTGCCAGACAGGTACATCTGTCCCTTGATGATATTGTCGGTTTTTATCCATTCCACGAAATCACCGTAATACTTTGGTTCTTTACGTGATGGCGTATTACCGGTTTGTACAATGCCCAATTGTGCGGTAGTCGCCCGTTCCCACCCCATCGGATTTGTCACCGGGTCGCCGAACAGGCGCAGGAAGACGGCTTGCAGGTAGCCGTCGCTGAGTTGCAGGGCGTAGCGGCGCATCTGCCGCAGCCGGTCCGCCCGCGCCAATATCCCCGCAATCCGCCGCTGCTCCTCAAGCGGCGGCACAGGGATACAGAACTTCTGCATGATTTCCTTATTGACCTCGGAAAATGTTGCGCCTCGTCCTTGGCTAACAATTTGCGGAGTGAAAAATTTGAGAGCAAAGAAGCCATACACAGAATCCAACCGGCTTGGATCGGGAATGATACTTTTGAAACCCTGGTTAGTACAAAGAGGAAATGCTGTAACGGCGCAGTGCCCTATTGGGGCACGACTGCTAAACAAAATACTTCCCGCAGGGAGCATCGTTGTGGAACAGCTTTCATATCCTGCTTTTGTAATCTGGCGAAGCTTGCCTTTGAAAAAAATGCCTTCGTGATTCGTCAGGTCAGCAGGTGTGATCCAGGGAATGTTTCCTCCCCAATACTCCTTTTCGGTCGTTCTAGGGGTAGAACCAGACACGAGTTTCCCTAGCTCACCTAATGGTTTAAGCTTCCATTGCTGCATTGAGTTCCCTCACCAAATCTGCTGCAATGTTCTCAAGCGTAAGCAAACGCTCCATAGTCACGCGCGGATCTTCATAAAACGTTGATTCTTGCACCACTTCCCGGTAGCGGCTCGCGCTCAGGTCATATTTGTTGGCCTTCACCTGCTTTTTGGTGACCCAAAACTGACGGCCCAGCCGGTCAAGCTGCGCTTGCAGCGGGGCCATTTGGGTCGCCAGCCGCTCCTGGGCCGTTTTGACGCCGGCCAGCGCCCGTTCGGCCCCGTCGTCGCCGTTGGCGATCACCTGCTCAAATTGCAGCCGGTTCAGTTCGCCGGCCAGCCGCAGCCGTTCCGCTTGCAGCGGGGCCAATTCCTCTTTCAGTTCGGCCAGCCGGGCCTGGCGGGCGGCGGCAAAATCCGGCTCATGGCGGCTGCGCCAGCAGGCCAGAATGTCGGGAATATCATTTTCGGCCACCGGCTGCCGCTTGTCGTCCAGCGAAAAGCCGTCGTGGGCCATGTCGTAAAACCAAATGCGCCCGGTGCTGCCCCCTTTGGTAAAGAGGAGGATAGCGGTGCTGACGCCGGCGTAGGGCTTAAAAACGCCGCCGGGCATACTGACCACGCCCATCAGCCCATGCTCCTCAACCAGTTTGCGCCGTATCTCCACGTGGGCGCGGCTGCTGCCGAACAATACGCCGTCGGGCAGAATCACGGCCGCCCGCCCACCCTTGTCCAGTGCCCGCAAAATAAGATGAACAAAAAGCAGCTCCGACTTTTTGGTATTGTCGGGCAGCGTTTCGTGGACGGTCGCTTTATCCACCGCTCCCTTGAAAGGGGGGTTCATAAGGATGACATCATAAGCGGCCGCTTCGTCAAAATCTTGTGACAGCGTATCGGCATAAAAGTATTGGGGGTTTTCGATGCCGTGCAGCATCATATTCATCGAACCGATCCGCAGCATCGTCATCCCGGAGTCGTTGTCATAAGCGCGAAACGCTTCTTCTTGCAAAAACCGGCGCTGTCTTTCGGTTAGCAAATCGCCCACCAGATTGTGGGGCCAGCCGTCAGCATCGTAGTGCAAAATATCGGGCGCGGTATGCTGTTCCAGAATGTACTGGTAGGCGTTGATGGGAAAGCCACAAGTACCGGCCGCCAGATCGCCGATACGCTCGAAGGGGCGCGGGGCGACCATCTGGACCATCATCCGAATAATGTGGCGCGGCGTACGAAACTGGCCGTTACGGCCGGCCGTACTCAGGTGGCTCAGCATATATTCGTACAAATCCCCCTGTACGTCCTGCTGCTGCTCGGAAATCTGCATCTGGTCAATCAGGTTGCAGGCTTCAATCAGCAGCGCCGGCTTGTTGATCTTAAACTCAGCATTGGCCATATAGCGCCGAAAAGAGCTGCCCTCGCTGCCCATCTGTCGCAGTTGGGGGAACACCTTCGTTTTGACGTGGGCCAGGGCATCGGCCGCCCGCATTTTGGTCCAATGCTGCCAGCGCAGTGCCATATCTAGGCGCGGCTCATACGCTTCACCGCGCCGCCGCGCCTGCTTTTCTCGCTCCGTTTCCGCCTCGTCCAGCCGCTTCATAAAGAGCAGGTAGGAAAACTGCTCAATGGCATCCATGGGGTTGGTCAGGCCGCCGGTCCATAATTTGTCCCATAGGCCATCAATCTGTGATTTTAGTTTGGTATCAGTTAGCATTATTATGTTATCCCATGTTTTACCTAGTGTTTTTCTTAAGCCAATTAATCAAGAGTACGATGCTTCCCAAAATAGCTATAGTAAAAGCGTAGATAGAAAAATATCGAGACTCGTTTGGTCCCGATGATTGTAGGCCGTAACTCGTATCACACCCCAATTCTTGGTTGTTGCCTAAGAGAGTAATTGCCTGTTCGGCTTCAACCTTTTCGTTCATGGTCGGCTTTTTGTTTGAAACACCTTTCGGGCGCGACGATTTTTGCAGGGCCAAAACGGGCCTTCCAATAAATCGGATCGAAGCAAACAATGCAAAAAACATGTAAAGAACGAGAATTCCTGTATCTATTAAGGTGTATGCAGAAATATCTGAAGGAACAAGTGCTGTCTGAACTCCCCATAAACCAAGTAAAATAGCGATTGAAACTTGAAGCGCACTACCCGTATCTGTGACAAACGGGAGAACAGCCATGAAGAAAAAAAGGAAGATAAAGAGAAATACCGTCAAGAAGCGAATGCTCATTGGTCTTCTATAATCGATATATAAGGACGTTGAAGTATAGACGCTGCTGAATATGTGATCATCGCCACCAAAAGTCCAAAACTGGGCTCTCCAACTCGGCGAATAAGAAAACACATGAACGGACGGTAATAAGTAAATCATGGAGTTATCTTGGCTTGCTTTTGCTGAAACAAATAAACGAACTTGTCTCCCATCTAAGGGAAATGCACGATCTGTGTTAAGCGAACCACTCGCTTTTCTGTAATCG
>PWUU01000087.1 GCA_003562475.1 Dehalococcoidia bacterium | reverse complement strand
TCACGCCAACCCAGCGCAAATCGTCTGGGATGGCCTACGACAGTGATCTTGACTTGTTTGTGGTGTTTGGAGGCATTGATGGCCAACAGGTCTTGGGTGACCTATATGTTGGGTTGCCTCGTTTCGGTCGTTTTTATGGCGAAGATGGCGAGTTGGACGAAGAGGGCAATATCGGGGCGGAAGTGGATATGCGTCGATTTAGCACGATCTTTTGGACGAAGCGAACGCCCGAGCCCGCGCCGTCCCCGCGTTGGGGGCACGCCATGACCTATGATCAGGAAAATAAACTGGTCATGGTGTTCGGCGGTTTTGATGCCAACAATGAGCCCATGAATGATCTATGGGCCTATAATGTTGAGGAGGATTTCTGGGTTGAGGTGGATGCTTTTGTCGATAGCGAGCGACCGGCCCCGAGAGGCGGTGCGGTGATGATATTCGAGGGTGGCCCGTTCTATGATCGAGGCACTGCCAATTACGCCTTCGGGGCCCGCCGACGGATTGCGCTCTTCGGCGGTACCGATGGGCGTCAGTACTTCAATGATACGTGGATTTACAATTATTCGGTTCCGCTGGATACCATTAATACGGATGTTCCAAGACGTTGGATATTAGCTGATGCGGGCGGCGAATTCTCTACGGGTCCGTCACCACGCGCCTTTTCCACGTTGGTCTACGGGCAAAACTTTGCTCAGTTCTACATGGACACGCAACCGCCGACACGGGCTCAACCCGCCGGAATACTTTTTGGTGGTCGAACGGGAACTCTGCCGACTTCGCCTGACACCGACGGGGATTTGATTCCTGATGGTGTCGAACATGCCTTGGGCGGACCCGAGCTTGGCCGTGATCCGCGTGTTAGCCGCATCACGCAACCGGAAGCGGAAGATGAACTACTGCCCTTCAATTTCGTGCCGATCGGTACCTATCCGGGTAATCTGACCCAAAGATTCCCCGAACGCGGTCTGATTGCCGACTTCGAAGTGCTATCGTATGAAGAGCGGCTACCGGCTTGGCGATGGGACTTACCGTATCAGGGATACCCGTTGGAAAGTTCATGGACGGACCTGAATTTGGTGGTTGGGGACGAGACCCAGTTCCCGATTATCGAGGCCAATACGAACCGGATTGTTTACAATATCGGTGTGGCTTCGCTGATTCCCGATATGACCAATCTGTGGTATACCCGTGTTCGCGGTCGCGAAGCCGGGGAGGTCCCGAATGCTTGGCAGTTAGGTCGGCCGGATAATTTGGCGATTGGTCCCAAGGGCGCTCCGCCGTATGCCTATCGCGGGCGCTGGCTCTACGGAACTAATCTGCGTGGGCCGTACCCGAATGGGGAAATCATGGATCTCTATTCGCCGATCTTTGATCTTGAACCGATAACCCAGGACGAGATCGACGGGAATTTCGGGGAGAGTTACTATCTCATCTTCCACGAATGGTTGGATTTGGCGGATGAAAATGACCGGGTCAAGGTCGAGGTGATTCGGCCAAGTACCGGCGCCGATGTGGCTACCCGTGTATCGGGAACCAACCGTCCGCCGATCACGATTCTTCCGGAACGGGGGTATATGGACAACACCGAAGGCCGTTGGCGCCGGGTGGTGGTGCCGTTGGATAGCGTGGCCAATGAGTCGAAACTGTACCTGCGCTTCACCCTCAACAGCGATGCCTCAGGGAATGCGGGCGGCTGGTATATCGACAAGGTCGCCATCGTTCGGGCCGGACGGATTGAAGGCGTAGCCCTGGATGAATTCGACAACCCGGTTGGACCGGATGTTGATGTCTACCTGTATGGGGTAAATGGGGATCTGTTGGTCGGTAGTACGACCACATATGGAGACGGTAATTTCATCTTCGGACTGTTACCGCAGGGCTCGTATACCTGGCAGGTGGGGATGCAAGAGGTCGACCCCGACTTCTTCATGACCGCGCTGGGAATGAACATCAATGCGGCCGTCTCATGGCAAGCCATTGTCGGACGTGATTATATGATTGAATATACCGAGAACCTATTGGATACTCATCAGGTGTGGACGGAAATGGGCAACTCACCCGTCACCGCGACCAATTCATTGATGTCGATTGTTGATAACGATGCAACGGATGCGATTCGATTCTATCGTGTTTGGAGATTACCGTAAATTCGAAGAGAATGGATAAGTAAGGAGATCAGGAAATGATCATGAAGACATACTTCCTTAAAGCCGGGTCCGCACTAGCCACAGCGGCCGCAGTCGTGATACTGGCCGGATGTGACTGGACAACCGGTGGCGCCGGCTACAGCTCGGGGCGCACGGCGAACATTAACTTCAGCGGCACCTACAATGGCGCTCTGAACAACGGTATAGCGATCGAGCGTTCATCGGGGGCGCCAATCAACCGCCTAGTCATTAGCCAGCAAGGTGACGCGCTAGAGGTGCTGGACAACAACGGTGCCCGCTACCGCGGCCGAATCGGCAATATCGCCGTTGTGGTCAGTGTCGGTGATGAAGTAGTGACGGAGTTCGAGGACTCTGCTTTTGATGTGGGCGCTTTTCCGGAAGGTACGCAATTGGCGCAGGCACAGGTCAGTTGGACAGGCAACAATAGCGCCGGCCAGAAAGTCGAGTTCGTCGGCACCATTTTTGCCGTCGCCGTGACCGATATTCAGGGGCAAATGAGCAGCTCTTCATCTGGATCCTCGCAGTCACAAACTGAGTTCGTGACCGAAACGATTACGCAGACTGCCGAAGATGGAACCAACATCGTTATTACGACGACCAATGTTGGTTTCGACTTTTCGAGTGGAACTCCGGTCGAGAATTATCGCGAGGTGCAAATTGTCACCCAAACGCCGACAGGCATCGTAATCGAGCAGGAAACCATTGTGGAAGACCGGCGAGAGCAACAAGAGTCTGATGGTGTGGTGCGTGAATACATTCTCGGTGCCCAGAACACGCAATATCGTTTGCAAGGCGTTTGGGTAGAAGTGGGCGGCGTCTCGGCCAATGTCGATGCCTTGGCCGCCGGATCGGCGGGCTCAGTCTCGATCGCTCCTTAGCCCGGTCAATCCTTAGGGAACCTAGTTGAGCAGGGTCACCGTCAGGTGGCCCTGCTGCGTTTATGGTTTTCCTGTCGCGGATCCGAGCTTGGCTTTTATCGCGAACCCCACTGTCGACGCGCCCGATGGGCGCGTCTGTCATCTGAGTACAACCTTGACGATTGGGCGTCGGCTCCTTTTAATGCGCCCATGACTGTTGACCCGCCGACCTCACACCAAAGTGGCCTGTTCAAGCACAGCCTATTGCTTTTAATGGGTACCCAGATCGGGAACGTCGCCACGATGCTTTATCAGATTGTGATGATGCATCAATTGGACCGGGTCGAGTATGGTGTTTTGGCGTCCCTGCTAAGCTTAATTCTTATCATCGGTACGCCGCTAGAGGCGCTGCGAACGACCGTTGCGCATCAAGTGGCCTTGCTGACCCGTACGGGTCAGTCGGGGGCGATCGGCGCGGTACTGTGGCATTGGGCCCGGGCGCTGATGATTGCGGCCCTGATCTTCTTTTTGCTGGGTCTGGTGTTTCAGGCGCCGATGACGCGGTTACTACAGCTGCCCGTATCGACATTGATGGTCTGGACGGCGACGATTATGGCCGGCAGTTTGTTTATTCCGTTTTTTGCCGGGGCGTTGCAGGGACTTCAAGCCTTTCTTTGGATGGCAATCCACGGGCAAGTCTGGGCGGTTACGCGGTTTGGTGTGGCGCTGCTGTGTCTGGCATGGATTGGTCGGTCGGCCTTTAGCGGATTGGTGGCTCAGGCGATCGCCGTTGTCGCCAGTGTGGCCGTGGGACTCTGGGCCATTCGACGGGCCTACCGTCGGCCGACTGTGACAGTTATAGCGCCGGTCGGTGGCTGGAGCTATTTCCTCTGGTCTCTGTGCGCCTTGGCGGGGTATGCGGTGTTGATGAATGCCGACGTCGCGCTGGTAAAAATATTCTTTTCGCCAGAGGATGCGGGGGAATTTGCGCAAGCGGCAACGATTGCGCGTAGCATCGTCTTTCTTCCCGTTCCAATCGCCGCGGCGATGTTCCCGAAGGTTGTTTCGGCGGGCTTGTCCACCGCTTCGGATCGAGTCATCTTGGTCAAGTCGGTGGTATTTACGGGCAGCTTGATCCTTTTCGCGGGAGTGGCCTGCACGCTGGCGGCTAGTCCGATCTGGCGATTCTTCACCGGCGAATCGCCCACACCGGATGCGCTGCGTCTCGTGCGCTGGATGATCTGGGCCCTATCGCCACTCGGTTTGACGTTCTTGCTGATGAATTTTGAATTGGCTCAACGCCGATTTCGCGCACCGCTCAGCCTGTTGCTCTTGGCCGCAGCTTATATCGTGGGTGTATCGATCTGGCATGATACGTATTGGCAAGTCTTAACCCTGATTACAGGTCTAACGATAACCTCACTGCTGTTGATGAGCGTCGATGTGCTGCGCGGAGGCTCAAAGCGGTCCGCAGCGCCGCAGTCCATACGAACGAGTTAAGCGCTTTGGATGATGGCCAGATACGTTCAATTGCAGCGAACCCACCATCGGATCAGAATCCGTTGTCTTC
>PWUU01000063.1 GCA_003562475.1 Dehalococcoidia bacterium | reverse complement strand
CAAGCGGGCCCGGGAACATACTCTCGCGGCCCGTTGTGCCGCTAGGCGTGCACCTCTGCTGTGAGTGGCGCAGGGAGCGTCACTGGTTCCTCCTGGCAAGCGCCGGAGATGAACTCTTCGGTTCGATGTCTGGCCTCTTCATCTGAGAACTGAATCGGAGGTGACTTCATGAAGTACGACGCGGGCCCCACAAGCGTGCCCGACAATCCTCGATCAAGAGCAAGTTTGCAGCAGCGGATGGCGTCGATGACCACGCCCGCGGAATTAGGACTGTCCCACACCTCCAACTTCATCTCGAGGTTCAACGGCACATCACCGAAGGTGCGTCCCTCCATGCGGATGTGACAGAACTTACGGTCGAGAAGCCATGGCACATAATCGCTGGGACCGACATGCACGTTGTCAGGCCCCATGTCGTAGTCGAGTTGAGAGGTCACCGCATTTGTTTTCGAGATTCGCTTGGACTCCAGCCTCTCGCGCTCGAGCATGTTCATGAAGTCCGTATTGCCGCCGAAGTTGAGCTGGTACGTCCTTTCCAGCTTGACACCCCGGTCGCGGAACAGACGGGTCAGGATCCTGTGCGCGATTGTTGCACCGACCTGTGACTTGATGTCATCTCCGATTACCGGGAGTCCTTTCTCTGCGAAACGCTTCTGCCAGTACGCCTCCCGTCCGATAAACACGGGAATACAATTGATGAAGCCGCACCCGGCGGTGAGCACCTGCTCGACATACCACTTGGTTGCCTCCTCGCTGCCGACTGGCAGATAGCTCACGACCACATCTGTCCGGGTTTCCTTCAGGATACCAACGATGTCAGCGGTGGGCCCCGGCGCCTTCTCGATGATCTGAGAAAGGTACTTGCCCAGGCCATCATGTGTCATGCCTCTCTCAACCTTCACGCCGGTCTTGGGAACGTCACAGAACTTGTACGTGTTGTTGGGTGGCACAAAGATTGCCTTGGCAAGGTCTTTTCCGACCTTGTTCTTGTCGATGTCGATAGCTGCAACGAAGTTGACGTCGGATACGTGGTATCCACCGAGGTTGATGTGCATAAGCCCGGGAACAAAGTCGTCGTGTTGTGCCTCACGATAATAGTGAACTCCCTGGACGAGAGAGGATGCACAATTGCCGACTCCAATTATCGCGACGTTCACGCTGCCCATACTGTCGTTTGCCTCCTTAGAAGATTGGTGTTGCTTTGATCGTGAGGGCCTCACACTCCGTGGCCGACAATGAGGCACGGCGGGGCAGCCTCACGCGCGGTGGACGAGCTTTGAGAGCGCGGACAGGCTGGTGTGCGCTGCCTGTATGGTTAACCCGCGCATGAATCTCGGTCGCGGGGGCGAGGTGTGTAACCACTTCTCGCGCACGTTCCATACGCGATATGGACAGGCATTTCTCCTTCCACTGCCGCCGCGTCAGCTCGATCACTCTGCAACGCCTCAACATTATCCTATGCCATCGTTAGTGTCAATACGTAAGCAGCTCGTTCATGTCACGAGGTGGACTCGTGATCGGTGTCCTCCGTCGCTGGCAAAGTAGCTGCGCCTGGTGCACAGAGGCGGACACTTCCATGGTGAAGTGGCGCGACCTCTCATGTGGTGGGTGCCGATACTGGACGGCAACAGGCTTTTCTGGTTGAATGCCGCTGAGCGCTCCAGTCATGGATCGCGGCTTCCCCTGGTTGTGTGTATCTCAGTTCAAAGGAGTCTGTTCGTGACTGCAGGGTATGTATACCACACTGTTGACAGAATGGGCGAGACGGTTGCAATCACACTGAATCGTCCCGACAAGCTGAACGCGTTCAATATCGAGATGCTCTACGAGTTTGGCAGTATTGTTGAGAGCCTTCGCGCTGATCTCGATACACGCTTTGTTGTGCTCACCGGCGCAGGTCGTGCGTTCTGCGCGGGCATTGATGTCACGAAGGCGGCGCGAGATGCCTGGTACGATGCTCGACAGCCAAACGAGCGCGTTTTCCAGGAGAACGGGCAGGTCATAGTCCCCACCTGGACCAACCTTCACCAGGTTACCATCGCGGCGATCAATGGTCCGTGCGTGGGGCTCGGATTGGGGTTAGTGACGTGCTGTGACTTCCGCCTCATTGCGGAAGAGGCGTACTGTAGTATTCCGGAAACGTCCATCGGCATCGGTTACTCTGTGAGCTGCCTGTATCCACTTCTTGCACTCATCGGCCCGGCGCAGGCGCGCAGGCTGATAATGACGTGCGAGAGGATTCCTGCCCGGGAAGCGAAAGAAATCGGACTCGTCCACGAGGTAGTCCCATCTTCAAGCCTCATGGGCGCGGCACTGGATCTGGCGGGGCGGCTCTCAACGAAAGGACCCGCCGCACTGCGATTGGTGAAACGGATGATCAATGCTGCGACGATTGCTCGGACGGCAGACCTTGCTGCAATGGAACCTGAATTAGTGCAGGCAGTCTATACTGCGACGCGTGATATTGACGAAGGCTTGAATGCATATCGTGAGAAACGTCAACCCAGGTTCCGACTTGAGACCGACTAGGTGTGCGTCGGGACGGTCGGGACACCCGGTGTCAACGGCCGTTCTGCCAGGACGATAAGGTTGATTGTAGCAATCGTTCCATGTTGCCGTCATGTGGTGTGCCGGACCTGTTCCGTGCGCAAGAGTATGGGGAGCTGCACGTAGACTCACTGGCACGCGGCCTGTAGAATCTGGTGAAACGGTGGCTGGTACCGGTTGAGCAGTGCTTTCGTCGCAGTAGAACCCTCCGGACGCCTTCTGAGGCGTGCCCCATTGTGGTACAGATGGTGCACGGGTTCTGTCCTGTCGTTTCGATTGGCCGCCTGCTCCTGGCGCTCCCGGTGTTGCCATGGAATATGCTGGCTCGCCAACCCCGCCAGGTGTCGGGAGCGAGGGAATGATATGGAAGACCACGCGACCTGTTTTCAGGGCTGACGGAAGACGGTAAACTAACACAGTCACCAAGATCTGGGGAAGGAGGAGACACACATGGATTTTCACCTAACGGAAGCAGAGCAGATGCTGCAGGCAACGGCGCGAGACTTCGCCAGGAATGAGATTGAGCAGGTTGCTGATGCGGTTGACCGGGCCGAAGTGTTTGCAATGGACAACTTCAAGAAGCTTGCAGAGGTCGGCTTCACGGGACTTGCCATACCTGCTGAGTATGGCGGCAGTGGCGGCGACATCATGTCGCTCTCCATCGTCATGGAGGAACTTGCCCGAGCATGTGCCTCCACGTGCGACATCGTCGATGCGCACATCAGCCTCTGTGCGCGTCCGATACTTCTGTACGGAAACGAGGAGCAGAAGCGCAAGTACCTGCCTCCGTTGTGTGCCGGGGAGAAAGTCGGAGCGTTCGCGGTTACCGAAGCCGAGGCGGGAAGTGACATTGCAAACATCAAGACGACGGCAGTCCGTGATGGCGATGACTATGTGCTGAATGGGTCCAAACTGTTCATCACCAATGGCCCGGTCTGCGACACTGTCGTGGTATTCGCCGGCATTCCTGATCTGGCGCCGCGCGGCATGACAGCTTTCATTGTTGAGGCAGACATGCCCGGCTTCAGTCGTGGCCCTCAGTATGAGAAGGTGGGCATGAAAGGTGCGACCAATGCGGAGCTTGTGTTCGACAATCTGCGCGTGCCTGCTGCAAACCGACTGGGGGAAGAGGGGAAAGGGATGAAGATATGTCTCGGCACGCTTGATGAGGGGCGCATCGGCATTGCATGTCAGGCAGTGGGTATCAGTCAGGCCGTGCTGGATCGTTGTATCGGGTACGCGAAAGAGCGCAAGCAATTCGGAAGGCCCATTGCTGAGAACCAGGCGATACAGTGGATGCTGGCGGACATGGCGTGCTACATCGAATCCGCCCGTCTCCTGACGTACAAAGCAGCTCGCATAATGGATGAGGGGGGAAACCCGACGAAAGCAGCCGCAATGGCCAAGCTTGTGGCCAGTGATACCTGTATGCAGATCACAGTGAACGGCATTCAGATCTTCGGTGGCTATGGCTACATGATGGACTCTCCGATGCAGCGATATTTCCGGGATGCGAAGCTGACGCAGATCTACGAGGGCACCTCCGAGGTTCAGCGAATGGTGATTGCGCGTGACCTTCTGAGATAGCGTCGGAACGAATTGGATGCAGACACAAGCCTCTCCGGGTGGAGATCAGCCGGACACACCCGAAGAGGCTTGCGTGTTTCCAGAGGGAGTACATCATCGTATCGAGCGGCGACGAGCAGATCGACGCCAGCCACAGGAGGTCGAGAAGACCGGGGGTGCACAGTGAAAAGCAGGGAAGAATACATCGACAGTCTTCGACGGCTTAACCTCGAGGTATACATGTTTGGGGAGAGGATCACCGACATCGTCGACCACCCGATGGTGGTGCCGTCGATGAACGCAGTGGCCGCGACCTACGAGTTGGCCCACGGTGACATCATGACGGCGACCTCGCATCTGACGGGAGCGCGTATCAACCGGTTCACACACATTCACCGGAGCACTGAGGACCTTGTCAAGAAATCCAGGATGGAAAGGCTGATGGGAGCGTACACCGGGACCTGTTTCCAGCGTTGCGCAGGCATGGACGCGCTCAACACGCTCTCAGTCGTGACGTACGATATCGACCGTGTGTATGGGTCTCGATACCACGAACGCTTTCTCAAGTTCCTGCAGTATGTGCAGGAACAAGACCTCGTGTGCGATGCAGCCATGACGGATGCGAAAGGGGACCGAAGATTGAGACCTGCTCAGCAGGCGGATCCTGACATGTACACGCACGTGGTGAATGAAGGCAGCGATGGCATTGTAGTGAGGGGGGCCAAACTGCATCAGACTGGCGCACTGAATTCGCACGAGATCATAGTTGTTCCCACCCGCGCTATGCGTGAAGAGGACAGAGATTACGCCATATCGTTTGCAGTCCCGAGTGACACGAAGGGAGTGATCTACATATACGGGAGACAACCAAGCGATACGCGGAAGCTCGAGGAGAAGACCTACGATGTGGGGAACCTGTTCTACGGAGGGCATGAGTGTCTCGTGGTGTTCGATGACGTCTTTGTTCCCTGGCAGCGGGTGTTCATGTGCCGCGAGCACGAGTTCGCTGCCGATCTCGTTGAGAGGTTCGCTTCGTACCATCGACAAAGCTACGCCTGCAAGGCAGGCATGGGAGATGTGCTGATCGGAGCAGCACAGCTAATTGCAGAGTATAACGGCATAGCCGATGTGCCGCATGTGAGAGACAAGATTGTGGAGATGAGCCATCTGAATGAGACTATCTTCTGCTGCAGCCTCGCATGTGCATATGAGGGTGCGCCGGAGCCTTCTGGAACGTACTATGTCAACTCGCTGATGGCTAACATCGCCAAACTGCACGTGACCAGGATTCCCTATGAGTTGGCCCGAATGTCGCACGAGATTGCGGGTGGTGCGGTTGTCACGGCGCCTGCGGAAAAAGACTTGCGGAATCCGCGCATCGGCAAGTACGTGGAGAAATACATGAAGGGTGTTGCTGATGTACCCGCAGAGACCAGGATGCGGGTACTACGCCTCATCGAGGGCCTCACGATGGGAATGGGCGCCGCCTGCTACCTTCCAGAATCCATGCATGGCGCAGGGTCACCACAGGCCCAGCGCATAATGATTGGCAGGCAGGCCAACCTGGCGGCTAAGAAGAAGGCTGCACGGCGGCTTTGTGGTATTGACTAGCAAGCCAGGCTAGTCTCTCCCCGTCACCTGGTCGATCAATTTCAGCATCGCTGCGCCACGTTCGATTGAGTCGTCGTACTCAAAATCGAACTCCGGCGCATGCTTCATCTTCAGGTTGGAGGAGACCTCTTTGCGAATGAATCCCGAGGCGGCTCTGAATCCTTCGAGCGTCTCAGTCTGTGTCGCGCTATCTCCCATCACGCTCACATAGACACGAACATGTCGAAGGTCTTCGGTGATGGACACCTCGGTGATTGAGATCAGGCTTGTGAGGCGGGGATCGTTGAGGTCTTTCTCCAGTAGGCGACTGATCTCTTGCTGGATTGCCCGGTTGAGTCGTAGTGTTCTTCTGGACACATCACCCTCCCATCTACGGGCTCGCGATTACCTATTGATGGATGATCGATAAGGCAGCGTACTAGCTCGTTTTCTCCCGGCGATACAGTTCGATGATGTCACCGACCTGTGTGTCACCGAACGGTACGAGTCCGATACCGCACTCGAGTCCGGCGGCCACCTCATTCACACTATCCTTGAAGCGCCTTATGCTCACAATCTGTGGCTCGTTAATCACCTCGCCGCCTCGCACAACGCGCACCTTCCACGCGCCTTTCCAGACGCGCCCCTCCCTCACAATTGCACCCGCAACCTTGCCCTGCTTTCCTCCAGGGAATATGGCTCGAACTTCTGCGCGACCCGCGAGAGTCTCGACGAATGCCGGCTTGAGCAATCCTGCCAGAGCCGCCTCTATGTCTTCCTCCAGGCGGTAGATGATATCGTACCGCTGAATCGCCACACCTTCCTGTTCGGCCACCTGCTCGGCTCCTGGCGCGGTCTTTGTGTTGAATGCGATGACAATGCCCTTGTGGGCCGCCGCCAGGAGTACGTCGTTCTCGGTGACAGCTCCACTGGCGGCGAGGACGATCTTCGGTCTGGCCTCTTCGGTCCCCAGGCGCTCGAGGCTGGTCCGGATAGGCTCGATGCTTCCCTGCACGTCGGTTTTCAATACGATGCTCAATGCCTTTATCTGTCCTTCGCCTATCTGGCTGGACAGGGAGGAAAGGCTCATTTGTGACGGTCTGGCCACCTGTTGTCGCTCTTCAGCCGTGCTGCGGGCAATCTTGTCGTCAGCGGTGACGAAGAACGGCTCACCCGCAAGTGGGACACCGCTGAGGCCCAGCACCTCGACAGGGGTTGATGGACCAGCCGAGGCTATGCGCTGTCCCCTGTCGTCAAACATTGCCTTGATCTTGCCCCATGTCGAGCCTGCCACTACGGCGTCGCCAAGGCGCAAGGTTCCCTTCTGCACCAGCAGCGTTGCCAGGGAACCACGTAGCTTATCAAGCCGGGCTTCCACCACTGTCCCCTCTGAGGGGCCGGTTGGATCTGCTTTGAGCTCTGCAACGTCAGCAACGAGAAAGAGGTTCTCCAGCAAGTCCGGCACGCCTTCTCCATTCTTGGCTGACAGGGGCACGCACACAACATCACCGCCCCACTCCTCGATGACCAGGCCTGCTTCCACGAGTTGCCGTTTGGTGCGCTCAATATCGGCCTCTGGTTTGTCGATCTTATTGATGGCGACGACGATCGGCACGCCTGCCGCCTTGGCGTGGTCGATCGCCTCACGTGTCTGCGGCATGACTCCATCATCGGCCGCGACGACCAGAACCACAATATCCGTGGCGTGGGCTCCACGGGCGCGCATCGCAGTAAACGCGCGGTGTCCCGGTGTGTCCAGGAAGGTGATTCGGCGATCATCCACGATGCTTTGATAGGCTCCGATGTGCTGGGTGATGGCTCCAACCTCGCGGGCGGTCACATTGGTGTTCCGAATCGTATCGAGAAGCGTCGTCTTTCCGTGGTCCACATGTCCCATGACGGTAACGACCGGGGGGCGGGCCACCAGATTCTTGCCAGCGACCGTCTTCTTCGTCTTTCTCGTAACCGGCTGTTTCTTTCGAACCACCTTGTAGCCAAGGTCCTGGGCAACTCTCACTGCGGTCTCGAAGTCGATCACATCGTTGACGCTGGCCATGACGCCACGCCTCATGAGCTGCTTGACGGTACGGGCGACATCGATGTCGAGGGTGTCGGAAAGCTGCTGTACGGTCATTGAGCCGTTTCCCAGCTCCACCTGTGTGACGCGAGTGGCTTCGGCCTTCCTCTCAGTGGGAACGCTCGCCTCGGCTGACGCCCCCGGACGTTGTCTCGACCGTCGTTTCTGTCCCGGTCTGGCCCTATTCCTGTTTGATGGAAATCTTGCCATTTGGATTGGACTCCTGCACTAAGCTTAGGTATTGTAGCAGAGCGTCCCGGTCCTCGGTGGTGAGCCTGCTGCGCAGGCTGTGTTCAAGGCGATTGCTCTTCAGTGCCTTCTGCCAGCACTCGCTGTTAGGGCAGATATACGCACCTCTGCCGCCCTCGCGTCTTGAAGCGTAAATGCTGAGTTTGCCGTCTGGTCCCCGGACAACACGCACGAGTGATCTCTGGTCTCTCCTCGTGCGGCACGCGACACACGTGCGCACGGGCTCGTGCTTACAGCGCCTCATCCGGGTCCTCACTGTAGCCGCGGCGCTTCTTCTTGGACTTGCCCCGTTCGCTCTTGCCGTCTCTTCTACCACCGGGCAGGATGTCTTCTGCGAATCTCAGAGCCGACAATGACCCCTTTCCGGAATCTTCCTCAAATCTGAACACCTCGCTCGCGAGAAGTTGCTCGAGGGTCTCTCCTTCTTCCGCCTGTTCCTCAGGAGCTTCTTCGTAATCTGCCTCTGGCTCGACTGCTTCAGCCGCGGTATCGACGTCGTCACGGTGTTCCGCAACTTGGGGCGTGGCCTCAGGCTCATCAGAAATGGCTTCCCGGGGCACCCTCGCCTCCGGCCGGAGTGTGACCGGTTCCTCTGCATCCTGACTGTCCCGGGGCTCCTCCGCTGCTGAGGACAGAGCTGCCTGTGCCTGCAATTCGCTCAGTTCGGCTTGGGCCGCCGATGTGCTCTTAATATCGATTCGCCACCCGGTAAGCTTTGCCGCCAGGCGGGCATTTTGTCCGCCGCGACCAATGGCAAGTGAAAGCTGCTTGTCGGGCACAACGACAATCGCTGTCCGGGCGGCTTCGTCCAGGGCGATGTGGGCGACTTGCGCGGGACTTAACGCGTTTGCAATGAATACCCGCGGGTCCGGATGCCACTCGACTACATCGACCTTCTCGCCATTCAGGTGATTCATGATGCTCTGGAGGCGTATGCCTCGCGGGCCGAGACAAGAGCCAACAGGTTCTACCGACTCCTGGCGACTCGAGACCGCCACCTTGCTTCTCTGCCCCGCGTCACGTGCCACAGCGCGCACCTCCACCACTCCGCTGTGAACCTCCGGGATCTCTATCTCGAAGAGGCGTCGTACCAGATTAGGATGGCTACGGGAAAGCGTGACGCGCGGATTCCGTCCCTCCTGGCTGGCCTGCAGCAAATAGAACCTCAGTTGCTGTCCCTGATGGTAGCGTTCGTTTGGCAACTGCTCGGTTGACGGCAGAATGGCCTCCCGCCGACCAATGCTCACATACACCGCGTTTGGCTGGGCGAACTGCACGATGCCGGTCACCACCTCACCCTCTTTGCCCACAAACTGCTCAAAGGTGGCATGATGCTCCGCCTCTCTCAGTCGCTGCAGCACTACCTGCCGGGCAATCTGCGCAGCAATGCGACCCGCTCCATGAGGTGTCGCCTCAATCTCGATGATGTCACCCGGGTTCGCGTCCTTGCGGATCTTCCTCGCCTCGGGGAGGGCAATCTCCTTGTCAGGATGTGCTACGTCTTCGACCACGAACTTGGGCAGGTACACATGTATGTCTCCGGTGAACGTGTCGATTCTGACGCTGATATCCTGCTCTTCGGTGAACACCTCTTTCTTGTATGCCGATACCAGCGCAGCCTCGAGAGCCTCAAGGATGACCTCCTTCGGCAGATTGCGCTCGGAGGATAGCTGGGTGATCGCCGTCATGAACTCCGTCTTCATAGATCTGTGCCTTCCATGTCCACCAGTCTCTATCAACAACAAAAAAGTGGGTTAAACCCACTTCTCGCGCACGTATTCAGAGGAACTATCTAACTATATCAGGAAATTCGGTCACAGCGCAACTGACGTCAAAGCGTTACGCTACGCGCCGCCGACGATACTGGCGAGGCACCCTCGAACGAAAAACTTTGACAAGTATAGAGCTAGGTGGTACAGTTTACCGTCGCAGTCAGCTGCTAGGCATAGGTTTCTCTTCGATTCGTTAACGCGGAGCCAGCTAGTTAAGGCTCGGGGATCGGGTGGAGGTGGACCCGCGGCATGACTAGCCGGCTCTTTTGATTGCCCAAGCATATAGAGAGGTGTGGTACGTATGCCAACCATAAGTCAACTGGTGAGAAAAGGGAGAAGGAAGCTTACTTCCAAGACGAAAGCGCCTGCATTGCACTACATCCAGAACGCTTCAAGGACACGTAGTAAGTGGACCAAGGGAGCGCCATTCAAGCGTGGCGTGTGCATTCAGGTGAAGACGGTAACTCCGAAGAAGCCGAACTCGGCGCTTCGGAAGATAGCTCGTGTCAGGTTGACCAATCAGATGGAGGTGAATGCCTATATACCTGGCGAGGGCCATAACCTGCAAGAGCACTCCGTTGTCTTGATCCGTGGAGGAAGGGTGAAGGACCTCCCTGGGATTCGCTACCACATCGTCCGCGGCGTCCTCGATACTCAGGGGGTCGCCAATCGCAAACAGGGGAGAAGTCTGTACGGGGCAAAGCGCCCGCAGTAGTCGCCGTCGAGGTGTGAAAACATGCCCAGAAAAGCGAAGCGAGTCAGGAAACACGCGGTGATGCCGGACGCGAAATACGGCAGTGTCGACGTGGCCAAGTTTGTCAATAGGATTATGTTGAAGGGCAAGAAATCCACGGCTGAGCGCATCGTGTATGGCGCGATGGAAACCGCCTCTCAGCAGCTCGACACCGACCCTGTGGAAATCCTCACCAAAGCGATTGATAGCACGACGCCGCTTATTCGGGTAAAACCGAGGCGCGTCGGCGGGGCGACTTACCAGGTCCCCATGGAAGTTGATAAGCGCGTAGGTCGTGCGCTCGCCATGCGGTGGCTCATACTTGCCGCACGAGCCCGCAGCGGCAAGTCAATGCAGGAGAAGCTGGCTGCTGAACTGGCAGACGCTGTTCATGGCAGAGGTTCTGCTGTCAGAAGGCGGGAAGAGATACATAGAATGGCGGAGGCCAACAAGGCGTTCGTACACTATCGCTGGTGACATGGCTGCAGTAAAGGCTGTTCTTCCGACCAAGGATGAAGTGATGACCCGCTCTATTCCGATGGAGAAGGTGCGCAACATCGGCATCATTGCTCATATCGATGCCGGCAAGACCACCGTCACGGAGCGCATTCTTCATCATACCGGCCGGACCCATAAGATCGGCGGTGTCGATGAGGGAACTGCCGTGATGGATTGGATGGACCAGGAGCGCGAGAGGGGCATTACTATCATGGCCGCGGCGACCACGTGTCACTGGGCCGAACACCGGATAAATATCATAGATACCCCGGGACATGTGGACTTCACTGCCGAAGTTGAGCGCAGTCTACGCGTACTGGACGGTGGTGTGGTAATTCTTGACGCGGTGTCGGGTGTCGAAGCTCAGTCCGAGATGGTCTGGCGTCAGGCCGACCGGTATCACGTATCGAGAATATGCTTTGTCAATAAGATGGACCGTGTTGGTGCGGACTTCTTCCGTACTGTAGCGAGCATTGAATCACGGCTCGGCGCAGTCGCTGTCCCGGTGCAGTTGCCCCTTGGTTCAGAGTCCGCCTTTCGCGGAGTCATAGATCTGCTGGAGCAGAAGGCTGTTGTGTTCCAGGATGATCCGCAAGCGCCGCTCATCATCGAGGACGTTCCGGAGGGGGAGGCCGAATGCGTGGCCAGATGGCGCCACCTTCTTGTAGAGAAGCTTGCCGAGCATGATGACACAATTCTGCTCCCTTATCTTGAGGGTCAGAACATTCCGGCGCCGCTCATCAGACAATCTTTGCGCCGCCTCACTGCTGCAAACAAGGTGGTGCCGGTGATCTGCGGCAGTGCGTTGCGAGGCAAGGGGGTCACACCATTACTTGATGCAATCGTGGCGTATCTGCCGTCCCCGGCCGATGTGCCGCCGGCTGTGGCGCATGACGTGACAGGTTCACGCGAGATACTGTGTGTTCCCGACGACAATGAGCCGGTCGCAGCGCTCGCATTCAAAGTGGTATCGGATCCATTCATGGGCCGACTCATATACATGCGTGTCTATTCTGGACGCTTGAAGTCCGGAGCTCAGGTCCTCAACACATCAAGAATGAAACGGGAACGAATCGGGCGCTTATACTTGATGCATTCAAATCGCCGTGAGGAGGTAACGGAGGCTGAGGCCGGCAGCATCGTGGCTGCGGTCGGTCTTCGAGGAACCTCGACCGGCGATACCCTGTGCAGTCCGGCCCGACCATTGTTATTTGAATCAATTCGCTTTGCCGAACCGGTGATGTCAATGGCGATTGAGCCACGGGCTAAGGCCGATGCCGAGAAGCTGGAAGATGTGCTGGGCAAGCTGGTCGATGAGGATCCGAGCTTCAAGGTTCGACAGAATCCTGAAACGGGCCAGGCTCTCATCATGGGAATGGGAGAACTGCACCTCGAGGTCACGATTGAGCGCATGGCGCGTGAGTTCGGCATCAGGGTCAATGTCGGAAAGCCTCGCGTGGCCTATCGCGAAGCAATAACTCGGGCGGTTGAGACGGAAGGCAGGTTTGTGCGTCAGACGGGTGGCAGGGGACAGTATGGTCACGTATGGCTGAAGCTCGAGCCCGGAGAACGGGGCAGTGGATTCAAGTTTGTTGACGCGATAAAGGGAGGAGTCATTCCGCGGGAATATGTTCCTGCGATCCAGGCGGGTGCGCGTGAAGCCATCGAGACGGGTGGACCGGCAGGCTATCCAGTCGTGGATGTGGTGGTGTCTGCATATGATGGCAGCTACCACGAAGTCGATTCGTCCGAACTTGCGTTCAAGATCGCCAGCTCCATAGCGGTCAAGAACGGACTACCCAGGGCGAAGCCGGTGCTGCTCGAACCTATCATGAAACTCGAGATCACGACGCCGTCCCAGTTCACCGGCGAAATGGTCGGCGACCTCAATGCCCGCAGGGCGAGGATAGAACGGATCGATGCTCAGGGTGACCTGACGGTGATCGGTTGCCTTATTCCGCTCGGCGAGACCTTTGGGCTCGCCACCGCGCTTCGCTCGCTGAGCCAGGGGAGGGTGACGCATACGATGGAGTTCTCGCGGTATGAACAGGTTCCGGCAGGTATTGCCGAGCAGCTAATCAGCACGAGTTAGAGCAAAGGACAGGGGCCACTGTGATGACCAGTCAGAAGGTGCGTGTCAAGGTAAGAGGATTTGACCATCGTCTTGTAGATCAGGCTGTCCGACAGATTATCGATGCCGTGGAGAACGCAGGCGGTATTGTCGTCGGGCCCGTGCCGCTTCCAACCAGGATAGAGAAATTCTGCGTTACGCGTTCTTCGAATATTGACAAGGATTCACGTGAGCAGTTCGAAGTACGCACTCACAAGAGACTGATCGACATCCAAGAACCCACCTCGAAGGCTATTGATGCGTTGACTCAGATCAATGTGGCGTCCGGTGTCGAGATCGATATCAAGCTGTAAGTACGCGAGTGAGGAGCATTCCGGTGCGTGGCATCATTGGCAAGAAAATAGGCATGACGCAGCTGTTCCTTGAGAACGGCGAGTGCGTTGCGGCAACCGCCATTGAGGCGGGGCCCTGTACTGTCATTCAGGTGAAGACCCGCGAGAGAGACGGTTACGATGCGGTGCAGCTCGGATTCGGTAACTCCAAGCGCCTCAATAAGGCTGAGAAAGGCCATCTGAGAGGCTTTGGCGATCATCCATGCTTGCACGAGTTTCTTACACCCGCCGGCACCGCGGAGGTCGGAGAGCGAGTCGACGTCGGCATCATCGCTCCCGGAGATCTTCTGAAGGTCAGCGGGCGCTCCAAAGGGAAGGGCTTCGCCGGAACCGTGAAGCGTCACCATTTCCGTGGTGGGCCGAAGACGCATGGCCAGTCAGACCGCCATCGAGCTCCCGGTTCCATCAGTGGAGGAACCTTCCCGGGGCGTGTACTGAAAGGCAAGCGGATGGCTGGTCATATGGGACATGAGCAGGTGACGGTCCGGAACTTGAAGGTTCTGAGCGTCGATACCGAACGGAATCTCTTGTTGGTGAGTGGTGCGGTCCCGGGCGCGAACGGCGGCGTTGTCATTGTGGAAAAGGTGGGTGAGTAACGTGAAGATCCCTGTACATAATATACGAGGCGACACCGTTGATGAGGTGGAGGTCGAGGACAGCGTCTTCGATGTTCCATTTCGTCCCGCTGTTGTTCACCAGTCGGTCACATGCCTCCTTGCCAACAGGCGACAGGGCACTGCTTCCACGAAGACTCGTAGTGAGGTGGCCGGTAGCACGCGCAAACCCTTCTCACAAAAGGGTACCGGACGCGCGCGCAGGGGCACTATGAAGTCCCCGCTGCTCCGCAGTGGCGGCATCGTGTTTGGGCCGTCACCTCGGTCCTATCGCCAGCGAATGCCGAAGAAAATGCGGCGCCTCGCGTTTGTCTCTGCGCTGTCGGCGAAAGCGCGCGAAGGCGCCATCTGGGCGGTGGAGAGCCTCGACATGGAGAGGCCACGAACCAAGGATGTCGTATCTCTTGTGGCCAATGCCGGCCGGCCGGCCTCGACCCTGATCGTGATTCCTGAGTCCCAGCCGGCACTCGCGCTGTCCGCACGCAATGTTGAAGGAGTCACGGTGCGGCAGTGTTCGATTGTGAACACGCTCGATGTGATGTCGTCCGACAAGTTGATCGTGACCGTTCCGGCATTGCGCAAGATGGAAGAGATCTGGGGCAGCAAGAGGAGCACCGATGAATCTGCATGATATTATTCGGCGACCGTTGATCACCGAGAAGGCGACCGAACTCCAGGCACTGGATAAGTACGTGTTTGAGGTTGCCCGCGCTGCGAACAAAGTGCAGGTCAAGGTGGCTGTTGAGAAAGCGTTCAATGTTCATGTGGTCGATGTGAATATTGTGGCCGTGCCGGGGAAAATGCGGAGGCGCGGACAGAGACAGGTCCCGACATCTCCGTGGAAGAAGGCCATCGTCAGTCTGAAACCAGGTGACAAAATCACATACTTTGAGGGTGTGTAATGGGATCAGTTCTCAAATGGCGCAGGAAGAAGATCAGGAAGCATCAGCACAAGAAGCTTCTAAAGAAGACCAGATGGCATCGACGGCACGGATAAGCCGGGCGGATAGCAGAACCCTGAGAACCAACCAGAGGAAACAGCACTCATGGCGCTAAAGAAATTCAAGCCAACGTCGGCCGGCAGGAGAGGCAAGGTCGCGGTCGTCTCGGAGGAACTCTCGAAGACTCCGCCGACCAAGTCGCTGCTTGTGCCCTTGAAGAAGAACGCGGGCCGCAACTATCGCGGTGCGATAACGGTTCGGCATCGTGGCGGTGGCAGCAAGCGCATGCTGCGGATCATTGACTTCAAGAGGAACAAGCCCGGTGTTCCCGGCAAGGTCGCCAGCATTGAGTATGATCCCAATCGCTCGGCAAGGATTGCGCTGATTCATTATGCCGATGGAGATAAGCGGTATATTCTCGCGCCGGTCGGTCTGCAGATCGGGGATACGGTGGTTGCCGGACGCGAGGTGCCCGTGAGGCCCGGTAACGCGCTGCCCCTCGGGGCTATTCCGGTTGGAACACAGGTTCACAACCTGGAGTTTGTCCCTGGAAAGGGCGGGCAACTGGTCCATAGTGCCGGGGCCTCCGCTCAACTTATGAGTCGGGAGGATAACTACGTGGTGGTTCGCTTGCCCTCACAGGAATTGCGGCGCATCCACTGCGAATGTCTGGCCACAGTCGGACAACTTGGCAACGTAGAACACAAGAACGTGAAGCTGGGTAAAGCGGGTGCTTCCAGATGGCGTGGCAGGCGGCCGGCAGTGAGAGGCTCTGCCATGACGCCTCGCGACCATCCACATGGTGGTGGCGAAGGCCGCGCTCCCAGGGGCATGCCTCCCAAGACGCCGTGGGGCAAACTGGCGCTGGGTGGCAAGACGCGCCGGAGAACAGGCTCGGATCGGTTCATCGTGAAGCGGAGAAAGTAGTATGTCAAGATCATTGAAAAAGGGGCCCTACTGTCATCCGAAACTCGAGAAGAGGATAGAGGCACTGAACAAGTCCGGTGAAAAGACGATAATACGGACATGGGCGCGGTCATCGACAGTGCTCCCATCGATGATCGGACATACCGTGGCTGTTCATAACGGAAGGAAACACGTGCCGATATTCATTACAGAGAATATGGTTGGTCACAAGCTGGGCGAATTCGTCCCCACGTACACCTTCAGAGGACATGTGGCCAAGAGCAAGACGCAGAAACGGTAGGACACTGGACAATGAAGGTTAAAGTCGTCGCGAAGGACATTGGAATACCGCCCCGGAAGGTGCGGCGGGTGGTGGATATGGTGCGAGGCAAGAGCGTTGAAGAAGCTCTCACAATCCTTCGATTTGTGCCGAGTCCCGCCGCTGCCGCGGTTGCGAAAGTGATCAGGTCAGCGGCGGCAAATGCGGAGAATAACTATCAGACGCCCGCTCCGTCTCTGCGGGTCGTGGCCATTTACGCAGATGAGGGACGTACTCTCAAGAGGTTTCGTCCTCAGTCGCGAGGCAGGATCAGTCCAATACTGAAGCGCTCGAGCCATGTCACCGTGCTCGTCGAGGAGGCCTAGAATTGGGTCAGAAAGTTCATCCGGTAGCATTTAGACTGGGAGTCACCAAAGAGTGGCAGGGCAGGTGGTATGCCGGCAAGAAAGAGTACAGCACACTGCTGCACCAGGACCTGCAGTTGCGTAGAGTCCTGAATCGTCGCGCCCGTGAGTGTGGTATTGCGCGGGTTGACATCGAGAGGACCGGCAGCGAGATTTTCGTGACGGCGTTCTCCTCCCGTCCCGGCATTCTCATCGGACGCGGTGGACAGAATGTGGAGTCTCTTCGAAAGGAATTGGAGCAGGTGGCCAATGAGCGGGTTCGGCTCACCATTCGTGAGGTGGACCAGCCCGAGTTGATTGCCGCGCTGGTGGCCTTCAACATCGCGGAGAGGCTTGAGGCGCGAGTACCGTACCGGCGTGTGATGAAACAGGCGGCCTTTCGCACTATGCAGGCGGGGGCGCAGGGTATCAAGATTCGCGTGGGAGGTCGCCTGGGCGGTGCGGAAATTGCTCGATCACAGACAGTTCATGAGGGGAGGATGCCTCTCCATACTTTGAGGGCGGACATAGACTACGGCTTCACTGAAGCGCGTACGCTCATGGGGCGCATAGGGGTGAAGGTCTGGGTCTACCGCGGAGAAATCCTGCCTGAGGCGAGGAGGCGAAGTGCTACAGCCGAAACGAGTGAAGTATCGTAAAGTCCATCGTGGTCGGAGGGTCGGATCGGCTCATAGCGGCAATACCGTTGCGTTTGGTGACTACGGACTCTGTGCGGATGGAAATGCCTGGGTCACGGCGAGACAGATCGAGGCGACACGTCGTGTGTTTGTGCGATTTCTGCGCAACCAGGGGAAGCTCTGGATCAGAGTGTTTCCCGACAAGTCGGTGACCAAGAAGCCGGCTGAGACGCGGCAGGGTGGGGGGAAAGGTGCGCCGGATCAATGGGTGGCAGTAGTGAAACGTGGCCGTATCATGTTCGAGCTGTCCGGGGTAAGTGAAGAAGTGGCCAAACGTGCGGTCCAACTGGCCTCGCACAAGTTGCCCATCGCCACGAAGTTCGTGACGAGAGAGGTGGCTAAGGTTGAAGACTGAAGAAATACGCATGCTCTCCGATCCGGAAATCAAGAAGAAGATCGATGACGCCGATAGGGAGTTGGTCGATCTGAGCGTCCGTGTGGCCAGCAGGCAGCTGGTAAACCACCGGGAGCTCATCAAAGTCAAGAAACGGATCGCACGGCTGAAGACTGTTCTGAGAGAGAGAGAGCTGGGGATCAGGTGAACGGCATGGTCAAGAAGGAGACAATCCGGGGTCGGGTAGTCAGTAACAGGATGGACAAGACGGTGGTTGTTGCCGTCGAGACTGTCAGCCGGCATCCGCTATACGAGAAGGCGATTCGCCGTGTGCAGAAGTATATGGCGCACGACGAGGCCAATGTGTGCCAGATAGGAGACACTGTGGAGATTATCGAAACGCGACCTCTATCGAGGCACAAGCGATGGTGCGTGGTGAACCGTCTGGAGGGTCATGGGAAGGAAAGTGGAGCTCTGCTTGATGAAGGCGGTGAGCAATGATCCAGGCCAACACGCGATTGAAGGTAGCCGACAATACCGGCGCCAAGGAAGTGATGTGTATTAATATCCCGGGCGGGAGCCGACGCCGCTACGCGCACGTGGGAGACATTATTGTAGCGACGGTGAAACAGGCGATGCCACACGGTGCAGTTAAGAAAGGCGACGTGATCAAGGCCGTCGTTGTTCGTGAAGCGAGGCCTTTTCGGCGTTCTAGCGGCGCCTACGTACGGTTTGATGAGAATGCAGTGGTGGTGCTGGGCGACAGAAACAATCCGAGAGGAAGCCGTGTCTTCGGACCGGTAGCTCGTGAGCTGCGCGACAAGGCGTTCACCAAGATTATCTCCCTCGCGCCGGAGGTGGTGTGAAGTGAAAATCAGGAAGAACGATACGGTCCTGGTCATTACCGGCAAGGATCGTGGGAAGAAGGGGAAAGTCCGCCGTGCGGTACCCAAGGGCGAGCGTGTGGTCGTGGAAGGATTGAACATGATCAAGCGTCACTCCCGTGCCCGTCGGGCGGCCAGGCAGGCTGGTATCATCGAACTCGAGGCTCCGATTCACGTCTCAAACGTCAAGATCGTTTGTGATAAGTGCAAGAAGCCGACAAAGATCGGATTCAAGTTCCTCGAAGATGGTCGCAAGGTGCGGTACTGCAAGGCGTGTCAAGAACCTATCGACTGAGGAGAGCGACTATCATGCTGGCTGCGAGAGAAAGATACGCCAAGGAAGTGCTGCCCGAGCTGGGCAATCGGCTCGGATATCAGAACGTCATGCAGCTTCCTCGAATACAGAAAATAGTGGTTAGTATCGGCCTTGGAGAGGCCATTCAGAATGCCAGGGCGATTGAGTCCGCGGAGAGGGATCTGGCAACCATAACCGGCCAGAAGCCGGTGGTTACCCATGCCCGCAGGTCCATCGCGGCGTTCAAGCTGAGAGCCGGGATGCCAATCGGGGTCATGGTGACACTTCGAGGGAAACGGATGTGGGATTTCTTCGATCGACTCGTGGGCATTGCCCTGCCCCGCATCCGGGATTTTCGCGGCATTTCTGGCGATGCGTTTGATGGTCGTGGCAACTTCAGTCTCGGAGTGAAGGAGCAGATAGTGTTCCCGGAGATAGATTACGACAAGATTGAGAAGGTGAGGGGCTTGCAGGTGACGATTGTCACAAGCGCGAAACGCGATGATGAGGCGAAGCTCCTCCTGAGACTTATGGGTATGCCGCTCGTGGGAGAATGAATATGGCGAAGAAATCCAAGATAGCGAAATCGAATCGACCACCCAGGTTTGAGGTGCAGGGCCGGAGTCGGTGTCGCCTTTGCGGGAGGCCGCGCGGTTATATGCGGAAATTCGCGCTCTGCCGCATATGCTTCAGGGAACTTGCTGTTCTTGGCCATATACCTGGAGTCAGGAAGTCGAGTTGGTGAGGAGGGCGCACGATGGTTAACGACCCCATTGCCGACATGCTGACGAGGATCAGAAACGCTGTGATGGTCGGCCACGAGAGCGTACTCGTACCCCACTCACGGACTAAGGTGGCCATAGCCAGAATCCTCAAAGAACAGAATTTCATCGAAGACTATGAGATCGTTAAGGCGAAGCCGTCGCAGACGCTGCGGTTGCAGCTTCGATACGTTGATAAGCAACCGGCGGTGCTTGGCCTCGAGAGGGTAAGCCGTCCCGGTTTGCGCGTCTATGCGGGCAAGACCGAGATACCACGGGTGTACGGAGGCCTTGGTGTCGCCATCATGTCCACGTCTCAGGGAATCATGACCGGACAGGACGCATGGAGGAAGAAGCTCGGCGGCGAGGTGCTGTGCTACATCTGGTAGGTCAAGATCGGGGAGAGAGCTAAATGTCTCGAATTGGACGTATGCCAATACAGGTACCCGGGGATGTCCAGGTTTCGATATCCTCCGACAATGTTGTGGTGGTCAAAGGCCCTCGCGGCGAGTTGACTCGCGCGTTGAACCGCGAGATGCGTATCACACTTGATGATGGGGTACTGACAGTTGAGCGCCCGAGTGACGATCGGATCCACCGGTCAATGCATGGCCTCACACGCAGCCTGCTCGCGAACATGGTACAGGGGGTGAGTGGCGGCTTTGAGCGTGTGCTTGAGATAAGTGGCGTGGGTTATCGCGTGCAGAAGGCAGGTGACGCTCTCGTCCTCCAGGTCGGCTACAGTAACCCGGTGCAGTTTGCTGTGCCTGCCGGCGTGGAGGCTATTGTTGAGGGCACGAACCGTGTGCGATTGTCCGGACATGACAAGGAGCTTGTGGGTCAGGTGGCTGCAAAGATGAGGGCTGTAAGACCGTGCGACCGCTACAAGGGCAAGGGTATTAAGTACGCTGAGGAAAAACTGCGACTGAAGCCTGGGAAAGCAGGCAAGGTCACAAAGGGATAATGTGACATGGGGACGAAGAACCCGGTATTGATGCGGAGGATTCGACACCAGCGTGTGAGGCGCAAGGTCCACGGGACCGCAGAGCGTCCGCGGCTGGCGGTGTATCGCAGTCTCCGGCATACATGCGTGCAGGTGATCGATGATGATCGGCGGCATACCATTGCTTCCGCGAGCACCCGTGAACCGGCTGTTATTGGAGAAGGAGACAAGTCTACTAAGACCGAGAGTGCCAGGCGCGTCGGTGCCCTGGTCGCTCAACGGGCATTGGAGCAGGGAGTGAAGCAGGTGGTGTTCGACCGTGGTGGCTTCATGTACCACGGGCGGGTACGTGCCCTTGCCGACGAAGCCAGAAAGACCGGGCTCATGTTCTAGGTGATCCTCACAGTGCTATGTACGAAAGAGAAGGGTATCGTGTATGAAGGCAGTTACTAAGGCGACCACCAAACTGGAGAGAATCGACTCCTCCGATCTGCAACTGGAGGAGAAACTCATGACAGTCGATCGTGTCACAAAGGTTGTGAAGGGCGGTCGCCGGCTTCGCTTCAGGGCCCTCATGGTCGTTGGCGACAGTAACGGGCATGTGGGTGTTGGACTTGCGAAGGCAACCGGCGTGCCCGAGGCGATTCGCAAAGCAGGAGCGATGGGGCGAAAGCAGATCGTCAGTGTTCCCCTCGTGAACGAGACGATTCCTCGTGAGGCGCTTGCGAAGTACGGTGCGTCTATCGTGCTGATTAAGCCAGCTCCGCAAGGGCGAGGGATGATTGCCAGCAACACCGTTCGTACAGTACTGGAACTGGCCGGCATCCGTAACGTGGTGAGCAAGTCCCTTGGCAGTCAGAATCGTATAAACGTGGCGCGAGCCACGATACTCGCACTTCGGTCCCTGCGTCTGGCGGAACAGGTTGCAGCAGAGCGTGACGCGGGCAAGACGTCTACGGCGGAGGCCGGCGATGAAACTGAATGAACTGAGACCCGCAGAAGGCTCCAAACATCGTGCTCGACGGGTCGGCAGAGGCGATGGCAGCGGGCGTGGCACGTATTCGGGCCGTGGCATGAAGGGCCAGAAGGCGCACCACAAAGGTGTCCGCCTGGGCTTTGAAGGCGGCCAGTTGCCTCTGGTCAAGCGATTGCCGCGCAAGCGCGGTTTCACGAATATCTTCAAAGTCGAGTTCAACGTGGTGAACGTGTCGTCCCTGAATGTCTTCCCGGAAGATGCAGAGGTGACTCCAAGAGAAATGAAAGAGGCCGGGCTTATTCAGTCGCTCGCCAAACCCACCAAAGTGCTCGGTCATGGAGAGCTTGAGAAGCGTCTCACTGTTGAGGCTGAGAGATTCTCAGCCACAGCTGAAGAGAAAATCAAGGCGGCACAGGGAACCGTGAGGAAGTTGTAGCATGGAGCAGAAAGAGGGTCAGCCGCGCCTCATTCGGGCAATGCGGGATGCATTCTCGCTGCCCGATCTCAGGCAGAGGCTCCTGTTCACATTCGGGATACTCGTGGCCTTTCGGTTCCTGGTTCACGTGCCTTTGCCGGGAGTGGATCCCCGGGTTCTCACCGAGTTCTTCGAACAGAGTGCTCTCCTGGGGATGCTTGACCTGTTCAGTGGCGGGGCGATGCGCAACTTCAGCATCGCGGCGATGGGCGTCTATCCCTACATCACGGCGTCCATCATAATGCAGCTACTCGTGCCCGTGATTCCGAAGCTGCAGGCCATATCCCAGCAGGGCGAGGCCGGACAACGTCAGATCAATCGAATCACGCATTACCTTGCAGTGCCGATGGCGGCATTACAGGGGTATTCGCAGCTTGCACTGCTGACCAGCCAGCACGTGATTACCCACCCTGATGGCTGGACGACTGCCACGATCATCCTGTCGGTGACCGCAGGAACCATGTTCCTGGTATGGATGGGAGAGTTGATTACCGAGCGTGGTATCGGCAACGGTATCTCCATCATTATCTTTGGAGGGATTGTTGCATCGCTGGCCGAACAGGTTGGACGCGTTGGGCTGGCTTTCCAGGAGAATCCGATCGGAACGATTGCCTTTGGCGTTCTCGGCGCATGTGTTCTTGCGATTATCGTACTGTTCATCGAGGCGCACAGGCGGATTCCGGTGCAGTACGCCAAGAGTACGTTCCGTGGCGGCCGAATGTACAGGCAGTCGGGATCCACGTATATCCCCCTGCGTGTCAACACGGCCGGTATGATCCCCCTCATCTTCGCTATCGCGATGATGCAGATGCCGCGCCTTATTTCGAGCTACTTCCTGAGCCCTGCGTCTCCGGGCTTCTGGGATGGTGTGTACCGTGCATTTGATCCGGCTGCCGGCTTGCCTGCAGGGTTGCTGTACTGGGGAGTGTATTTCCTGCTGGTCTTTGGTTTCACGTTCTTCTACACGATGGTGATATTTGAGCAGATGAGCCTGCCGCGGACACTGCAACAGCAGGGTGGCTTCATTCCTGGCGTGCGGCCGGGCAAGTCCACCGCTGATTATCTCAATGCCGTAATCAAGAGACTTACGTTCGGCGGTGCGACATTCCTTGCGGTTGTGGCGATCACGCCGTTTATCGCGCGCCTGGCGACGGGGGTGACCATGCTTGAGATTCAGAGCACCGCTATCCTGATTGCGGTCGGCGTTGCACTGGATACGATGAAGCAGCTGGAGTCGCAGTTGACCATGCGCCGGTACGACGGATTCCTGAAATAGAGAGGCACCCAATGAATGTGGTATTGCTGGGAGCACCGGGCGCTGGAAAGGGGACGCAGGCGACTGCCCTCACGAAACTGTTGGGCGTTGTCCATGTGGCGTCAGGCGATCTGTTCCGACGGGCTCTCTCTAAGAATACAGAGTTGGGTCTCCTGGCGAAGTCATACATGGATAAGGGTGAACTGGTGCCGGATGAGGTCACCATTGAGATGGTGCTGGAGCGGATAAGAGAGCCTGATTGTGCGGCAGGAGTGCTGTTCGATGGATTCCCCCGCACGCTGAGCCAGGCCGAAGCACTGGACGACAGACTGGCTGTCGAGGGCAAGGCTATCGACAAAGCGGTGTACATCGAGGTCTCTGAGGAGGCGCTTGTGAAGCGACTCAGTGGCCGGTGGATATGCCGTGACTGTCAGACCCCCTACCATGCCGAGAGTTCGCCTCCCAGGGTAAGCGGACGCTGTGACGTGTGTGGAGGCGAGTTGTATCAGCGAGCGGATGACCGCGAAGAGACAGTCCGTGAGCGACTCAAGGTGTTCTTCTCGCAGACGCTTCCCATCGTCGATTACTATGAGCGTCAGGGGAAGCTGTTGCGCGTAGACGGCAACCAGGGCATCGACGAGGTGTCAGCAGCCATACGCAGCCAGCTTCAGGTGGAGAGTGCGTGATCGTAGTGAAATCGCCCGAGGAAATCGAGGTGATGCGCGAGTGCGGCAGCATACTCCAGGAGGTTCTTGCGACTGTTAGGAATGCGGTGCGGGCTGGCATCTGTACGAGAGCACTTGATGAGCTTGTTGGTGCCGAGATGAAACGCAGGCGAGTGATTGCATCGTTCAAGGGGTACCAGGGATTTCCTGCCAGTGTGTGTGTCTCGATCAATGATGAGGTTGTGCACGGTATACCGGGCGCCCGTATGGTCCGAGAAGGAGATGTCGTGTCCATCGACCTGGGCGTATACCACAGGGGATTTCACACGGATGCGGCTTTGACAGTGGGAGTTGGCATGATAGGCGATGAGGCTGCGCACCTGATAGAGGTCACCAGGGGCGCCCTTGCGGAGGGGCTGAGGCACGTACGCTCCGGCAACTATGTGGGCGATGTCTCGCAGGCAATCGAGCGGTACGTCGAGAGTGCGGGTCTCTCGGTGGTCAGGGAGTACACCGGACACGGAGTCGGGCGTGAGCTGCATGAGGAGCCGCAAGTGCCGAATTTTGGTGGTGGAGGAAAGGGACCGCAGCTGCGTCCCGGGATGACGTTGGCGATAGAGCCCATGGTGACGGCAGGAGACTGGCGAACCAGGGTTGCGAGTAACAAGTGGACTGTGCTTACTGTGGATGGTAGCCTTTCCGCACATTTCGAGCACAGTGTGGCTGTTACGGATGACGAGCCGCTGGTGTTCGCGTAGGTCATAGGGTAATGCCGAAGAAAGAGAAGATAGAGGTCGAGGGGAAGGTGACCGTGTGTCTCCCGAACACAATGTTCCGGGTGGAGTTGCCAAACGGACATGTCGTGCTCGCGCATATTTCGGGCAAGATGCGGAAGCACTATATAAAGATTCTGCCGGGTGATCGCGTGCTTGTTGAGCTCTCGCCGTACGACCTGACGCGGGGCCGTGTCACCTATAGACTCAAGTAGGTGTGCTTTGACACGCGTAGGGCAATTGCGTAATATAGAAAGGTTTGCGCATGGTGTGCCACAATGAGAGTTAGTTCGTCTGTGAAGCGACGCTGCCACAAGTGCAAGATTGTGCGTCGGCGCGGTGTAGTGCTGGTGCTGTGTGAAAACCCAAAGCATAAGCAGAGGCAGGGTTAACCACAGGTTCGCCCGCGCTCTGCTGAGGAGCTGTAAAGTATGGCCCGTATTGCTGGAGTAGATCTGCCGAAGGATAAGCGTATTGTCATTGGACTGCAGTACATCTATGGTATCGGTCCGACGGCAAGCAGGAAGCTGCTGCAGAAGGCTGGTATTGACGAAGGCGTGAGGGTGAGGGATCTCGCTGAAGAGCAGATTTCGCTCATTAGGAATGTGCTTGATGCCGACTACAAAGTGGAAGGCGATCTACGTCGAGAGGTACAGTTCAATATCAAGCGGCTGATTGACATTGGCTGCGTACGTGGCTTGCGCCATAAGCGCAACCTCCCGGTTCACGGTCAGAGGACTCGAACGAATGCGCGAACGCGGCGTGGCACAAGAAAGACCGTTGCAGGCAGAGGACAGAGGCGTGGCGCGAAGAAGTAGAAATAGCCAGTATTTTGTTTCGTGAGGAGACATGGCGAAGAAGGCAACAAGAGGACGGGGCAGAAGACGGGTACGTCGGAATATTCCTGAAGGCAAGGCCTTCATACAGTCGACGTTCAACAATACGATTGTCACCATCACGGACCCCGGAGGTGCGGTGATCGCCTGGGGCAGTTCAGGCAAGGCCGGGTTCAAAGGGTCGAGGAAAGGAACGCCCTATGCGGCGCAGCTTGCCGCGCAAGATGCTGCTCGCCAGGCTCAGAACGACGGCGTGCGCAGGGTAGAAGTCTTTGTGAAGGGGCCAGGTAGTGGTCGTGAAGCGGCGATCAGGGCGCTGCAGGGTACTGGGTTGATGGTGACGAGTATCAGGGACGTCACTCCAATACCTCACAACGGGTGTCGGCCTCGTGGCAGGAGGAGAGTGTAGTATATGGCTCGGTATACCGGTCCAAGATGCGAACTATGTCGCTACATCGGCGATAAGCTGATGCTTAAGGGTGACAAGTGCACCAGTCCCCGGTGCGTGTTCGAGCGAAGGGGCAATGTGCCGCCTGGTGGCAGGCCGAAGATGCGTCGGCGCATCTCGGATCGAGGTATGCAACTGCGCGAAAAGCAGAAGGTGCGGTTCACGTATGGTGTGCTCGAGGCACAGTTTCGCAGATTCTTCGCCGAAGCCGACCGCTTGCCCGGAATGACGAGCGACAACCTGCTGATCCTGCTCGAGAGGCGTCTGGACAACGTAGTGTATCAACTTGGTTTTGGTGACTCTCGAGCCCAGGCGAGGCAGATCGTACGCCATGGTCATATCAGGGTGAATGATCGGCGCGTGAATATTCCCTCATATCTGATTAAGGCTGATGACACGATTACGTGGCGGCCGCAGAGTTCCAGGACTGAGCTTTACAAGGTCGTGGCGGAGCGGGTAGCGTCTCGCAATGTGCCTGGCTGGCTGAAGCTCGATGAACAACAGATGAAAGGTACGGTTCTCAGACTGCCCACGACCGAGGATGTTGACAGCAGATTGAGCGGTAAGGCTGTCGTCGAATACTACTCCAGGTAGTGAGAGGGAGGATGTGCAGTGAGCGAGATATCGATTCCTGTCGTAACGTGTGTGCAATCCGCAGGATCGTATGGCCGATTCTCTGCAGAGCCGCTCGAGGTTGGCTTTGGTGTAACGCTTGGAAATGCAATGAGACGTGTACTCCTTAGCTCCCTGTCCGGTGCCGCTGTCACGTGGGTGAAAATCGAAGGAGTGCAGCACGAGTTCTCTACCATGTCTCACGTGCGTGAAGATGTCATGGAGTTCCTTCTGAATGTGAAAGAGCTCAGGTTGAAGTCTGTGACTCAACGGGAAGCAAAGCTGTTCCTCGATGTCGAGGGAGAAGGCGTGGTCACGGCTGCCGATATTCAATCATCGATGGATTTCGAGATTGTGAATCCGGATCTGTCTCTGGCAAACCTGGATTCTGAGGATGCGAAACTCCATGTTGAGTTTAACATAGAGCTGGGCAGGGGATATGTGCCTGCCATCTCTGCGGATGGTCTGCCTGTTGGGGCACTGCCAGTGGACGCTGTGTTCTCTCCAGTGCGCAAGGCCAACTTCGCAGTTGAGCCGATCAGCCCTGGTGAGGAGAGAAGTCCGGAACGGCTGATCCTGGAGGTGTGGACCGATGGCACGATGACGCCGTGGGAAGCGATGACCGAGAGCGCCAGTATCCTGATGAAGCAATTCGCTGCATTCAGGGGTATGGAGGTATCTTCTGCTGAGCAGGCTCGTGCTGCGACGGGGCTTGCGATACCGCCTGAACAGTATGATACGCCGCTCGCTGAGATCGGCCTTTCGACACGTGCGCACAATAGCCTGCGTCGTGGTGGGATCATGACACTTGGACAACTTGTCGAGAAGACGAGAGATGGCCTCCCGCCGCTGCCGGGCTTTGGCGACAAGTCTCAGGTTGAGGTGACGGAGTTGCTGAGTAACCTGGGCTATCCCATACCGGAGAAGACAAAAGGGAAGACGAAGTGAGACACCGCGTTGCAGGCCGCAAACTTGACAGGCCTACGGAACACCGGCTTGCTTTGTATCGCAACCAGGTTGCCGAACTCATCGATCATGAGAAGATGGTGACGACGGTTGCCAAGGCGAAGGAAGTCCAGAGCTTGGCCGAAAGAATCATCACCCTTGGTAAGGCTGGTGATCTGGCATCTCGTCGCCGCGCCATCGCGTTTCTTCCTAAGGAGGAGACTGCGAAGAAAGTGTTTGACGATCTTGCCCGCCGGTATGCGCAACGCGACGGCGGATACGTTCGTCTTGTTCGTTTAGGGCCGCGTCGTGGTGATGCGGCGCAGATGGCCCAGCTTGAATTGGTCGAGTAGGTGGGGCTCTACAAGGTTGCGGCACTGGTTGAGTACGACGGCACCCTGTTCCGCGGGTACCAGTTACAACAGAACGGGCGTACTGTCCAGGGAGTGTTGGAAGCTGCACTTAAGGAGTTGTCGGGCTCAAGCGTACGAGTCCATGGGGCGAGCCGCACCGATGCAGGAGTTCACGCATCCGGACAGGTTGTGAGCTTCTGGATCAAGGACGAGTTACCCCTTGGGGTCGTGGTGAAAGGCTCGAATTACTACTTGCCGGAAGACACAGCCATTAAGGGTGCGTGTATGATTGATGCGGATTTCGACGTGCGGCGAAGGGCGGTATCAAGGGAGTATCGCTATCGCATTGTAAGCAGCGGCAGCCGGTTGCCTCTGCAGGAGCGTTTCAGCCTCCGAGTGAGAGAAGCGCTGGACGTTCCGAAGATGCGTCGGGCAGCCCGCTTGATACAGGGTGTGCATGATTTCACCTCGTTTGCTACGTCGCTTGGTAACTCTGAGTCTGCTGTGCGGATGGTACATGAGGCACGGATACTGGAGATCGGTGATACGACGGTAGAGATCTGGATCAGTGCAAATGCCTTTCTCCGGCATCAGGTCCGCAGTACAGTTGGCCAGTTGCTACGGGTGGGGCTCGGCAGGTGCTCCGTTGAGGAGTTTGGCGGATTGATTGAGCACCCGCAACCGGGAGGTGCGGGACCTGCGGCACCTGCTCGAGGCCTGTGTCTCACGCAGGTACGGTATCAGCCGGCATTGTCTTTCGCCGCCTGATGTGGAGCCGCTATTGGGGAGTTGAACAAATGCGAACTTACAGCCCAAGAGCCCAGGATATCCGCAGGGAGTGGCACGTGATAGATGCCGCAGGATGTACGCTTGGAGACGTTGCCGAGCGTGCTGCGGTTCTGCTCCGTGGCAAACACAAGCCCACGTTCGCGCCCCATGTCGATGGCGGCGACTACGTGGTGGTTATCAATGCGGCAAGGGTGGTCGTGACGGGAAAGAAGCAGACTCAGAAGGTATACTACAGGCATTCGGGGTATCCCGGTGGACTTAGAGCCCCGACCTTTGAGGATGTTATGGACAAAGACCCGAGACGTGTGATTGAGCATGCCGTGAAGGGGATGCTGCCGAAGACCAGCCTGGGCCGCAGCATGTACAGGAAGCTCAGGGTGTATGCCGGCGAGGAGCACCCCCATCAAGGGCAGGTCACACAGGCATTGGAGAATGAACTATGAGTGATGCAGCATACGTGTGGGGCACCGGCAGGCGTAAGTGTGCGATCGCGCAGGTGCGTCTGTATGTGGGGGAGGGTGGGATCACCGTCAACGGTAAGTCGTACACCGAGTTCTTCCCTCGCCTGGAACATCAGCGGATGATAGAAGCTCCTCTCGCCTCTACGGAGATGGCCGGCAAGTTGCGTGTTGAGGTCAAGGTAGCTGGCGGAGGTCCCAGCGGCCAGGCCGGGGCTATTCGCCATGGTATTGCCAGAGCCCTCGTTCGTGAAAGCGAAGTCCTGAAGCCAGTCCTCCGCAAGGAGGGATTTCTTACCAGGGATCCGCGCGTGAAAGAGCGTAAGAAATACGGACTGCGTCGTGCACGCAAGGCTCCTCAGTACACGAAACGTTAAGCTGGTTGAAGAACAGGTTCAGGTACTCCCGGCGGGTGGCAACTGTGGCATAGTTGCCACCCGTCTCTTTCTCCGGCCCCTGGACGGGAAGTGGCAGCCGGCACGCTGTCTCCCCGGACCGGATAGTATGCAGTGGCGCGAGCACGGGACTTGACCGTTGAGTGTGAGGCTCCAATGGCGTAATATGATGCCACAGGCTGCAGGTCAGCCATGGTTTCGACCGGCGCCGTGTGATCAACCTGCTGGAGGGAAAGGGCGTGCGACTTGTTGCCCTCATGCCGTGTGGCAGAGCGGACTGGAATGACACCTCAGCTTCCACCTGTCTGTCGAGCCACCGTTGTGCCTATTTGAGGAGGACTCGCATAGAATGGGAGCGAACAAAGCCTGGCTCAGGTTCACCAGGGAGAATGCTGTAAGGGCTCCTGATACGCATGGCATCTACGAGATCTGTAGTTTGACTTCGAGGGGAAAGAGACTGTGGCGTCTTGGTAAGGTCCCCAATCTGCGACAGCGGCTCCTCCTGCGTCTGACGGACCCTCCACCGCCGGAGAACTGCTATTTTCGGTACTATGAGGCGGGATTATCGCACGATATAGATGAACTGGCAGGGAAGCTGTTCGACAGCTACAATGAGCGCTCCGGGGAAGCCTGGGAAGAATGAGCCTTCAGCAAGAGATCCGGGTAGCAGCCGTGTGAAGATCGTTCCCGGGACGGAGACAGGGAGTAGCATCTTGTGGCAGGTCTACCGCCAAAATGGTATGTGGGCCATTGTGGACTCGAACCACAGACCCCGGTCTTATCAGGACCGTGCTCTAGCCAGCTGAGCTAATGGCCCTCGGGCAGAATACTATACCGTGTTCAGGGCATCTGCTGCAAGACGAGTTCAGCGTTGATCGAGACTAGCCCTCTTCTATCGCCACAAGAGTATCGCCGATCTGAACTGTCGCCTCGGGTGCGACCGCCACCGTGGTTATCGTTCCGGCTACTGGAGCCACGATCTCATTCTCCATCTTCATTGCTTCGATGGTAAGCAGCAGGTCGCCTTCCTTTACAGTCTGGCCAGGAGTGATCTTCACGCTCACTATCTTGCCGGGTAATGGTGAAGTGACTGTCTCTGTCGCCATGTCTCTGCTATTCTCCTCTCAGAATCACATTGTGCTTCAGGGGGCGAAGTCGACCTCCAGGTTCCAGTGGCAGGTCTTCCCGACACCCCGATCTTACTCCCTGACTCGTAGTCGCTACAGCGGTATGTTGCCGTGCCGCTTCTCCGGGTAGACCTCGCGCTTGGTCTCGAGGGCAGCGAAGGCCTGTGCAAGCTTCAACCGTGTGTCCTTTGGATCTATGATATCGTCTACCGAACCACGCTCGGCGGCCCGATACGGATTGGAGAACTGGTCCTTGTACTCCTGAATGCGCTTCGCCCTGGTCGCCTCAGGATCTTCGGAGTTCTTGATCTCGCGCGCGAATATGACTTCGGCAGCCCCGCTGGCACCCATGACTGCAATCTCAGCGGACGGATAGGCAAGTACCATATCGGCTCCCAGGTACTTGGAGCACATGCCGACATATGCGCCCCCGTAGGCTTTTCTGAGTATAAGGGTCACCTTGGGAACGGTGGCTTCCGAATACACGTAGAGAAGCTTCGCGCCATGGCGGATGATACCGCCGTGTTCCTGTGCTGTTCCTGGCATGTAGCCGGGAACGTCGACGAGGGTCAGCAACGGAATGTTGAAGCAGTCACAGAACCTTATGAAGCGTGATGCCTTGTCTGACGCATTGATATCGAGCACGCCTGCCATAAACTTGGACTGATTGGCTATGATACCAACAGCGCGTCCACCGATACGCGAGAAGCCCACCACGATATTGGGGGCGAAAAGCCGATGAACCTCGAGAAACTGGCTGTCATCCACAATCTTCGCGATGATATCCTTCACGTCGTAAGGTTTGTTCGTATCTGATGGAATGAGGCCCCGCAGGGATTCTTCCTCCCGATCCACCGGATCCTGAGTTGGCCGTGTCGGCGGGAGCTCTCTAAAGCTCTGTGGTATGTATGAGAGCAGTTCTCGTGCTGTTGCGATTGCATCGTCATCATCTGCTGTCAGGAAATGGGCGACGCCGCTTCTCTGATTATGGACGAGTCCTCCGCCCAGTTGCTCGTGGGTGACGTCCTCCGCCAGGACGTCCTTCACCACCGCCGGACCTGTAATGTACATGGTGCTTGTCTTGCGCGTCATGATGATGAAATCGGTGATTGCCGGTGAATAGACCGCGCCTCCTGCAGTAGGGCCAAGGATGAGCGATATCTGTGGAATGGCACCTGATGAGCGCGAATTGCGAAAGAAGATTCGCCCGTAACCGTCGAGCGAGTCGATTCCTTCTTGTATGCGCGCTCCGCCCGAGTCCAGCAGCGCGATGCAGGGTATTCCGGACTGCAGCGCCAGGTCCTGCATTCTGGCTATTTTGAGTGCGTGGGCCTCTCCAAGCGACCCGCCAAGAATCGTGAAGTCCTGTGCATACACAGCTACCTTTCGCCCACCAATGGTGCCCAGGCCTGTAACGACACCATCCGTTGGCAGGTCCATCTTGTCGAGACCATAGTATGTCGAGCGTGTCTTGACAAACGCACCGTACTCAAGGAACGAGTCTTTGTCCAGGAGCAACTCGATTCGTTCTCGGGCGGCCTTCTTGTTTTTCGCGTGTTGCCCCTCCACCTTGTCATCACCACCGTGCCTGAGGATGGTTGCCCGCCGCTCTTGTAGTTCAAGTAGCTTCTTTCGGGACTCGGTGGTTTCTTCCATCTCCATTCACCCCCTGTCATTGTCGGTTGGGATAGGCATACTTTCGCGGCAAATGCTCTGTCAGGCTAGCATGCCAAGGAACACTCCTCCTGCGATATTGGCTCCTATAGCTCCTGCCACATTTGGTCCCATGGCGTGCATCAGCAGGAAGTTCTTGGGGTTTTCCTTCTGGCCGAGAACCTGTACCACGCGTGCGGACATAGGCACGGCTGCCACACCGGCGGCGCCTATCATGGGATTGATCTTCTCCTTGGAGAACACATTGATGAGCTTGGCCAGCAGTATGCCTGCTGCTGCAGCGCTGGCAAAAGCCACGACGCCGAGGATAAGAATGAGCAGGGTTCGCGGCAGGAGGAAGTTCTCCGCAGGCATGCTTGCTCCGATTGCCAGCGTGAGAAGTATCGTCAGCGTATCGACCAGAGACGTCTGCGCAGTATTGCTCAACCGGTCGACAACACCGCTCTCACGAAATAGATTGCCTACCATGAAGCAGCCCATCAGAGGGGCGGCGGATGGGACGAAGAGGATGACCACAATGGTGGCCATAACGGGAAAGACTATCTTCTCGGTTCGACCTACCGGCCGCATCTGAGGTTTCATGTAGATCTTGCGTTCCTCTGCGGTCGTGAGCAGGCGAATCACGGGAGGTAGTATCAGCGGGACCAGCGCCATATAGGAGTAGCAGGCGACTGCTGTTGCACCGATGATATGGGGCGCGAGGATAGACGTGACATAAATAGTGGTCGGCCCTGCGGCTCCTCCGATAGTGCCTATTGATGCCGCCTCCGGAACGCTGAATCCGACCACCATCGCAAGAACGAACGCGAAATACACCCCGAACTGGGTAGCTGCACCAAGGAGCAGCGTCTTGGGGTTGGACAGCATTGGCCCGAAGTCAGTGAGTGCTCCCAGGCAAAGGAACATCAGCGGCGGCAGTATGTGCCACATCACGCCGAACTTGAATATCCTTGAGAGTAGCCCGATAGGTTCGGTGGGATACTGCTTCTGGTCTGTTTGCTCCTGCGTAATAATCCTGGCGATGATGTCGCCCTGCTCTATCCGATCTCCTGCAGCTACCATGTACGTATGTATCCGTCCGAAGACGGGGCTTGGAACCGGTCCTGTGTCGAGTTGAATCAGGATCGCATCCTGATCAAACCGTGTGCCCTCTGCGGTCTCTATACTCAACACAGTTCCTGAGTGTGGAGACTCCAAATCCATTTCGTAATCCATCAGGCCGCCGAGCGGGAGGTTCACCAGTATGATTCCGAAGCCGATCGGCACGAGGAGGAGCGGTTCCATCTTCTTCGTGATCGCAAGATAGATGAGTAACCCGCCAATCATGAGCATCAGGGCATTGCCCCAGTAGAAGTGCTGAAAGCCGCTCTCTAGTAAACCGAACAAGTCTCGCCCTCCATTAGCTGTATTGAGTTGGCTGCAGGTGTCAGTCCAGATGGTCCTAGGAGTTGCTCTTCTCTCTGCTGAACCAAATGATGAGTCGCGAGGCACCCCACACGATGAAGGCCAGTATCGAGACAATGATGAACACTATTCCGAAGCCCCCGCCGGCAACGTACAAGATGTAGCCCCAGTCGATCATACGTGTTGCTCCCCTGCACCGACCTGTCGGCATCCCGGCTGGCGTGTGCAGATACCCGGGACTGCCGCGTATCGCGGTGCACTAGTGTACCATGTTGGTTTCTGCGCTACGAGGACTCATCGATATCCAGCACCGAGGCGATGGTTCGTGCCACAGTATCCCGACCAAACCCCCGCGTGCGAAGGTAGCCTGACAGGCGGCGGACACGAGTCTCCCTGTCCAGTCCTCGCAGCATCTTCATTCGGCGTGTTGCGAGCGCCAGTGCAGTCTCATCGTCATCAAGATGGCGCGTCGCCTCTTCCGCATTTTCGCTCGATACTCCTTTCCCTCTCAGTTCGCGCTGAATAAGATGCTTGCTCCGCGGTCTGAACCGCATCCGGCTCTGCGTCCAGCTGGCGGCGAAAGCTTCATCATCCAAGAGGTTCTGGGTCCTGAGTCGGTCAACGGCCTCTTCTATGGCGTCCTCTCGGAATCCCGCACTGCGAAGCTTTCGGCGCAACTCCTCTTCGCTGCGTGGGCGGGTTGCGAGGATCCGGTAGGCACGTGCGAGGACCTTCTCAGCGCCGGCTTCGGAGTGCATCGTACCTGGCTCGAAATCCTTCCGGGGCTAGTCAGCATCGGTACTGGCGACATCGTCATCCTGGGTGTGTCCCGGCTGATGCGCGGCGCGTATCGCATTCTCCAATTCCAGCGCTATCCCCGGATTCTGTCTGAGATAGTCTCGTGCGTTCTCTCTACCCTGCCCGAGTTTGTGGTCACCGTACGCGAGAAATGCCCCCGACTTCTTGACGAGGCCTGAACTGACGCCAATATCGATGAGGTCTCCCTCCTTGCTGATGCCCTGTTTGAACAGAATATCGAATTCTGCGACGCGAAATGGCGGCGCCACTTTGTTCTTGACGATGCGCGCCCTGACTCGCGTGCCGATGATCTCAGATCCACGCTTCAGAGAATCAGCGCGCCTCAGGTCGACGCGCACCGAGCTGTAGAACTTCAAGGCGCGCCCACCCGGGGTGACCTCCGGGTTACCGAAGACGATGCCGACTTTCTCCCGCAACTGGTTGATGAAGACGACTGATGTCCTGGAACGGTTGATGGCAGAAGTCAGCTTTCGGAGTGCCTGCGACATGAGTCGAGCCTGGAGGCCAACGTGGGAATCGCCCATATCCCCCTCAAGCTCCGCCTTCGGCACGAGCGCAGCAACACTGTCCACCACGATGATGTCTACCCCCATGCTCCTCACAAGTCGCTCTGCTATCTCCAGCGCCTGCTCTCCTGTGTCGGGTTGGGAGACGTGAAGGGCCTCGATGTCCACACCGCAGGCAGCTGCGTATGCAGGATCAAGGGCGTTTTCTGCATCGATGTAGACGGCGGTTCCTCCTGCTTTCTGCGCCTCAGCGATGATATGCTGTGCCAGAGTGGTCTTTCCTGAGGACTCCGAACCGAATATCTCAGTTACGCGTCCTCGCGGGATACCGCCCACTCCGAGTGCGAGGTCCAGTGAGAGTGAACCCGTCGGTATGACCTCCACTCTCTGCTTGGCTGTCTCTCCCAGCCGCATGAGCGAACCCCGCCCAAACTCACGCTCGATTTGCTCAATAGCCAGTTCAACGGCCTTCTGCCTGTCTGTTGCCATTCTCTTCTTCCCTCTTTCGCCTGAGGATGAGGTGCACTACCTGTACTGCCAGACCTCTACCTGCGGCGTATCTCTTTGCCAACCCTCCAGACGTGCTCCTCCTCCGGTGCATGAACATCGCCCCTGGCACCGCCGCCCTTGCGGCCCTGCCAGTCAGGTTTTCGTTTCTGGAGAAATGCGTTCTGTCCTTCGTTGCCGTCTCGTGTTAGAGATTGCATCGTGATTAGATCAGTGCCGTATCTGAATGCCTGGCGTTGCTCCATCTCTTGAATGTGGTAGAAGAACTGTTTGGACCATCTCACGACAAGAGGAGCGTTTGCGGCAATTGTTCTGGCCATCTCCCAGGCTTCCGTATCAAGGTCAGCATCGGGGTAGACGTGATTCACCAGTCCGGCATCCCGGGCCCATTCTGCGGAGTGAGGCCTGGCGGTAAGCAGGAGTTCCATCAGCCGCTTGCGATGCATGGACTTGTACGCGCCTGCGGCAGGTGTGAAGCATCCAAAGCCAACGGTGCCACCCGGGAGGAAAAAGCTTGCGGTATCCGACGCAAGCACAATGTCACAGCCTCCTGCTATTGCCACACCAAGGGCACAGCAGTTACCGCGCACGGCCCCGATGATTGGCACTGTCGACTGAAGCATCGACTGGATCATCTTTGGCGTCAGTTCAAAATACCATCGTTGTGTGAGGAGTTCTTTGTTGGCAAACGCGTGGAAGTCGCCTCCTGAGCAGAAGTGCTCGCTTGAAGAACGCAGGATGACACAACTGAGGTCATCGTTGTCCTCAACCAGTCGAAGGGCGTCTATGGTCTCCTCGATGAGAGTGGGACTCAGTGCATTCTGCACCTCGGGGCGATGCAGCGTGACGACAGCGATATGGCTCGGTGTATCCCACTCAAGAACGATGTCATTGTAGTCCCGCGGTACATTGAGGCTGGGAATGTATGGAGGGTAGGTGCCTGACGACTGCTGTCTCACTAGAGATGGTTTGAAATCAGTCATGCGACCTCCGGAAACGGGGGTTGCTTCCCAATGGCCATTATACATCACAGTCTGTGGTGGTTGGATAGGGGTTGGCCGGGTGTTGATCGCGTGGGTTCCGAGAGCGCAGCGTTGCGAGCGCGTAAATGGATGCTGCCATGAGCCCTGTAGCTGCAGCTGCCAGGATAGACATGTCCTGCCAGAATCCGAGTGGGAATAACATTATGAGGTAGTCCGTCATTGGATTGAGCTGCCAGAACGGGTTATCAAATGCGACCAGGTGGAATGTGACGAACATCCAATCGAAATCGACGACAAAGGCCATCGCGGTGATAGCGAGGAGCGCGAGCGTGGCCAGCGCGCCATTTCGCAAGCCCCTGTACACCTCGAGACGGCGGCCGAAGAAAAGGCTCGCCGCCACAATCACCACCAGGAGGAGTAGGCTGAGAGCCTGGAGTGTCGAATTCAACGCGAACAACTCCTTCACGTCCTCGAGATGAATCAGTTCGTAATCGTGGTAGAGTTCGAATTGTCTGCCGCTGGAGTCGACCACCGTCATCTGGGGACTCTCTGTCAGAGAATTAAAGTAGTGGATAAGCGTGACCGCGGCCTGTCGAAGCTGCTCCTCACTTAAGCCGGTTGTCTCGCTCACCGCGTAGGTCTGGAACCCGCGCGTATAGAGACTGAGACTGTTCATCTCCAGCCTCAATACGGTGCTGAGCAGGAGGACGGGCAGGATAACAAGGAGCAAATGTGGTGCCAGACGCATGAGAAAAGGTGTGTGGGATTGGCGCCGTGCTTCAGGAGTCAAACCGCCACCCCCATGGTATAATCGACTCGATGGCTTCGGCCTTCGTTCATCTTCATGTCCACACCGAATACAGCCTTCTCGACGGGATGTGTCGCATTCCGCAGCTCATCTCCCGTGCGAAGGAACTGGGCATGGAGAGTATCGCCATTACCGACCACGGGAGCATGTATGGCGCCATCGACTTCTATACGGCGGCACGTGCCGCCGGTCTGAAGCCAATTCTCGGTTGTGAACTGTATGTAGCTGAGACCACACGAGCAATCCGTGATGGGTCGAGCCGGAACCCCTTTCATCTGACTGTTCTTGCCAGGACGATGCAAGGTTACCACAACCTTATGCAACTGGTCACACGAGCGCACACCGAGGGGTTCTATTACAAGCCGCGCGTGGACCGGTCGTTGCTCGAAGAGTATCACGCCGGACTTATTGCGCTATCGGGATGCTCCAGTGGCGAGTTGGTGAGATTGATCCTCGACGGCCGAATTGCTGATGCGGAGGCCACGGCCTCATGGTACCGGGACCTGTTTGGCGACTACTACATCGAGCTTCAACGACATCCGATCCCTGAGCTTGAAAGGGCGAATCCCGAGCTCGTGGCACTGGGCCGGAAGCTCGATATCCCGATGGTCGCTACCTTCGACGTGCACTACGTGGATCGTGAAGATGCCGATGCGCACGACCTATTGCTGTGCGTACAGACCAACTCCGTAGTGCATGATGAGAAGCGCCTCAAGATGGCGGGAGACTTCTTCTATCTTCGAAGTCCGGATGAAGCTGCAGCGCTCTTCGAGGATATCCCCGAGGCAGTAGGGAATAGTGTTCGCATTGCCGACTTGTGCGACGTTGCTCTCGATTTTCACCAGTTACACCTCCCCGAAGTATCGTTGCCCACGGGGTGTTCTGCTGAAGAACACCTTGCCTCCCTTTGCTGGGACGGGTTCCGGCAGAGGTTTCCGGATCCCATCCCCGAACTGGAAGGCAGACTGCGCCACGAACTGGATGTAATTGCACGCACGCACTTCGACGACTACTTCCTGGTCGTGTGGGATATCGTCTCGTATGCAAAACTGAATGGCATCTTCTACGGGGTTCGCGGCAGCGCCGCGGCAAGCCTTGTTCTCTACTGTCTCGAGATAACGGACATCAACCCTATCGACTACGGCCTTGTCTTCGAGCGTTTCCTCAATATTGAGCGACGTGAAATGCCCGACATCGACCTGGATTTCCAGGACGACCGTCGAGATGAGATGCTGGCGTATGTCAATGCACGGTATGGCACCGACCACGTGGCACAGATCATCACATTCGGCACAATGGGGGCGCGTGCCGCGCTCCGCGACGCGGGGCGTGCGCTCGGCATGCCGTACAACCAGGTTGACAGTGTAGCCCGGCTAATCCCGCTCGAGTTGACTATCACCCTTGAACGAGCACTGGCAGAGAGCTCAGAGCTTCGCCAAATGTACGAGAGTGACGATGAGATCAGGAGACTGGTCGACTCTGCCCGCAGAATTGAAGGGCTTGTGCGACATGCCAGCACCCATGCGGCAGGAGTAGTCATCTCTCGTGACCCGCTGGTGCATTACACTCCGCTGCAGCCTGCCGGCAAGTCGGGTCAGCAGAGTCTCATGACGCAGTTCCACATGTGGAATATCGCCAAGCTCGGCCTGCTCAAGCTGGACTTTCTCGGGCTCTCCAACCTGACGATTCTTGCCAAGGCAAAGGAGTCCATCAGGAAGCGCCATGGAGTGCAGATCGATTTCTCGCAGCTTCCACTCGACGACAGGAAGACTTTTGAGCTGCTGGCATCGGGCGAGACCCGTGACATATTCCAGCTTGAGAGCAGGGGTATGCGGCGATACCTGCAGGAGTTGAAACCATCTGTGTTCGCCGATATCTCGGCGATGGTAGCCCTCTATCGGCCCGGCCCCATGGAGCAGATCGACCGGTTCATTCGAGCAAAGCAGGGCATTGTGCAGGTCAAGTACCCGCACGCCGCGCTGGAGCGAATCCTTGAAGAGACATACGGAGTCATTGTGTACCAGGAACAGGTGATGTTCATCGCCCGTACGCTCGCGGGATACTCCATGGGCCAGGCAGATATCTTCCGCAAAGCGATGGGCAAGAAGATCCCTGAAGTCATGAAGGAGCAGGAGCAGACATTCGTCGCAGGGGCTGTGGCAAACGGCATCGACGAGCGCCTGGCGAGAGAGATATTTGCATTGATCGAGCCATTCGCGGGTTATGCGTTCAACAAGGCTCACAGCGTGAGCTACGCCCTTGTCGCATACCGGGGCGCGTTCCTTAAGGCGAATTTCCCTGTCGAATACATGGCCGCCTTCATGAATACGTATCTGGACAACATGGAGAAGATCTGTCTTGCTGCGGAGGAGTGCCGCAAAATGGGGATAGGGATTCTCCCCCCTGACGTGAATCGGAGCGAAACGGGCTTCACAATAGAGGAAACCGGGCCGGATCAGGCTATTCGCGTCGGACTTGCCGCAGTTAAGAACGTCGGCCTCGGACCAGTTGATGCGATTCTCAGTGCCCGCGCGGATGGCGGAGAGTTCAGTTCCGCTGGCGACTTCTGTCGCAGGGTCGGGGCGAGAGGAGTCAGCAAGAAGGCGCTGGAGAGTCTGATTCGCGTTGGGGGGTTGGATTGCCTTGGCACGAGAGCAGAGCTCCTCGCGTCGTTGGACCGCATGGTTGCCGTTGCCCAGGCTGAGCAGCGCATGCGAGAATCCGGTCAGACATCGCTCTTTGATGTGATGCCAGGGATGTCTGAAGGCCTTGAACTGGAACCCGGATCCCGAATTCCTGAAGTGTCCGCGCGCGACAAGATGGCCTGGGAAAAGGAGCTTACAGGAGTCTCTTTCTCTCCTCATCCTGTCGAGGCCTATCGGGCAGAGCTGGATGGCATTGTGACTGCACCGTGCGGTATGCTGGGACACGACTTGGTTGAGCAGGAGGTGGTGGTTGCGGGTATGGTGGCGTCAGTGAGGCAGTCGCTCACAAGAGAAGGGCGCCCATTCGTGGTCGCACAGCTTGAGGACGCCTCGGGTAGCATAGAGGTCGCCGTGTGGCCGCGCGTGCAGCAAAGCACTCGTGGGCTCTGGGTGGAGGGCGCGCTGGTCATAGTCAAAGGGCAGCTGCGAGGACGTGACGGGCAGTTCCAGGTCAGTTGTCAGCATGCCCAGAGGTACGCACCCGGCCAGGGCCCTGTCCATCGGCGCGCCAAACCGCGCGAATTGATTATCGAACTCAGAGAAACGGACGACAGGCAGGCGGACGTTGAGCTGTTGCATAGAATCGTCGATCTGCTAAGAGCCTATCCGGGGGATGACCCGGTGGCTCTTGGCATCGAATGCGCATCGGGAGAGGTGGCTGATTTGGAGATGCCCGGCGTCAGGGTGGTACTCTGTCCTGAGCTCGAGCGCGACCTGTCTGGCGTGCTGACCAACGGCTCATACCGCATCGTCTGAAGCAGCGACACGGTTGGTTTCGAGAGAGATCAACACCTGTTTCAGAGCAAGCCCCCCTCCAAAGCCGGTGAGGTCTCCATGGATTCCTACTACTCTATGGCAGGGCACTATGACCGGTACTGGATTCTTGTGGAGCGCCTGTCCCACCGCCCGATACGCCCCTGGCTGTCCGATTGAGGCTGCCACCCAGGAGTAGCTCCTGGTCTGTCCGTAAGGGATATTGCGTGTTGCCTCCCATACGCGGAACTGAAAATCTGTCCATCCGCTCGTGTCGAGATGGTCAGGGAAAGAAACCCGTTGGCCGCACATGAATGCGGTGAGACGGTCAGGCAGTGAGCCGAAGACTGAAGGGTGACGCGCACGCAGTTCTCGCAAGGCCGTTGGGGTTCTCGCGCGTAGTCGATCCAGCGCCGCATCGAAGTGTTGCGCGGGCAGTACGACATGAGCGATGCCGCGGGAGGAGCCGGCAATAATCATCCAGCCGAGGGGCGTGGAGAATGCCGTGTAGTCCATACCCTGAAATCACACTGATGGTTGTATCAGTCCGTAATTGCCGTCTTTGCGTCTGTAGAGCAGGTTGGCTTTGCCGTTTTCCGAGTTCACGAACAGAAAGAAGTCGTGTCCCAGCAACTCCATCTGTTCGGTGGCCTCGTCAACCGGCATTGGCTTCAGCTCGAACTGCTTTGTCTTGACCACGCGCGCTGGTCGCTCGGGTTCGGTCTCCTCTCCATCGAGAGCCGGCTCCATCTTGCGAACGGTGTCCTTGGTCTTCTCGAATCGTTTCCCCTTATACTGTTGGACCCGATTGGTGAGTGCGTCCACCACACGGTCGATAGCCATCCGCACATCCTCAGCCCTCTCCTGCGCTCTGATCATCACGCCGTTGCTTTCCAGGGTGACCTGGACGACGAAGCGCTGGTCAGGCTGTCTGGTTCCCTCGTCCGCTATCTCCACCTTTCCTGCGTCAATACTGGGAAGGTAGCGGGCCATCTTGCTGATGCGCTTGGTGGCGTATTCCTCAATCGCGGGAGAAACGGACACGTCGTTCTTAGTATGGATCCGTAATTCCATGTGAACCTCCGTTACTACACTTCTCGTGCCACTGTCAGTCCGAACACTTCATGCGCACCGGCACTCTTGAGCGCCACAGCACAGGAATCGAGCGTGGCTCCAGTTGTACAAACATCGTCAATTAACATAATGCACTTTGCTGCGAGAGATGCATCGGTGCATTCGAATGCATTTTGAACATTGGCGCGACGCTCATCCATGTTCCTTGTGTGCACCTGGCTTGTTCCCTCTCTCGTTCTCTTGAGAGAGTTGAATGATACTGGAATGCCTCGCAGTCGGCCTAACTCGTGTGCAAGCAACGCCGCCTGGTTGTAGCCTCGATGCTTGTGACGCGTCGGATGCAGTGGAACCGGCATGATCACATCAATCCTATCTCCACTGGTGGCGGCGTATGAGGCAAGGTATGCTGCCAGCGTCGGCGCGATTGCTCTCAGGTTGTGATACTTCAGTTCATGAATCGCCCGACGAGCGGTTCCCTCAAAGCGAAAGATCGAGCGGATGGAAGAGATCGAACTCGATACCGTCGCACAAGAGGGGCATAGCATGCCACTGACCTGGGGTTGCCCGCACCGCGGGCAAATCGGACCAAGCAGGAATGCCATCTGCGCCTGGCAATCCGCACAAATATAGGCTCCAAGCCTGCTACATCCCACGCAACTGCGTGGAAAGAGACAGTCGAGCGCCAGGCCGACTACACAACCGACGCGAAACACGCTCGCATAAGCCCGGGAGTACTAGTGACTGCGGGCGCGTAGTTCACCGCTCAGGATGGGCTCGTTGAGGTATATCTCACCGTTCCTGATCTTGATGTTGTAGCCGCAATCAGGTTTCGTACACACCCATGCTTTGTAGCGAATCGCCGCACCTTGGCTTCCGAAGTCCGACAGAGGGACAAGGTCGCCTGTGTCACACTTCTGGCACTTAGGGAAAGGAGAGTTCTCCAAGGTATTCCACCTCCCAAACCAAGACTGGGCAAAGTATATATCAGGCTTATTGCGTTCGCAAACCGCGAGACTGTCGATCCGGATTCGATCACCACCCGAAAGAGACGAGCGCCAGCCGACTGTACACGGCTCCGCCTGGCAGCAGCTGGCTTCTCATCAGAGTGAGCGTTGTTGCCTGGAATCGAATCCCTTCTGTCACCTCGGTCTCGCTGAGAGCGGTACGGATGGCGGCCCTTGTTCTGCCGGTAATTCCCTGTCGGATCCGGGCAATGGTGAGGTGCGGCGTGAACGGTCTGGTCTCTCTCTGGAAACCGAGTTCGCTGAGCGTCGCATCGATGTGGCCGGCCAGCGAGGTTAACCGCGCGATATCGCCCCCCAGCCCCACCCAGATTACTCGGGGCGATCCGGTGGATGGAAATGCTCCCAGGGCCTTGACCTCAAACTGCATCGGCGATGCCATGGCACACATATTGGCGAGACGGCCCTGCACATCTTCGATCCGCGCTGTTGGTACCTGTCCGAGGAACTTCAGCGTCAAGTGGAGGCTCTGCGGCGCCACCCACTTGATATCGGGGTTCGTCAAGCGATCCCTGAGTTGTCGCATGATGGCCTCCAGCGCGCCCTTCACGTCTTCAGGCAGCTCGATTGCCACAAATGCACGGATTACGTCATCAGCCAAGGAGACTGCCTCCTCTCTGCAGTAGCCGAGTAGCATTGCCGCTAAGTAGCGAGGTCTGTTCGCCACGGTCAAGTGTGGACTGTATTACCTCGTCGACTGCGCGCTGTTGCGAGAGAAGCGGGTAATCCGACCCAAACAGGACGTGGTCCGCACCGACGAGTCGCGAAACGATCTCGAATACCTCCGGACGGTACAGGTACCGCGAGGCCGCCGTGTCGAAATAGACGTTGGCAAGCGTGTTCTTAACCTCGGGCATGAGGGCGTAGAAGGGTAGTCCTCCACCCCAATGGGCGAAGACCAGGTTAGCCTCCGGGAAAGCTCTCGCGAGTGCGTATGGCTGCTCCACAGTGATGGTTCCTTTGCCGGGGTATTCATGTCCCACGGGTTCCGACACATGACTGAGCAGCATCATCCTGTGGCTTGAGGCAACATTAACAAGCGGTCTCAGTAACTCGATGTCGGCAAGCGAGTACTGCTGCGCATCCGGCCGCAACTCTCCGATGCCCCTGGCGCCGCCCGCAGCACATCTCTCCAGTTCCTTGAGCGCGAAATCGGTCGAAGTCGGTTGCACCATGCAGAACGGGATGATGCGCTCGGGCCACTTGCCTGCAGACTCGATCAGGTAGTCGTTGGTCCGAACGCACAAATCGTGGCTGCACCAGCCGATGTTCAGCGCCACCGAAATGGATACGTGGGCCTCATCCATGCTGCGGATAAGGTCCTCGACGGTTGCGAGCCGCCCTCTTGGATTGGAGTAGAGCATGCCGAAACAGGCATCGCTGTGGGCCAGAGACTCCCTCTCCTGGATCACCCAGGGAGGCACCACATGCGTGTGGAAGTCCACCACTCTCATCGCGGCAGCACCGTTGTGTCAGTTGATGCCAAGCCTATCCCGCAGGACCTTAAGGTTGCGCACATCTTCTTCATTGTAGTCCAGCAAAAGGCGAAGGGCTGTCGTATCCCCATAGTCGACATAGCGCCACCACAGCGTGATGGCCTGTCGTCCTGATACTTCTCTCAAGGTCCTCTCGATACCGAGACATCGTTCCACCGCCTTCAGCCCTCCATAGAGACCTCGAGCCCAACAGGTGTACATGAGGTCTCTGTGGCTGATGGAAGGGTCCAGTTCAAGGGCAAGTTGCGACTGCAGGAACACGAGGTCGAATCGAGCACCATTGTAAGTGTAGAGGATTGTCACCCCGGTGAGCAGCGTCTCCACGCTGTCGCGGGTGACCTCCGAGCCGACAAGCTGTCTGAAGGCGAAACCACCTGGCGCCTGGCGATACAGGCCGACAACGGTGATGGAGTCTGTGAAGGGGCTAAGGCCTGTTGTCTCTATGTCCAGATACGCATCCATTCAAGTCTCAGATGACTCAGCACGCTCCCTTATGTTGGTTCTTCGACGGGCAGGGTGGCTATGAGGATCAGCGTGTCAGCAGACAAAGGATACCACGTGACGCCGAAACGGAATATGTGACGCTACGGCGCTTCGATGTGCCTCAGCTGGTACCGTTATACTACTGTTGTGAGACTCACCGTCCGGACCGGGCATTGTGTGTGCAGATGAGCGCGGTCAGACCATCATGGTGTCAAGGATGTATAGATATTGTCCTGAGTGTGCGGCGACCCTGGCAGAAGGCATGATAGAAGGACGGATGCGCCGATACTGCCCCTCGTGCGGATTCGTGCGGTACGAGAATCCTCTGCCGGTCGTTGTGGCTATCGCGGTGAATGACGGGCGCTTCCTCTTGATTAAGCGCGGCATTCCCCCCAAGAAGGGTTTCTGGGGTTGTCCTTCAGGATTTGTGGAGTCTGGCGAGAGCCCCGAGGAGGCGTGTCTGCGTGAGCTCGAGGAAGAGGCTGGAGTCACGGGGGAGATTCAGAGACTGATTCGAGTGATGCGCCGGGAGGACCGTGAGTTGTACGGTGACATGCTCGTGGTGAGCTACCTTGTCACCATCACCGGGGGCGCTCCGCGGCCCGGCGGTGAGGTCGATGAGGTGAGGTATCACTCTCCAGAGGAGCTTCCCGACTATCTGGCAGTGCTCCTCAGAGACATTCTCCCGGAGATTGGGAGTGGTCCTTAGTCCTCTCCCAGCAGCCTGAGAAACTCTGCCTCATTCATCAGCGCGACGCCCAGTTCTCGAGCTCTCTCTGCCTTGGCGCCTGGCTCATCTCCAACGACTACGTGAGACACCCTTCTGCTGAGGTCCTGTGCGACCTTGCCACCGAGTTGGGTGACGCGCGCCTCGGCTTCCGGGCGAGCAAATCGGTTCAACCTGCCAGTGAATACGAATGTGAGACCGGCCAGGGGTTGCCCCGCGTTTGACGCTTTCTCACGTTGCCTGTCCAATCTGACGCCCGCGTTCCGCAGCTTGTCCAGTATCTCGAGGTTCCTTTGTTGCCGAAAGAACGCATGTACGCTCTCTGCAATCTTTGGGCCAATTGATGGAAGCGATGTGAGCTCTTCTGTGGAAGCGGCTGCCAGCTCGTTAATGCTCGTATAACGCTGTGCGAGCAGTTCGGCGTACTCCTGACCCACATGAGGTATTCCCAGTCCGAAGATCAGTCTACTGAAAGGACGCTCTTTGCTTCTCTCAATGGAGGAAATGACATTGCTTGCACTTCGCTCGGCCATTCGTTCCAGTTGCAGCAAATCCTCTTTGGTGAGGCGGTACAGGTCTCCTGCGTCCTTGACCAGTCCTGCATGAAAGAGCGTCTCGCAGAGCTTCTCTCCCACACCGTCGATGTCCATTGCATCCCTGCCTGTGAAGTGCTTGATCCTCTCCAGCGCCTGAGCGGGGCAGGCTGCATTGGTGCACCTGTGTACCGCTTCGCCTTCCGGCTTCACCACGCCGAACCCGCACACTGGACATGACGTGGGCATGTGAAACACACGTTCTTCTCCTGTGCGTAAACTGGGTATCGGCCCGATGATCTCCGGGATAACGTCTCCTGCACGCTGTACGATGACGGTGTCGCCGATGCGAATGTCTTTGCGGCGTATGTCCTCCTCGTTGTGCAGTGCGGCGTGGCTAATGACCACGCCGCCCACTTTGACCGGTTCGAGAATCGCGTAGGGATTGAGGCTGCCGGTGCGACCGACATTGATTCCAATCTCTCGTAATCGCGTTGTGCCCTGTACGGCCGGGAACTTGTAGGCGACGGCCCAGCGTGGTTCACGCCCCACGCTGCCGAGTTCGTCTTGCATCCGAAGAGAATCGATCTTCACCACCATCCCATCTGCTTCAAATGGCCACTCAGCACGTTGCTGAATCCATTGGTCGTAGATTTCCTGTGTTTCCTCCAGTGTCCTGCTGCGCGTGATAAGGGGATTAACCTTGAATCCGAGAGAGCGCAACCAGTCCATGATCTCCCAGTGGGTGTCGGGTAGTGGGACGCCTTCTGCCCATCCGAGGGCGTAGATGAAGATGTCGAGTGGCCGCTCTGCAGTAACTGACGGATCAAGCTGCCGCACCGAGCCCGCAGCGGCGTTTCGAGGGTTGGCGAAAAGCGGCAGTCCTTGCGCGGCTCGTCTTTCGTTCAGGACCTTGAAGCCCTCTTTGGGCAGGAATACCTCGCCTCTCACCTCGAATCGAGGAGGAGCGTTCTTCAGTACCGAGAGCGGAATACTGCGCACCGTTCTGAGGTTCTTCGTAATATCCTCTCCCCTGAAACCATCTCCCCTGGTAGCTCCTGTAACCAAGAGTCCGTCTACATATGTGAGGGCGACTGCAAGGCCGTCGATCTTTGGCTCACAGACGGTGGTGAACTGGGTCGCACCAACGAGTTCCGCTGTGCGTTTCCACCAGGCCCTGAGGTCGTCCAGCGTGAAGGCGTTTGCGAGACTGAGGAGTGGCACAGGATGTTCGACAACGCCGAAAACCTCTGCCGGTGCTCTGCCAACACGCTGAGTGGGTGAATCGGGAGTAATGAGCTCGGGGTGTTGCCGTTCAAGGTCCTTCAACTCTGCGAGAAGCCGGTCGTACTCCTCGTCGCTGATCTCCGGGGCGTTGAGCACGTAGTACCGGTGATTGTGGTAGTTGAGCGTATCGCGGAGGGAGTTGATACGCTCACGACTGCGGGTGAGGTCGTCCATCGGGTTCTCCCTGCGGGAGTATAACATGATGGGATGCTGGTGGAGAGTGGGGTGGTATGCGGCACCACCGTTGGAGCGACCTTCCGGGGCACATCTGGTAGAATCGTATCCAGGAGCAGGGTTCTGGAGCGGAGCCCCCGGCTCATCGCCTGCGGCACGGTGCTGTAATGGAGCGGAGATTCTATCTGCTGGATGTGTTTGCCGAAGGGCAGTACTCCGGCAATCAACTCGCGGTATTTCGGAACGCGTCCCTGTTGCGCGAAGAGGATTTGAGCCGTCTCGCTCGAGAGGTCCATTTCTCAGAGACGGCCTTCATCCTCTCGGACGAACCACGCGGGGGCGGCTATGATGTCCGGGTGTTCACACCCGCCCACGAGATCCCGTTCTCCGGTCATGCAGTGCTGGGTGCCGGCTGGGTGCTGCAGCGGGAACTCATCGAAGAACCGCTGAACACGATCAGAGTGAACCTTGGCGTCGGGCCGGTTGATGTGAACTTCGCATACCATTACGGTGGTATCGATTCTGTCTGGGTGACTCACAGAGCTCCCGAATTCGGCAGCATGCTGCAGCCTCAGGAAGTTGGCCCCGTACTCGGCCTGTCTCTTTCGGAACTGGAGGATCGCTGGCCCATCCAGGAGGTATCAACCGGGCTCCCGTTTCTGATGGTGCCGTTGACTTCGCTGGCGGCCATGCGGCGAGCCCGTATCATCCCGGATGCATATGCGAACCTCGGAACTCTCACGGAAGCACGTGCTCTGTACCTGTTCACCCCGGAAGCATACAATCCCGAGAACGACTATAACGTTCGGATGTTCGCCCCTGATTACGGGATCGCTGAGGATCCGGCGACCGGTGCAGGCGCTGGCTGCCTCGCGGCATACGTTCTGCGGTACCTGCGGCCCACTACCGGCACGCTGGACTTGCGCATCGAGCAGGGTTACGAAGCACGGAGGCCGTCCCTCTTGTTTGCCCGGGCGAGGCGTGATGAACATGGTGCACGAGTGTCCGTTGGCGGTCGTGTGGTCATGGTTGCCCAGGGGCACTTCGTCTGAGTGTCTGGATTGCCAGTGCGATCCCCCCGAATTCCGTGCCTGACCTGGAGTGAGGAGTCGAGGGTTGGGGCGAATGGTATACTAGCTCCGGGGGTACCCTCGAGATAGAATTGCACTGCTTCACGATCGAGCATCGCTGCCCGACGTCTGAGGCGCGGGCGGGTCGACTGGAGACAGCCCATGGCACTGTTGAGACTCCGGTGTTCATGCCTGTCGGCAGTCAGGCAACCGTGAAGTCGTTGACTCCTGATGAACTCCATGACATAGGTTTCGAAATACTCCTGGCGAACGCCTACCATTTGTTCCTTCGCCCGGGCGTAGATGCGGTTTGTCGGGCCGGAGGACTGCACAGATTCATGTCGTGGGATAAGGCACTTCTGACCGATAGCGGAGGCTTTCAGGTCTTCAGCCTGGCCGCTCTACGGACCATCGACGATGAAGGAGTGACATTCCGCTCCCATGTCGATGGCAGCGAGCATCGACTGACACCTGAGCGGTCGATTGAGATACAGGAAGGATTAGGGGCCGATATCATCATGGCGCTCGATGATGTGCCTGCCGGGGGGATCGAAGGAACACGGTTACGCAAGGCAGTGGAGCGGACCCACCGTTGGGCGGAACGGTGCTTGCGGGCCAGGCACCGCCCGGACCAATTCCTGTTTGCCATAGTACAGGGTGGTGGGGACATCGCGCTCAGGAAACTCTCGGTCAGGACTCTCACCTCGCTTGATTTTCCGGGCTACGCGGTTGGTGGGCTCAGTGTCGGTGAGGCGAAGGAGGTGATGTACCCTGTCATCAGGGAGACAGTTCCCCTCCTGCCGGCTGATCGACCCCGGTACTTGATGGGCGTGGGTGCTCCTGAGGATATCCTGGAGGCGGTGTGGTGTGGGGTTGACATGTTCGACTGCGTCCTCCCCACACGCGTTGCACGAAATGGCGCCGTCTATACGCGGGATGGCCGTCGCAGTGTCACGCACGCGTCCTTCAAGATCGCTCAGGGGCCTGTCGACTGTGACTGCGACTGCTACACGTGCCGCAGGTTCTCGGCAGGGTACCTGCACCACCTGTTCAAGTGCGAAGAGCTCCTGGCATACAGACTGGCAACGATTCACAACCTGACCTTTTTCCATCGGCTGATGCGCGACATTCGCACAGCTATTCGGGGAGGAGTCTTCCAGGGGTTTCGTCACGAGTTCCGACAGCGCTACCGCCCTTCCGATGAGGCCATGCGGCTTGCTCGAAGACGCGACAATGAGTTTGTGAGGAGCAGGGGTGATTACGACTCAGGGCAGGCGTAACGTCTGAGATGCAGGACGTGGTTCTCACATGCAACAACATCCTATGGCTCACCTTTGCGCTCGTGTCGTTGAGCCTCTCGCTCATTGTCGTCAGGTTGTTTGGGCGGTACGGACTCTACGCACTGGTGATTGCTGCGGTAATCGTTGCCAACATTCAGGTGACCAAGACGGTTGTGCTGTTCGGTCTGACGGCAACGCTGGGGAATGTCCTGTACGGCACAGTGTTCCTGTCGACTGATGTGCTGAGCGAGCTGTATGGCAAGCGCGAGGCGCACAGGTGCGTCTGGATTGGATTCGCTGCGATGGCACTGGCGGTAATCTGGATGCAGTTCGCACTCTGGTTTGCTCCCGCGCGAGGGGATTTCGCACACGATTCCCTGGCGACCGTGTTTGGGCTCATGCCACGTGTGGCTGCAGGAAGTCTGATTGCCTACCTTGTGTCGCAGCATCACGATATCGCCGCGTTCCACTTCTTGCGGAAGAAGACCCGGGGACGTTACCTCTGGCTGCGGAACTGCGCCTCCACGATGGTGTCGCAGGCGATAGACTCGCTGTTGTTTTGCTTCATCGCGTTGTGGGGCCTGTTCGAGCCAGCAACATGGTTGCAGATACTGGGGACGACATATCTGCTGAAGTGGATCATGGCTTTGATCGACACACCGTTCATGTACCTCGCAATTCGTGTTGGTGCCAGGACGCCGGTGGTGCGCGGTGCAGTGGAACAGGACCGGTGATTGCCTGCCGGACAGGGAAAGGCTTCGGGACATGAGGCCTTTCTCATGCGCGTGTCGGTGGTTGAGTGGGTAGATGTGCTTCCCTGAAGGTTCGGGTCGCATTGCCTCCGCCTGAAGGCTATTGCACGTTGCGACAAGGCCGGTTATAGTGGAGTGGTACCGGGAAGTGGTCGGCGTGTTGACCGACCGTCGCATCCGTACGCTCCGCCGGACATCCTGTGGACGGTGTGCATGGAGGAGGGCCCATTGCGCTTGACGCTGGACTGCACGGGATGCAGTGCATCAATAGCGTACGAGGAAGCCGCGCTTCGGTGTCCCGACTGCGGCGAACCGTTGGAGGTTCGTGGATACGAGCGTCTGGCGGTTGGACGGCCGGCATGGCATGAGCAGTCACTGGCCGAACACTACGCCGGACTTCTGCCACCCAGTCGCTACTACCGCGTCCTCTCGCTTGGCGAAGGGTTCACGCCTCTGGTGAGTGCCCCACGACTGGCCTCAGAATTCGGCATCTCCCGATTGCTTGTCAAGAATGAGTCGGTGAACCCAACCTGGTCGTTCAAAGATCGTGGCACTCTGGTGGCAATGGCCGAAGCGATGAATATGGATAGCCAGGCAGTGGGGGTGGTCTCGACTGGAAACATGGCTGCCTCGGTGGCTGCGTATGCCGCACGTGCGGGTTTGCCTGCACTGGTGTTGATCAGTGCCGAGATACCTGAGGAGAAGCTTGCTCCGATTATGGTGTACGGTCCCGCAGTTGTCCGTGTACGTGGAGACTATCCGGAGCTCTATCAGGCGACCCTCCGGCTTGAGAAGAGCGAGCTCCGGTTTCTGAATTCCGATGCCCCGGCCAGGGTCGAGGGCTCCAAGACCATCGCTTTCGAGATTTGTGAGCAGACAGGATACAATGCGCCCGATTGGGTAGTCGTCCCCACGAGCTCCGGCGGAGTCTTTCGGGGGATACTCAAGGGGTTCGAGGAGATGATGGACGCGGGACTGATCTCGCACGTGCCTCGTATTGTGTGTGCCCAGGCAGACGGGTGTGCACCCATCTATCATGCATGGCATAAGGCACTGGATCGGGTCATCGGTGTCAGCAACCCCCACACCATTGCACAGGCCATTGCCAATCCGCGACCACCCAGCGGGAACGCCGTGCTGCGCCGATTGCGTGCCGGCGCAGGCGTGAGCGTGGCAATGAGTGATGAGCAGATCCTGAGTGCGCAACTGAAGTTGGCAGCGACAGGTGTATTCGTCCAGCCGGCGGCCGCCGTTTCCCTTGCCGCAGCGTCTCAACTTGCCAGGGACGGTGTGTTTCAGAGGGGCGATGTTGTTGTCTGTGTGGCTACCGGTGGTGGGCTCAAGTGCCCGAACTCGGTGGATACCGGATTGCCTTCGCCAGATGAGAGGCCGCTTGCGGATCTTGAATCATACGTCGCTGAGTGGTGTGAGATGCTGTCACCGCGGAGGTTGAGTCGATGAAGATCTGCACTGTGCAGGAGATGCGAGAGTGCGACCGGAAGGCGGTGGAGGACTATGGTCTCTCAGAGACCATCCTCATGGAGAATGCCGGACACGCCGTGTATGAAGTGATCAAGAGGGAATTTGGCCTGGTGGCGAGGCGCTTCGTTGTGCTTTGCGGGGGTGGTAACAACGGAGGTGATGGATTGGTGGTGGCGCGCAAGCTTCACTCGTCCGGCGTGGCGGTGCTTGTGTACTTGCTGGTGGAGGAAGATGCGGTGAGCGGCACCGCCCGGACGAACCTTGAAGCGGCGGTGCGTGCCGGCATACCGGTACAGCGATTGTATGCGTCTGGTGACCTCCACCTTGTACGATCGAGCGATGTCATTATCGATGCGATGCTTGGCACAGGCCTGTCGCGAAGCCCCGAGGGGTTGTATGCTGAGGTGATAGAGCACCTCAACGCATCAAGTCACCTCGTTGTCGCGGTCGATACGCCTTCAGGCGTGAACGGCGACACCGGTGCAACCGGCGGTGTCGCGGTACGAGCCACATGTACGGTGACCTTCGGCTTGCCAAAGAGAGGAAACCTGCTTCCTCCCGGCAGAGAGCTATGCGGCAGACTGTACGTGACACATCTATCCTTTCCTCCTTCGCTGTATGATTCAGTGGGACACGTGGAGACCAGCCAGCTCGTGCCGTTGCCCGCACGACCCCTCGAGTCTCACAAGAGCGACTATGGTGACGTACTGTTCATTGCAGGGGCTCGCTCGTATCTGGGAGCTCCGGTCCTTGCTGCCATGTCGTTCCTGCGGGCTGGCGGAGGTTACGCCCGGCTGGCGACGCCTGCGACTCTCGCTCCTCTGCTTGGAAGTCGTGCGAGTGAGGCTGTCATTATGCCGCTGCAGGAGACTGCAGATGGCTCCGTTGCGCTCTCCAATCTCGATGAGTTGTGTGCGATGAGTGAGCGTATCGACATGGTTGTGGCAGGGCCCGGCTTGTCACTGAATGAGGAAACCCAGGAGTTGGTTCGCTATCTGGTAGCACGAGTTTCGACTCCAGTTCTGGTGGACGGCGACGGGTTGAGTGCGATTGCTCGTGATGTGTCCTGTCTACGTAACCGCCGAGCTCCCACAGTGCTCACACCCCACGCCGGTGAGATGGCCCGCCTGCTTGGATGCGCCGTTGCAGAAATCGAGCAGGATCGCGTGGCCGCGGTACAGGAGGCCGCGCGTACGCTTGGTGGTATTATGGTACTGAAAGGTTCCAGCACGCTCATAGGAGAGGCGAGCGGCCCTATTTCATTGAACTTGACAGGAAATCCCGGCATGGCTACAGCGGGCTGCGGCGATGTGCTCACGGGGACAATCGCCGCAGTTTCAGGCATGGGACTTGACCTTCGTAGCGCCGCGGTGGTTGGAGCCTTTCTGCACGGACTGGCAGGTGATCTGGCAACTGAGGAAAAGGGGCCGGATGGTATGATCGCGACAGACGTGGTGGAGCACCTGCCCGCGGCCACCCGGCTTTACAGGACGAGTTTTTGTGAGTTGGCAGACAACTACTACGGACGGCTCATCGTTGTATAGTGAGAGGTGAACCTTGGCACGTTTGCGGCGCCAGCGTCTTCTTCCTGGAACGGAACTGGGCTCCTCGTACTCGAAGGCAGCATCATCGTGCTATGAGTTATGCTGGAGTTGATGCGGTGAGGCCATTTGCCTTGATGATTGACGATCTGGCGGTTTGGCCACGTGTGTGTTGACATTAGTGAAGGAGGGCATTAGAATAGCGCCATGAAGCTGCTTGTGATCGGACTGGGACAATGTGGCGGGCGCATCGCTGACAGATTCGCTCGTTTGAACAGGAGAGGACACGCACTCCGCGGGATGGATACGCTCGCTGGAGTATTCGCAGTCAACACCGATGTGACCGATCTGAGTGGACTCCGCACCATCAAGCCGGACTACAAGCACCGGATATTGATCGGTGCGCAGCGAACAAACGGACACGGTGTCGGCAAGATCAGCGAGCTCGGCGCCGAAATTGCCAATGAAGATGTCGACAAGATTATCGACGCAATTCGTACGGCAGAAGGGTTCTACGAAACCGATGCGTTCCTGTTATGCGCGGGCGCGGCAGGAGGCACCGGTTCGGGCGCTATTGGTGTGCTCACCAAGCATCTGAAGGAACGCTATATTGGCAAGCCGGTATACGACGTCGTCGTGTTGCCGTTTCGACAGGAAGAGAACACCGAGACCAGGACAATCTACAACACTGCGACCTGCCTGAAATCCACCTACCTGGTGGCGGACGCCGTGTTTCTCATCGACAATCAGCGGTATGTGAAGAAAGACGCACCCGCTGAGAACAACTTGAACTCGATTAACGCACGGGTGGTGGAGCCGTTCTACAATGTGCTTTGTGCAGGTGAAGAGACGAACCGTCGCTATGTGGGTTCGAAGGTACTGGATGCTGGCGACGTCATTCAGACTCTGACAGGCTGGACGGTTATCGGAGGAGGTGCGTCCAGGCTGGAAAGGCGTCTGCCGTTCTGTGGTCCAAGACGTGACTTCCGCGAAAAGATGGCTGATACAAGCCGCAGCGTGCACGCCATGGATCAGGCCATCAGCGAGTTATCCATGACTATCGACCCGGGTGATGTGGGGAGGGCGATGTATCTATTGACTGCCCCGGCGCGTGAGATGAGTATGGATGTTATGAAGCAGTTGGGTGACAATCTGCGCAATCTTGCACCCAATGCGCTGATCCGAAGTGGCGACTATCCTCGCGACAACAAACAGATCGATGTGACGGTGGTAATGTCCGAAATCTCCAATGTCCGAAAGGTCACCGAGTATTTCACCAAGGCGATCGACCTGATTTCTGTGATGAAGGCGAAGAAAGGGCTCGGCTACCAGACGAGGAGGCTTGAGGAGTCCTTCGACGAGATTCCGGTGCTTCTCTAGCTCACTGCGACGAACTGATACGGTACTACCTCGTAAGGCCCTCCGGCGAAATGCGGGAGGGCCTTCCTTCTTGCCTCTACTGGTATGTGGCTAGCGCCGTGCCTTTGTGAACACGTTCCACGTATGTGCCATTGCCTCGGTGTGTTGCTGCCGGGCCTTGTTCTCTGCCTCGTCCCTTTGCTTCATCGCACGGGCGACGACATCTTCGAACTGCTTCTTAGATTGCGCCACACTCTCCTCGTACGTCTTGCTGGCTTGAGCGGAACTCTCGTCAAACACCTGCCTGGCCTTGGCGAGGCTGTCCTCCATGGCCTTTCTTGCCTGGGAGACAGAGGCGTCATATGACTTCCGGGCACTGGCAATAGCGTCGACGCTCTCCTTGCGCGCCTGTTCGAGCGCCGCAGCATACGCTTTCTCTGCCTTCGCCTCTTGCTCTTTATATGCTCTTTCGAGTTGGCGCTCTGCCTCGACGTAGGCGACATACGCCGCTGCCGCGCGCTGCTGAGTCTCGTCCAGCAGGTCGATGGTTGGCTCCCCGGCCCTGGAAGCCTTCTTCAGCTCCTCAGCCTGAGTCTCGGGGGCTGCTGCTTGCGCCTTGTGTTCGTCTTCGCTTACCATGGGTATTCTCCTTCCGCTACGAATCCTTGCGTTGACCACATATCTCAGCAACAGATGTCACTCGAGATTGACGTCCTGTTGGCTGTCTACTCTTCGTCCAGGTCATCGGGCTTGTTAAATGGCTGCTCCTTATCGGCTGCGTACATCTTCGCGAGAAATTGAAGTCTGGAGTGGATGTCCGGCCGGCCGTCGCGTGGCTGTGGCCTTGCCTTTGATTCCTCCGTCTCGAGGCGATGCATTGCTTCCGCAAAGGGCTTCGATGGCATCTCGCGATCCTCCTCGATCTGTGGACGTAGCTTCTCAGCATCGGCCACAACGTCTTCGAACACCTTCATCGATGCGCGCGCAGCTTTCCGGGCTGTCTTCGTTGTCTCCTCGGCTTTGGCAATCGCCTCCTGAAGGACTCTTGCCGAAGCAACAACGTTGTCTCGTGCTGCCTTCACCGATGCTTCGGTAGCCTCGCGAACCACACGCTTGGACTCCTCAGATGCACGCAACGCCTCAGCGCTCGTCTGCTCGGAGCGCCTGGTGGCCTCTTCGGCAAGACGTCTCGCCTCCTCGGCGGCTTCTGCGGAGAGTCTTCCCAGTTCATCGGCCTGGGTTGAAGCCTTTCCTGCCACCGTCAGCGCTTCATCTGCGAGCCTGGTAGCGGCTGCGGTGATCTCCTCGGCGCGTCGGACTGCTTCACGAGCAGCGCGTTCAGCCTCTTCGGCCCGGCCCATTGCCTCTTGAGAGGCTCTTGTTGCGGCGTCAACGGCCTCTCTGCTTGCCCGCACCGACGCTTCGATCCGTGCAACTGCTTCCTGCGACACCTTCACCTGGCGGTCCGCCTCCCGCTGGCTGTGCTTCCCTGCTTCCTCGGCTCGTCGTAGTGCAGCCTCGAAAGCGCGACTGGATTGTTCGGATGAGGCGTTCGCCGACGCGACCGCCTCTTCGGCGCGAGCCCTCGCTTCTTCAAATGCTGCGGATGATGACGCAGCCGAGTCGGAGGCCGACTGGAAGACCTTCTCCGCTCGTGCCACGGCCTTCTCCGATGCCTTCGCAGCCTCTTTGGAGGCCTTCTCCGACGTGCGGGCGACGCGCTCTGCAGCATTCTGCGCCTCACGGGAAGCCTGAATTGACTCTTCAGCAGTTTCGGCGGCCTGTCGCCCCTGCTCTTCTGCTGCCGCAACAGCTTGCTGGGAAGCTTCGCGAGCTTCCTCCGCTCTCTGTTGTGCATTAAGCGCTATCTTCTCCACTCTACTGAGGGAGCGCTGGGAGGAAGAAATCGATTCCTCGACAGATGTGATGGACCGATGCACAAGCTCTTCGAGGTGGCTGACCGTTTCCTCGAATGAGCGGGCGCTTGACGCTGCCGCGCTGGTCGATGAACGCAGCTGGCTTTCTGCGGCGGCGATTGCCTGCTGCGCCCGGGCGATGGCGTCCCGGGATATCTTCGAAGCGGACTCGCCTATCTCCTCGGCTTTATTTGCAGCTTCCTCCGCCACCTTGCGCGCATCCTCCGCCTCCTTGCGAGCCTGCCGTGCGATGCCCTCTATCCTGGTATACGCCTGCTCGGCAGCTTTGCGCGACTGCTGGGCAGCCTGGCGTGCAGCCAGGCTCATCTGCTCGGCTCTGGCGACAGCCTCTTCGAAGGACGGGTAATCCTGTTCCATAACTATGTGCTGATACAGCGGCATCAGGAAGCGCGATTCACACTGCCTGAACCATGATACTCCACAATTGTAGTGACAGTTTCATTCTATTTCAACGAATGGGACGGAGTTTTCGATTACTCAACGCCGGGAGACGGTTTCTGACCGCTACCATTTCGTCGAAATCAAGCACCGCGGATATGATCTGCTCTCCATCATGTGTGGCTTGCGCCAGTATGCGACCCCATGGGTCGATAATCATGCTGTTGCCGTAGGTGGCTATTCCTCCTGCACCAGTGCCAGCCTGGCCGGGCGCAACGACGAAGCACTGGTTTTCGATGGCACGAGCACGTAAGAGCACTTCCCAGTGAGCTTCGCCCGTCGGAGCAGTGAACGACGAGGGCACAAACACGACGTCAACACCTGCGTCTGCAAGAACACGGTACAGCTCCGGGAATCGCAGGTCGTAACAGATGGTCAGTCCTACCGTGATTCCGTCCGCGTCCGCCCACACGACATCAGTGCCTGCCTGATACCTGGCAGATTCCGTGACCGATCTGTTACTGATGCAGATGTCGAACAGGTGCATCTTGCGATAGCTCGCTGTGATTCCTCCTTGCGGGTTAATCAACGCAGAAGTATTGAACGGCATTCCGCCCGCGGCGTCCCTCTCATGCACGCTTCCTGCAAGAATCCATACGCGGCGCTCTGCAGCGAGTGACATAAGGGGAGCGAGGGCGTTTCCCGGCAGAGGCTCAGCGATATCCTTGAGATCCTGGCCATCGCCGCGATAGTCAAACGTCTCGGGCAGCGCAATCATCGTTGCTCCTGTGTCGGCGGCCCTCGTTGCAAGCGATACCGCCCTGGCGGTATTCTCGCTCTTGTCTGGCCCGCTGGCCATTTGTGCGACCGCAACGGCAACTGATGTGCGTTCCGTCATACGGAGAATCGTCTCCTCAGTACTCTGTGAATGAGGTCACCTGTCCTGCTTGTCTGAACAGACCGGTCATCTGTCTGTCCCGGTCCGACAATAATAGCATGTGTCCGCACAATACTCATGGGGAGAGAGAACGTGATGGGCGACTGAGGAGAAGTGGATCCGCCCCGGCGATGGGGTAGGTGGCAGGAAGCTGCAAGGCCTATGAAATGCTCACGTCACCGGTACCGGTGAGATGTAACCCGGGGCCAGCTAGTGCTCAAGGCAGGCGTCATCCGCCTACGCGGCGTGTTCCGCTGTACGTAGTCGACTGAGAAGCAGCCCCCACTCTTGCCGTTCCCAGGTGACCAGGAGGGGTCCGGCGATGAACAGCGAGCTGTACGTGCCAATCAGCAGGCCGACAAACAGGACAAGGATGAAGTAGTGGATCGTGATGCCGCCAAAAAGGAGCAATGCGAGTATGACGCAGAGCGTGGTGAGCGACGTATTCACGCTGCGGACAAGCGTCTCTGCCAGGCTGCAGTTGACTGTGATTCCAAGATCGGGGCTGATGCCCTTTGCCCTGTTCTCTCTGATGCGGTCGAAGACGACGACGGTATTGTTAATGGTATAGCCTACGATGGTCAGAAGTCCCGTGATGAACAGCGCATCGATCTCTACCCCCTGGAATCTTCCGAGGAGGGCGAACAGCCCGGCCACGATCAGGATGTTGTGCACGAGCGCAATGATCGCACAGGCACCCCACTTGAAAGGGCTTGGCATCCTGCGGAAGGACCACGCGATGTAGAGCAGCATCGCGACCGAGGCAAATAGTAGCGCGAGACCTGCCTGGCGGGCCGTCTCAGTGGCAATGGCTGGTGACACCGTATTGTAGTCCAGAACCGTCAGCTCCGCGCCCAGTTTCGACTCGAGTCCAGCCATGATTGCCTCGCGTTCATCGACGGTCAGCAACTTCATGCGCACGAGATAGTCATCCCCACTCCTCTGTATGATGGCATCTGAACCGCCTTCGTAATCTGTCAGCACGTCTCGGAGCGCCGCCTGATCCACCTGTGGCTCGAATCGGAGCGTCATGGCCGTGCCTCCCGTGAAATCGATCCCGGGTCGAAGCCCGAACGCGCCAAGTGCGACTACCGCTATCAGCAGCGCAATCAGTGAACCAAGAAAGAACCAATGTCGCTTTCCCACGAAATCGATCATGACCTAACTCCATACGAGCGCAGGTTGGTGACTACCTTTGTTAAGACGGCGATTCGCAGCAGAGTCCGTGTTACCACGATCGCTGTGAACATGCTGACCGCGACCCCAATCGCAAGTGTTAACGCGAAACCTCGAACCATATAGGCTCCGAATGTGCCGCCGAGCCAGAATAGGATCAGACATGCGATCAGCGTGGTGATGTTGCTGTCTCTGATGGCTGACCACGCCCTCGTAAAGCCAATCTCCACGGCGCCTTGCAGGGTTCTGCCGGCCCGCAGTTCCTCCTTGAGTCGCTCGAATATCAGCACGTTCGCGTCGACCGCCATGCCAAGGGACAGTATTAGCGCAGCTATGCCGGGCAGCGTGAGTGTGAGATGAGACGACAAGACATTGAATATGGCCAGGAGAATGGCGCCGTACATGCCGAGACTCAGGCATGCGATAGCACCGGGGAACCTGTAGTACACCAGCATGAATACCAGCAGGAGCAGGAGTCCAACACCTGCGGCGATGAGGCTCCTCTCAATCGAGTCCGCACCGAGAGTGGCGTCGACATCCCTCTCATCGATGAGTTCGAGGGGCACATCCAGGGCGCCGGAGTTCAGCTGGTTTGAGAGATCTCTCACCTCATCAATGGTGAAACGACCCTGTATCTGGCCCCGCGTGGCAATAACCGCTTCGACGATTGGGGTTGAGATTATCTGTTCGTCGATGGCGATCGCCAGCGGTCTCTGCAGATTGCGTTGCGTAATCTGCTCAAAGAGGTGCGCCCCTTCGCTGTTCCATTCAAAAATGACAATCGGGGCACCAAACTGGTCGAAATCTGGAGACGCGCTTCTAAGGTACCGGCCGGTCAGCTCGCGCTCCTGGCCGTCCGTGGCAATCGCGGTCGCCGGGTCTTCCTGAAACACGTAGTCTCCTCGCTCATCCGTTACGGGTGTACCCGTCTCATCCTGCTTCAACTCCAAGAAGTACAGCAGGCCTGTGTCACCGATGAGCCTGATGGCTCTTGTGACATCCTGTACTCCCGGCAGCTGCACAAGGATGCGATCAGCCCCCTGCTTCTGGATGGTGGGTTCCGCCGCTCCGAACTCGTCGATCCTGCGCCGGATCTTCTCTATTGCGGATGCCATGGCCTGATCGTCGGTGACACCGGGGTCCTTCTTCGTCAGATCAGCCCTGTACAAGAGCTGGCTCCCCCCCCTGAGGTCAAGGCCGAGCGTCAATCCATCCGGTCCCAGCAGGTTTGATCGTACCGGCAGGATTGCCGACAGCGACAAACCAAGGAGCACCACAATGAATACCAGGAGGATCGTATCTCTTCTTCTCACCTCGAAGTCCTCACAGTGAAGTGTTCATCTCGCATAGTCTTACGAGCCAGTTGGAGCGCCTCTTCTCTTGTGCTCACCAAACCGGCAGCGTGGGCCTCCCTTATCGTCTCGAGAAGTATGCCCACTATTGGGCCAGGTTCGAGCCCGACCGCTCTCATCAGTTCGCGACCGTCGATAAGTTTTACGGTAGAGACAGCCTCCTCCTGTCTCTGATGCTCTCGCAGGATGAACTGGACCAGGTTACACACAGCACGCCATTCATTCGTTGTGAACAGAGGCCCTTTGCACGCCAGGTAATCCGCCACGGCCAGGTACAGCACGCCGAAGCCCGCGCCGGCTGTGTCGCGGAAGAAGCGGTACACCGCCCGTGCTGTGGGTGGCCCTTCGGCTGACATTTGTGCCGGGCGCAGATGGTTGTATATTAGCGTTTCGACGTACGTGGTCTCATGTGTGCTGAACCTGAGTCGCTGCAGAACGCCCTTCGCGAGAGCTGCACCATATCTGGCATGCCCGAGAAAGCGTGCGCGCCCCGACTCATCCAGCTCTCTCGTCTGCGGCTTGGCGAGGTCGTGCAGGAGACAGGCAAGCTTGATGAGCGTGGCCTTCGACACCCCCGTTGAGACCGTGTCCGAGAGATATGCTTCGAAGCCCGCTTCTTCAGGGAAATACTCAAGCATCTCGTCGTTGCCAAATCTCCAGTCGGCCTCTCCAGCAATGAACTCAAATGTAGCGACTGTCTGAATCGAGTGCTCCAGTACGTCCCAGAAGTGGCAGGTTGGTTGCTCCACGTCCCGGCAGTCCTCGAGTTCCGGGACGACAACTGTCATCAGGCCGAGCCGATCAAGGTAGTGGATGCTGTCCGCTGCCCGAGGCAGACTCAATAGCGCGAGAAGCTCCTCTCGTGTGCGTTCTGCAGCCACCCTGGACGCCAGACTTGCGTTCTTGACAATCAGCTCTTCCGTGACCCAATCGATTGTGAAGTCGAGTTCCCTGGCGAGGCGTACGGCACGCATGAGGCGGCCAGGGTCGTTCTCGAAGGCATTTTTCCCTGCGTGCTTCAGGACCCGGCTTGTGAGGTCAGTGAGACCACCAAGGGGATCTATTGCGTTGCGGGCAATGGTGGAGGCCGCGGAGTCCCCCTCCTCAGTCAGCAGCGATGCAACGATTGCGGCGGGCACGGCAATCGCATCTATGGTGAAATCGCGCCTCGCCAGGTCATCTGCGATGTCTCCTTTGTGCCGGGCGAGATCAAGAACCAGGGCATCTGTGCCGGACGCTAAGGCGTCGCTCTCCGCATGCATTGGTGGAGCCACCACAACGCGTGCGATGCCACGTTCTTCGTCAAGAGACACGCAGGAACCTGCAAGTGTCCTCGCGATTTCGCGGGCTATCACAAGTGGGTCACCATCCACGATAACATCAATGTCCCGGGAGGGTCTCCCAAGGAGCCTGTCGCGGACGAATCCCCCGACGACGTAGCTGCAGAGAGACGTCGACTCTATGATGTGGAGGGCTCGGGCCAGTGAGGCACCCGCGTGGGTGCATTCAGATAGGGGCATAGACCTGAATTATAGCTCTCCGTAGTGACCATTGTAAAGAAGAACGGGAAGGCGCTGGTCAGGCGTGAAGTTGGCTGACGAGCGCGATAGCTCGGGCAGCGCGCGACATCGCAGGGAACACGGGGATGCCGGCAGCAAGCAACTGGTTCTCCACCTCAACGCGGTGCAGTTCAGCCGCTCCTCCAGGAAGAACGACAGCCATTGGCTTTTCCGTCTCGCGTGGGAGCCTCGTCAGAAACTCGTTGACCTCGCGTGTCTCAGCGATACCCAGGAAAGAGTGCATGATATCCACATCTTCCTGCACGATAACGAGATCGGATGATGCATCACTGGCAACCACCCGTATTGCCTCGAACAGGGTCTCGAGCCCTCTGAACTGAGCGGGACTCACGTCGACGGGATTCCTGAGAATACTGCCCACCTCACCTATCAGGTCGAGGAGTCTCTCTCTGGTGGTCGACTCGAGTGGCGGCACAGCGAGAGCGTTATCGTTGCAGGCGTCGCTTCCGGAGACGGAGATTCCTCCCCCACCGTCGGCAAGGCCGCCAACGATGGCCACCTTGCGCACGTGGACGGGGCCAAGTTGTTGCAGGAGCAGAAGGCAGTCCGCGAGTTCCTCGAGGCTACGCGCCTCGATGGCTCCCGCCTGTTGCAGCATGGCAGACCAGACTGGCGCCGAACTCGCGAGCGACCCGGTGTGGGACATCGCAGCCTCGGCGCCTGCCTCGGTGCGTCCGCCCTTCCAGATGACCGTCGGTTTCACAGCACACGCTTGACGCAGGGACGCGAAGAGCCTGCGGCCGTCCCTCGTGCCTTCCAGATACGCGCCTATTACGTGGGTCGCCTCATCATGAACGAAATACCGGATGAAGTCGCTCGCGTCTAGATCGATGCTGTTGCCGACGCTCACGCCTTTGCTGAACCGTATCTGACGCGCGATCCCGTACTCCACGAGCTTGGCAGCAATTCCCCCGCTCTGAGAGACGAAGCTCACGTGTCCCGCTAATCCCGTTCTGCCGAGAGACGAAGGGCCGAGCGGTATGTGGCACTGGGGACAGAAGCTGCCGATGCAATTTGGACCGATGATGCGTAGACCGGAATTGCTGACGCGTTTCAGGATTTCGCGCTCAAGAGATTCCCCTTCCGTCGAACCAGTCTCGCTGAACCCTGCCGTGAAGAACTGGACGACTCGGACCCTCTTGGCGATACACTCGTCGAGCAGCTGCAGTACAGAGCGAGCGGGTATCGAAGCGATGACGCACTCGACATCACCTGGAACCGACGAGAGGCTGGTGAAGATGTCCAATCCTGCGATGGAGCCGCCTCCCGCGCTCACCGGATAGACGGCGCCCTCGTAACCCGCAGCCTTCAGCCCGAGGACCCACTTCGCTCCGGACTTGCGTTCGTCCGATGATGCTCCCACCACGGCGATGGACTTCGGGTGAAATGTTGCCTCGAATTCGCTGCTGCCCTCTCTCATCGGTGGTGCTCCTGCGATCTGTTCTCAGGATCGGTGGAAGTCTAGCAGAACAGGGTTCCATGGTGTTTGCAGCAAGTCGCGAATTGACATGCTCTCTGATGTCAGAGAACATGTGCCTGCTCCTGTGAAGGGGCCGGAGGGAGGACTCGACAATGGCGAACTACCAGCAGATGAAGCTCTTCATGGAACCGGAATCGATAGCGGCCATAGGTGTGTCCCGGCAAACAGGACCGGATGCGTACAACCTGCTGGAGAACTTGCTCCTCTACGGGTATGCGGGACGCCTTTATCCCGTGAACCCCAATGCCGCTGAGATTCTGGGAGTGAAGACATATGCGAGTGTAGCGGACGTGCCAGAGATAGTCGATCTAGCCGTGATAAGCCTTCCACGCGATCTCGTGACACAGGTTGTCAGGCAGTGTATTCAGAAGGGGATCAGGGCAATCGTCGTCGTGACCCAAGGGTTTGCGGATGCCGACGACGAGGAAGGGAAGAGACTTCAACGTGAGATAGTGAACATGGTGAGCGGGACGGAGACGCGTATTCTCGGGCCTAATACATTTGGCGTGGCCAACGCACACCTGCGTCTGAGCACATCGTATATTCGCATTCCCATGGAGGCCAATGGAGTGGGGACCATCTCCCAGACGGGCGGAACCTTCGTGGGATTGACCGATGTAAGGCTGGCGGGGAAGGTCATCGATGTTGGCGATGCATGCGACGTTAATACTGTGGATGGCCTTCGCTACTTCGAGGAGGATGACGACACCAGAGTGGTGGTCCTGCACATCGAGGGTATGACGGATGCGAAGGAGTTTGTCGACACGGTGAGACGGGTGGCCCTGAAAAAGCCTACTCTTGCTTTAAAGGTTGGCCGCTCTGAGAAACTGGCACGTGCAGTCCAGTCGCACACCGGCGCCTTGATTGGAAGCGATCTTCTGTGGGATGTGGCCCTCCGCAGCGCCGGCGTCATCAGGGTGAACGACATAGAGGAACTCTCCGATGCCATACGGGCGTTCTTAAGGCTTCCGGCTCCGAAAGGTAACGGAGTTGGGCTCACTACCTACACCGGCGGTTTCGGTATCATCGCAGCCGATGCGTGTTGCCGAAATGGAATGGAACTCGTGGAATTCTCCAAGCCCACTATGGATGCGCTCAGTGCGCTGTTGCCGGAGTGGCTTGGTGTGGGAAACCCGGTCGATATATGGCCTGGCGTGTCAATCATGGGACACCCACGTGCGAAGATGGAGACGGCGGCACTGCGCCACGTTCTCTCTGATCCTGGCGTGCACGCAGCAATGGCCGTGATCAGCGCGTATCAGCCGCATCTGGGAGAGGAACACCTTCCTATGATTCGGGAAGTCGCGCGCGACTTCCCGAACAAGCCGTTCGTATACTTCATGTATGGGATGCACTTCGAGGAAGTGCGCACCACCCTGGAAAGCACAGGTACTACGCTTGCGTTTCCCACTCCAGACAGGGCGGCGCGGGCCCTGATGCATCTAAGACGCAGGGACGAGTACCTCCAGAGCCAGGCCTCCCGTCACGCATCATGAGCTTCGTGTCTCTCGCACAATGCGACACATCGTCGCAGCCAGCTTGATGGCCTCTATCAGGCTTGTGGGATCTGCTGTGCCCTTGCCAGCCTTTCCGAATACGGTTCCGTGATCCACCGACGTTCGGATGATTGGCAGTCCCAGTGTGACATTGACGCCCTTCTCAAATCCGACCATCTTGATTGGGATGTGTCCCTGGTCGTGATACATCGCAATGACGAGGTCGAACTCGCCCCGGAATGCCCTGAGGAATGCCGTATCCGGAGGGAGGGGTCCTCTCACATCCATTCCGAGTTGCTTCGCCTCCTCTATCGCGGGAAAGATGTGAGTCTGTTCCTCGTCTCCAAAGAGGCCGCCCTCACCTGAGTGTGGATTCAGGCCGGGGATGACCACGCGGGGCTTCTCGACGCCCATAGACCTGGTGGCATCGATGGCGAGCTGCAGGACACGAAGGATTCGTTCCTTTGAGACAAGATCGCACGCCTCGCGCAGTGAGACATGGGTGGAAACATGTGCGATTCTGAGGTTGTCTGCCACCAGCATCATTACCGCGTCGCTCACGCCGCACAGGTGGGCCAGTATCTGTGTGTGCCCCGGAAAGTGATATCCGGCCTGGTTGAGCGCGTCCTTGTTCAGAGGTCCCGTGACTATTGCGTCTGTCTTGCCCTCAAGTGTCAGGAGCGTACCTTTCTCCACCGCATCATATGCGGCTTTTCCGGCGCTGGCGGCGACCCTGCCGCGAACGAGCGTGGAGAGGTCGACGTCCTTGAGGTCGAACACATTCATCGCCATCTCTCCGTCGTTCATCTCATCAGCAGATGAAACGGCGTGGACCTCTACAGGAATGCCAACGATTTCCGCAGCGGCTCGCATGGTACCGGCATCGCCGACAACAAGTCCCCGGCAGATGGGCCGCACTGCCGGGTCATTCAGTGCCTTCACCACTATCTCCGGCCCTGCTCCGGCAGGATCGCCCATCGTAATGGCAAGCAACGGGATGTAGCTGTTCATTACTGTTCCCCTTGACTCAGGTGTTTGATTGCCTGGACCATGGCTTCCTCGTTACCGAAACCTCCGGCCTTGGTGACCACGCGGAGATCCCGGTAACGCGATCCCACCGCTTCACCGACGATCACGCCCGGCTGAAGATCACCCAGAATCCTCAATCCTTGTATGCCATCGTCCCCGCAGACGGTGCGCGCGACGTCGCCACCCGACAGGAATAACCCTGTGAGCGTGGCGGTGGCAAGCACCCTGAGCACGATGGCGCCAAGAATGGGAGCCATCGTGTGTCGCAGCTGTGGCGAGTAGTCGCTCAGACTTGAACTGACGACCACCACCCTGTGCTTGGCCAGCAGATCGACTATCTCGGCCGCAAGCTGATTGGCGCGGGGACTCCTTCCTGCTCTGGTCCTGAACTCCCGGGGCTCCACTTTGACGAAGGGTGGTCGAATGGTCTCCATCACCCTCTGGAGTTGTCGGGCGCTCACATCGTTGCGGCTGCCTACCGCGAGCAGCGTTGGACCGGTGAGAGCGGGAAGGAGACTATGACCACGATCGGAATAACCAAACGCGAGGGGAATCTGTGCTCCCAGTCCGCCGGAGCCGCACGGGAGCAACCGCTCGTTGCTCAGCGCCAGTGCGTCTGCGATGCAGCGGAGGTGCCTGTCTTCGGTCGCGTCGATGACAATCGCCCTGTGCTCGCTTCTGTGTATGCGTCCGGCAAGGTGTTCGGGGCCGCGCTCCACGTCCCGGAGACCCAGGCTCCCGGCGGAGATCCCCGAGCCGGTCCGCAGCAACTCGACAATGTCGGAACGGTTCACCGGACTCACAGGATCACGGGAGAAGCTCGTCTTGTGTACTGGAGTGCCGTCGACCATAAGCTGTCCGTTGACAACGGTGCGCTTGATGGCCGGGAATGCGGGACACACCACTGCGTGAAGCGCACGGGTTACGTCGAGCAGTGCCTGAAGCTCAGTGGCTACGTTGCCACGCAGGGTAGAGTCTATCTTCTTGTAGATGTAGTAGTCGTGGAAACGTTCGGCAACCGACTTCACACGGCGGTAAGCTTCTCTCGCGGATATCGCACGGCTGTCGGTGGTTGCAACGACGGCGTCCGACGTAACCTTTGCGAGGCCGGAAAACGTGATCACTGCAGATAGCCCCGCCTGGGCAAGGCCCACGCCGGTGTCCATCGCCCCCGTCAGGTCGTCTGCAATAACGCAGAACCGTATTTGCTGACTTGAGTCTTTCACTTCCGCGGTCTACTGTAGATGGCGCCTCGGGCCCTGTCAATTCTGCAACCGCATGGCGTATACTGGGTGAGCGAATGGTAGCCGGGGCTGGACGGATACGGAATACCGTTTAAGGAGGGTGACCCATGATGGATGTACTACTAGCTGAACAGGAGAAGATGTTCCAGCGTCAAATGAGGGATTTCGTTGAGAATGAGATCGCTCCGTTCGCGGACGAATGGGACGAGCGTAACGAGCTCGCAATCGAGGCGTTCTACAAGATGAAAGACGTCGGGCTTACCGGCCTGACCATCCCGGAGCAGTATGGAGGCCAGGGAGGTTCTTTCATAGACGCCTACCTGGCTTCGATCGAGCTGGCGAGAGCCAGCATCTCCGTTGCCTCAATCTTCGGCACCCACGTGGGGCTGGCGCTCAGCGGTCTGCACCACTTCGGAAACGAGGAACAGAGGCAGAAGTTCGTGGTACCGGCTGCGAAGGGTGAGAAGCTGTGTGCCTACGGCCTTACCGAGCGCGAGGCGAGCAGCGACATCTCGCGTATGAGCACTGTGGCACGTCGTGAGGGAGATGAGTGGATTATCAACGGCGCGAAGTGCTTCATCTCGAATGGCGACAAGGCCGACATCGTGCTCACATTCGCAACCGTCGACAAACAGCTTGGCAGCAAAGGTATCACCGCGTTTGTCATCGAGAAGGGGATGCCTGGATTCAGCGTAGGTAAGGTAGAGGATAAGCTGGGCATCAGGGCGGAAAGTGCGGCTGAACTCATATTCGACGATGTGCGGGTGCCGGCGGACAATCAGATTGGAGAGGTTGGAAAGGGCATGAGGATCGCGCTCTCCATTCTTGATGAGGGGAGGCTCGACGTGGCGGGCCAGGGAGTCGGCGTAGCCTCCGCAGCACTCGATGCAGCAATTGCGTATGCGAAGCAGCGGCACCAGTTCGGGCAGCCGATAAGTGAGTTCCAGGGTATTCAGTGGATGCTCGTCGACATGGCCAATGAAGTTGATGCCGCATGGCTGATGGGCTATCGCGCTGCCAGAATCGCGGATAGCGGCGAACGTTTCACAAAAGAAGTGGCACAGGCCAAGCTGTACGCGGCGAACGCCGCTATGGATGTGGTACGGAAGTCGCTGCAGATACATGGCGGCTATGGCTACATGAAAGATCTGCCAATCGAACGATACTACCGTGACGCCAAGATTCTCGAGATCTACGAAGGCACCAGCGAAGTTCAGCGGTTGGTCATCGCGCGCGCGTTGCTCTCGTAGAGAGCGATGCTACCGCGCAATGACGCGGAACTGGGTGACATCCACCACTCCCAGGTCCGTGACGCGGAGTTCGGGGATAACCGGTAGAGCCAGGAAAGAGAGGAGCGAGAATGGAGCGGGTGGAAGGGCGCCCAACTGGCGCGCTGCTTCCTCTACCCGTTTCTGACCTTCCAGGACTGTCGCCAATGGATCCAGCGACAACAGGCCGGCGACGGGCAATGGCAATACAGCCTTCGCCTCTCCATCAGCGAAGGCTACCAGTCCACCCTGAGACTGTTGAACCGTCTTGATCGCACCCAGGATGTCTTCGTCGTTCACTCCGACGCAGACTATGTTGTGCGAGTCGTGTGCGACGGAACTCGCCATTGCGCCACGCTGCAACCCGAATCCGGTCACAAACCCCTTTCCAATCCTTCCGGTGGCGTGGTGGCGCTCTGCGACAACCAGCTTGAGTATGTCACGTTGTGTGTCCGAAACGAACACATCGCCTGCAACTCGTGGAATCTCCATGCGCCTGCGCGTGATGATTTGCCCGGGCACGAGTTCAATGACAGGGAATTCCCCGGGGGCACGCGGGATCTTGAGTGCGTCCGGATCGACTGGAGCCATCCGTATGGTGTCGGTCAGTTCGGCCGGTCCCTCCGGGAGCGTGAAGAGAGCCCTCCCTCTCTCCGCCACCAGTTTTCCGGCGTGAAACACCCGGTCGACTACGAAACGGTTAAGGTCGCGCATCGTGATGAGGTGTGCTACCTTGCCCGGCGATATCGCACCCCTATCGTGCAGGCGAAAGTACTGGGCAGGATTGATCGTGGCGAGTTGTATGGCGCGAATCGGGTCGAGTCCCAGGGAGATAGCTTTTCGCACAACGTGATCGAGATCACCCTCGTGCGCGAGATCGGTGGCGCTCCTATCGTCCACCACAAACATGCAGCGGCTGTGTGTCTCGTGAGTAATTACGGGAAGGAGCGTCTCAAGGTTCTTCTCTGAAGAACCCTCGCGAATCATCAGATACATGCCTTTGCGCAGTTTCTCTTCAGCCTCCTCAAGCGTCGTGCACTCATGGTCCGACATGATGCCGGCGGCGAGATAGGCGTTGAGGTCCTGCCCGCGTAGGCCAGGTGCGTGTCCGTCGATCGGCTTTCCGCGTGCGGCCTCGAGTTTCTCCAGCACGTCGGTCGATTGGGACAGTACGCCCGGGTAGTTCATCACCTCGCCGAGTCCGATGACAGAGGGCTCGGCCAGCAGGCTGCGGATGGCCGATGGCCCGAGGTCTGCTCCTGAAGACTCTAGCGGGGAGGCCGGCACACACGACGGCGCCATGAATCGCATATCCAGTGGGAGCCTCCGGCTCCAGCGGATGCCGAACTCGATCCCATCGATGCCGCAGACATTTGCGATCTCGTGCAGGTCGGTTATCAGTGTAAGCGTACCCCGGGGTACCACTGCCTCCGCATAGCGCGCGGGGTGTAGCATGGAGCTTTCAATATGTGTGTGCCCGTCTATCAGGCCCGGTAACAGGTAAGCTCCATCAAGATCGAGGCACTCCCGGGCATTCGTATAGTGTCCCACACCGGCGATGACGCCTCCGTGAACGGCGACATCGCTGCAAATGATGCTGCCGGCGACGGTGTTCACAACCTGTGCGTTGCGCAGTGACAGGTCGGCCGGCAGTTCGCCCCGTGCGACCCTGATGAGCTCAGCTGTCCGCGTCATATGTCTCCACTGCGTAGATGTCCGGAAGGTAGCGGAACTTGTTATCGAAGTCGAGACCGTAGCCAACCACGAAGCGGTCGGGCACGGTGAATCCCAGGTAGTCTATCGTAACACTGAGTTCGCGTCGCGATGGCTTGTCGGCGAGCGCACAGAGACGAATGGAGGCGACCCCTTTACCCTTCAGGTGCTTGAGCAGGTAACACAACGTATGGCCGCTATCGACGATATCCTCGATCACGAGGACGTCTTTGCCGCGCACATCTGTTGCAAGATCATGTTGCATCACCACTGTGCGAGAGCTCTCGGTGGCTCCGCCGTAGCTGGAGACTGCCACGAAATCGATCTCCAGAGGGATGTCCAGTTGTCTTATGAGGTCGGCCATGAAGATGAATGCACCCTTCAGCACGCCCACGGCGACCAGCTGTCTCCCGCGGTAGTCCTCAGTAATCTGTGCGGCGAGCCTCGCAACTGTCTGCTCGATGGCACTTCGTGGTATAAGAAGCGAGAGGCGCGTCTGTTGTCGGATATGGCTCATGCTGCCTACTCTTGGTGCAGAATGCCGATAGAAGGCAGATTCCGGTATTCGCCCTTGTAGTCGAGACCGTAACCCACCACGAACTCGTCCGGTATCTCAAAACCTACGTAGTCCAGTTTCACGTTTGCCAGTCGTCTTGGCTTGCGGTCGAGTAAGGTACACACGCGGAGGCTGGCCGGTCGGTGTGATGCGAGGTGGGCCAGTATGTAATTCAGCGTCATTCCCGTGTCCACTATGTCCTCCACCATGAGCACATGCTCTCCGGAGATCGACGAGTCCAGGTCCCTGGTGATCTTGACCACGTCTTCCTCTCCTCCATAGTGGGAGATGTCCATGTAGTCGACTCTCATGGGAATAGAGATGTGCCGCATAAGGTCCGACATGAAGCACATGACCCCCTTGAGCACGCCTATCATGACTATTCGTTGCCCTACATAATCTTTGGAGATTCGCCTCCCGAGTGAGCGCACCCTTCTCTGTATCTGCACGTGGCTGTAGAGGATCCGGCCGACTCCTTCGACTCTGGCGTCACCCATGGGGCCATAGCCGTACTTGGACAGCAGTCGCGCGAAGTCCTTGCGTGTGAGTAGCCTGATATTGATGTCGGGATACATCTCGCGAAGCTTGCGCACCTTGCGGTTCTTTGAGGTGATAAGGTCCTGCTTCATCGTGGTCAGCTCGACGTACATGTCCAGCTCAGGCAGATAGAAGTCGGGCGTGAACATCTGCGACACCTCATCCCCATTCCATCCGAGCGGAAACGAGCGGGGTTCGTAGAGCCACTCTATCTGGTAGAAGTCCAGCAGGTTGGCGAACTCCACCTCGCTCTCGTGCGCGAACTCCGTAGGTTTAAGCGAGCTGACGGGCATTTGTGCAGGTAAGGCCCTTCTCGGCGTCTTTGCGCAGGACCTCTTCACCCGTTCCTTGAACTGCAGGAGTTCGGCTCTCTCAAGCACTACTGCGCATATGTTAGCTGCGGCTCTGAGGAACTCCTCGTCCAGGCGAGAGAACGAATGTGTCTCCCTTGAATACATGCGCAGTTGGCCTATCGTGTCCTGGCCGCGCATGAGTGGAGCAGCCACAATCGACACCACCTGCTGCGATTCGGCGACTTCCGGATGCTGGAGCCGCTCGTCGGAGGGCGCATGAGCAACCACGGCAATGCGGCCGTCGAGTACTTCAGGCAGACTCTTCCTGGCATCAAGCGGGCCTTTTCGCAGATAGAGATCGCTCAGTCCGAACGAGCCTATCGTCGTGAGATACTCGTTCTTCGGATTGAGCAGGAGCACCCTGCAGCCGGTCATTCCCATGGATTTTGCGATGGCTTTGGCGATCGCATTACAGGTACGGCGCAATGATAGATTGGCATTCGACACTGCGGTTATCAGCTGCAATCCAGCGTAGTAGCGACCGCGGGACGTTGTCACGTCCTGTTCCTCCTCATCGTACTATGAACACTTGGTATATCCACACGAGATACAGATACTGCAGCCTTCCTGGTATATAAGGCCTCCGCCACATTCCGGGCACTGGCCCCCGGGGCCCATGGCGCGAGCAGTCCCCTCCGGGGTGTCCTGATCAACAGCCACGTATTTCTCGAGCACTCCTGCGATTGCATCAGCACATGAGGTCACCGCTTTTCCCTGTTCCCACGAGATAGAGGGACACCGGATGCCGCGCAGGTTTTTTACAATGGAACCAAGGTCGAGGCCGCAGCGCAGGGCGTTTGAGATGAGCCTGCTGGTTGCTTCAAGTTGAGCTGCAGCGCATCCGCCTGCCTTGCCAAGCGTCGCGAAGGATTCGCACACGCCGCTGTCATCGAAGTTGATGGTGACGTACATGTTGCCGCACCCGGTAGTGATGCGCTCAGTCACACCACGCGTGACCTTTGGTCGGAGTCGGGGCACAATAGTATGCTTCCCTTCTGTCTTCGAGCTTCCCGTGCTGAGTACCTGGTCGCTGCGGCTGCCGTCGCGGTAGATGGTGATTCCCTTGAGTCCATGCTCGAACGCATGCATGTAGACGTTCGCCACGTCTTCCCGGGTTGCCGTGCGTGGGAAGTTCACAGTTTTCGAGACAGCACTATCGGTGTGCCGTTGGAAGGCTGCCTGCATCCGTACGTGCCACTCGGGAGCGACATCGTACGCACATACGAACTTGCGCTTGATATCATCCGGTACCTCTTCCATATCCCGGAGCGGAGTGCCCTCTGCAAGCAGCCGCATCATCTCCTCGCTGTAGAATCCTCTCTCGCGGGCCTCCTCCTCGAAATATGGATTGACCTCGAGGAAGTCCTCTCGATCGAGTATGCGGCGCACGTAGGTGAGTGCGAAAAGGGGTTCGATGCCGCTGCTGCAGTTTGCCAGTATACTGAGGCTGCCGGTCGGCGCTATGGTGGTACGCGACGCGTTTCGGTATCCGGGGCCTCCGTCCGAGTCATACACACTGCCCTGAAACGCAGGAAACACTCCGCGTTCCAGTGCCAGCTCTGCCGAACACTCATCCGCCCTGCGCGAGATGAAGCCCATGACTTCCTCTGCGGTAGTCAGCGCCTCCTCGCTGTTGTACGGCACGTTGAGTCGGAGGAGCATATCCGCAAATCCCATGACGCCAAGGCCGATCTTCCTCGTCGCAAGGGTCCGCTCCCGTATCTCCGGGAGGGGAAACTCGTTGACCTCGATGACATCGTCGAGAAACCGCACGGCAAGCTTTACAATCTCGCCGAGGCGCTCGTAGTCGATTGCTGCAGGATTCCTGCTGTCGTTCACCATATGAGCGAGGTTGATTGATCCGAGGTTACACGATTCGTAGGGCAGGAGAGGTTGTTCTCCACAAGGATTGGTGCTCTCGATCCTGCCCAGATGAGGTGTTGGATTACGGCGATTGATCTCATCCAGGAAGACGATACCGGGGTCGCCGGTCAGCCAGGCCATGTCGATAATCTGGTCGAACACGTCCTTTGCCCGCACACGTTCCACAGGTTGGCCGGTCCGCGGGTTCAACAGGCTGTACTCGGCATCAGAGCGTACGGCGTGCATGAATTCGTCGGTGACGCCCACCGACAGGTTGAAGTTTGTCAGGACGCCGGGCTCCCGCTTGACGGATACGAAATCTCTGATGTCCGGATGGGTGACGTCGAGGATGGCCATGTTGGCTCCCCGTCTCATGCCACCCTGTTTGATGACGTCGGTTGTCTTATCGAATACCTGCATGAAAGACAGGGGACCGCTGGCGACTCCTCCTGTGCTGCCGACGCGGTCTCTCGCCGGTCGAAGGTGCGAGAACGAGAAGCCCGTGCCGCCGCCGCTCTTGTGGATGAGGGCCGTGTGCTTCACAGCATCGAAGATGGACTCCATAGAGTCCTCCACAGGGATGACGAAGCAGGCTGACAGCTGGCCCAGTTCTCTTCCCGCGTTCATCAGTGTGGGGGAGTTGGGCAGGTAGTCGAGCCGTGTCATGGCCTCATAGAACCGCTCCTCCCAGTAGTGCGCGTCTGCTCCGGGATTAAGGATGGTTTCGGCACGCGCCACGTGGCGCGCGACACGGCGAAACAACTCTTCGGGCGTCTCAGCGGGGGTCCCGTCCGACCCTTTTGACAGATATCTGCGCTCAAGAACGGTCATTGCGTTGCGCGAGAGCGCCAAACCTGAAGCACCACGAGCAGCGGCCGTCATGGTGTCCTCTGAGGGCACAATCTTGAGCGGTTTCACCCGTGCTCGTGTCGCTGCGGGTGTCCGTGACACAGGCTGCTTCTTTGTACCGACAAGGTCTTCCATGCCGGGCAAAGGGCGGGCAGTTCCCAGTCGTTCGCTCACCTTTTCGGTGAGTTGTTCGAGCAGGTCCCGGTCGGTAACGCCGATGGATTCGGCTGCCGAGAAGACCGCCCTGGCGACGTCATCGGTGGTGACCGGAGGTTTCTCTCTGCGGGTTGTTCGTCGTGTCATGCTGTCCTGCTCTCTGGAGAGCTATCGCGGAACGCCTTTCGATCCGGTCCGAGGTAGCTGGAGGGCGTTCTGTGCCGTTGCGAGGCTCTCAAGCGCATCCTTTAGCGCACCGATGTCAGCAAACTCGCGATAGACGCTGGCGAACCGTATATAGGCAATGTGGTCAAGCTTCTCGAGTCCCTCCATGACGAGGTCGCCTATGATGGTGCTCGGTATCTCCGCCCTGCCGAGTTCGTGAATATGCTCCTCGATCCCGGTGATGAGCTTCTCAACCGATCCCGTAGGCAGGGGTCGTTTCTCACATGCCTTGTGGATGCCTGCAGCGAGCTTCGCCCGGTCGTATGCCTCGCGGCGGCCGTCTTTCTTCACGATGAAGAGGGCGTAGTTCTGCACGCGTTCTGAGGTGGTGAAGCGTGACCCACAGATGGAGCAGACTCGCCGGCGCCTCACCTCATCCTCCAGGCCGCGCGAGTCGATCACTCTCGACTCAAGTGCGCCGCAGAACGGGCATCTCATGCTGCTCCCACTTCTTGTGGTGTACAGTTATTGTAGCACTATATATAGTAGACCACAACAGGGCGGACCCCGGTGTCCGCGCAACAGGGGATGGCTCGAAAGCCATCCCCCTTCCAGGCATTTCGGTTATTGCCAGGAAAGACGGTTCGGCTGGGGGGTCACTTCTGCATGCCCTCGAAGCGCCTGAGTGAGCTGACCACCGGCATGCCTATGGCTGCGCCGCAGGAAGGACGGGACATCCAGAGAGTCCCCACCTCCCTTCATCAGCCTTCTCAGTTCCTCGGTGTCGGGAGAACCCTTGCCGTATTGGCTGGTGAAGCCGGTCGCGATCACGGTGATCTTCACCTCGCTGTCCAGCTTGGGATCGAATACCACGCCAAAGATGATGTTGGCTCTTGGATCAACCGCGTCGCTGATGACGCTTGCGGCCTCGTTGCACTCAAAGAGTGTGAGACTTGGGCCGCCGGTGACATTGAAGAGGACACCTTTGGCGCCGGTAACCTGTGCGTCGAGCAGGGGACTCGCGAGAGCGGCCTTCGCGGCGTCGACCGCACGATTCTGGCCGGAGCCTCGACCGACCGACATCCATGCTGGCCCAGCGTCTTTCATGACCGACTTGATATCTGCGAAGTCCAGGTTAATCAGCCCGGGAACGGTGACAACCTCGGAGATAGCCTGGACGCCCAGAAGGAGAGCATCATCGGCAAGCCGGAAGGCTGCATCTACGGTTGTCTTGTTATCGCACAGCTGAAGTAATCTGTCGTTCGGTATGATGATGAGGGTGTCGACCTTCTCGGTGAGGTGCATTATCCCCTCTTCAGCGACCTCGGAACGGTGACCGCCCTCGAACTTGAAGGGCTTGGTGACGACACCGATGGTGAGCGCACCCGATTCCTTGGCTGTCTGCGCGACAACCGGTATGCCGCCGGTCCCTGTGCCGCCACCCATACCGGCAGCGACGAAGACCATATCCGCACCCTCGACTACCTCTTGTATGGTCTGTCTGCTCTCCTCAGCAGCCCTATGGCCGGTGCGGTGGTCGCCACCTGCGCCAAGTCCACGGGTGAGCTTCTCACCGATTTGAATCCGGGTCTGAGCTTCGGCGAGCGCAAGAGCCTGCGCATCCGTATTCATCGCGACGAATTCGACACCGCGGATGCCCTCTCTTATCATTCGGTTGATTGCATTCGTGCCGCCGCCGCCGATACCAATTGCCTTAATCCTGGCCGGGGCTGGTGTATATGTCGTCTTAGCCATTTCTGCCTCCTTGTCTTCGCAACTTGTTGTCGAGCAATCCTAACCCCGGAAGAGCTTCCGCAGTAGTTTGCCAAGGCCGCCGAACATATTGCTCCGCGTACCGGTCCATGCAGATCGCTCCCGGCTGCGTGCCTGCCAGAGCACGAGGCCAAGGGTCGTCGCATAGGCTGAATCGCGGATGGTGTCGGTGATGCCATAGACGCCACTACCAAGCGGAGCTCCCCTTCGTACCGGCATCTTCAGTTGATCCTTGCCCAACTCCACGAGGCCACCAAGGTTAGCGGTTCCACCGGTGAGAACGAGGCCGCACGGCGCCAGGCGCTGGTAGTCAGTGGTTGGCAACTCAAGGAGAATGAGCTCGAAGAGCTCTTCCAGTCTGGAGCGGACGATATCGCAGAGCTCGCGATACGATGCGGTGTGGCCGTTCTCTATTCCCGTGAGCTCCTGCTCTCTGCCGGCATCGAGGCCGGGGGTCACGTTGCCGTACGTCTTCTTCATTCGCTCGGCAACGTGGAAGGGGAGGCCAAGCCCTATGGCGATGTCACTTGTGATCTGATAGCCGGCGACAGGGAGTATCGCCGTGTGGTAGATATCGCCGTCCTTGAAGACCGCGATATCTGTGGTGCCACCACCGAGATCGGCCATTATGATGCCGCTCTCACGCTCCTGCGATGTCAGGACGGCCTCGCCGCTCGCGAGCGGCTCGAGGACCAGGTCCTGAACCTGCACTCCGATGCTCCTGATCACCTTCACCAGGTTCTGCACGGACGATACAGAGGCAGTGATAATGTGGGTTTCAACGTCAAGTCGCGTGCCATGCATGCCGACTGGTTGCTTCACCCGCTCTTCACCGTCGAGCGTGTAGTACCTTGGAATGGCGTGTAGCAGCTTCTTGCCCTCGGGCACGGCGACGTTCCTCGACGCGGCAAGGACTCTTTGCAGGTCATCAGCGCGAACCAGACGGTCAGCGCGTGGGATGGCCACCACACCCTTGTTGTTGATACTGCTGATATGTCGGCCTGTGACACCCACATACACAGTGTCCACCCGCGTGCCACTGATCTTCTGTGCCTCCTGGATCGAGGTGGCGATCGCCTCTTTCGCCTCATCCATGTTGACGACGATGCCTTTGTGCAGTCCGTGGCTCGGGACGACGCCGACGCCGAGAACTTCAATGTCGTCCCGGCTACGGACATGTGCCACGATGGTGGCTATCTTCGTGGTGCCTACATCGATTGCGGAGACTATCCCTTTAGCCATTTTCACCTCCTTAGATTCTGCCGGACGCTGAGGCGCAGACGGTGCCTACGCAAGACGCTCAGCGATCCTGAGCCGCGCACTGCGGCTGCGAGGATTGGAGCTACACTCCAACGAAGTAGGTCGTATGACCTTTCTTGTAGTGAGCAGGAAGGCGTGATTTGCCGCCCCAGCCCTCATGAACTGCTTCACGATGCGATCCTCCAGGGAGTGATAGCTGATCACCACCAGCCTTCCTCCTGCCCTCAGGAGGCTCGCTGTCTGGTCCAGTGCCAGCTTGAGGCTCTCCAGCTCCCTGTTGACCGCGATGCGAAGGGCCATGAATGTGCGGGTGGCTGGATGAATCCTGCCACGCCTGCTGCCTAGGACCTGCTGCACCAGGTGCGCAAGTCGTGATGTGGACAGGATCGGCCTCTGCTGCACGATCCTGTGCGCGATGTGGCGGGAGTAGCGTTCTTCCCCGTACTCCCACAAGATGTGAGCTATCTCTTGCTCGCTGTAGGTATTTACGATGTCTGCGGCATTTGGCTCGCTCGTGGTGTCGAATCTCATGTCGAGTGGTGCTTCCCGCTGAAAGCTGAAGCCACGCTCGGCGGTGTCCAGCTGCATCGATGACACTCCGAGGTCAAAGAGTATGCCGTCGTTCGACCGAAAGCCGTGTCGCTCACAGATGCAGCCGAGTTCGGAGAAATTGCCTTGGGCAAGCACCACCGCTCCACCATATGCTGCGAGAGTGTGTTGCGCCATTTCGACGGCAGCAGCATCAACGTCGATGCCTAGAAGACGACCGTCGGGCTGTATCCTCTCGAGGATTGCCCGAGCGTGTCCACCGGCACCGAGTGTGCAATCAACGTACTGGCCTCCGGGGCGAGCCTTCAGTGCCTCCATAGCTTCAGTCACCATCACCGGGACGTGTGCCGTTGAGGGCATTGAGTCTTTGCTCAACTGCCTCCCATGCTTTCCATAATCTGTTCCGCCTGTTCCTCGGACGACGCCTTTTCTGCCTTCCACAGGTCTTCGTTCCAGAGTTCGATCGACTGGTTAACACCCACCACGACTACTGTCTCTCCTATTTCCGCATGGAGGCGGAGCGGGAGAGGGAGAGCCATCCGGCCCTGCTTGTCGAATGTAGCTGAGTACGCCGATCCGAATATGGCTCTGTTCAGCTTGCGCTGGCTTGCGGAGGTTACAGCCTTTGATGCGAGTTCATCAGCAAGTCGCTTCCACTCGGCAAGCGGGTAGGCTCGTATGCATTTCTCGGGGCTTTTCGTCAGTACGACGGAGTCGCGCATGTCTCTGCGAAACTTCGGCGGAAGCGGTACCCGCCCCTTGTCGTCTAATTTGTAGACATACTCACCAAAGAACATCCGCTTCTCCCCTGACGGGGCAACTTGCCCCCTATCTCCCCACTTCTCCCCACTTCCATATTTAAGACCTTTAAGTCGAGTTTGTCAAGTGCCTGCGCCTCCTACGATAGTCATGGTGGGACCGATAATGCAGAAATTCCCTTCCGCTCGTGCCTGTGATAGAATTACGCGTTCGGTGGCAACCCTATCTCGAGCCCCTAATGCGCATAGATATCCTTTGTCTGTTTCCCGAGATGTTTGTCTCGCCCTTCGCGCATAGCATTGTGAGAAGAGCAGAGACGCGGGGTCTTGTGGAGGTGTTCACCCATAATATTCGCGATTTTGCCCACGACCGCCATGCAACGGTAGACGACTATCCATATGGTGGTGGGGCAGGGATGGTGCTCAAGCCTGAGCCGGTCTTTGAGGCCGCCGAGTACGTGTGGAAGACGACTGGTTCGCCTGGGTCGCCTGTCATCCTGTTGACGCCCGCGGGGCGCCTGTTCTCACAGGAAACTGCTGCGGAGTTGGCCGGCCATTCTCACCTGATGCTGATTTGCGGCCACTATGAGGGCGTTGATGAGAGGGTGGCCGAACATCTGGCGACTGACCAGTTGAGTATCGGCGATTATGTACTGACCGGGGGCGAGCTGGCGGCAATGGTGGTGGTTGACGCGGTAGTGAGACTCATTCCAGAGGTGTTGGGGTCACAGGAGTCCGCCACGGATGAATCACATGCGCAGGGGTTGCTCGAGTATCCGCACTACACCCGGCCCGAAGTGTATCGGGGATGGAAAGTGCCGCCGGTACTGTTGTCGGGCAACCATGCCGAGATTGTAGCCTGGAGACGTCGCCAGTCTATTCTTAGAACTGCGACGAGGCGCCCGGACCTGCTGGATAATGTAACACTGAGCGACAAGGAGCGAGCATGGATATCAGAGAGCTTGTTAGACCGAAGGTAAACGAGAGTATCCCGCAGTTGTCTCCGGGCGACACTGTGCGAGTCTCGCTGAGGGTGCGTGAGGGAGAGCGTGAGAGGATACAGAACTTTCAGGGGATGGTGATCCGCATTCGCCGAGGAGTGGACGGCGGCAGGTTCACAGTGAGGCGCGTGGCATATGGCGTGGGTGTTGAGTATACGCTGCCATTTCAGTCTCCTTTGATCGAACGGGTCGAAGTGCTCCGCAAGGGCAAGGCCAGACGCGCGAGGCTGTACTACATGAGAGGCCTTAGTGCGAAGCGGGCACGGCTTAAGGAGAAGCGCTCCTCTGCGACGCCGACCGAGACCACCTCGAACGCGAAAGAGTAGCTTCCCCGTTGGTCTGGACTGCTGATGTCCTACGCTGAGGTGGCGGTCAATGCGCCCGCGGGACGCCCCACCTACACCTACCACGTCCCGGGGGGACTTGAGGTCCGTGCCGGACAGCTCGTCTGGGTACCGTTTGGCGTGCGAACCGTCCGGGGCGTCGTGGTCACGGTTGATGACGGGTCGTCCCGTCAAGACACACGACCTATCCTCTCGGTGTCTCCGGAGTATGCTCTCTCCCCGCGGCAGCTTGAGGCAGGCACCTACATCAGTTCGAGGTACCTGAGCTCACTGTACTCGGCTGTTTCGTTATTCCTGCCTCCCGGAATCGAGCGGGACCCTCTCGTCTTCTACGAAGCGGCGGAGCAGCCGAACGGGTCAGCCCCGGTCCTGAAAGGACTTGAGGCGGAGTTATATCACGCAGCCCTGGAGCACCGTAAGCTCGAGGCCCGTACGTTGCGCAGGGATGGCAGGGCATCCGCCGTGCGCCGAGCCCTGGATGCTCTTGTGGCACAGGGCATTCTCGTTCGACGTGAGATCCCGCGCGAACGTCGCGTCGGCGTGCGCAAGGAAGTCACGGTGACGCTATGTGCCGGGACGGACGATATCGCTGTGACACAGGAAATGCTCCATAGAAAGAGAGCTGATCGGCAAGCCCGGGTGGTTGAATACCTGCGCGCTCATGGTGGGGTTGCGTCAGCCCGGGAGCTTCGTGCCGCCACTGCAGCGACATCCTCGGTGCTTCGAGCAATGTCCGTTCAGGGACTCATCGAAATGAGTGAGCGGCGGGTGTGGCGAGCGACTATCGCAGCACAATCATCGAGGGAGACGGCTGCACTCACGCTCACTTCGGCGCAGTCCAGGGCGCTTGACTCTATCCGGTGCAGCCTGGAAAGTTGGTCGTTCTCCGAGAACCTGCTGTATGGCGTAACGGGGAGCGGCAAGACGGAGCTGTACCTGCGCGCTGCCGAACTCGCCCTCGCCCAGGGACGTCAGGTGGTGTGTCTCGTGCCCGAGATTGCGCTCGCGGCGCAAACCGTAGAACGCTTTACGTCCCGTTTCCCGGGACGGGTGGCGTTGTTGCATAGCGGCCTCACGTTGGGGCAGCAACGTGACGAGTGGGAGCAGGTGCAGCGTGGTGACCGGGATGTCGTGGTGGGCCCGCGGAGTGCCCTCTTCGCCCCGTTGGAGAAGCCCGGACTCATCATTCTCGACGAAGAACACGAGTGGGCCTACAAGCAAGAGGATATCGTCCCGCGCTACCATGCGAGGGACGTTGCACGTCATATCGCGCAACTAAGTGGTGCGGTGCTGATGCTTGGAAGCGCGACTCCAGACGTCGAGACTTTCCACCGCGCAGCGACCGGCGTGACGCGACTGCTGGAACTCCCTTCGCGAATTGGCGGGAGCGCCGGCTTGCCACCCATCGAGGTGGTCGATATGCGCGATGAGCTACGCTACGGGAACACCAGCCTCTTCAGTCGTGCGCTTGTCTCAGCCATGTCGGAGGCCCTCTCGCGTCGTGAACAGGTGCTGCTGTTCTTGAATCGGCGCGGAACGGCCACTCTCGTACAGTGCCGTCGTTGTAGCTATGTGTTTGCATGTCCGCGCTGTTCTGTGGCGCTGGCGTACCATGCAACGAGAAATGGCTTGTTGTGTCATCGTTGTGGCTACGCTACGCGGGTTCCAGAGCGGTGTCCCCGGTGCAGCAGCGGAAGGCTTCGCTACCTGGGAGTGGGAACGCAGCGGGTTGTGGAGGAAGTGCGCTTGCTCCATCCTGACGCACAGGTGATTCGATGGGACAGCGATGTACCGGCGAAGACTCGTGGGGGGACGGCCTTGCAGGACGCGATTCGTGAGGGGCGTGCCGATGTTGTCGTAGGCACGCAGATGGTGGCGAAAGGCCACGATTTTCCCGGTGTTACGCTGGTGGGTGTGGTCGGTGCCGATGTGGGCCTGAGTGTACCCGACTACAGGTCTTCCGAACGCAGCTTCCAGCTGCTGTGCCAGGCTGCAGGAAGGGCCGGACGAGGAATCAACCCCGGGCGTGTGGTGGTCCAAACGTACGAACCCGAGAACTACGTGCTCAGGTGCGCGGCGACTCACGACTATCCAGCCTTCTATCAGGAGGAGATTCGCTACAGGCGTGAAGCCTACTACCCGCCATTCTGCTCTATGGTGCGACTGCTGTTCTCGCATGTGAATGAAGAACGGTGCCGTCGCGAGTCTGAACGCGTGGCGCACGAGCTATCCCGCAGAGTAGTAGCTTCCGACCTGCGAATCACCGGTCCGTCTCCGGCCTTTATACGGCGGCTACGCGGTCACTATCGCTGGCAAGTCACCCTGCGTGGTCCGCAGCCCACGGAAGTGCTCGCTGACCTGGAGCTGCCACGTGGCTGGGTTGTTGATGTGGACCCGGTGAGCGTTGCATAGCACGTTCAATCGTGTCACAATGGCGCCGGCGATCATGTATGTACTGGGTGTAATGGGAAGCCCGCGACGCGGCAGTAATACCGAGATACTGCTCGATGCGACGCTTCGCGGAGCGGCCGAATGTGGCGCGACCACGCGGAAGATACTTGTGTGTGAGATGAACATCCATCCGTGCATCGAATGCTACGACTGTGCGGTGGATGGCGTGTGTTCGATTCAAGACGACATGAGTGATCTCTACGATGAACTTGTGGCAGCGGACCACATTGTCCTCTCGTCCCCCGTCTTCTTCTATGGCCTTACGAGCCAGGCGAAGGCCCTTGTGGATCGCTGTCAGGCGTTATGGGTCCGACAGTATATGTTACGGATCTGGCAGCCTGACACTGCATCGCGTGGAGGGGCGCTGGTCTCGGTGGGGGCGACCAGTGGTGCGAAGATGTTCGACGGTGTTGTGTTCACTGCCAGGTATTTCTTCGACGCCGTTGGCGTACGATTTGCCGAGCAGCTGCTGGTGAGAAGTATGGAAGGCAGGGCACAGGTCAACCATTCTCCCGAGTTCATCGATGAGGCTGCAGGCATGGGGATGCGACTGGCATGCAAGTGAGTTGTGCGTGTGTTGCCCTCTCGAAATCGCTTGAGGTTGCCACGTACTGTGTGTCAATGGCCGCGTTTGACAGCATCTTCCGACGCAACTAGAATCGTGAAACGCGCACGCTTTGGCGTCTTGACTGCCGACGAGCGGAGGATGATGAGTCTGGTGGCACACGAAAGTCGGCGTGAATCTCCAGGACTCTCTCTTATCTGCGCTGGTGTGCGATGGGATGGTGGAGCGAAGAAGATATATGCCGCGGCCGGCACCTGAGGAGCGGTCCGGTCATTTGACATCTGGTTGTCACAATGAGACACTAATAACGATAACCATTAGCGGTTAACAATGAGAAAGTCAAGACAGCGAGAAATTATACTCAGCGTCGTACGTAGCACCGACTGTCATCCAACGGCGGACTGGGTCTATCACGAGGCGAGGAAGCAGATTCCCTCCATCAGCCTTGGAACCGTCTATCGAAACCTCAAAGTGCTGTCCGACTCAGGAGAGATTCGTTCGTATGAAGGACCTGGTGGGGTGAACAGATACGATGGTACTGTTGAGACGCACTATCACTTTCGATGCGAGTTGTGCGGGGCAGTGATAGATCTTCAGGAATCTGTTGATCTGGATCTCGATAGACGTGTGAGCGAACGTACAGGTCTGGATATCAAGTACCATGTGCTCGAGTTCAGGGGTGTGTGCGTAGACTGCTGGCAGGACAAGGTACAGTCTGGCGCGCATGATAGCTGTGCATAACAGGCGAAACCGAGGAGGTATGTGTCAATGGCAGTATTCACAGCCGGCGAGTTGTATGACATCGCAGTTGGCATCGAAAGGAACGGGGTTGCGTACTACCAGTCTCTGTCGGAGCGCGCGGCTGATGCAGGCTTGAAAGGGACTTATGGGGAACTCGCCGATATGGAGCGGCAACATATCAAGATCTTCCAGGGGTTGCGTTCAGAGATCGAGAGTGGAGCCGTGGTGCCGCCCGTGGACGAGGAGGAATATGCCTCATATTTGAAGGCGCTCATTGATTCTTCCGTGTTCACTGACGACACAGTGGCCATGGAGATGGCCGCGAAGGTCGCGGGTCCCGCTGAGGCGCTTCAACTGGCACTGGGAGCTGAAAAAGACTCTATATTGTTCTACTCCGAGATGCGGGAGCTTGTGCCCCAGAGGCAACGTGACGCGGTTGACCGAATCATCAGGGAGGAGAGGAAGCACGTACGGGAGCTCTCTGAACAAAAGCAGCGGTATGCGTAGAGGAGGTATTGGAGATGACGGACAATGCGGAAAAGAGAATGGAGACCCTAAAGAAAGCCCTGGCTATAGAGTTGCAGGAGAAGGGCTACTACCTGAAGGCGGCAGAAATGGCGGTGAATCCTGTTGCCAGGCAGTTGTTTGAGCGACTGGCGTTGGAGGAGGATGAGCACGCCAAGCGTTTCAAGGCGATCGAGGCCGAGCTCAGCAAAGGGGCGGACTGGCCCGACATAGAAGCGCCGGCATGGGAGGGAGCGCACCTCAAGGAAGTGGTTGCAGCGTTCAATAGTGAGGTCTCTCCCGAGGACATCAAGGTTGCCCGTTCCGAGCTGGAAGCTATGAAAGATGCGATGGCAAAAGAACTGGAGGCCTATGACATGTATCGCTCGCGAGCGAATGAGACCGACTCTCAAGGTGAGAAGAAGTTCTACAACACGCTCGCGGGAGAAGAGCGGATTCACCACCTGACCCTGCTGGACAGCTTTGAGTATCTTACCGACCCTGCCGGATGGTACACCGTGAAGGAAAGGTGGACGCTTGAAGGGTGACGGCAGCTCCCCGGGAGGGGGTTCTATCGATGAAGCGATACTGTCGGTACGCGACCTGCACGTCGAAATTGGCGGTGTTGAAATCCTTCGTGGCATCGACTTCAATGTGCGATACGGAGAGACGGCTGCGCTCTTTGGGCCGAACGGCAGTGGAAAGAGCACGCTGCTCATGGCGCTGATGGGTTTCCCCCAGTATGTGGTCACCAGAGGCAGTGTGGTCTTCAAGGGCGAGGATGTCACCGGGCTATCGGTCGATGAACGGGCACGAAAGGGGATGGGAATGTCATTCCAGCGGCCGCCGGTGGTCAGAGGGGTCAAGACAAGGGATATGGTTGCGGCGTGTCTCCGCAGAGAGGCTTCGGAATCGGAGATTCGCGAACTGGCTGCTGCGGCGGGATTGCTCGACTTCCTTGACCGGGATGTGAACTATGGATTCTCAGGCGGTGAGATCAAGCGGTCCGAGTTGCTGCAACTGCTCGCGCAGAACCCTGATTTCGTGTTTCTGGATGAGCCGGAATCGGGTGTGGACCTTGTCAACATCGCAGTCATTGGCGACCTGATCAACGGGCTGCTGCACAAAGATGTACGAATTCGGGAACGACACCACTCGGGACTCATCATTACCCATACGGGACACATACTGGGCTATGTGAATGCGCGTACAGGATACGTCATGATCGATGGTCGGCTGACGTGTGGTGGCGATCCGCACGAGATTCTCACAACCATCAAGGAATACGGCTATGAGGAGTGCTGCCGATGCGTGACGTGAATTCTCGGCGACAGGATGGAGTGACAGAGCACGCTTCCCATACTGATGCCGAGCCCGAACCGGGAGAGTACGCATCCTCGGTGCCCGAGCAGTCCTACCACTCCGATCCGCGCGAGTTGCCGGACGAGATGAAACAACGCATGCTCGATGCCGGAGTCATGCTCGATGACGTGGACGAGCGATCCGGCACATTCATCCAGGTCGATCACACTCCCGTACATGTGTCGGTTGCCCGGAATGGCGTCGAGTTGATGCCGGTTCAGACGGCGCTGGAGAAGTACAACTGGCTGCGGGACTACTGGTGGCATGCCGTGCAGTCCGGGGCCGACAGGTACACTTCGAGCGTCGATGCCGGCAATGCAAATGGCTATTTCATGCGTGCGCTGCCAGGGCAACAGACCGTGCTTCCGCTGCAGGCCTGCCTCTACCTTGGCACGGAAGGCCTGGCACAGCATGTCCACAACATTATCATCGCCGAAGAGGGATCGGAGCTCCACATCATTACCGGTTGTACCACCGGACCTCACACGGAGTCGGGCCTGCATCTTGGTGTGTCCGAGTTCTATGTGCGCAAAGGGGCGAAGCTCACGTTTACGATGATCCACGACTGGCAGCCGGGTATTGATGTACGCCCGAGGACGGGGGCGATTGTAGAAGAGGGCGCGACCTTTGTCAGCAACTACGTCATCATGAAGCCGGTTCGTGACGTGCAGACGAATCCGATGGTGTGGTGTGTCGGGCGTGGCGCTACCGTGCGATTCAACAGTGTCATCGCAGGCTTCCCGGGTGGGAAGATCGATGTTGGCACCAGGGTATTTCTCCAGGTTCCTGAGTCGCGCACCGAGATCGTGTCCCGCGCGGTCGTCAAAGGTGGTGAGATTATCGCCCGTGGCTATATTGAGGGCAACGCAGCCGATGTTAAGGGTCACCTCGAATGTCGGGGGCTGATTCTCAGCGATGGCGGTGTAATCCATGCCGTTCCCGAGTTGCGTGGCACCGTGGCTGGCATCGATCTCTACCATGAGGCGGCGGTGGGCAAGATAGCGGAGGACGAGGTGCAGTACCTGATGGCTCGTGGGCTGTCACGCGATGAGGCAGCGTCCACGATCGTGCGAGGGTTTCTGCACGTGGATATCGAAGGTCTGCCCGATGCGCTGAACGCCGAGTTGCAGCGCGCTATCCATGCGAGTGAAAAGGACCTGATGTAGCTACCATGAGTAGTACTGTGAGACTGCAGCCCGAAGCGCTGCACCGCGTCGGCTACGGGCTCTATGTGGTGAGTTCTCGGCGTAATGAGGATAGTGCGAACGGGCAGATCGCTAACGCCTTGATGCAGGTCTCCGGTGAGCCCATGGCGGTTGCCGTGTGCCTCAACAAGAAAAACCTTACCCATGAATATGTCTCTGCGAGCCGCCTGTTTGCGGCGTCGATTCTCTCTGAAGAGACCCCGCTGCCGTTTATCGGGAAGTTCGGGTTCAAGTCGGGACGTGATATCGACAAGCTGGCTGGCGTCGAGACGCTGACCGGTGTCACCGGCGTCCCCATAGTGACGCAGCATGCGACTGCCTGTCTCGAGGTAGAGGTAGAGCGTGAGTTGGACGTGTGGACACACACACTGTTTGTAGGACGAGTGGTCGGTGCGCGCGTGCTCAACGATGCGCGTCCAATGTCGTATGCCTTCTATCACGACGTCAAGCGGGGCGTCACACCACGCAGTGCCCCGAGTTACGTGCCACATCAAGACAAGGAGGAAGCATCAGTGAGCAAGTATAAGTGCATCGTGTGTGGTTACATCTACGATCCATCTGCTGGCGACCCGGACAGTGGTGTTGCACCCGGGACCGCGTTTGAGGACCTGCCTGACGACTGGGTGTGTCCGGTGTGCGGCGCCGGAAAGAGCGAGTTTGAGAAGGTCGAGGAATAGCCGTATAGCTCGCAGAGGAGCCCTGTCGGTGAAACACTACGCAACATGACCCGGGAGCACCTGTGTGTCCTGTTTGACGTTCTGCCAATGGAACCGGCGTATATGGATGTGAGCGAGAACGTTCGTTTCTGGAACAGGACCGAAGGGCGGAGTTCAGCATGGCAACTCTCGGCGCCAGGCAAGCCCGTACAGGAATGTCGCAGAGCCGTTACTGTCCCGGTGGCGGAGGCGGTGCGGGAGGAGCTCAAGAGCGGGAGAGGGGATGTTGTCGAGTAGAAAGGTGACCGGCGACGGAGAGGTGCAGCGCTTCAGCCGGTTTGTCGTCAGAGACGAAGAGGGTCAGTATCCGGGGACCCTCGAGATGATTCGGTATGGCCCCGACGCTGTCTGACGGCTGGTTCACGGGAGACGGCGCAGGTCAGTCGGTCGGAGGGGCAAGAAAGAATCCCGGTGGATAGGAGAAGGTGAAATGCGAGCACGGAAGGTAACCGATCGAGTAATGTGGGTTGGGTCGGTCGACTGGGATCGACAGATCTTCGATGAGCTGATCCCCCTGCCGGATGGGACGAGCTACAACGCATATCTGGTTACAGGGTCTGAGAAGACGGTTCTGATTGACACGGTCGACCCGACCAAGACGGGCGAGTGGTGCGGTCTGCTCGATGCATTGGAGTTGTCGAGAGTGGATTACATAGTCGCCAGCCACGCTGAGCAGGACCACTCAGGTAGTATCCCGTTCGCACTGGAACGCTTCGCCGATGCGAAACTGGTGTGCACGCCGAAGGCGAGAGGCATGCTTGTCGACCTTCTGCAGATAGATGAAGGCCGGATCGTCACGGTGACCGATGGAGAAACACTGTCGCTTGGCGACCTGACTCTCGAGTTCATTCATGCCCCGTGGGTGCACTGGCCGGAGACGATGCTGACGTATCTTCGGGAGCGCAAGGTCCTGTTCCCATGCGACCTCTTCGGCTCACATCTGGCCACATCGGAGCTGTTCATGAGCGAGCCATCGAGGGTGTATCGGGCAGCGAAGCGGTACTACGCGGAGATCATGATGCCCTTCAGGACGAACATCGTGAAGCATCTCGAGCGCCTCGGGGGCTACGCCATCGATATCATCGCCCCGAGCCACGGACCGTTGTATGACAACCCGCAGTTCATCATGGATGTGTACCGCGACTGGGTCTCCGGGCCGCTGGCTAACAAGGTCGTGGTGCCGTATGTCTCGATGCACGGGAGTACACAGGTTATCGTCGACCGGCTCATTGCATCGCTCGCGGAGCAGGGAGTGCTGGTGGTCCCGCACAAGCTTACCGCCGGTGACACCGGCAGACTCGCTATGGAGCTTGTCGATGCGGCAACGGTGGTGCTGGGAACTCCCACAGTGCTCGCAGGAGCGCATCCTCAGGTTGCGTATGCGGCGATACTCGCCAATGCACTCCGTCCACGGGTGATGTACGCGTCAATAGTCGGTTCCTATGGGTGGGGTGGCAAAGCAGTGGAGCAGTTGCTGTCGCTCATGCCCAATCTGAAGGTAGAGGTGCTTGATCCAGTGATACTCAAGGGATTGCCGTCTGAATCGGACCTGGGTGCGATAGACCGTCTGGGCGTACAGATTGCAGAGAAGCACCGTGGCGCAGGGCTTGTGTAGCTGTTCAGTGGCGGGCACGCGAGGGTCTGAGCGCTCGGAAGAGCAGGAGGCACAGCAGTGCGATTTGGAGAAATACCTGAGGCAGCTGTGCAGGAAGGAAAGGAGAAACACGTACCTTTCATCGAACTGGTGAAAGGTACGAACGGTGGAGACGCCGTCCACGTGCTGGTGGGCAAGGAGGTGCCGCACCCGAATATGAGCATCACGTCGTCCGGGCGGAGTGGTACGGAGTGAAGAAGGAAGGTCACGTCATCGAGCCTGGCAGGTGTGATTTTGCCCCCGGATACACGAGCCCGGACGTCGCGTTCCAGGTTCCTTGGATCAGTTCAAGGCGTTCTACGCATTGGAGTGCTGCAGCATCCACGGCGTGTGGGATAACTCCCTGGAGCTGTAGGGTCTTTCCAAACGTGCAGCAGATAATCCGGCACCCTCTGGCAGGGGCCGGATCAAAGAAATGAGTGGAGGTATTACGAATGGAAGAACAGATGGAACATGTTGTGGCTATGCCCAGGCTTGGCGACAAGGCGCCCGAGTTCGAGGCGCCGACGACGCATGGCGTACTGAAGATGTCCGACTTCAAAGGCAGCTGGGTTGTGATGTTCTCACACCCGGCTGACTTCACGCCGGTGTGTACCACCGAGTTCATGGCCTTCGCGCAGATTGAACCCGAATTGAAGAAGCGAGGAGTCGAGCTTCTTGGGTTGAGCGTCGACAGCATCACGTCACACATCGCGTGGGTACGGAACATCGAGGAGAAGGCAGGCATCAAGATCACCTTCCCCATCATCGCGGACCTGAACAAAGAGGTCTCGGTCAAGTTTGGCATGGTGCATCCCGGCCAGAGCAAGACCGAGACGGTACGGTGTACCTTCGTCATTGATCCGAACCAGGTTATCCGGCTCATTCTCTACTACCCGCTGACCACGGGGCGCAACATGGATGAGATACTGCGGGCCATTGATGCGCTGCAGACATCTGATGCGAACAAGGTTGCGACGCCTGCCAACTGGCGGCCGGGCGACATGGTGATAGTACCCCCGCCGCAGACACAGGAGGCAGCCGAGGAGCGGCTCAAGCAGGGTTTCGAGTGTGTCGACTGGTACTTCTGCAAGAGGAAGCTGTAGGGGGTGATGCTGTATGCCGTGTGTGAGTCCTGATGGCAAGCCGACTGAGTCGGGCTTGAAGATGCTCGGTGCTCTCAAGGCCGGTAAGACGTCTGCGGAAGACATCGCTGCCGAGAGCGGCATGCCGCTGTACCGCGTGAGGAGCGGGCTGCGCGATCTTGCGGCAGCGGGTTTCGCTGCGGAAAGCAATGGTTCATATACGCTTACGGACCAGGGCCTGGCTGCTGTGTGATTCGAGGGAGCATCCGGTCGACTGACAAGCTGAACCGCGGACCGGCGCGGTTGCAGCCGGGAGGACATCCCGGCTGCCCGCTGCCCGGTTCCTGTATGCGAACCGTGAGTCGGCAGGGGTAGAAGATGGGATTCGGTGTGTCTCATAGGCTAAAATTGACCGCGTGTTACTTGTGATGGAATGGACCGAAGTGGGCAACTGAGTGGCGCTACGCGAGATTCGCACACATCCTGATCCCGTATTGCGGGAACCGGCGAAGAAGGTTCCGCTGATCGACATGTCGGTTCAGCGTCTCATCGACGACATGATCGACACGATGCGGGCGGTGAGCGGGGTGGGCCTCGCCGCGCCCCAGGTTGGCGTGCCGCTGCGTGTGGCTGTCATCGAATTGCCCGGAGAAGATGTCATCGCGCTCATCAATCCTGTGCTGATCAAGAAGAAGGGCGAACGCATCATTGAAGAAGGGTGTCTGTCGGTCCCCGGCTACCGGGGCCAGGTGAAGCGGGCGGTGACGGTGAAGGTGAAGGCCCGGGATCGGGATGGGCGAGAGTTTCGCATTACGGCGACTGATGACGTCCTGGCACAGGCGCTGGAACACGAGCTCGACCACCTCGAAGGTCGACTCTACACCGACCTGGTGGAGTCTCCGGAATCGCTCTGGCGTGCAGAGGATACCGGCGACGGGTAGCCCGGCTGCATGGCAGCTTTGCGGCGCACGTGTCTACATATCCGCTACCGGTCAGGAGGTCCCGGCATCTCCAGGAGACCTTGTGCAGCGCTCGCTAATCGTTCCTCCATATATCGGTATCATCCACATTGTATAATGCTATTGCACGTGTCTCAGGATTGCGCTACACTGCGAGAAGAGTAGGTATGTGGGAGCGTAGGGGAACTATGGCACGGAGCGATGCTGCACGTCGAACGTCACCGGTTTGGGGGTGTTGTCAGAGGTCGAAGATGGGCATGGGTGCAGTCGCTACCCTGGCGTGCTACTACGTCATGCGGCAGTGTCTGCGATTCGTCCTACCATGGTGACTCCGGCTGAAGAGGCAGATAGCGATGAGCACCATGAGAGAGCAGAAGGGCGTTTCGCTGATTGAAGTGGCGATTTCCCTGGCGGTGCTGGGAGTGCTTGCCGTTGGCATCCTGGGAGCGCTTGGCACAGCCGCCACAACTGTGTTTCTGACCGACGAGCGGCAGACCGCCAAGAACATTGCCGAGAGCCAGATGGAGCATGTCAAATTGCAGCCGTTCAGCACGTCGTACGAGATAGCTGAGATACCTGCCGAGTATCCCAACTACAATGCGAAGATCTTTGTTGACGCCATCCCGGGACGGGATATCAACATTCAGAAGATAACGGTAGTAATCGAGCATTGGGACAGAGAGGTGCTGACGCTCGAGGGGTATAAGTACCGATGAGACTTCAGATGCGGCCCGACGCAACCGGGAGCCAGCGCGGTTTTACTCTGGTGGAACTGGTCGTAGTGGTGGCGATTACCAGTATCATCGCGAGCGCTGTAGCGACGACGGTATTTCAATTACTGACGGTGAGCGCCAGGAGTTCCGCTCACATGACGGCGGTGAAGCAGGTGGAGAATGCCGTTCACTGGCTGCGCCGCGATGTCAGCATGGCTCAAACGGCTCAAGTCGAGGTGAATGGCGGCTATCCGGAAGGGCCGGAAGGCACCGGCTTTCCACTCCGTCTGACCTGGATCGAGTGGGACACTAACCGCACATGCGAAGTCACTTACTACCTGGAAGAATCGAGCGAGCGCTGGTCCCTCAACCGGCGGGTGGTTCAAAGCGAGGGCGGCCAGACATCCGATGTGACCACCACGGTCGCATGGCATATCGTTGGAGAGCCGGCCAGTACCCGTGTGGAGCTCGGTAGCAACACAATTGCTGTGACATTGACGGCCGCCGTTGGTGATGGCCCGCAGCCTGCCACCGAAACCAGGGTGATCACTATCGTACCACGGTCTATGCTGTAGGTGGGTGTTCCAATGAGAAAAGTGAGTAAGACTGCGATGAGGTCCCCGAACAAAGGAGAGAGAGGTCACGCCTTGATCATCGTCCTTGTTCTTCTGGTGCTGGGCTCCTTAATCGTCACGCCAATGCTGTCCTATATGGGTGAGGGGCTCAGAGCAACCGGTGTCGTGTATGAGAAGAAGACGAACGAGTTGTATGCTGCCGACGCCGGTGTGGTGGATGCCATGTGGCAGATCAAGTACGACCGGCTGGAGAAGCTCTTTGCCGGCCATAACCCCGGCTACGACAGATACGACTACGACACTGACTGGACCTACAGCCTCTCCGAGCAGGTCAACAGGAAGGATGTGGACGTTACTATCCGGAATGTCTGGGTTCCGCCGGTTGACCCTCTTGACGCGACTTCGCTAAGAACCATTGTCGAGGACGGTACCCTCATCGTAACCGGCAGCATTCCTTCAGAATCGACATACCAGATCAGGATTACCTACGATGGTGAGGAGGAGTTGCTGGTGCAGACCGTTGGCATATGGCTGCCCGATGGATTCACCTATGTCTTGGGCTCGAGCAACCTTGAGGCAGACACCAGTGAACCCTACTACGCGGTGCCGGATATTACCTCCCATCTCGGCGGCCACATTGTAGTCTGGGCACTGGATGGAGTTCCCTTTGCCGATTTTCCCGGAGGCGACCCGGCGGGCGGTGTGATGACGTCCGCCATCACCTTTGAGTTCGACTCGAGGAAGCCGGAGCGCAAGCCGGACGCAGTATCGTGGGTTACTACCAGTGGTGGGGAAGTCCCCTTCGCCTGGGATGCCGACACGAGGATCTTCCAGATACGCTCAGTCGCCGGCGGGACTGCGGTTGAGACGCATACCCCGAAGACCGAAATGCGGAAGCTGGCGTCAGCGACGGCCGGGAACTACTTCGCCACCGGCAGCAACCTCCTTGGAGGTAAGGTAGCGGCGGAGTGGCCCCCGCATAGCATCTACGAGAATCTTTATGAATCGACCTCAGCCACCGTCGAGACCAGTGCTGATGCCAGCGCTGGCATCCCCGAAGACGCCACTGTTGAAGCTGCGTACCTCTACTGGACGGGCTGGATAGGCTGGCACGGCTATAACCGCTTGTTCCACGATACCTGCTCTAATTTCGACGAGTGGGACAATGGCAGCCAGTGGGAAATCTCGGGGGGGAGATTCAGGGGTCGGGGTGGCTCTACCATTCAAGCGAGGACGATCACCCTAACAAACAGCCTAGATTTGAGTTCGTATAGTCCAGGAACGGTCGAGGTCTACTGGAGTCAATCGACAGGCGGGTTTTGGTCGAGCAGCGATAGGCTCTATTTTGCCTTTTCTGGCGATGGTGGCATTACATGGAGCGATGATATCCTTGCGTTTAGCGGTAGCAATCCTCCCAGCTTTTTCGATTATGATATTCCCGGTGAGTACCTGACCAGCAACTTCAAGATGCGTTTCTTCTGTGACAGCGGGAGTTCTTGGCGATATGTGTATCTGGACGAGATCACCGTCGCAAGGACCGTGGACAGCTTGAAGTACCCGAGCAACACCACTCCCGAAGATCTAGAAAGACTCGTCGAGGAGACAGCCAGGGTGAACAAGGTACTGTTCAACGACACCCCGGTTACCGCCAACGCCTATCAAACGTTGTCCCCTGACGCGTTCTCCGAAACACATTTTGAGGGGACATGGTTCTACACGGCTATGGCTGATGTTACTGCCTACCTTCAGGATGCCGAGTGGAGAGAAGATAGGGATATCCTCCCCAACGCCGCCGGTGAGTATATCGTCGGCCACTACTATGTCGGGACTGACCCCGATGCCGAGGACTATTGGGTCAATGCAGATGACCCGAACTACCAATTTGAGTTTCACGACAGCGGTGGCTTTACCGGGTATCCGCTCGGCACCCCCGCTCCTAAGCCGCTTCCCTCCGGCAACACGCGCTACCGTTACACAGCCACCCATAGCGGCTGGTCGCTTGTACTCATCTACTCCAGTCCGGAAACGCTAGGGCATCAGCTTTACCTTTTTGATATCCAGAATCCGGACTTTGATTTCTTTTTCGGCTGGGGAGGTCCCACGCCCTATACCCTTTACAATCACGACTTCAACAATGATGGCGAGCCCGGCGGCACCATCAGTGGCTTCCTGGTGCCGGACCAAATCCCAAGTGAAGAACTGGCCGGGCGAATAACTGTTATGGTCGGCGAGGGCGATGCCGGCCATTTGTATGAGCCCACTCGGTTTATAGTAAACGGTGTGAAAATGGATGATGGTTCGTTGTATCCCGACACCAATTACGATAACGTCTGGAACAGCAAATCCAGAGGCCTGGAAGAGGAAGGGATCGATATAGACCACTTCTACATCACATGGGATAGCGGCATACTGAAGCCGGGGGACACCTCGGCCAAAATAGATACGGAAACCGAGAGGGACGGTTTTACTATGACCTATATGATCATCTCCTTCCGCAGCGAGATAACGACCGGCGGTGCACTCAGCTACCTGATAGAGTAGCGTATACAGCGATACGGTCCCTGAATAATCAGTAGAGCGCCACAACCGCGTCCGCAGCTTCGCGGCGCACTCCTCCCCTTCGGCCCCACGCACTCTCCGCTACAATCACCGGCTCCCGGCCTTTCCCTGCAACCTCACTTGCGAACGCAGGGCAAGGCGTCGGTCCTGTAACCGACGCCTCTAACCCAGACGCCTTCTTCGCTGGCGGAGGAGTAGCCACGTTGTCACAATAACCAGCAGCGCTGCGGCGACCAACACGATCAGCCACCATGTCACTTGACGTGATGAACTGAAGCTGCCCGAGAGACCGGCAACCTGAACCTGGTAGTGACCCGCGCTGACGCCGGTGACGGCGAACCGCACCTGTTTCTGCTCGCCGCCCGCCAGCGAAACATCCTGGCTGCCAACGGCCTTTCCGTTCAGCAACAGCTCGACGGCGTAACTGCCCTGCTCATCGCCAGGGTTCTCGACCGTAGCTGTCACGGTTACCGCATTGCCGGTCCTGGTGACGAATGTGATGGGCGCCCAGAATTGCTCCACCAGTGGCTCAATGAGGAGCTCGACCCCCGAGAGCTGTGCCGGCCTCGGCGCGGCCGGTGGAGTGGGAGCGGGCACAGGAGCCGGCGTCTCCTCCTCTACCGGAGCTCCTGTCACGGCAATGACCGCGAACGAGCTGAAGTGTGTCACATCAGCGGTTGCAGTGCCGACGCCGGCGATGCGTCCTGCCGATTCTGATGCTGGCTGGACCTCCCATTCTTGGGTGTCGGGATTCCAGTAAGCAATACCGACCGAAACCGTGTTGTCGGGCAGTCTATCGGGATCGTAGTCGAGCTCCATGCCGATGGACTCGTCGAAGAAGACCGAATCGACCACGACGCCTCTTGGCGTGTAGCCGAGGAAGGTATACACCTCCGTGACCTTGACTTGTCCCGGGCCCGCAGGCGGCGGATCGTCGGAGATACGCATGCGTATCCATCTGGGCGGGTTATTGGCGAGCTGCCCTTCCAGCTCGTAGTCCACGCGTGTCCAGTGTTTGAACTCAAGGAAGTGCTTCTGAGCCGGGTCCTCGGGCTCGTAGTCGCCGAGACAGTACCCGTCAGGACAGGTGTAATAGATGCGTGTGACCTTGCCCAGCATGTCGACTTCGAAGAAGCAGGTGGGCTCTCCCTCCGGGCGGCGAACTGCTGTCTCGACTGGTGGCGTGGGGGCTGGAGCGATGCTGACCGTGGCGGTGTCGCTGCCGGTAACGGTCGATTCATCCGGCGGCGTGCCTGTCGCGGTGGCGATGTTGACGATGTTGGCACCCGCATCGATGTCGTCCTGGGTGACGGTGTAGGTGGCGGTGCCGCTGGTGGAGGCTCCTGGAGGCAACGTGGTGGCGCCCAGGGAGATGGGGCCCAGCTTGTCATCGACGACTGTTACGCCGGTGAGTTCGACGTTGCCGGTGTTGGTGACGGTGAAGGTGTAGGTGACGATGGTGCCGGCCTCAGAGACTGAGGTCGGAGAGGCGGTCTTCACTATCCGGATGCCCGGCTCGGTGGCGATGGTCACCGTGGCGGTGTCTTCGTCGGTGACCTCCTGGTGGCAGGTCACGGTGGCGGTGTTGACGATGTCGTCACCGGCATCGATGTCGTCCTCGGTGATGGTGTAGCTGGCGGTGCCGGTAGTGGAGGCTCCTGGAGCCAGCGTCGTGGCGCCCAGGGTGATGGGGCCGAGCTTGTCATCGACGACTGTTATGCCGGTGAGTTCGACGTGGCCTCTGTTGGTGACGTTGAAGGTATAGGTGACTTCGGTGCCGGCCTCAGAGACTGAGGTCGGGGAGGCGGTCTTGACTATCTCGATGTCCGGGTCGGCGTCGGGCATGGTCACCGTGGCGGTGTCCTCATCGGTGACGGTCGATTGATCCGGCGCTGTGCCGGTTGCGGTGGCGATGTTGACGATGTCGTCACCGGCGTGGATGTCGTCCTGGGTGACGTCATAGGTGGCGGTGCCGGTGGTGGAGGCTCCTGGAGCCAACGTGGTGGCGCCCAGGGTGATGTCGCCCAGCTTGTTATCGGTGACCACGATATTGGTGAGGGTGACGTTGCCGGTGTTGGTGACGGTGAAGGTGTAGGTGACGATGGTGTCGGCCTCAGAGACTGAGGTCGGGTCGGCGGTCTTGACTATCTCGATGCCCGGCTCGGCGACGATCTCCACCTTGGCGCTGTCCTCATCGGTGACGGTCTCGTCATCCGGCGCTGTGCCGGTTGCGGTGGCGATGTTGACGATAGAGCCGGCGTCGATGTCGGCCTGGGTGATGGTGTAGTCGTAGGTAAACTCCTCGTCTTCACTCGGACCCAGGGTGATTGGGCCGAAGGTCTGACCGAAGAGCGGGTCTTCCACCGTCACATTCGTGAGGGTGACGTTGCCGTCGTTGGTGACCTTGAAGGTGTAGGTGATCACATCATCGGCAGCAGTGTAAGTCTGCGGATCGGCAGACTTAACAATTTCGATGGACGGAGCCGCCTCGGGGCCGGTTACGGTCTCGCTGTCCGTATCTGTTACGTCAGGACCTGTCGGAGGTGTACCGGTGGCGGTAGCCTCGTTGACAATGCTGCCGGCGTCGATGTCGTCCTGGGTGATGGTGTAGGTGGCGGTGGCGGTTCCGATAGCACCCGGTGCCAGCGTCGACGGTGTGACCGCCAGGTCGCTTATGCCCAGCGTGGGATCGTCTAT